>JAFIGU010000077.1 GCA_017849555.1 Sphingomonas sp. | reverse complement strand
CCGTGCCGCAAGGCGCTGGCCGATGCGGGGATGAAGGCCGACGAGATCGCCGATGTCGTGCTCGTCGGCGGCATGACCCGCATGCCACGCGTCCGCGAAGTGGTGAAGAACTTCTTCGGCAAGGAGCCGCACACCGGCGTCAACCCCGATGAGGTGGTGGCGATGGGCGCGGCGATCCAGGCCGGCGTGCTGCAGGGCGACGTCAAGGACGTACTGTTGCTCGACGTGACCCCGCTGTCGCTGGGCATCGAGACTTTGGGCGGCGTGTTCACCCGCATGATCGATCGCAACACGACGATCCCGACCAAGAAGTCGCAGACCTACTCCACCGCTGACGACAATCAGCAGGCGGTGACGATCCGCGTCTTCCAGGGCGAGCGCGAAATGGCGGCGGACAACAAGCTGCTCGGCCAGTTCGATCTGGTCGGCATCCCCCCTGCCCCGCGCGGCGTGCCGCAGATCGAGGTGACGTTCGACATCGACGCCAACGGCATCGTCAACGTCTCCGCGAAGGACAAGGGCACCGGCAAGGAGCAGCAGATCCGCATCCAGGCCTCGGGCGGCCTCTCCGATTCGGATATCGAGCAGATGGTGCACGATGCCGAGCGGTTCGCCGAGGAGGACAAGAAGCGCAAGGCGGCGGCCGAGGCGAAGAACAACGCCGAAAGCCTGATCCACACCACCGAGCGCCAGCTTGCCGACAATGGCGACAAGGTCGATGAAGCGCTCAAGGGCGAGATTCAGGCGGCGATCGACGCGGCCAAGTCGGCGGTTGCCGGCGGTGACGTCGATGCGATGAACGAAAAGGCCCAGGCGCTCGCGCAGGTCGCGATGAAGCTCGGTCAGGCGATCTACGAGAAGCAGCAGCAGGCCGAAGCCTCCCCCGCGGGCGCCGGCGAAGCGGCTGGCCCCGCCGGTGGCGAGGATGTGGTCGACGCCGAATTCTCGGAAGTGGACGACAACAAGGCGTAAGTGAAGTGATCCGCGATCGTCGCCCCGGCGCGTGCCGGGGGCTCAGGCACAATGAAGCGATGCTTGAGATGCCGGCCTCGGCCGGCACGGCGATCGCCGGACCACTCGGCGGGGGCCGGGAATGACCGAAATCGATTATTACGAACTGCTTGAAGTCGACCGCGGCGCAGACGCGAGCACGATCAAATCGGCCTATCGCAAGCTCGCGATGAAATATCACCCGGACAAGAACGGCGGGTGCAAGGACAACGAAGCCAAGTTCAAGGCAGTCAACGAAGCCTATGACTGCCTGAAGGACCCGCAGAAACGCGCGGCCTATGATCGCTTCGGCCATGCCGCGTTCCAGAACGGCGGCGGCGGTGGCAGCGCGCACGACTTCGCGGGCTTCTCCGATATCTTCGAGAGCGTCTTCGGCGAATTCATGGGCGGCGGCCGCGGCGGCCGCGCCCAGCCGCGGCGCGGCGCCGATCTGCGCTACGATATGGAAATCACGCTCGAAGAGGCGTTCCACGGCAAATCCGCCGACATCACCATCGACGTGACCGCCTCGTGCGACAGTTGCCACGGCACCGGGGCGCGGCCGGGTACGCACGCCCATACCTGCTCGACCTGCGCCGGCCACGGCAAGGTGCGCGCGCAGCAGGGCTTTTTCGTCGTCGAACGCGCCTGCCCGATGTGCAACGGCTCGGGCCAGGTGATCGAGGATCCGTGCCGCGACTGCCGCGGCGACGGGCGGGTCGAGCGCACCAAGACGCTCACCGTCAATATCCCCGCCGGGGTCGACGAGGGTACCCGCGTCCGCATGTCGGGCGAGGGCGAAGCCGGGCCGCGCGGCGCGCCGCCGGGCGATCTCTACATCTTTCTCCATGTGAAGCGCCACGCGATCTTCGAGCGCGAGGGCACTACCTTGTTCGCGCGCGCGCCGATCAGCTTCACCACCGCGGCGCTCGGCGGCACGCTCGCGATCCCCGGGCTCGACGGGCGGACGCACGAGCTGAAGATCCCGGCCGGTATCCAGTCCGGCAAACAATTGCGTCATCGCGGTGCGGGCATGCCGGTGCTGCAGGGGCGCGGACACGGCGATCTTGTGATACAAATCGACGTGGAAACCCCGACGCGGCTCTCGACGCGGCAGCGCGAGCTGCTCGAGATGTTCCGCGAGACCGAGACCGGCGACGAATGCCCCGAGGCGCAGGGTTTCTTCGCACGGCTCAGGAACGCGTTCGCAGGGGATTGAGGTCACGCGCCAAGCCGGAGGTGCATCATGCGAATCCTGTTGCCAGCCGCCATCGCCATTGCTGCCGTCGCCGCCCCCGGCGCGGCGCGGGACCGCAACGAGGTCCCCGCCGCGACGCCGGACGGCAAGCCGCAAAGCTGCGTGCCGATCACCTCGCTGCGCGAAAGCCAGGTGCGGAACGATCGCGTGATCGACTTCCGCATCTCGGGCGACCGCTATTATCGCGTGACCTTGCCGCAAAGCTGCCCCGGGCTCGGCTCCGAGCGGCGCTTCGCTTATTCGACCTCGCTGAGCCAATTATGCTCGACCGACATCATCACGGTGCTCTACCAAAGCCCGCCGATGCGCGGCGCGAGTTGCGGGCTTGCCGAGTTCCAGCCGGTGAAGATCGCAAAAACCAAGTAATCAGGTCGACGAACCCTCTGGTCTTCGCGCTTCGCGGCTGCTAGGCGCGCCTGACAACGCACTCGTAGCTCAGCTGGATAGAGCGCTGCCCTCCGAAGGCAGAGGCCACAGGTTCGAATCCTGTCGAGTGCGCCATTTAATTCGCGCCAAGCGAATAATTTTTCCGCATAATACCGGAACGCCATCGCTGACGTTCCCAGACTCATCCCCTCTCCGCAATTTCGAGGGGTGGTGGATGGCTGATGCGAGGATACTCTTCGGTCGCCCTATATCGGTCTTGTCCGTCACAATATTCGTCGTGGAAGGGGAACCACGGCGGCGGCGCTTCGCCACGGTGCGCTGAGCGGATCAAGACCTGGAGCCACATCTACTCACTTGAGCATAACGGGCCGTCCGGCGGAGACTGACGCCCGAAATCGAGAGGTCGCTCTCCACCCCACGATGAGGAAGAATATCAGCACGCCGATCTGCGCGATCGCAAAGGGCGGCTCGCTTTGCGTCGGTGCGAGTCCGTGGAGCACGGGGATCTTCTGAAAGGCCTGGGCGACGGTGACGAAGGCGAGAAGATAGAGGCTCGCGACGAGCGCTGAAGCATATACCCGCGCCCAGACGCCCTCGAGGTGGAAGTGACGGTACGCCGCGAGCGCCACGACGATCACTCCCAATGCGATCGCGCCGACGATCATCGCGGGCGTCACGCCGTGGAACGGGAAGAAATAGCCTGTGACGCTCACCGCGGTTGCCAGTGCGAGAAAGCGCCCTGTCCAGATGCGCCGTCCCTGACATAGTCCGGCGACGGCGACCGCTCCCGCGCCGATTGCGATGAAGCAGAGCGCGGTGTGGAACAAGGTGATGGCGACGAGATAGCTCATGCGCGGGCTCCCCGGTCAGGACCTGATGAACGCCAGAAGGTCCGGGTTGATGATGTCGGGATGGGTCGTGCACATGCCGTGCGGAAGCCCCTCGTAGGTCTTGAGCGTGCCCTGCTTGAGCAGCTTGGCCGAGAGTGGCGCGGCGTCGGCATAAGGCACGATCTGATCGTCGTCGCCGTGCATCACGAGCGTCGGTACGCCGATCGCTTTCAGATCCTCGGTGAAGTCGGTCTCCGAGAACGCCTTGATGCAATCATAATGCGCCTTGGCACCGCCCATCATGCCCTGGCGCCACCAATTCTCGATCACGCCCTGGCTCACCTTGGCGTCCTTCCGGTTGAAACCATAAAATGGCCCCGACGGCACGTCGAGAAAGAATTGCGCGCGATTGGCGACGAGCGCGGCGCGGAAGCCGTCGAACACCTCGATCGGCAGGCCGCCGGGGTTCTTGTCGCTCTTGACCATGATCGGCGGCACCGCGCCGATCAGCACCGCCTTGCCGACACGCCCCGGCTTCGCGCGCGCGACATAACGGGCGACCTCTCCACCCCCGGTGGAATGGCCGACATGAACCGCGTCCTTGAGATCGAGATGATCGGTAAGCGCCGCGACGTCGGCGGCATAAGTATCCATCTCGTTGCCCGCACAGGTCTGGGTCGAGCGACCGTGACCGCGCCGGTCGTGCGCGATGACGCGATAGCCGTGCAGCAGGAAGAACATCATCTGATTGTCCCAATCGTCTGCCGACAGCGGCCAGCCATGATGAAAGACGATCGGCTGGGCATCCTTCGGGCCCCAATCCTTGTAGAAGATCGAGACGCCATCTTTGGTGGTCACGAAATCCTGGCTCATCGAAATATCTCCTGTGCGTTTGGCGGCTTGATGAGGCATGGCGAACCCGGCGACGTTAGGCACGGGTCCGCCCCGTTATCTGTCTATTCCAGTGTCAGGACGGTGCGGCCGAAGAGCCGCGCGTCGATCGAATAACCGCCGGCGCCCGTCATCGAGAGCGCGAGCGAAGCCAATCCATGCAACCAGGCGGACACGGCGAGCGCGCCGCCGACCTCCGCACCGATCAGCATCGCCACGATCACGCCGCACACGGCGCCGGCACGGGTCAGGATGCCCAATATCACCGCCACGGCGATCAAAAGGATCGGCGGCACAGCCCAGGGCATCGCGACCAACGTCGTCGCTGCGACCAGCGCGCCAGCCACCGAAAGGCGGAGCAGCAACAACGCCACCCCCACCATGCCGGTCGGATACTGGAACAGGCTCCGGGTCACTGGCGAAAACTATGGAAAGCGCGCACATCACGCCACGCCGAATGGGGTAGCGCAACCATCACCCTTTCGGGTTTGCGGCCGATCGGCGGCGCAGGCATGGCCGTGATCGACAGGTTGGACATCGAGCGATAGGACGGCTGGATGGGGGTTGGCCTGCGCAAATCGAGATGGGCCATCGGCGCGCTGATGCTGCTTGCCCATGTGCCGCTCGGTGCGCTCGACTCACAGCGCCGCCTCGACCAGCTTTTTCATAGCGCCTGGACGATCAAGGACGGCGCGCCGCCCGACATCTGGGCGCTTGCCCAGTCGCACGACGGTTACCTCTGGCTCGGCACCGGGGCTGGCCTTTATCGGTTCGATGGCGTCCGTTTCGAAAAGGTCAGGCTCGCGCCGGGCAACCGCATGCCGTCGGCCAATATCAATGCGTTATATGTCGACCCCGCCGGCGATCTGTGGATCGGGTTCGAGGCGGGCCAGGTCGCGCGGCTTCGCAACGGCGGGCTCACGACCTTTTCGTTCGGCGCCCGCAACGCAGCGGTGCTCCAGATCGCGGGCGGCCGAAACAACGGTATCTGGGCCGCGCTCAAGAACCGCGATCGGGGCGGGCTCGCGCGCTTCCTGGCGGGCCGGTGGAGCTTCATCGGCGACGAAGCCGGCCTTCCCGCCGGCGCCGTTTCGAGCGTCGTGGTCGCGCGCGATGGATCGGTCTGGACCACGACCGCAGGATGGCTGTGGGTATTACGCCCCGAGGCACAAAGGTTCGAGCGGACCGTCGAACCGGCCGCTGCGCGCGCGCGTATCTTCGAGGCGCGCGACGGCCGTATCTGGCTCTCGCCGGGTGGCTCGCGGCCGATCCACGCGATCGCCGGCTCGCTGCAGCCCGCTGGGCTGAAAAGCGCGCCGCCCTCGGGCGTTCCGTCCAGTGTCGAGCCGAGTGGCGAGCCGATGCTGATCGATCGCGACGGTGTGTTGTGGGCCGCGCGCGCGGCCGGCGGGATCTTCCGCGTCATCGGCAACGATCGGCCGCCGGCTTCGCGGTCGCTCGAGCGCTTCACGCTGAAGAACGGGCTGAGTTCGGACATTGCCAGCCCGCTGCTCGAAGATCGCGAGGGAAATATCTGGGTCGGGACTAATCTCGGTCTCGATCGCTTCCGGGAAGCCAATGCAGTCGCCGCGCCGGGTCTCCCGCCGACGTCGCGCAAGGGTTTTCAGATTGCGGCCGGCAAGGACGGCGCCGTCTATGTCCTCACCGGCGAGACCTTGTTCGAGGCGCACGCCAATCGCGCCGCGCAACCAATCGCGCATTACCGCGGTTGGCCGCGGTCGCTCCATGTCGACCGGTCGAACGCTCTGTGGGCGGGGTTTGATGACGGCATCGCGCGCCTCGCAGGCTCGCATTTTCGCTTCGCGGCGCTGCCCCGCGACGCGCAAGGCACGGTGACCGGCTGGCTGGAAAGCGCCGATTTGCTCTGCGCGGCGGTGTTGGAGCACGGCATCTTCTGCCGTTATCCGAGCGGATGGAGGCGAGCGCCGCCGCCGCTCGGCGCCCAGCGCCGTGCGCCGGTCCAGATGCTGTCGGATGCGCGCGGCCGGGTCTGGCTCAACTATGTCGACCACCTCGTCATGCTCGACGAGAATCGGCAGATCGCTGCTTCGGAGGAGAACGGGCTCGCGGCCGGCAGGATCGAGCTCGTCACGTCAATCGGCGAGCAGATCTACATATTGGGCGACTTCGGGCTCGCGCGCTTCGACGGACGGCGTTTCCAGACGCTCCGTGCGGAAAGACATCCGCGGCTCAGCCGACTGTCCGGCATGGTGCTGGGAAGCGACGGCGCCGTCTGGCTGAACGGCATTTCCGGGGTGACGAGGGTTGCGGTCGCGGATCTCGCCGCCGCCTTCGTCCATCCCGAGCGCGAACTACGCTCCACCCTCTTCGACCTCGACGATGGCCTACCCGGGGTGGCGCAGCAGGATTCGAACACGCCGACCGCGATCGAGGCACAAGATCACCGCCTGTGGTTCGTCACCAGCCACGGCATCGCGTGGATCGATCCGCAGCATCTGTCGAAGAACGCGCTGGTTCCGCCGGTGTCGATCAATCGGCTCGTTGCCGGCGGCAGATCCTTCGCGACCGGCGCACCGATCCACCTTCCGGCCGGCACGACCGGCGTCCAGATCGATTATGCCGCGCTCAGCCTTTCGATCCCCGAGCGCGTGCGTTTCCGTTACCGGCTCGAAGGGGTCGACGCCGCGTGGGTCGATCCGGGGCACCGGCGACAGGCTTTCTATACCGGCCTCGGCCCGGGTCATTATCGTTTCCAGGTCATCGCGGCCAACAATGACGGGGTCTGGAATCGCTCCGGCGCGACGGTGAGCTTCGACATCCTGCCGACCCTCTGGCAGAGCATCTGGTTCAAGGTCCTCATCGCGATCGCGTTCATCGCTGGCGGCTGGCTGCTCTATTCGCTGCGCATGCGGCAAGTGGCGTCCACGATCCGCCAGCAGGTCGAAGGCCGGTTGCGCGAGCGCGAGCGGATCGCGCGAGAGCTTCACGATACCTTGCTGCAAGGCTTTCAAGGGCTGATCTATCGCTTCCAATCGGCGATCGACACGTTGCCGCCTTCGCACGGCGCCCGCGCGAACCTGGAGGAGGCGCTCGACCGGGCTGACGCGGCGCTTGCGGAGGGACGCGACAGCGTCCGCAACCTGCGCACTACATCGACCAGCGACAATATCGCCCAGCATTTCGCGGATACCGCCGCGCAAGCCGGCACCGCATCCTCGGCGACCTTCCACGTCGTCACCGAAGGGCCGCCGCGCCGGCTATGTCCGCCTGTTCACGCCGAGATATTGCGCATCGGGGACGAGGCGATCCTCAATGCCCTGCGTCATTCGAAAGCCCAGAAGATCATCGTGAACATCATCTATCATAAGCGCGAATTCCTGTTGCAAATTGCCGATAACGGGATTGGAATCGCGCCGGAGGTGGCCGCGGGCGGCGGGCGGCCCGATCATTTCGGGATGACGGGGATGCGCGAGCGAGCCGAAGTTGTCCGGGGCAAATTCTCGATCGCCAGCCGCCCCGGTGGCGGAACGCAGGTGACGCTGACCGTCCCGGCATCGATCGCCTATGAGCAAAGATCCGGGCTATCGAGTCGCTTCGCCCACCGTCGCTGGCTGATCGAGGATTGAAGGTGAATTCGCCGAACCAGAGCCGCGCGATCAGACTGATGACGGTCGACGATCATCCGCTGCTGCGCGACGGTCTCGCCGCGCTGATCGGCGGCCAGCCGGATATGGAACTGGTTGCAGAAGCCTCGAACGGGGCCGAGGCGGTGGAAGCCTATCGCTCGGCCCGGCCCGATGTCACCTTAATGGATCTGCAGATGCCCGGCATGGGGGGCATCGACGCGATCGCAGCCATTCGCGCCGAATTCGCCGCGGCGCGGATCATCGTCCTCACGACCTATGCCGACGAGAACAATGCCGTGCGCGCGCTGAAGGCCGGCGCGGCTGGTTATCTTCTCAAGAGCGCGGTGCGACGCGACCTGCTCGATACAATTCGGGCGGTGAATGCCGGGCTGCGGCGGGTGCCTGCGGAGATCGCATGCCAGATCGCGGTGCATATCGGTCAGGAGGAACTCACGAGCCGCGAGATCACGGTGGTTCAGCTCGCCGCCGGAGGCAATGCCAACAAGCAGATTGCCCGCCACCTCTCGATATCCGAGGATACGGTCAAGGCGCATATGAAGAGCATCTTCGCCAAGCTTGAAGCCTCGGACCGGGCGCATGCCGTGGCGATCGCGGCAAAGCGCGGGTTCATCGAAATCTAGGCTCGGCCGGACAAATTTCCGGCTCGAGCATTGCGGTCGGGCGAACGGGAGCGCTGGCATCTCGGAAACCCGCTCGGCGAACAGCCTGCCCCCGGCGATCAGGCCCCGTTCCCCTTTCGAGGTGGGACGACCCTACCCGTTGGAGGCTTGTCCAAAAGGTGCGGCATTTGCTTCCTTCATCGGGTGAAGGAAGCCGACATGACCGCAGTACCAGCCCTCTTGACGAGCGGGCGGTCGTCTACCGCAAACCCCGCGATCCGCACATATTCGCACGTCGCCCTGCCCGCTGCCGCCAAGGTGACGCAGCCGCGGCCAATGCACTCGCGCGCCTCATCTATTCCAAAATCTGGAACGATCAGTCTCAATTTATCCGTCTGATCCGAAAACAGAAATGTGCCTAGCGTCAAGGAACGGCAGCGAGATGCTGCACAACAGAGGAGCTTTTCATGACGATCACCGCCACGCCGACCCCGGGCAAATCGCTGATCTCGCCGACCGATCACGCGCTCATCCTGATCGATTTCCAGTCGCAGATGGCGTTTGCCACCAAGTCGATCGCCACGGAAGTGCTGCGCAACAATGCCGCGCTGATCAGCCGGGCCGCCAAGTCGTTCGATGTGCCGACGATCCTCACCACCGTCGCCAAGGACAGCTTTTCTGGGCCGATGTTCACCGAGATCGCCGATGCGTTTCCGGGCCAGAAGATGTTCGATCGTACCTCGATGAACACCTGGGAAGACGCCGCCGTGATCGACGAGGTCAATCGCATCGGCAAGACGCGGCTGGTGATGGCTGGGCTTTGGACCAGCGTCTGCATCGTCGGCCCGGTCGCCTCGGCGATCGATCAGGGTTTCGACGTCTATTTCATCGCCGACGCCTGTGGCGACATATCGGCCGAAGCGCATGAACGCGCGGTGCAGCGGATGATCCAGCTCGGCGCCAAGCCGATGACCTCGCTCCAATATATGCTCGAGCTGCAGCGCGACTGGGCGCGCACCGAAACCTATGAGTCGACCACCGGCATCGCGCGCCAATATGGCGGCGGTTACGGGCTCGGCATCACCTACGCCAAGACGATGTTCAACGCCTCCGAAGGGCATTGACGGAACGCAGGACTGGCGGCCGCGCCCTCCCCTGTCCCGGTCGCCTGTCCTGCACCGTCAGAGTCAAACGCGCTGCTCGCGGCCCGGGAAGGGACGCCGATGCGCAGCTGAAGAGCCATTTTTGCGGAGCATTGTGCGATGAAGCCCTATCTTATCTCGCTCGCTGTCGGCTTGCTGGTTGGCATCATCTACAGCCTCCTCGGCGTCCGGTCGCCCGCGCCCCCGGCGATCGCGCTGATCGGGCTGCTCGGCATGCTGGTCGGCGAACAGGTCGTGCCGATCGCCAAGCGGCTGGCGTCGGGGCAGGAAATGGCCGTCTTCCTCAGGAAGGATTGCGCCGAACATATCCTCGGCCGGCCGATCGACCAGCCCCGAGACGACGCATGACATTCACCCGCCGCGACACGATCGCCGGAAGCGCCGCCGCGGCCGGCGCGCTTCTCGCCTCGCCGCTTTACGCAAGGAACAATCCGGTGGCTCATTCGGATCTCATCATCATCAACGCCAAGGTGTCGACGCTCGATCGCGCCAATCCCCAGGCTGAAGCCATCGCCATTCGCGACGGCAAATTCCTCGCCATCGGCAGCGAGGGCGAAGTTCGCGCCGCCGTCGCGCCCGATGCGGAGGTTATCGACGCCAAGGGGCGCCGCGTCATCCCCGGCCTGATCGACAGCCACATGCACATCATCCGCGGCGGGCTCAATTTCAACATGGAGCTGCGCTGGGACGGCGTGCCTTCGCTGGCCGAGGCGATGGCGATGCTCAAGATGCAGGTCGATCGCACCCCGGCGCCGCAATGGGTGCGCGTGGTCGGCGGCTTCACCGAGCATCAATTCGCCGAGAAGCGCCTGCCGACGATCGCCGAACTGAACACGGTGGCGCCCGACACGCCGGTGTTCATTCTCCACCTCTACGATCGCGCGCTGCTCAACGGGGCTGCGTTGCGCGCCGTCGGCTACACCAGGGATACGCCCAACCCGCCGGGTGGCGAGATCGTTCGCGATGCTGCGGGCAATCCCACCGGCCTGCTGCTCGCCCAGCCCAATGCCACGATCCTCTATGCGACGCTCGCCAAAGGGCCGAAGCTCCCGCCCGAATATGCGATCAACTCGACGCGCCACTTCATGCGCGACGTCAACAGCCTCGGCGTCACCGGGGTGATCGATGCCGGCGGCGGTTTCCAGAATTACCCCGAAGATTATGAGATCATCGAGAAGCTGCATCGGGACGGCGAGCTCACCGTCCGCATCAGCTACAATCTCTTCACCCAGAAGCCCAAGGAAGAGCTGGCCGATTTCCAGTCCTGGGTGAAGCAGGTCTCGCCCGGCCAGGGCGACGACAGCTACCGCCACAACGGTGCGGGCGAGATGCTGGTCTATTCGGCGGCCGATTTCGAGGATTTCCGCGTCGCGCGCCCGGATATGCCGCCGAACATGGAAGGCGATCTCGAGCCGGTCATCCGCCTGCTCGCCGAGCATCGCTGGCCGTGGCGGCTCCACGCCACCTATGACGAGACGATCGGCCGCGCGCTCGACGTCTATGAGAAGGTCAACAAGGACATCCCGTTCGAGGGGATCAACTGGTTCTTCGATCATGCCGAGACGATCAGCGACCGCAATATCGACCGGATCGCGGCGCTGGGCGGCGGCATCGCCGTGCAGCATCGCATGGCCTATCAGGGCGAATATTTCGTCGAACGCTATGGCGCCAAGGCCGCCGAGCGCACACCGCCGATCGCGAGGATGCTCGCCGCGGGGCTGCACGTCGGCGCCGGCACCGATGCGACGCGGGTCGCCAGCTACAATCCCTGGGTCTCGCTCTCCTGGCTGGTCACCGGCCGCACGATGGGCGGCCTGAAGCTCTATCCCGGCGCGAACCGCGTCAGCCGTGACAAGGCGCTCGCGATGTGGACCCACGAGAACACCTGGTTCTCGAACGAGGTCGGCAAGAAGGGGCAGATCAAGGCGGGCCAGCTCGCCGATCTCGCGGTCCTGTCGGACGATTATTTCTCCGTCCCGGAGGACGAGATCGTCCATATCCGCTCGCTGCTGACCTTGCTCGGGGGCAAGGTGGTGCATGGCGAAGGCGATTATGCCGGCATTGCGCCCGCGCTTCCCAAGCCGATGCCCGATTGGTCGCCGGTCGCGGTCTTCGGCGGCTATCACAAGACCCCCGAGGCGCGCGCCAAGCTCGCCGCCGCTTGCGCCTGCCATTCGGCCTGCGCGGTGCACGGGCATGACCACGCGAGCGCGCTCGGCGCGAGCGTTCCGGTTGCCGATGTCCAGACCTTCTGGGGTGCGCTGGGCTGTGGATGCTGGGCGGTCTGACGCGAAATCCCTTCAGGAGAAAACAGATGAAGCGCATTGCCTTTCTGCTTGGTGCCGCGATCGTCGTCGCCGCGCCCGCCGCGCCGCTTCTGGCGGGCGAGGCGCCGGTGCAGACGCCCGATTATTCGGTCGGCCCGCAATATGACACGACCCATGTCTATGTCCCCGAAGCCGAGTTCGACAAATTCGTCGCAAGCTTCGTCGCGACCTTCGGCGGCACCACGTCGAAACAGGGCGAGTTTCAGGTCACCCCGACCAAGAGCCTCACCAAGTCGCAGCTCGCACTGACACCCGCCGGCACGGTCTCGGTGTTCGGCTTCAAGACGCCGATCCCCTATCCGTTCGGCGACGAGCGGACCGGTTATCTCGTGACCGACATGGACGCGGCGGTGACCTCGGCGGTGAAGCACGGCGCGATCCGGCGCATCACGACCTTCCCCGATCCGATCGGGCGCGATGCGGTCATCCAATGGCCGGGCGGGGTCAACATGCAGATCTACTGGCACACGACGAAACCCAATTACACGCCGCTCGCCACGGTGCCCGAGAACCGCATCTATCTGACGGCAGACGCCGCGGACCGCTTCATCAGCGACTGGACGGGGTTCGCCCACGGCAAGATCGCTTCCGACAATCGCGCGGCGCCGGGGGCCGAGGTCGGCCAGCCGGGCAAGACGATCCGGCGGGTCGCGATCGACAGCGGATACGGAAAGATGGTCGTGTTCGTCACCGACGGGCAACTCCCCTGGCCCTATGGGCGCGACATGACCGGCTATGCGGTCTCCGATCTCGCCGCGACGCTCGCCAAGGCGACCGCGGCCGGCGCCGAAACGCTCATCACCCCCTCGACGGTCGGCGGTCGCCAAACCGCGATCGTCCAGTTCCCGGGCGGCTATATCGCCGAGATACACGCCGAGGCGGCGAAGTGATGATGCGCGCCGGCCAGGATCCACGCTTTGTCGACGCCATTCTCGAATGGGCGCCGACCTGGTTCATTGCGCGGTTGATGCTGGTCGGCGCCTATCTGCTGGGCGGTGTCGTCAAGCTCAGCAACTGGCCGGCGGCGGTCGCCGAGCAAGCGCATTTCGGGATGACCCCGCCGGCGCTGTGGGCGGGGATCACGATCGCGATCGAGCTCGTCGGGCCTCTGCTCATCCTGTCGGGTCGGTTGATCTGGCTCGGCGCCGGCATGCTCGGGGTCTTCACGCTGCTCGCCGCCTTCACCGCGAACGCCTTCTGGTCGATGCCGGCAGGCGCGGAGCGGTTCGCCGCGACCAACGCCTTTTTCGAGCATATCGGATTGATCGGCGGGTTCGTGCTGGCGGCGCTGGTCGCCGAGCAAGCGAAGCGGCGTGCCTAGGTTACTTGCGACCGCCGTCATCGCGCTCGTCGGTTATGCGGCACCGGTCGCGGCGCAAACGACCGAGCCGTGGCAGGCGCCGACGCTCACGATCACCCGCTTCGACGAGGATTGGGCGCATCTCGCCAATGCCGAAAAGCGCGCGCATCACTGGACCGGCAAATTCAAATATATCCCGATCAGCGACGACATCTGGCTCTCGACGGGGATCGAGATCCGTGCCCGCAACGAGAATTTCGCGAACAATCTCTGGGGCAGCGGCCCGGCGCCCGACGACAGCTATCTCTGGCTGCGCGTCATGCCTTATGCCGATCTTCACGTCGGGCAGTTTCGTACCTTCGTCCAGCCGATCGCGGCCTATGCAATAGGCGTTCGTCCGGCAGCCTCGCCGATCGACCAGACCCGCGTCGACCTGTTGCAGGGCTTTGCCGAACTGGACCTTGGCGCGATCACGCTGCGCGGCGGCCGACAGATGATCTCGCTCGGCACCGAGCGGCTTGTGGGCACACGCTATGGCCCCAATGTCCCGCTCGCGTTCGACGGGGTGCGAACGATCGTTTCCTTGGGTAAGGCCAAGGTCAATCTGTTCGCGGTCAACCCGGTCGTGCCGGGGCCGGGCAGCTTCGACGACAAGACATCCCCGACCAAGATGCTGTGGGGCGCTTATGCCGTGCTTCCAGGCGTCGATCTCTATTATCTCGGCTATCGCAACCGCGTCGCGCATTTCGGCGGGGTGACGGGACGCGAGGTCCGGCACAGCATCGGTGCCCGCCTCAATGGCGCGAAGGGCAACCTTCACTGGAATATCGAGGGCGTCGCGCAATTCGGGCATTTCGCGGGAAAGACGATCGGTGCCTGGACGGTCGGCTCCGAGGCCGGGGTGAAGCTCGCAAAGCTCCCGCTCACCCCCGATGCAACCCTGCGCTTCAACGTCGTCAGCGGCGACGGCAGACGCGATGATCGCCACCTCGGAACCTTCAATGCGCTGTTTCCCAAGGGGAAATATTTCGGCGAATTGTCCCCGGTCGGGCCGACCAACATCATCAGCGCCAATCCACGCGTCAGCGCCAGGCTCAACCGCACGATGTCCGCGAGCCTCGCCGCGATGGGCTATTGGCGCTATTCGACCGCCGACGGCGTCTACGACATTCCCGGCAATCTGATCCGCGCGCCCGGCAACAGCCGCGCACGCTTCATCGGCAAGGAGGCCGAGGTGACGCTCTCGTGGCAGGCGACCGCCGAATTGGGGCTGTCGACATCCTTCTCGCTATTCCAGCCCGGCACCTTCATCCGCGAGACCGGGCCGGCCAAAACGATCCGGCTGATCGGCCTCGAAGCCAATTTCCGTTTCTAATCAAAGGAGGTCGCCGATGGCGAGTTCACCCCCCGCTAAAGACAAACCCGTCTCCTCTCCCCTACCCGGGCTACTCCTGCTACTCTCGGCCACCACCGGGCTGGTCGACGCGGTCAGCGTGCTGGGGCTCGGCAAGGTGTTCACAGCGAACATGACGGGGAATATCGTCTTTCTCGGCTTCGCGCTCGCGCAGACGCCGGGCTTCTCGATCGCCACCACGCTGGTCGCGCTCCTCACGTTCTCGGTGGGCGCATTCATCGGCGGGCGGACCGGCCAGACCTTCGGCAAGAAGCCCCTGCGGCACTGGCTGGTGGTCGCGGCGAGCATCGAGGCGGGGTTGCTGTGGATCGCGGCGATCGTCTCATTATTCTTCGACCCCAAAGGCCTCGGGCCGCAATGGGCGCTCCTCAGCATCATCGCATTGACCGCGATCGCGATGGGGTTCCGCAATGCGACGATCCGCCAGCTCAAGGTCCCCGACCTTACCACGACGGTGCTGACGCTGACGATCACCGGGATCGCCGCGGACTCGCGCCTCGCCGGCGGCAGCGCCCCCAATCTCATGCGGCGGATCGCCGCGATCGTCGCGATCCTCGCCGGTGCGTGCGTCGGCGCGATCATGGTGACCCGGATCGGGCTCGCTTTCCCGCTGGCGGTGGCCGGGTTCATCGTTTTTGCCGGCACGATCCTGTGCGTCCAGCATCCCGCCGCCGCCAAGCCGCACGATCTTTGAAGGGCACCTCCTCCGGCCGAAATAGCGATGCCTCGTTTAGCCGCCGAGCGCTGGCATCGTCGCCCGCCTGCCGATTTGTTCCCACCAATCGAGCCACGCGATCCGGTAGCAACGATGTAATGATCGAGTTCGGCTTCATCCCCGCCGGCTGGAGCTTTCCGTCCACACGTATTGCGTGGCTATCGCTGGACGCCCCAAAGCGTGGTTACAAAGCTCACCCCGACCGGTCGACTGCATCGACAATCGCCGCAACCGGGTGATGCCAAGTTCTCGACAGGACTGTTGCTCCTTTGCCTGAAGCCAAGCGGGCCTGTGGTGGCGCGCAGTCCTGTCGAGTGCGCTATTTCCCGCGATAGTTTGGATCGCGATGTCCCGGCCGCAACGACGGCTGAGGGAATCGATCCCGCGCGTGCCGCGTTGCTGCGCAAGATCAACCGCAGCATGCGCAGCGGACCTTTCGACTCACTGCACGGCGGTACAGGCAACAACGGTTCGTCGCACACTGCACTCCAATTACCCGCTCTCCCGACCGTCCTACCGATGACGTTCATGCGCGAGACAGGTGAATCTGAACACGCCGACCGCACTGGGGGAGTTTCAAGGGAGACGCTCGATGCGCACCAATATGAATAGCCGAAGAGTTCGCTTCCCGCTGGCCGCACTGGCCCTGTTTGCCTCGGGCAACGTGTTCGCACAGGAACAGACCGCGCCCGACCAGAATGTCGTCGTCACCGGCGTGCAGGAGCATGACGCAGCGGCGATGACGCCGGGGCCTGAGGTCAAGGGCGTGATCACTGCACGCAACGGCGACAAGATGAAGGTCAAGACCGCCGACGGCAACAGCGTCGTGATCGCGGTCAACGATGCGACGCGGGTCAAGACCGGCGGCCTGTTCGGCGGCCGCGGCAAGCTGGGCGCGGAATCGCTGCTCAACGGGATGCCGGTCACCGTCAAGACGCTGCAAGCGGGCGATGCTTTGGTGGCGAGCCAGGTTACGTTCCGCAACAACGACCTCAAGACCGCGTCGATGATCCGCAACGCGACCGATCAGCGCTTCGACGAGCAGACAGCGGCGACCGAGGCGCTGCGCGGCCGGCTGGGCGATATCGACAAATACAACATCAAGGGCACCACCAACGTGCACTTCGATACCGGCAAGTCGGATCTGTCGGCGCAGGACAAGGCGCTGCTCTGCTCGACCGCGACCACCGCCCAGGGAACCGAAAACGCGCTGTTGCTGGTCGTCGGCTATACCGATTCGACCGGCGGCGACGACTTCAACCAGCAGCTCAGCGAGAAGCGCGCCAGCCGCGTGATCAATTATCTCCAGCAGAATTGCGGCTGGAAGCCCTATCGCATGCTTACCCCCACCGGGATGGCCAAGGCCGACCCGCTGGCAAGCAATGACACCCCCGAAGGCAAAGCCCAGAATCGCCGCGTCGCGGTGAATATCCTGGTCAGCAAGAGCGTCGACGGGATGTGAATAGCGCGGGGAGGCCCCGCCTCCCCGCATGCGGCGCCCCCGAGGCGCCCCGCAATCGGATCGGGAACGGCCGGCCCGCTCCCGACGCCGTATTCTTGTGCCCGGATGATCCGCCGCGCTGCGCGGCCCGGTCTTTTCCCGCGGTCTTCAAACGCCTGTTTTTGCTGGCGCGCTAACCGAAATGCATGCGATCCTTCGCCTACCGACTCGGCATCCCGCACGGTCGGAAGGGGTGATGATGATGAGGCTGATTCTCGCCGCGCTGACGGCCACCGCATTGCTGTCCACGCCGGCGTTCGCTGCGCCGTGCCGCGACGCCAAAGGCAAGTTCATCAAATGTGCCACCAAGCCCGCACCGAAAACCACGCGGTGCAAGGACGCCAAGGGCAAATTCGCCAAATGCGGCACGCCGGGCGCGCATCCGGCATAAGAACCGGCATGGCCGGCGATGCGAATTGCCGGCCATCCATTTCCGAAAAGGTTCGGCCGAAGCTCATCCCGGTGGTTGAAGGTCCACCCGGAGGGCTGAGTGCAAAATGTGTCCACCCCGGCGGAGGCCGGGGTCCAGCATCGGGCCGCTCGTAACTGGGCCAAATAATCCAAATTCCGAGACGGCGCCTTAAGCCACTGAAATAACTGGCGTCCCCGAGAGGATTCGAACCTCCGACCTGCGGTTTAGGAAACCGTCGCTCTATCCTGCTGAGCTACGGGGACGTGAGGCCGCCCTATCCGCTGGTTTCTTTACGGTCAATTGAGCGTCTCGGGCGGCTGGACCGGGAGCGGCAGCGGGGCGACGGGCACCCCTTCCTCCGCCAGCGCCTTCGCTTCGGCGGGGGTCGCCTGGCCGTGGATCGGCTCGTGATCGCGCTCGCCGAGATGCATCGAGCGCGCTTCCTCGGCGAACTTCTTGCCGACCCAGCGCGAGCCTTCGAGCGCCTTGGCCTGCGCCGCGGCGAGCGCTTCCAGCACATGCTTGACCTGATCGGGGCGCGGCGCTTCGGCGCGGTCGCCCTTGGGCGAGACGCGCGGCGCCATCACCGCCTTGGACACGTCGGTCGCGCCGCATACCGGGCAGCCGATCAACCCGCCGCGCCGCTGCTCGTCGAACGCCTCGGACGAGGCGAACCACGCTTCGAACACATGGTCCGCAGGGCAGCGCAGATCGAATACGATCACGGCGCGATCTCCACCGGAGGGATCGCGCGGCGATGCGCGATCACCGGGACGCGCGCGCGCACCGCCTCGACCGCGCCGAGATCGAGCTCGGCAAAGCCGATGCCAGGCGCCGCGCCCATATCGAGCAGCACCTCGCCCCACGGATCGACCACCAGCGAATGGCCATAGGTCGCGCGGCCGTCGGCATGCTCGCCGGTCTGCGCCGCGGCGATGACGAAAGCGGCGGATTCGATCGCACGGGCGCGCATCAGGATATGCCAATGCGCCGCCCCGGTCGGGCGGGTGAATGCGGCCGGGATGCTGAGCGCGGTGGCGCCGGCATCGCTCAGCGCGGCGAACAGCCCGGCGAAGCGCAGGTCGTAACAGATCGCCAGCCCGAGCCGCCCGATCGGCGTATCCGCCACCACCGCGGTCTCGCCGGCGGTATAAGCGGCGGATTCGCGCCAGCGCTCGCCAGTCGGCAGATCGACGTCGAACAGATGTAGCTTGTCGTAGCGCGCGCGGATGCGGCCCTCGGCATCGATCACGAAGCTGCGGTTGGCTAGCTTGCCGTCCGCCCGGCGCAACGCGAGCGAGCCCAGCTCGACCCAGATCCCCGCCGCCGCGGCCGCCGCACGCACCGCCGCCAGCACGCCGTCCTCGTCTTCCGACACCAGCGACGCCGCCGCACGCGCGCGATCGCTGTCGAGCAGGCCGCTCATTTCGGGAGTGAACAGCATCGCCGCGCCGCCCCGCGCGGCCTCATGCACCGCCGCGACCAGATCGGCGGCGTTGCGCGCCGGGTCAATCCCGGTCGTCGTCTGGGCGAGCGCGATCTTCACGCCGCGAGCAGCGCGTCGAGCTTGCCCGCCGCTTCCAGTGCGGCGAGATCGTCCGATCCGCCGATATGCCGATCGCCGATGAACACCTGCGGCACGGTGGTCCGCCCGCCGGCGCGCTGGATCATCTCGCCGCGTTTGGGGCCGCCCATCGTGATGTCATATTCGGTCGGCTCGACGCCCTTCTCCGCCAGCAGGCGCAGCGCGCGCGTGCAATAGGGACAAAAGGCCTTGGTATAGATTTCGACATTCGCCATCCTGCCGAAGTGTGGGTCGGGGCGGCGGTTGTCAATCCGCCTCGCTCATGTCGAGCACTCGCGCCCAGCACAGGATCGTGACGCTCGCGGCGCCCGCCGCCAGCAACGCCGATGTCGCGGCATTGCCCGTCGCGCCGCTGGTGTGGACATCGCCGGCCACCACCCCCGCCCGCCCCGCGACGCTCGCCTTGCGCCCCGGTGCAACGCGCAGCGCCCCCGCCAGTGCCGCGCGACGACCGCGCGCGCCGAGCCCGCGCAGCACCGGGGTCGCGCGGTGCCGCTCGAGCGCGCGATGATCGACCGGCATTCCGGTCAGCCGCGCCAGTGCCCCGGCGATCAGCCCCGCCTGATTATAGCCGCGCCGCCACAACCGCCAGCGATGCAGCGGCACCGGGACGAGCAGGTCCGCGCCCGCCGGCATCAGCCGCGCCATATGGCGCGCCGCGGTTTCGGCATAAGCGGCGCGCCCGCCATAGTTGAGCTTCAGCGCCAGCGTCCGCGCGACCGCGCCATAAGCGACCGCGGCGCGCACCCCGCGATGACGCGGCGGATCGGCGAGACAGGTGCCGCATAACGCCCCTGCCCCGCGATCGAACGCGAAAGGCAGGTTGCAGCCCGCGCACCACGGCGGCCCGAGAAAATGCAGGCTCCCCCAGCAACCCGCGCAGAAGCGGTGATCGGCGGGGGTCACCGCGCCGCAACCGGGGCAGCGCGGCGGCAGCGCCAGCCCGAGCGCCTGCGCCATCCCCTGTCTGATCCGGCCCCCCGGCATTGCGCCCTTGTCCCGCCGATCGGGTGCGGGCACAAGCCCCGCGCATGCGCCCCCCCGAAATCTTCGACCGCAACGCCCGCCGGATGCGCCGCGACCGGATCGCCGATCGCTACCCCGCGCACGATTTCCTGCGCGCCGCGATGATCGACGGGCTGCTCGACCGGCTGGCGAGCGTGAAACGTTCGTTCCACGACGTGCTCGATCTCGGCAGCTTCGACGGTGCCTTTCCTGCCCCGCCCGGCGCGCGCATCGTGCGGCTCGACGCGGGGCATCGCTTCGCCGCGCAATCGGGCGGGGTGCAGGGCGACGAGGATCGCCTGCCGTTTGCGGATGCGTCGTTCGATCTGATCGTCTCGGCCGGGGTGCTCGATACGGTGAACGACCTGCCGGGCGCGCTGGCGCTGATCCGCCGCGCGCTTCGTCCCGACGGGCTGTTTCTCGGCGCATTTGTCGGCGCGGGCAGCCTGCCCGCGTTGCGCACCGCGCTGCGCGAGGCGGAAGGCGATCGGCCGGCGCCGCGGCTCCACCCGCAGATCGACGTCCGCGCGGCGGGGGACCTGCTGCTGCGCGCCGGCTTCGCGCTCCCGGTCGCCGATATCGAGACGCTCGACGTGCGATACCGCGATATCGGGCGGCTGTTCGACGATCTGCGCTACATGGGCGCGGGCAACCTGCTGGCGGAGCGCCGCGCGATGCCGCGCGAGGTGCTGATGCGGACGGCGGCGGCGTTCGCCCGTCAGGCGGATGCCGACGGGCGCACTACCGAGCGCTTCGCGATCGTCTATCTCACCGCCTGGGCACCCTCGCCCGATCAGCCGCTGCCGGCAAGACGCGGCAGCGCCACCGCCTCGCTCGCGGCGGCGATCGGCAAGCCGAAGGTTTAGACGTCGAGAGCGAGCCCCTCTTTGTGCTCCCGCGAAGGCGGGAGCCCAGGCTGTGCCCCCGCCTTCGTGGGGACCCGGGGGAGTAGCGTCAGAGGATCATCCCGTCGTCGCCGGACGCGAGCACGCGGCCCATCGATTCGAACAGGATGTCCATCGCGACCGGCTTGAAGATCACATCGTCGGCGCCTGCCTCCAGGCAGCGCTCACGCAGATCGGGGGCGGTATCGGCGGTGACGACGATCACCGGCACTGACGCCTTGGCATCGCCGCGCTTGCGGATTTCGCGGATCGCCGAAATGCCGTCCATCCCCGGCATGCGCAGGTCGACCAGAAGGATATCGAAATCCTCGCGATCGAGGATCGCTAATCCTTCCTCGGCGCTTTCTGCTTCGGCCATGGCGGCGCCCGCGACTTCCAGCATGTCGCGAACCACGCGCCGGTTCATCCGGTCGTCTTCAATAAAAAGAACATTCATTGGCGTGGGACCGGATCGCGCGGCAGTCGTTTCATGTGCGTACCTTTATTGCCTCAAGCCGCTGCAGAGACAAGCAAAGCCGCACTCGGTTTATCGAATAATGTGATTAATAATTCGTCGCGCGCAATAGGCTTGACGATCACCTTGTCAATCCCCGCGCGCTCCAGCGCCTCGCGCTCGTCGGCCAGCCCGGCCGGCCCGAGCAGGGCCAGCGTGGCGGCCCCCGCTTTCGCGCGCAATGTGGCGATCGCCGCCAGCGCATCCTCGTCCTGACGCAATGTCGCATCGTCGAGCAGGATGACCTGCGGCGCGCCGTCGTCGAGCAACCCGAGCGCCTCGCCGACCGAGCCGGCGAAAGTCACCTTGCCCGCGCGCGGCTCGAACAGCGTCTTGAACATCGCGCGGGTGATCGGGTTGCGGTCGACCACCAGCATACCCTCGCCCGCCGCGACCCCGACCGCCGCCGGCGCCTCGGCGCGGACCAGCGGCAGATCGAGCGTGAAGGTCGACCCCGCCTCGAGCCGGCTTTCCACCGTCACCTCGCCCCCCATCGCGCGCGACAGGTTGCGGCAGATCGCGAGGCCAAGCCCGGTGCCGCCATATTGCCGCGTCGTCCCCGCATCGGCCTGACGGAACGCCTCGAATATCTCCTCATGCTTGTCGGGCGAGATGCCGATGCCGGTGTCGGCCACCGTCAGCCGCCAGCGATCGTCCACGGCCGTGGCGGTCAGGCTGATCCCGCCGGCCGGGGTGAATTTCACCGCATTGGAGAGGAGGTTGAAGATGATCTGGCGCAACCGCGTGGCGTCGCCGACGATCCACTGCGGGCCGTCGGTCAGCGTCATGTCGAAGGTCAGGCCCTTGGTGCGCGCCTGCTCGGCCCACATGCCGGTCGCATCGCGCATCAGCTGACGCAGATCGAACGGCGCCTCCTCGATCGTCATGCGGCCGGTTTCCATCTTCGCCACGTCGAGGATGTCGTCGACCAGCGCCCGCATGTTGACCCCCGCGCCGTGGACGACCGACAAGCGGTCGCGCGTCGCCGCGTCGAGCCGCTCGTCCGCCAGCATCACCTGCGTCATGCCGAGGATGCCGTTGAGCGGGGTGCGGATCTCGTGACTGGTCGTGGCGAGGAATTCGGTCTTGGCGGCGAGCGCCTTGGCCAATGCCGCGTTGCTGATTGCCAAACGGTTGCGGCTGCGCCGCAAGGTGAGGATGCTGAACGCGAGCAGGGTGATGATCAGCGCCGTGGCCGCAGCCGCGCCGATAAACACCAGCCGCTGCGTGCGCGCGCGCTCACGCTCGAAGGCGACAGTCTTCTGGAGGTCGTCGGCCTTCAACTTGGTGATGCGCAATTCCTGATTGGCGAAATCGAATTGCGCCGATGCCAGCGCCGCGCTGTTCGACCGCGCGAGTTCGGTGGCGCGATCGTCGAGCCGCTTGAGCGCGGCGAGATGTTTGAGCGCCAGCGTATCCTCGCCGAGCGCGCTGTATACGCGATAGGCGATATCGTGTGCGTCGCGGTCGGTAAGCTCGGTCTTGTCGAGATCCACACCGCGGAACCGCGCGTCGATCAGGGTGCGGGCTTGTTGCAGCCGGTGATGCTCGAAGGCCGACTGGGCGGCGAGCACCTGGAATAGGGGGTGATAGGCAACTGCGTTAGGTTTTTCGCTAAGGGCTATACCCTCTGAAATGGCACGATCCGCCCCCGGCAAATCATGCTGCATGAGCCGCACCCGCGCTACGTTGCTCAAAATCAGCGCAACGAGAAAGTCGCTCGACATGCCGCGCGCCGTTTGCAGCGCGAGCGCATATTGCGCTTCCGCCTCCGGGAAGCGCTTCAAATCCTTAAACGCACTGCCGCGGCCGTTGTAAATCGCGAGAGAAAGGCCGGGATCCTTCGAGTACACATCCTTGGCTTGGTCGAAATAGCGCAACGCCGCGACATAGTCGTTGCCGCCGTTATAAAGCAAAGCGATCCCGATAAGCGCCTTCGCCCTGCTCCTGTCATCACCAAGAATGCGGAACAATTCGTGCGCCTGGTGCAGATTCGTCAGGGCAAGCGCCACCTCGCCTGATGCTGTGCGCGCGCTGCCAAGCGATAGCAAGATATCAGCCTCGAGGTGGCTCCCCTTGTCCGAACGCTCCGCCAGGCGCTGAGCGTCACTCAACAACACGAGGGCGCGCTGCGTTTCGTTGACCCGGAGATTTGCCTCGCCGAGCAACCACAAAGCCGTCGCCTGCATATGCGACGAACGCTGTTGGCGCGCATAGGCCAGCGCCGCCTCCCCAAGGTCGATCGCCTTGCGGGGATCAGCCAGCATCGTGGCTTTCACGTCAGCGGCAGTCTTTTCGAATGCGTCGCTCGAATTGGCGTGGGCAGGCGCAGGCCCGAGCAACGCCAGGCTGATCGCCGAAGCGGCGGCGAACGCGCCGCGACGCGGTTTCATCCCCGCTTCCAGACCGAAGCCAGGCGGTTGAGCGGGTTGCGAGCGTCATGCGCGGCGGCTTGCTGCCGGGACTCATCGTCGAGGAATTCGATCAGCGCCTCGCCGGCGACCGGGCGGCTGATCAGGAAGCCCTGCACCATGTCGCACCCCATCACGGTGAGCAGCGCGAGCGCGGCGTGGCTTTCCACCCCTTCCGCGACGACCTCCATCTCCAGCGCATGCGCCAGATCGATCGTCGAGCGAACGATCAGCGGGTCGCGGTTGGAGCTGGTGAGCTGGGTCACGAACAATTTGTCGATCTTCAGCTCGCTCGCCGGGAGCTGCTTGAGGTAGGCGAGGCTCGACAGCCCGGCGCCGTAATCGTCGATCGCGATGCGGATGCCGATATCGGCGAATTTCTGCAGGTTGGCGATCGCGCTCACCGGATCGCGGATCACCGAGGTTTCGGTGACCTCGAACCCGAGCGTCGCGTCGCTCCCGGTGATCATCTCGCATGCCTGCTCGATGAACGCCGTGTCGGCGAGCAGCTGGCCCGAAAGATTGACGAACAGCCGGAGATCGTGCCCGGCTTCCCGGAAGCGCGCCTGATCGGCGATCACGCGGCGGATCGTCCACAAGGTCAGCCGGTCGATCAGATCGGCTTCTTCCGCGGCGGCGATGAAATCGCCCGGCGGGATCATCCCGCGTTCCGGGTGGCGCCAGCGGATCAACGCCTCCGCGCAGGTAACCTGCTGGCGGCGAACGTGGAATTTCGGCTGGTAGAACATCACCAGCTCGTCGTTCTCGATCGCCCGATCGAGTTCCATCATCAACGAAGCGCCGCTGACTTCCGCCGCCGGCGACCGAAGCACGTTGCGGCGCGAGCGTTCGAGCGCCGCCTCGGCGCGTTCGACGATCGTCACCATATCGAGATCGGTCTGCGACGCGATCGCCGTTCCGAAGATCAGCGACGGCTCGCATTTCCGCCCGGCGATATCGAGCGACTGCCCGCCGACCGCGTAAAGTGCGGTCAACAGCGCGTCATATTCGGCGCTCGACCCGACTTCCGCGATCACCTCGACAAGGTTGCGCCCGACGATTGTGACGACGCCGAGCGGCGCGGCATCCTCCAGCCGCGTCGCGATCCGATCGACCAGCGTACGCGCGCCGTCATTGCCCAAGTCACGGCGCAACGCCGCGAAATTCGCGATCTCCGTCAGGATCACGCACCGCCATCCCGTTTCGGGACGGACGGGTACGTCCAATGCACCGCTCACCTCGGGCGCGGCATCCTCAGGGAGCAAGTGCGATCGGCGCGACATCATCAGTCTCAGCGATATCGGGAAGGGCTGAAGATATCGTTAATCGGCGGGAAAGGTCGGGACCCAAGCCACTGTCCCAAAAGGCGATCAACACTTTGATTGCGAAATGGTTGATTTTCTATTAAGAATATCCCGCAACCGTTCGCGGTTGCCGATAAGGGAGAAAACCATGCTCGCGTTCATTCTGTCGCTGATCTACTCCACGGACCTCCGTCCCTGGTAACCAGCGGGCTTCGGCTCGATATCATTGATTTCATTGCCGTTTTTACGGAAATGGGAGATGTCGGGCCGAAGCTGTTTACCGCGCTGGAGCGTCCGGCGCGCACTTCCCCGATCCGTTGATGCGGCAATCGAATCGTTAACGATTGCGGCCCGAGCGCGAGTCGCGCTGCCCCCTTTCAGCTCTCAGACGCACACCGAGAGCGGACGTTTTGCGTCTGGCTGGTGTTCAATCCGCCGGGCGTACGATCGTCGCCCGGAGCATTGGGCATTAAAATAGCGATCACCTGAAGCCCACCCGGCCAAGGCCGGGGACCGGTTACGACCGGTCCGACGCCCGACCCCGGCCTTCGCCGGGGTGGATCACCTCTGAGCCCGCTCAGGCGGCGCGCGCGGCGCGCGACGGGGCCGGGTTCGAGAATTCCATGCTGTCGTCGACCGAGCCGAACCGCAGCATCATCACATCCAGCGCATAATTCTGGTGGAGCTTCCACGGCGTGCGGCTGCCCTGCTTGGGCAGCTTGTCGAGCGCGCGCTGGACATAGCCGGAGGTGAACGACAGGAACGGCTCGGGCGTGATCGCCTCGTCGCCGACCCGCGGCGTGCACTGCCGCAGCCCGCGCCGGCGCATCGTATTGAGCAAGCGGCACACATAGGCCGAGGTCAGGTCAGCCTTCAGCGTCCAGGAGGCGTTGGTGTAGCCGAAGCAGGATGCCAGATTGGGGACGTCCGAATACATCATCCCCTTGTAGTTGAAGCTCCGCGCGAGATCCTTCACCACCCCGTCGACGGTGAAGCGCACATCGCTGAGCAACTGCATCTCGAGCCCGGTCGCGGTGACGATGATATCCGCGGCGATCGACGTGCCGTCGGTAAGGTTAATCCCGGTTTCGGTGAAGGTCTCGATCGTCCCGGTTTCCACCGAAGCCGCGCCCGTGCGGATCGTATCGAACAGATCGGCATCGGGGACGAGGCACAGCCGCTGGTCCCACGGATTGTAGCGCGGCGTGAAATGCGTATCGACGTCATAGCCCGGCCCGAGCTGCTCGCGGACCATCTCGATCAGCCGCTCCTTGGTCTTTTCCGGGTTTTTGCGCGCGAGACGATAAAAGAACATCTGGAACAGCACGTTCTTCCACCGCGTGATGCCGTAGGCGGTGCTCGCCGGCAGCGCACGGCGGAGGAAATTCGCCATCCGGTCCTTCGCCGGGCGCGACACCACATAAGTGGGCGAGCGCTGCAGCATCGTCACATGCGCCGCGGTCTTGGCCATTTCGGGCACCAGCGTGACCGCGGTCGCGCCGCTGCCGATCACCACCACCTTCTTGCCGGCGTAATCGAGATCCTCGGGCCAGAATTGCGGATGGACGATCCGCCCGGCGAAGCGATCCGCGCCAGGGAAATCCGGGGCGTGCCCCTTGGCGTAATTATAATAGCCCGAGCACATATAGAGGAAATTGCAGGTCAGCGTGCCGGTCGTGCCGTCCGCCAGTCGCGTCTCGACCGTCCAGCGCGCTTCGTCGCTCGACCAGTCCGCGCTGACGACGTGATGCCCGAACCGGATATGCCGGTCGATGCCATAGGTCCGCGCGGTATCCCGGACATACTCGCGAATCGAAGGGCCGTCGGCGATCGACTTTTCGTGGGTCCAGGGCCGGAAGTTGTAGCCCAAGGTATGCATATCCGAATCGGAGCGGATGCCCGGATAGCGGAACAGATCCCAGGTTCCCCCGATCGCCTCCCGCCCCTCCAGAATCGCATAGCTACGATCCGGGCAGCGCGCCTGCAGATGATAGCCCGCGCCGATCCCCGACAATCCGGCGCCGACGATGATGACATCGAAATGTTCGGCCATGCGATATCCTCTCTCCCCATACCCGATATTCGATTTCGGCCGCGGAGGGAAGATGTATCTACATAGCTGTCAATAATCCTTCGAATAACGCACCGAGGCGTTCGAGCCGCCGAACGAGCCGACCTGCGTCAGTACGCTGAGCGATTTGGTGATCGCGACGGTCAGCTGCGTCGCGGTGAAGCCGCGCGCATCGGTGACGATCTCGATATAGATGTTGCGCGTGAGGTATTTGCCGGCGGCGAGCGCGGTGCCCCGCCCGGTCGCCTGATCGGCGCCGAGCACGCGCAGGCGATCGAAGCCGGTCGCCGAGCGCAATTTGCCGAGCGGGTTGATCCCCCCGCCCGATCCGCGCAGCGAATTGAGCGCGGCGGCGAGCTGGACCGCCTCGATCGCCGACAGGTTCTCCGGGTTGGTGCCGAACAGCAGCCGGCTCAGCACCTCGTCCTGCGGCAGCGTCGGGGTGGAGGAGAAGTTGATCTGCGGCTTCTGCCCCGTCCCCGCGATATCGATGTTGAACGTGGTGCTGTTCTTGGTCGTCGTCGCCTGGATATCGATATCGGGATCGAGCAGCGCCCCGCCCTGGAAGCGAATCCGTCCGCGCGTCACGTCGAAGCGCGTCCCCGCGAAGGAGTAAGTGCCGCGGACCAGATCGAGCCCGCCGGTTACGATCGGCGCCGCGGTGGTGCCGGTGACGCGCATGTCCATCTGCCACTCGCTCTCCAGCCCCATCCCCGACAGGTAGAGCTGGTTGTCGGCGCGCAGGCGCATATCGAGCTTGAACAGCCCGATCGGCGTCTCGACCGGGCGATCGGTCGGCCGCGCGACGCGAATGTCGCCCTTGCGGCGCACCCCGGTGAGTTCGGGCACCTCCGCCGCGCCCTGCCGCACGATCTGATAGCGCGCGTTGGGCACGACGATATCGGCCTTGATCAGCCCGCCGCCCGGCCCATTGGTGATGTTGAGCGTGCCGCTCGCGGTCGCGCCGAGCGCGTCGGACTTGGCGAGGTTCGCGCGATCGAGCGTCACGGTGACGTTCATCGGATAATGTTGCTCGGCGGACAGGCTGGCGAAGCCCCTGGCCTGGACCGTCCCCTCGCCCGCGCGCGCCTGGAGCGAATCGAGCTGGAAGCGATCGGCGGTGAAGCGCCCGCGGAGCTGGATCTGCGTCAGCCGCGTGCCATAGGTCTCATTGTCATAGGTGAGATTGTCGGCGCGGACGAGCCCGTTGAGCTGCGGCGCGGCGAGCCGCCCGCCGAAATCGGCCGCCACCGCGATCGCGCCGGACAATTGCTGGTTGGCGAGCCCACCGAAGCTGAACAGCACCCCCGCCGGCCCGTTGTAGCGGATGCCGCCGCCGAGCGGCGCCTGCATCAGCCGCTCCATCCACCTCCCCTCGCCCGCCGGCAGCGGGCGGAGGGTCGCGACCATCCGCCCGACCGTCGTCGGCCCGCGCTTGACGAGCGCGCGCGCCTCGCCGCCCGCGCCGGAGAGGTGGCCGATCAGCTCGACGTCGACCGGCTCGGACACCGTGACGAGGCTCGACCGGGTGAAGTCCGCGATCTTCAGCCGCGCATCGACATCGGGCACCGCGCCCGAACCGGCCTGGCTGATCTCGACGGTGCCGGTCGCCTGCCCGCCGATGCCGATATCGGGAACGAAGGCGTCGGCGATCGACAGATCGAGCGCGTCGAGCTGCATGCGCGCGACGAGCTTGTCACCATAGCTGCCGCTGATCCGCGCGCGGCCCTTGTCGAAGGTGATCAAGGTCGGCGCCAGATCGTAGCGGCCGTGCGCCGAGGTGATATGCGCCGGGCTGCCGGTCTTGAAGCCGACGCCATTGGCATTGCCGCTCAGCGCGACGAGCCAGTCGCCGGGGGCAAGCCGTGCATTGGCGGCGACGCGGAACGGCACCCCGTTCGACCCGGTGAGCAGCGCCTGCGCGGTGCCGCGGCCGCCGGTATAATTGATCTTGGCGCGCGCGCTTTCGATCACCGTCGGGCCGTAGCGCATGTCGCCGATCTGTACGTCGGCAAGCACCTTGGGCTGATCGTAGAGCACGATGCTGGCGGTCGCGATTGCGCGGCCGATCGTGAAATCGACCGATCCCGGGATCTTCGCGGCATGCGCGCGCGCGTCGATATCGGCGCGCTGATATTTGCCCTCGGCGGCGAGCCTGGCATTGCCCGACAGCCCCGAGCCGGCGAAATGGAGCTGCCCCGCGAACGGCCCGGCGGCGGTCTGCACCAGCCGTCCCGTGATATCGACCCCGGCGAACACGACCTTGCGCACGTCGACCGCGAGCTGTCGCCCGGTGCGGACCAATACGTCGGCGGTGAATGGGCCATAAGTGGTGCCGCCCTTGGCGGTGACCGCATAAGCATCGCCGCGGCCGACGATCCGCGCGTCGAGATCGGCAAGCCCGACCCCGACCCCGGGGCGCGGCGCGTGGATCAGGATCACGGGATCGGCCGCCGTCCCGCTCATCCGCGCGGTGATCGGACCATATTGGCGCGACGAGGCGTCGGCGGTGAGCGCCAGCTTGCCGTTGGCCGGGTCATATCGGCCGCCCCCTCGTGTCACGCGGAATTGCGGCGCGTTGACGCGCAGATTGGCGAAGGTGACGATGCCCTCGGGCGAATAGCCGACATCGGCGCGCATCACCGCATTGCCGCCGAGGAAGCTTTCGACCCCCGAATTGAAGATCCGGCTGGTCCGCGCGACGACCTTGCCCGCAATGCCGAACCCGCCGCGCGTCGCGGGCACCAGATGCGCGTCGGTGGTGAGGTTGATGATACCGATGCTCTCGACGCGGTAATTGTTGACCCGCCCGTTGAACGCGCCGGTGTAGCGCCCCGTCTTGATATTGGCGGCGAACAAGGCGGTCGCGTCGACGTTGTCGGAGCGGATGCGCATATTGTCCGACATCACCGACGGCCAGGTGATCGCGATATCGCCGTCGATCCGGGCATTGTTGGCAAGCCCGCCGACCGCCGGGTTAAGCCCGCTCACGCGCCGCGCGCGGGCATGGACCGGAATCAGGATGCGGTTGGCATCGACCCGCGCCTGCCCCTCGGCATAGACATTCTCGACCGTCGTGCCGGCGAAGCCGAGCGTCGTCGCGCGCAACTTGTAATCGACCGTCGGCCGGGCGAACGGCCCGTTGAGCACCAGCCGCGCGAGCACGTCGCGCCCGCGCATGTTGGGGGCGATCGCGCCGGGGGTGAGCAATTTCGCATCGACCGCGAAATTGCCGAAGCTGTTGTTCGCCAGATCGACGATCCCGCCGGAATCGATCGCCAGCGCGTCCGAGGTGAGCTTGATCCGCGTATCCGCCTTGCGCTGCGCCAGCGTCGTATCGATCGCGACGTCGAGCTTCGGCGCGGTGAGCCGCTCGACCGGCCCGGCGAGGTACAGGCCGGGTTTGGTATAGCCGCGCACCTCGATATGCCCGTCGCGCGCGGTGATGCCGAGATCGGCGAGCTGCCCGCCGCCGAGCGTCGCCAGCGCCTTGCCGGTCCAGGATTTCCAGCTTCCCTTGCCGCCGACGGTCGCGACGAGCGGTTCCTTCGTCCCGATCAGCCCGGCAACGACCCCGCCCGCCGGCGCGCGGAGCTTGAGATCGATCGCGAGGCGATTGTCGTCGGGCACCGCGTCGAGATGCAGCTTGAGCGCATCACCTCCCGACACCCCCGGCGCGCGCAACGCGACTGCATCGACGTCGATCTGCGCGCGCCGGTCCGCGATATGCGCCGAGCCGACGATCCGCCCGACATGCCGCACACCGGCGACCGGCGGCTCGGTGACGAAACGCTCGACCCGCAGCTTGCCGATATCGATGTCGATATCGGGTAGATAGGGCGCGTTGGGCTCGGCCGGCTGGGGGGTGAATTGCGGGTTGCGGCGCATCGTGACGAGCCCGCTTTCCAGGCTGCGCACGTCGATATGATTGCGGATGAAGGCGAACGGCCGCCAGTCCACGTCGATCCGCGGCGACGTGAGGAACACCCCCTTGGGATCGCTGACCCTGACGTCGGACAGCACCATCTTGTCGTAGATTGACCCGTCGATCCGCCCGACCGTGATGTTGAGCCCGGCGGCGGTGCGATAATTGCCGATCTGATCGGCGACGAAGCGCCGCCCCGGATCGGTGTCGATCCCGAACAGCACCGCGAGCAGCAGCACCGCAAGGGCCGCCAGCGCGACGGCCAGCCCGCGCAGCAGGCGGACCCACAGCGGGCGGGCGACGACGGTCTTTGCCTCGTCCGCCATCAGAAAGCCTGCCCGATCGAGATATAGAGCGCGACGCGGCTATCGCCCTTGCGCGGGTTGAGCGGGGTGGCGATGTCGAGCCGCATCGGGCCGAAATTGGTGTAGAAACGCCCGCCGATGCCCGCGCCGTAGCGCAGGTCTCCACCCTTGGGCAGCACGCTTTCATAGGCGTTGCCGGCATCGATGAACGGCACGATCCCGAAATTGCCGAAGCGATAGCGCGCCTCGAGCGAGAATTCGTTGAGGCTGCGCCCGCCGACCGGATTGCCCTGCGGATCGAGCGGGCCGAGCCGCTGATAACCGAAGCCGCGCACCGATCCGCCGCCGCCGCCGTAATAGCGCCGCGACGGCGCAAGATCGTCGCGCGAGATGCCGGCGATCGACCCGGCCCGCGCGCGACCCGCGATCACCAGGCTCGACGAGACCGGATAATAGAAGGTCCCCTCCAGCATCGCGCGGACATAAGGCGCGACTGCGCCCTGCACCGAGGTTTCCGGGCTGAGGTTGAGCTTCAGACGGTAGCCGCGCGTCGGATTGAGCAGATCGTCCGAGGTGTCGAACATGATCTGCGTCGGCAGCGCGGCGATGCCATAGGTGCGCCGCACCCGCTCGCCGCGCGCGAAATCATAGACGCTCTCGTTGGTGCCAGTGAGCTCCGCGCCGTAGAAATAGGTGATCTTCTTCTGCCACAAGGGCGTCGAATCATAGCTCCAGCGTACCGCGAGCGATCCGGTGATCGCGTTGAACGCGTCATAGGTCTGGTGGTTGGCGCTGGCGATGATCGAGAAAGTGCGGTCGCGCTGGCCGGCATTGGCGCGGCGGAAGGTGGCCGAGGCGCCCTGCTGCTGCGTGCCCGCGATCGCGCCGAGGATTAGCGCGCCCTCCGGCGGGAACATGTTGCGGCTCGTCCACGTCCCCTCGACCTTGAACCCCTCGCCCGTGCCATAGCCCGCCGTCCCCGCCAGGCTGCGCGACGGCCCCTTGCGCTGGCGGACGAGCAGATCGACTAGTTCGGTGCCGTCCGGGCCGGGCTGGCCGGTCGCCACCGGCTCGACCGAGATCGAATTGAACAAGGCGGTCGCGGCGAGCGCCTTGCGCAGATCGTCGGTCATCCGCACGTCATAGAGGTCGCCGGGCTTGAAACGCCGGAAGACGTTGAGGTGCTTGATCGAGAAGACCTTGTCGCCGGTGGTGCGCAGCGCACCGAACGACCCGCGCGCGCCCGGTTCGACCGGGAGGGTATAATCGCCGGTCAGCGTCGTCTCGTCGAGCAGGATGTCGCGCTGCCCGACCTTGGCGAAGGGATAGCCGTGCTGCGGCAGGACGAGGCTGACATTGGCCTCCGCGCCCTCGATCCGCGCCGCATCGATCGCGTCGCCGGTCTTGAGCGGCAATTGCGCGCGGATCAGCCCCGGGGGCACCGTCGGCGGCGCAACGACGTTGATCGCGCCGAGATGATAGAGCTTGCCCGGGGTCGCGCTGACCGTCGCGCGGAGCATCCCCGGCTGGTTCGGCACCTGTTCGATCACCGAGACGGCGGTGCCGTCATAATAGCCGAGCGACTTCATCAGCCGCACCGCCAGCGCCTCGTCCTCGCGCGCCCGCGCCCGGATCTGGCTCGCGTTGGCCGCCTTGCCGCCGCCGCTGCGCAGCGACGAGAGCGATTTGAACTGCCCCGCCAGCCCGATCTCCTCCAGCCCGCGCGTCGCCGTTTCGTAGCGGATTTCGGGGGCGGCCTTGTCCTTCACGTCCGCCGTGGTTTCGAGCGGGGTGCTCTCGAACGTGGTGATCGGCGCGAGCGGCTGGTCGAGCGCGGGATCGAGCGGGGCGGATTGCGGGGGCGGCGCGGCCGGGATCGGCTCGAGCGGGGCGTTGATGTCGTTCGACAGCGGCGGCAGCGCCTTGTCGAACTCGGCATCGGGGACGATCGGCTTATTGTCCTGCGGATCGGGCGCCGCCTGCGCATGCGCCGAGACCGGGGCGAGGACCAGCAGTGCGGTTGTCACCGGATATAAACGACCCACCGCAAACGCCACACGCGACCCCTTTCTCGCCCGGGGTCCAGGATAGAATTCTTAGTTTCCCCCGAGCAAGGGGAACGCCTCATTTTTGCAACGGTTGCATCGGCGACGCGGTGCCGCGCCGCGACGGGGGGTTGCCACTGCGGGGCAAAGGAGGCGATGGAGCGTCTCCCACACCGAGCGGACGGATCGCATGACGCAGCATATCGAAGTCTCCATCGCCCATCATGTCGCGACGGTGGTGATCGATCGGCCGCCGCACAACCACGTCAACGCCGCGCTGATCGGCGCGCTCGCCGATACGCTTGAGGCGCTCGACCGCGACGACGCGTGCCGCGCGATCGTGCTTGCGACCAATGGGCGGGTGTTCTGCGGCGGCGCCGACCTGTCGGGCGACAAGGTGCTGGTGACCGACAGCGGCGAGGCCGAAACCCCGATCCTCTATCGCAACGCGGTGCGGCTGTTCGCCGCGCGCAAGCCGATCGTCGCCGCGATCCAGGGCTCGGCGGTCGGCGCCGGGCTGGGGCTCGCCCTGGTTGCCGATTTCCGCGTCGCATCGCCCGAAGCGCGCTTCTCGGCCAATTTCGTCAGCCTCGGCTTCCACGCCGGCTTCGGCATCTCGCACACGCTGCCGCGCGTCATCGGGCAACAGAAGGCCGCGCTGATGCTGCTCACCGGGCGGCGCGTGAAGGCGGCGGATGCGCTGGCCTGGGGGCTGATCGACGAACTTGTCCCCGCCGACGAGTTGCGCGCCGCGGCGACCGCGCTCGCCGCCGAGATCGCCGCCGCCGCGCCTTTGGGGGTCGAGGCGACCCGCGCCACCCTGCGCGGCGCGCTCGCCGAAGCGGTGCGCCGCCAGACCGAGCACGAACGCGCGGAGCAGGACCGGCTGATGGCCACCGCCGATTTCCGCGAGGGAATTCGCGCGGTTGCCGAACGTCGCCCAGGCAATTTCATTCGCGCATAATTTTCAAGGCTATAAGTCTGCGAACGATCCGGCTATCGAGCGGGATCGAGAGGCGATCGGGCTGCCGCCCGGTCGGATAAATTTCCACCTTCGGCGGGATCACGGTTTTGCGCACGAGAACGATCGGCGGAGCGATGAGCGTTACGATCGCCGCCCTGCTACTCGCGGGGTGCGGCAACGATGCGCAGAGCGATAAGGGCAAGGGCCAACACGGGCCGGTGGAAGTCGGCTATGTCGTCGCGCAGCGCGGCAATGTCCCGGTGCCGGCCGAGCTCGCCGGACGCACCGTCGCCTTCCAGAGCTCCGAGGTCCGCCCGCAGGTCAGCGGGGTGATCCAGAAGCGCTTCTTCGCCGAGGGCTCGATCGTCAAACAGGGCCAGCCGCTCTACCAGATCGACCCCAGCCTCTATCGCGCCGCGACCAATCAGGCCTCGGCCAATCTCGCCAGCGCCGAGGCGACCGCCGCCGCCGCCAGGACCAAGGCCGAACGCTATCGCCCGCTCGCCGAGATCGAGGCGGTGAGCAAACAGGATTATACCGACGCGCGCGCGGCCCAGCGGCAGGCCGAAGCCGCGATCCTGCAGAACAAGGCGCAGCTCGATACCGCGCGGATCAACCTGCGCTTCACCACCGTCCCTGCGCCGATCACCGGGCGGATCGGGCGATCGCTGTTCACCGTCGGCGCGCTCGTCACGACGAGCCAGGCCGATCCGCTGGCGACGATCCAGCAGCTCGATCCGATCTATGTCGATATCCAGCAATCAGCCGCCTCGATCATCGCGCTGCGCCGCAGCCTGGCGAGCGGCGGCGCGGTGTCGATCCAGGCCGCGGTGCGGCTCAAGCTGGAGGACGGCAGCGACTATGGCCGCACCGGCAGCGTCGAATTCAGCGAGGTGGTGGTCGATCCGTCGACCGGCACCGTGACGCTGCGCGCGCGCTTCCCCAACCCCGACGGGCTGCTGCTGCCGGGCATGTTCGTCCGCGCCGTGTTCGATCAGGCGATCGACCGGAATGCGATCCTCGTGCCGCAGGCCGCGGTGACGCGCGATCCGAAGGGCAATGCGACGGTGTGGATCGTCGGCCCGGGCAACAAGGCGGTCCAGAAGACGGTCACCGCCGATCGCACGCAGGGCGCCTTCTGGGTGGTGACCCAGGGGCTCGCGCCCGGCGACCGGGTCATCACACAGGGCACCGGCAATCTTCGCGCGAACATGGACGTCAAACCGGTGCGCGCCGATACCCCGCAACGCATCGCGCCGCCCGACGCCGGGTCCGATCAGGGCAAGAAGGCCGGCTGAGCCATGTCGCGCGTCTTCATCGACCGGCCGATCTTTGCCTGGGTCCTCGCGATCATCGTGATGATGGCCGGGGTCGGCGCGATCATGAAGCTGCCGATCGCGCAATATCCCGATGTCGCGCCGCCGCAGGTTTCGGTGCGCGCCAATTATCCCGGCGCCAACGCGCTGACGATCCAGAATTCGGTGACCCAGGTGATCGAGCAGCAGCTCACCGGGATCGACGGGCTGCTCTATTTCACCTCTTCCTCCTCGTCGCGCGGATCGGTGGGGATCACCGCCACCTTCGCCAAGGGCACCAACCCCGATATCGCGCAGGTGCAGGTGCAGAATCAGGTGCAGCAGGCGATCAGCCGGCTGCCGACGCAGGTCCAGCAGCAGGGCATTACGGTGCGCAAGTCCAATCCGGACTTCCTGCTGATCGCCGGCGTTTACGACATCACCGACAAGCTGACCAACCAGGACGTGTCGGACTATCTCGTCTCCAATCTGCAGGAGCCGCTCGGGCGGTTGCAGGGCGTGGGCGACACCAATGTGTTCGGCTCGCAATATGCGATGCGCATCTGGCTCGATCCGGCGAAGCTCGCAAGCTTCGCGCTGATCCCGGGCGATGTGATCACCGCGATCCAGAACCAGAACACCGAGGTCGCGGCGGGCGAGATCGGCGGCCAGCCGATGCCGCAGACGCAGATGCTCAACGCCACCGTCACCGCGCAATCGCGGCTGCAGACCCCGGCGCAGTTCCGCGAGATCATCCTCAAGGTGCTTCCCTCCGGCGCGACGGTGAAGCTGTCGGACGTGGCGCGGATCGAGCTGGGCGCGGAGAATTACACCGCGACCTCCCGCGTCAACCGTCACCCGGGCGCGGGCATCGCGGTGCTGCTCGCGCCAGGCGCCGACGCGCTCAAGACCGCCGAGCTGGTGAAGGCGGAGATCGCGCGGATCAGCAAATCCTTCCCGCCCAATCTGCGCGTCGATTACGCCAACGACACGACCGACTTCATCAAGCTTTCGATCGAGGAAGTGGTGAAGACGCTGATCGAGGCGATCATCCTCGTCGTCATCGTGATGTTCGTGTTCCTGCAAAGCTGGCGCGCGACGCTGGTGCCGACGATCGCGGTGCCGGTGGTGCTGCTCGGCACCTTCGCGATCTTCTATATCGTCGGCTTCACGATCAACACGCTGACGTTGTTCGGATTGGTGCTGGCGATCGGGCTGCTCGTCGACGACGCGATCGTCGTGGTCGAGAATGTCGAGCGGCTGATGGAGGAGAATCCCGGGATGACGCCCCGGGAAGCGACGATCGAATCAATGAACGAGATCACCGTCGCGCTGGTCGCGATCGCGCTGGTGCTCTCCGCGGTGTTCCTGCCGATGGCGTTCTTCGGCGGATCGACCGGGGTGATCTATCGCCAATTCTCGCTCACGATCATCTCCGCAATGGGGCTGTCGGTGCTGGTGGCGCTCATCCTGTCGCCCGCGATCACCTCCAATCTGCTCAAGCAGAAGAGCGAGGAAGGCGATTTGCGCGGTGGCTGGCTCGATCGGCACGCCCCCTGGCTCGCGACCGGCGCGATGCGCGCGCGCGACTGGTTCAACCGCACCTTCGAGGCCGGCGTGACGCGCTATACCGGCACGGTCCGCACGGTGGTCGAGCGCAAATGGCTGTTCCTCGTCATCTATGTCGCCACCGTGGCGCTGCTGGCGGTGCTGTTCCTGCGGTTGCCGACAGGCTTCCTGCCGACCGAGGATCAGGGCGGCGCGCAGGTGCAGTTCCGCCTGCCCGCCGGCGCGACGCTGGGCCGCACCACCGAGGTGCAGCGCGCGGTCGAAAATTATTTCGCCGAGCATGAATCGAGCAACCTCAAGACGATCTTCACCGTCGCGGGCGGCGGCGGTGGCGGCGTCAGCGGGCAGAATACCGGGCAGGGCTTCCTCAACTTCACCGACTGGAAGGACCGGCCGGGCAAGGAAAATACCGCTGACGCGATCGTCGGGCGCGCTTCGGCCGCGTTCAAGAACTTCCGCGACGCGCAGGTCTTCGCACTGATCCCGCCGGCGATCCGCGGGCTCGGCCAGTCCGAAGGCTTCACGATGGAGTTGCAGAACACCAGCGGGATGAACCAGCAGGATTTCGAGGCGGCGCGCGACCGGCTCTATGCGATGGCCAACGCCGATCCGAAGCTCACCGGCGTGCGGCTCACCGAATTGCCCGATATCGGCACGCTGCAGGTCAATACCGACGCGCAGAAGCTCGCCTCGCTCGGGCTGACCCAGGCCGACGTCAACACCACGCTGTCGACCGCCTGGGGCGGCCGCTACGTCAACGATTTTGTCGATCGCGGCCGCGTCAAGCGCGTCTATGTCCAGGGCGACGCGCAATTCCGCGCCAAGCCCGACGATCTCGATCAATGGTATGTGCGCGGGTCGAACGGGCAGATGGCGCCCTTCTCCTCCTTCGCCACCACCGGCTGGTCGCAGGCGCCGACCACCCTTTCGCGCTTCAACGGCATCCAGAGCTTCGAATTCCAGGGCCAGGGCGCGCGCGGGGTGAGCTCGGGCGATGCGATGAACCGTATCGCCGAACTCGCCGCGCAAATCCCGGGCACCAGCATCGCCTGGGCCGGGGTGTCCTATCAGGAGCGACTCTCATCGGGGCAGGCGCCGCTGCTCTACGGGCTGTCGCTGATCGTCGTCTTCCTGTGCCTCGCGGCGCTGTACGAAAGCTGGTCGATCCCGCTCGCGGTGCTGCTGGTGATCCCCCTGGGGCTGGTCGGCGCGATCCTGTTCGTCACGCTGCGCGGGCTGACCAACGACGTCTATCTCCAGATCGGGCTGCTGACGACGATGGGGCTCGCGGCGAAGAATGCGATCCTGATGATCGAATTCGCCGAGCAGGAGGAAAAGAAGGGCAAGCGCGTGATCGAGGCGGCGCTGACCGCCGCGCGGATCCGTCTGCGCGCGATCCTGATGACCAGCTTCGCGTTCATCTTCGGGGTGCTGCCGCTGGCGATCTCGACCGGCGCGGGGGCGAACAGCCGCATCGCGATCGGCACCGCGGTGATCGGCGGGATGCTGACCGCGACGATCCTCGCGATCTTCTACATCCCGATGTTCTTCGTGCTGGTGCGGCGCGGTTTCCGTGACGCGATGGCGCGGATCCACGGCGAGGAGCCCGGCTTCCACCGCGATCCGCATCTCAACGAGCCGCCCCAGGGCACGCCGCATCTGGAGGGCAAGTGATGCGCCGCGCGATCCTGCTCGCCGTCGGCAGCGCGCTGTCGGCATGCAGCATGGCGCCGAAATATGTCCGGCCCGAGGCGCCGATCCCGCCGTCCTGGCCGACCGGTGACGCCTATCTGCGCCAGAGCGAAGCGGCGCTGCCGAGCGTTTCCTATCGCGATATCTTCCGCGACGCGCGGCTGCAGCGGGTGATCGATCAGGCGCTGACCAACAACCGCGATCTGCGCATCGCGCTCGCCAATATCGCCGCGGCGCGCGCGCAATATCGCATCCAGCGCGGCGAATTGTTCCCCGCGATCGGCGCGAGCGGATCGTATAATTACAGCCACAGCAATACCCCGACCGCGAGTTCGCCGAGCGGCACCAGCACGTCGTTCAGCGCCGGGATCGGAGTCACCGGGTTCGAGGTCGACCTGTTCGGGCGCATCCGATCGCTGACCGATGCCGCGCAGAACCGCTATTTCGCGCAGGAAGCGACCGCGCGTGCCACCCGCCTCACCCTGGTCGGCGATATTGCCGGCGCGTGGCTGAGCTACGCCGCCGACCGCAGCCTGCTGACGATCGCCGAGCAGACCGTCGCCAATGCGCAACGCAGCGTGTCGCTCACCGCTGCGCGGCTGAAGGGCGGGATCGCGCCGCGCACCGATCTGCGCCAGGCCGAACAGATACTCGCCGGCGCAGAAGCCGATGTCGCCGCGCAGAAGACCGCGCTGGCGCAGGATATCAACGCGTTGCAATTGCTGGTCGGCGCGCCGATCGACCCGGTGCTGCTGCCCGGCTCGATCGAGGAAGCCGCCGCGACGATCGGCGATCTCCCCGCCGGGCTCGATTCGCGCATCCTGCTGCGGCGCCCCGATGTGGTGAGCGCGGAATATACGCTCCGCGCCGCCAATGCGCAGATCGGCGCGGCGCGCGCGCAATTGTTCCCCACATTGTCGCTCACCGGGTTCGCGGGCTTTGCGAGCAATGCGCTGCGCAATCTGTTCACCAGCAATGCGTTCAATTATTCGGCCTCGCCCAGCGTGCGCTATTCGATCTTCAACGCCGGCGCGGCGCAGGCGGGGGTCGCGCAATCCGAGGCGCAGCGCGATGCGGCGCTCGCCGGCTATGAGAAAGCGATCCAGACCGCGTTCCGCGAATTCGCCGATGCACTCGCCCGGCGCGGGACGATCGGCGACCAGCTTGCCGCCGATCAACGCAACAGCGACGCCGCGCTCGACAATTACCGGCTGAGCGACGCGCGTTATCGTGGCGGGATCGATACCTTCCTCGCCAGCCTCGTCGCGCAGCGCTCGCTCTATACCGCGCAGCGCACGTTGGTGCAGACCCGGCTGACCCGCGCGACCAACCTCGTCACGCTCTACCGCAGCCTCGGCGGGGATTCGCTGATCGAGGCTAATGCGGCGGGCCCGGTGCCTGCTGCGCAACAAACCCCGCAGCAATGACCCTTGACCGGTGCGGCGCGCCGTGAAAGTCTCCTTGTTGCAATGACCAGCAACCCTTCAGATCCGGCGGCTTTCTTTCGGGACATGCTGGGTCATTGGGAAAAGGCCGTAAACAATTTCGGCGGCGACGCGCTCAAGAGCGAAGAATTCGTCCGCGGGATGAGCGCGGCGACCGCCGCCACCGCCAATATGCAGGCGAATACGCATCAGGTGATGGAGCGCGTGCTCGCCGCCGCCAATCTGCCCAGCCGCGCCGATTTCGATGATCTCGCGCGGCGCGTCGCAGGGATCGAGGCGACGCTCGCCCGGATCGAGGCGAAGCTCGGCAGCGGCGGCCCCGATCCGGCCAAGCCGCGCCCCAGCCGCAGCCGCAAACCACCAAGCAAGGCAAGCTGATGCAGCAAACCGCGACGATCGATCCGATCTCGGCCGCCCAGGGCGAATTCGAACGGATGATGGCGCGGAATATCAAGGGGTTGAATTACTTCACCTCCCCTGCCCCGGTGGTCGGCGCGACCCCGCGGGAGGTGCTGATCGAACGCGGGCCGATGCGGCTCAATCACTATCGGCCGATGACCGACGAGGTCTATCGCGTGCCGATCCTGCTGGTGATGGCGACCACCAACCGCGGCTTTATCTTCGATATGGTGCCGGGGCAGAGCCTGGTCGAATTCCTGCTCCGCGCCGGGTTCGACGTGTTCATGCTCGAATGGGAAGCGCCGCGCAGCCACGAACGCTCGCTGACGCTCGAAAGCTATGTGCTCGATTTCCTTCCCGCGGCCGTCGCGCGGGTCAGGGAGGAGACCGGCGAGCCCGATGTCAGCATGGTCGGCTATTGCTTCGGCGGGGTGCTCTCCCTGCTCTATGCCGCGCTGCATCCGGCGCAGGGGCTCGCCAATCTCGTCACCTTCACCACGCCGATCGATTTTTCGCGGATGGACCTGTTCAGCGCCTGGTCCGACCCGCGCTTCTTCGATGTCGACCGGCTGGTCGATACGTTCGGCAACGTGCCGGGCGACATGCTCTACGCCTCGTTCGACATGCTGCGCCCGGCGGCGCGCACCGCAGCCAATATGCGGCTCTACGACAATCTGTGGGACGACGAATATGTGAAGTCGTTCCGCATGTTCGAACGCTGGAACACCGATACCCTGCCGCTCGCCGGTGAATATTTCCGCCAGACGACCAAGAAGCTGATGTGGGACAACAGCCTGTACAAGGGCACGATGACCGTCGGCGGGCGCGCGATCGATCTTGGCGGCATCACGGTGCCGTTTCTGCATCTCGCGGCGGAGCATGATCATATCGTCCCGCGCGAGGCATCGGCGCCGCTGCTCGGAATGATCGGATCGCCCGACAAACAGGAAATCATGCTGAAAGGGGGGCATGTCAGCCTCGTCGCGGGGGGCAATGCGATCAAGCGCATGTGGCCCGCGCTGGCGAACTGGCTGGCGGAGCGATCGATATGAGCCAACGCATCCGACGTTTCCGCAGCCCCGACCGCGACGCGATGATCGCCTTCGCGCAAGACCTGCCCGAGCATGACCTGTTGTTCCTCGGCCGCGATCTCAAACACCCGCGCGTCGTCGAGGCGTGGCTGACGGCGATCGACGACGGCTGGATCGACAGCCTGCTCGCCGAGAAGGACGGCGAGATCGTCGGCTCGGTCGCGCTGGTGCGCGATCCGCTCGGCTGGTCGGCGCATGTCGGCGAGGTGCGGCTTCTGGTGTCGTCGGAACGGCGCGGCGCCGGGTTGGGGCGCGATCTGCTGCAGGCGATCATGGCGGTGGCGGTCGAACGGCGGCTCGCCAAGCTCACCGCGGCGATGACCCCCGATCAGCGCAATTCGGTCGCATTGTTCGAAAGCCTGGGGTTCCGTGGCGAAGCATTGCTCAAGGATCAGGTGCGCGATCGCAGCGGCCAGCCGCACGATCTGGCGATCCTCAGCCTCGATCTCGCCCGCCACGAAGCATCGCAACGCGCTTACGGCTTTGATGAAGCCTAGAATTTACTTCCCTTAGCTTTTTAATGATTATAGCCTGATTACTGAACAAAAATAACAGCCGGCGCGTAGATGCCGGAACGACAGGAGAAACTGCTAATGGCCGCTGCCGCGCCAACCGATATCCCGCCCCCGCCTTCACCGCTGCTCGCGCTGACCGAATTGCCGCGTGCGCTGGCCGAATTCGGGTCGCTGCCGATCGCGGCGCCGTTGCTGGCGACCGCGCCGCGCGGCGACGGGCATCCGGTGCTCGTCCTTCCCGGCTTCACCACCACCGACGCCTCGACCACGGTGCTGCGCCGCTATCTGCGGCGGCTCGGCTATGACGCCTATCGCTGGGATCTTGGGCGCAACCTCGGCCCCAAGGCGATCGGGCGCGAAGGCGAAAAGCTGCTCGCGCGGCTCGAAGCGATCTACGCCGAGGCCGGGCGCAAGGTCAGCCTCGTCGGCTGGAGCCTCGGCGGGGTGATGGCGCGGATCGCTGCGCGCCAGGCACCCGAGAAGGTGCGGCAGGTGATCTCGCTTGGCTCGCCCTTCACCGGCTCGCCGCGCTCGACCAATGTGTGGCGCGCCTATGAATTGTTCACCGGCCAGTTGGTCGACGACAAGCAGACCCGCGCGCAACTCGCCGAGGGCGCGACCCCGCCCCCGGTGCCCGCCACCGCGATCTGGAGCCGCGAGGACGGCATCGTCGCGTGGCAAAATTGCATCGAGCCGCTCGGCGCGTTCAGCGACAATATCGAGGTCCACGGCAGCCATTGCGGGCTGGGGGTCAACCCCGCGGTGCTCTACGCGATCGCCGACCGGCTGGCGCTGCCCGAGGACGGCTGGCGGCCGTTCCGGCGCGGGGGATTGCGGGCGTTATTCTATCCCAGCGCCGGGCACGCCTGAGGGACTCCACTTCCCTATCCCCGTTCGGGCTGAGCTTGTCGAAGCCCTGCACTTTTCTTCCAAGGAAGAAGGGCGGCCCTCCAGCGGGTCCCATGAAATTATTACTTTCATGCCCTCACAAGGTCGGGGCGAACGGAGCGAGTATCCCGACAACAGCCGTCACCCGGGCCTTGAGCCGGGGGCCATCGAGAGGCAGGCGCAGATGCAAGCGCCTCTTGCCGCAGAGCTTGAGGCACAATGGATCCCGGCTCAAGGCCGGATGGATCCCGGCTCAAGGCCGGGATGACGGGGGTTATCTGGCTTCTGTCGGCTATTTCTTCCCCGGCGCCTTGAACGTGCCAACCGCCTCCCGGCCGAACTGCATGATCAGTTCCCCCACCTCGCGCGCCTGCGCCATCGATCGATTGCCCTGTTCGCGCAGGAAATCGCCCTGGATCTTCATCACTTCGGACAGATCCTTGGCCGATGCCGCGGCGCGCATCGCGGCGAACGCCTCGCGGGTATTGGTCTCGGCCTGATCAAGCATCTTGAGCCCGATCGCCTTGTTGTTCTCCAGCGCCTTCTCGCTGGAGGCCTTCATCGCCTCGCCGGCGCGCTTGGCGGGATCGACGACGCGTTCCTTGATCGTCTCGCGCGCTTTTTCCGCACCCTCGCGTACCTTGTCGGCGGCGGCCTTCGCGCGATCGCTGGCGGTCTTGCGTGGTTGTTGTGCCATCATCCCTCTCCTCTCTTGCGACCAGCCGCCCGGCGCGGGCGCGCGGGACGGTTTTCGTTCGCCTCGACCGGTGGCGGGGCGCCGATACGCGCCACCGCCTCCTTCAACGCGGCAAAGCTATCGCGCAGCGCCTGCGCATAATTCTCCGGATCGGGCATGATATCGCGATCGCTGGTGAAGCTGATCGCGATCGTATCGCCATAGCTATAGACCGGGTTGATCAGCCCCATGCCGTCGAACACCGGCCCGGTGCCGTACATCCCGACCATCTTGGCGCCGCAGAAATAGAGCGGCACGCGGCTGCCCGGCACATTGGTGACGACGCAATTATACGCCGGGGCATGCGCGTTGACCGCGCCGATCCGCGTGTAGAGCCGCGCGGCGAGACCGGCGAGTGCGCTGGGCATCAGTTGCGAATAATCGGACAGGTTCTTGGCGCCGACCGCATTGGTCATCGCCTTGGAATTAACCGCCTCGTCATGGACGAAGCGCAGCCGTTCGAGCGCATCCTCGATATGCGTCCCGAGCCCGACCACCATCGCCGAGACGAGATTGCCGAGCGCCGCCTTCTCGCCCTCCTGCCGCACCGAGATCGGCGCCATCGCGGTCAGCGTCTCCTTGGGCAGCTCGTCCTTCGACTGGAGGTAGCGCCGGAGCGCGCCGCCGACGATCGACAGCACCACGTCGTTGACCGTCGCATCGGGCACCGCTTCCTTGAGCGCGCGGATCTCCTTGAGCGAAAAAGGCACCGCATCCCATACGCGATGCGCGCCGACCTTGCCGTTGAAGCGCGTCTTGGGCGCGGGCCGGGTGTTGCGCAGCGACACATCGCCCTTGCGCACCTGCGCCGCGAGCCGCCCCATGCCGGGCAACGACCGCCCGATCGTCTCCATCACGCGCATCGGCTGGACGAGGCTGTTGAAATAGCTCCGTGCCAGCAGGTCGGCGACGTGCGGCATATTCTCGGCTTCCCACGGATCGTCGTCCGCCGGGGCGGTGGTATCCGGGGTGATCGAATGGACCGCCGCCGACATTTCCACCCCCGACATGCCATCGATCGCGGCGTGATGCACCTTGCACATCAGCGCGAAGCAGCCGGGGGGCAACCCGGGGATATTATCGAGCCCCTCGATCACGGTGAATTCCCACAGCGGCTTGGTCAGGTCCATCGGCCGGGCATGGAGCCGCGCCGCCTGGATGCAGAGCTGGCGCCAGTCACCCGGCTTGGGCAGAGCGATGTGGCGGACGTGGAATTCCAGATCGAATTCGGGATCCTCGATCCAATAGGGATGATCGAGATCGAACGGCACGCGGACGAGGCGCTGTCGGAATGATCGCGCCCCGCGCAATCGCGCCGCGATGAAGGCGAGGATATCCTTGAACCTGACGAACCCGCCCGGCGCGGTGGAGGGATCGTAGATCGCAACCGATCCGATGTGCATCGGCGTGTGCGGGGTTTCCAGATAAACGAACGACGCATCCATCGCGGATAGTTGCTGCATCCGTGCCTCTCCTCCCGAGGCGACGGCGTTGCATCGCCTCATCGCACATGCTGGACCGCACAGATCGGCAGGGCAAGCGATTTCCAGACAGCTTTGGACAGGTTATGCTCCGCGGGATGCGTTGCCCGATCGTCCTGTCCGCCGCGCTGCTCGCGCTCCTTCCCACCGCGCTCGTCGCGCAGACCGCGCCGCCCGCCGCCGCGCCGACGCCTGCCGGGATCGTCAACGTCACCGTGACGACCAGCATGGGGCCGATCGTGATCGCGATCGATCGCGAGCACGCGCCGATCACCGCCGCCAATTTCCTCAAATATGTCGATCAGAAGCGACTCGACGGGGTGAATTTCTATCGCGCGGTGAAGATCCAGGACAATTACGGCTTCATCCAGTTCGGCACGCAGAACGATCCCAAGCGCACCTTGCCGCCGATTGCGCACGAGCCCACCAGCAAGACCGGGCTGAGCCATGTCGACGGCGCGATCTCGATGGCGATGGACAAGCCAGGGACCGCGGCGGGCGATTTCTTCGTCATCGTCGGCGACATGAAGCCAATGGACGCCACCGCCACCGATCCTGGCTATGCGGTGTTCGGCAAGGTGGTGAGCGGGATGGACCTCGTCCACCGCATCATGGAAGCGCCGACCTCGCCGACGCGGGGCGTGGGGGTGATGAAGGGGCAGATGCTCGAGCCGGTGATCAAGGTGATTTCGGTGCGACGCTCGCCCACGACGCCGGTGACGGCTCCGGCGCCGATCGCTACGCCCGCGCCCAAGCCCTGACCTTCTCCCCTCCCTGGAAGGGAAGGGAGAAAAGTTCTCGGAAGGCGAAATTTACCCCGCCAGCGCGAGGTGCGTCTCGGCACGCCCCAGCGCCGCGGCGATCACCCCCGGCAGCGACCCGACCCGCGCGATCAGTTCCTCGTCGAGCAGGAAATCGCGCCCGAGCAGCAGCACCGCCTCGCCGCCCTGCGGCAGCCGCAACTTGAGCCGCACCTCGCCGCGTGCGCCGCGTTGCCCTTCGAGCAGCGTCGCGAGCGGGGCGATCGCCGCGGCGCTGTCGATCGCGATCTCGGCGACGAAGCGTGCGGTCGAGGCGAGGGTCTCGAACGGCTGGAGCCGCCGGATCGTGACGCGCGGCTGATCCTCCCCCGGCCGGCGATCGAGCTCGACCGTCGCCAGCGCACAGGCACCGGCGCGCGCGGCTTCCTCCAGATCGTTGGACACCATCTCGTCGAAACAGGTCGCGAAGAACTGCCCGCTCTGGTCCGATAGCGTGGCCATCATATAGCGCCGCCCGCGTGCCGAGGTGCGCCAGCGCGCCTCCTCGATCAGCACCGCCATCGTCGCGCCGGCGCGGGTGCCGTCGTCGGGGATCGACAATTCGCCCAATGCCGCGAATTGCCGCGCGCCGTGCATCCTGGCGAGATGCGCGTGGCGATCGACCGGGTGGGCGGAGAAATAGAAGCCGAACGCTTCCTTCTCCTGCTCCATCTTCTGCGCCATGCTCCAATGCACCGAGCGCGGCAGCTTGATCGCGTCACCGGCGTGGCTCGCCTCGCCGAACAGCCCGCCCTGCCCGCTGGTCCGCGCCTCCTCGGTCCGCGCGGCGACCGCGAGAATCGTCTCGGCCACCGCGAACACCCCGGCACGGTTGGGTTCGAGCAAATCGAACGCCCCGCCCGCCGCCAGCGTTTCGAGCTGGCGCTTGTTGAGCAGCCGCGGATCGACACGATGCGCGAGATCGTCGAGGCTCTTGAACCGGCCGTTCGCCTCGCGCTCGGCGACGAGCTTTTCCATCGCCCCCTCGCCGACCGACTTCAACGCGGCGAGCGCATAACGCACCGCCGGCGCGCCGTGATCGTCGACCTCGACGACGAATTCCGCCTCGCTGCGATTGATGTCGGGCGGCAGGCATTCGATCCCCATTCGCCGCATGTCATCGACGAACACCGCCAGCTTGTCGGTCAGATGGATATCGTAACACATTGAAGCCGCAAAGAATTCATGCGGGTAATGCGCTTTGAACCACGCCGTCTGATAGGTGAGCAAGGCATAGGCCGCAGCGTGGCTCTTGTTGAAGCCATAGCCGGCGAACTTGTCGATCAAGTCGAACAGTTCATTGGCCTTGCCGGCGGGGATCTTGTTGGTGTTGGCGCAGCCCTCGACGAAGATCGCGCGCTGCGCGTCCAGCTCGGCCTTGATCTTCTTGCCCATCGCGCGACGCAACAGGTCGGCGCCGCCGAGCGTATAGCCCGCAAGCACCTGCGCCGCCTGCATCACCTGTTCCTGATAGACGAAAATCCCATAGGTCTCCTTCAGGATCGGCTCGAGCAACGGGTGGGGATAAGCGATCTCCTCCTGCCCGTTCTTGCGGCGGCCGAACATCGGGATATTGTCCATCGGGCCGGGGCGATAGAGCGCGCCGAGCGCGATGATATCCTCGAACACCGTCGGGCGGACCGCAGAGAGCGTGCGCCGCATCCCCTCCGATTCCACCTGGAACACCCCGACGGTATTGCCCGCCTGGAGCAGTTCGTAGGTTTCCTCGTCATCCCAGCCGAGCGCATCGAGATCGACCGAGATCCCGCGCTGCGCGAGCATCTCGACCGCCTTCTTGAGCACCGAGAGGGTCTTGAGCCCGAGGAAGTCGAATTTCACCAGCCCCGCGCCCTCGACATATTTCATGTCGAACTGGGTGACCGGCATGTCCGAACGCGGATCGCGATAGAGCGGGACGAGCTGCGCCAGCGGGCGGTCCCCGATCACCACCCCCGCGGCGTGGGTCGAGGAGTGGCGCGGCAGCCCCTCCAGCTTCATCGCCAGATCGAGCAGCCGGCGGACATCATTGTCGTTGGCATATTCCCGCGCGAGATCGGAAACGCCGTTGAGCGCGCGTTCCAGCGTCCAGGGATCGGTCGGGTGGTTGGGGACGAGCTTCGCGAGGCGATCGACCTGGCCATAGCTCATCTGCAGCACGCGCCCGGTATCCTTGAGCACCGCGCGCGCCTTGAGCTTCCCGAAGGTGATGATCTGCGCGACCTGATCGCGGCCGTATTTCTCCTGCACGTAGCGGATCACCTCGCCGCGCCGCGTTTCGCAGAAGTCGATGTCGAAATCGGGCATCGAGACGCGTTCGGGGTTGAGGAAGCGTTCGAACAGCAGCCCCAGCCGGATCGGATCGAGATCGGTGATCGTCAGCGACCAGGCCACCACCGACCCGGCGCCCGAGCCGCGCCCTGGCCCCACCGGAATGTCGCGTTCCTTGGCCCATTTGATGAAATCGGCAACGATCAGGAAGTAGCCGGGGAAGCCCATCTGGATGATGACATCCAGCTCGAATTCCAGCCGCTTGCGATAGACCTCCTTCCAGTCCGCCTCGGCCGGGGCGGCACCGAGCTCCTCGATCCGGCGAAGCCGTTCCTCCAGCCCGGCCGACGCGTCGTTGCGCAGCATTGCCGCCTCGCCCTCGCGGTCCCCGGCAAGGCTGGGGAGGATCGGCTTGCGCTTCGGCGCGGCGACCGCGCAGCGCTGCGCGACGACCAATGTATTGGCGATCGCCTCAGGCAGATCGGCGAACAGCGCGCGCATCTCATTCGCCGGCTTCATCCACGCATCGGGCGAGCTTTTGGGGCGGTCGTCGCTTTCGACATAGGTCGAATTGGCGATGCACAGCATCGCGTCATGCGCGTCAAGGAAATCGCGCTCGGCGAAGCAACACGGATTGGTCGCAACGAGCGGGAGGTTACGCGCATAAGCGAGATCGAGCAGATGCGGCTCGGCGCGCCCCTCCACCTCGTCGAGCCGGCGGACGATCTCGATATAGAGACGATCGGGGAACAAACCCTCCAGCCGGTCGGCATAGGCCTCGGCGCGTGCCGGCTGGTCCTCGGCATAGAGCCGGGCCAGCCCGCCCTCCCCGCCCGCGGTGAGCGCGATCAGTCCGTCGCTGTGCTTCGCCAGCGTCGCGAAGTCGACGTGCGGCACCTGCTCGATCGGGCGATCGAGGTGCGCCATGCTGACCAGCGCGCAGAGGTTGTCATAGCCGGTGGCATTCTGCGCGTAGAGCGCGAGCCAGTCGAAGATCGGCGCCACGCCATCGGGCAAATCCGGCCGCGCCACCCCCAGCATCACCCCGATCACCGGCTGCACCCCCGCGTCGCATGCCGCGTCGGAATAGGACATCGCCGCATAAAGCCCGTTGCGGTCGGTCAGCGCCGCCGCGGGAAAGCCGAGCGCCGCCGCGCGCTTGGCGATCGCCTTGGGCTCGATCGCCCCGTCGAGCATCGTGTAGGAGGAGAAGATACGGAGCGGAACGAACGCGGAATGCGGCATGCAGCGAAGCTAGTGGCGCGCACGCGATTCGACCAGCGCGGAACCGGAGAATTCGGTGGACGTTACGACCTCGTAACAGGGGAGAGCGATCATGACGGATTCGGCGCGCGGGATCGGCTGGGGCTGGATTCTCGCCTACGGCGTCGTTTCGCTGCTGCTCGGGATAATCGCGATCTTCCTGCCGATCCCGGCGACCTTCGCCGCGACGATCGTAATCGGTGCCTATCTGATCGCGGCAGGGTTGTTCTCACTGCTCGCCGGCGTGTTCGGCAAGGGGCATGAAGGGCGCGGCTATGCCGTCATCGTCGGGCTGCTCTCGCTGCTCGGCGGGCTGGTGATGATGTTCCAGCCGATGGTCGGCGCGATCTCGCTGACGTTGCTGCTCGCGCTGTTCCTGATCGTGCGCGGGGTGACGGACCTCGCCTGGGGCGTCCGCTTCCGCCGCGGGCGCGGGCTGATGATCGCGCTGGGCGTGCTCAACCTGCTGTTCGCCGGCTATATCATCTACAGCATGCCGGTCGCGGCGCTCGCGTTGCCGGGCATCTTGCTTGGATTCAGCTTTCTGTTGTCGGGCGCGACCTGGACGATGTTCGCGCTCGACCACCGCGGCGAAAGCCTCCGACTGGGCGAGTGAAGGCGCGCGATCGGGCCGTATCTTGTGCCCCCGAGCCAGACTGGGTCCCCGCCTGGGCGGGGACGCAGGGGAGTAGAGCCTACAGCAACTTCTCGATATCCGCCTCGATATCGGCCGGTTTGGTCGTCGGGGCGTAGCGCGCCACTGTCTGCCCCTCGCGATTGACGAGAAACTTGGTGAAGTTCCACTTGATCGCCTTCGATCCGAGCAGCCCGGGCGCGTCGCTCTTGAGCCGTTCGAACAGCGGATCGGCGTTCGGCCCGTTGACCTCGATCTTGGCGAAGACCGGGAAGGTCACGTCATAGGTCAGCGAGCAGAAATTGGCGATCTCCGCCGCATCGCCCGGTTCCTGCGCACCGAACTGGTTGCAGGGAAACGCCAGCACCTCGAACCCGCGATCGGCATATTTGCGGTGGAGCGCTTCGAGCCCCTCATATTGCGGGGTGAAGCCGCATTTGGACGCGGTGTTGACGATCAGCAGCACCTTGCCGCGCCACGTATCGAGCGCCGCCGTCCCGCCGTCCGCCGCCTTGACCTCGAAATCGGTGATCGCCTCCATCGCCCTTCCCCTTTTACCCCGGATGATTACCCCTGATGACGCGCCAGCAGATGTTCCAAATTGACACGCACCCCAGGCCATTCGCAAGCGATGATCGAATAGACCACCAGATCGCGCACTCGCCCGTCGAGCATTTGATGCGCGCGCAGCACCCCGTCGCGCTTCGCCCCGAGCCGCTCGATCGCGCGCTGCGAATTGCGATTGAACCAGTCGGTGCGGATCTGCACGACATTGCACCCCAGCACCTCGAAGGCGTGGGTCAGCAGCAGCTTCTTCGCCTCGGTATTGACCCCGGTGCGCTGGACCGAGCGCGCATAGAAGGTGCCGCCGATCTCCACCCGGCGATGCTGCTCGTGCATCCGCATCAATCGGGTGAGCCCCACCACGCGCCCGTCGGGGGTTTCGACGGCGAAGGGCATCGCGCGCCCGTAATCGCGCTCGCGGAACGCCGCCGCCAGGAATTTGTCGGGATCGGCGAGCCCGGAAACGTTGGTGAAGAACAATTCGGTCAGACCGCCGTCCGCCGCCGCCGCGACCACCGCGTCGCGATCCTCGAGCGTCAGCGGGCGCAGCGTGACATGCCGCCCCCGCAAGGTCGGCGCGTCACGCCACACGTTCATTGCAATACCCCGTCGTGGAGCCGGACGACGCGATCCATCTTCGCCGCCAGCCGTTCGTTATGCGTCGCGACCAGCGCCGCCGAGCCCTCGCCGCGCACCAGCCGCAGGAATTCGGCGAGCACGACATCGGCGGTCTGCTCGTCGAGATTGCCCGTCGGCTCGTCGGCCAGCACCAACGCGGGCCGGTTGGCGAGCGCGCGGGCGACCGCGACGCGCTGCTGCTCGCCGCCCGAAAGCTGGCTCGGGCGGTGCGTCAGCCGGTGGCCGAGGCCGAGCGCGGCGAGCAACGCATCGGCGCGCGCCTCCGCTTCCGCCTGCCCCGCGCCGTGGATCAGTTGGGGCAGCACGACATTCTCGCGCGCGTCGAAATCGGGCAGCAGATGGTGGAACTGATAGACGAAACCGAGCCGGTCGCGGCGGACGACGGTGCGTTGATGCGAATCGAGCTGCGCCGCCTCCGCCCCGGCGATGCGGATCGAACCCTCGAACCCGCCTTCGAGCAGCCCGACCGCCTGGAGCAAGGTCGACTTGCCCGAGCCGGAGGGGCCGAGCAGCGCGACGATCTCGCCCGGCGCAACCGCCAGGTTAACCCCGCGCAATACCTCGATTGTTTCGCCGCCCTGGGTGAAGCTGCGGGCGAGACCGATCGTTTCGAGGACCGCGTCACTCATAGCGCAGCACCTGCACCGGATCGGTGCTCGCCGCCTTGTACGCGGGATAGAGCGTCGCCAGCACGGTCATCAGCGCGGTGATCAGCACGATCGCGACGATCTCCACCGGATCGGGCTTGGACGGCAATTCGGTGAGATAGCGGATCGACGGATCCCACAGATTCTGCCCGGTGACGAGCTGGACGAAATTCACCACCGCCTGACGATAGAAGAGGAAGATCGAACCGAGGATCAGCCCGGCGACGATGCCGAGCGCGCCGATCGAGATCCCGACGGTCATGAAGATCCGCATCATCCCGCCGCGCGTCGCCCCCATCGTGCGCAGGATCGCGATGTCGCGCGTCTTGGCGCGGACCAGCATGATCAGCGAACTGGCGATATTGAATGCCGCGACGAGGATGATGATGCACAAGACGGTGAACATCGCCACCCGCTCGACCGCGAGCGCATCGAACAATTGCGCGTTCATCTGCCGCCAGTCGGTGATCACCCCGAGCCGCCCGACCTTCTGCGCGAGCGGGGCGAGGATCTGCGCCACCTTGTCCGGGTTATCGGTCTGCAATTCGACCATCCCGACCGTATCGCCGAGCAGCAGCAGCGTCTGCGCATCCTCGATCGGCATGATCACATAGGCTTTGTCGTAGTCGTAGACCCCGATCTCGAAGATCGCGGCGACATTGTAGCTCACGTAGCGCGGCACCGTGCCGAACGGGGTCGACTGGCCCGAGGGATTGATCAGCGTGATCTGCGACCCGACGGTCGCGCCCAGCGCCTCCGCCAGCCGCGCGCCGATCGCGACATTGCCGCTGCCCGGCTTCAGATCGGCGAGCGAGCCGGCGACGACCTTCTGCCCGATCGTCGAATTGTTGCGGATATCCGATACGCGCATCCCGCGTACCAAAATGCCCTCGACCCGGCCGTTATAGCTCGACATCAGGGGCTGATCGATCAGCGGGACGGCGCTGGTGACGCCGGGCGTTTCCTTCGCCCAGCGCGCGATCTGCTGCCAGTCGGCGAGCCGCCCGTCGATGCCCTGCACCACCGCATGGCCGTTGAGCCCGACGATCTTGTCGAACAGTTCGGCGCGGAAGCCGTTCATCACGCTCATTACGATGACGAGCGCGGCGACGCCAAGCATCACCGCGCCGAGGCTGAAGCCGGCGACGAGAACGATGAAGCGTTCCCCTTTGCCCGGAAGCAGATAGCGCCGCGCGATCATCCGTTCATAGCGCGACAGGATCATGCCGCACCGTCTATCGGCGCCGCGCGCGGCTGGCAACCTCCGTGCGCTGGCCGCGCCTGGGCAACGCTGTGGCGGAATCGTCACAGGGCGCGGACAATCTATTTAGCTGGCGTTCATTTTCATCGACACCGACCCGTGTGGCTTAGTAGCAATAGCGCACTGGCACACAGGCAAAGGCCGTGGTTCGGGGAATGTCACCGCCCCGCTTCGCAAGAAGCGCGCGGGCTGCGACGGGATAGGGGGCTGACGAGCGATCGTCACGCAGGCGCCCGGGTCGGAATACCGATCCGGGCGTTTGCCGTTTCAGGACAATAGGAATTTATAACCTCCCCTCCCCCGTTCAAGGGAGGGGAGAAAAAAGTTCAGTTGATCCCGAACGATAGCGTCACGCCAAAGGTCCGCGGATCGCCCGGCTGGCCGACGATCAGCCCGGTGTTGCCCGATTGCGTTGTCAGCAGCTCATAATAATTCTGGTCGAACGCGTTGCGCACCCAGGCGAAGATGTTGAGCTTGTCGCCCTTGCGATAGCCGAGACGGAAGTTGGACAGCGAATAGCCCGCGATGTTCATATAGGCCGAGGGTGACGGATTGGACGAGAAATCCGAGCGATAGCTGCCGTCGTAGCCGACATAGACCTGCCCGTCGCCGGCCGGCCAGTTATATTCCGCGCCATAGCTGAACGCCCATTTCGACACACCCGGCAGCCGCTGGCCGGAAATATCGCAGAACGGCGGACTGTTGCTGCCGCCCGACAGCTCGGGCGGGCACGGCGCATTGGCGAAGCGGACATATTTGGCGTCGGTATAGGCACCGTTGACGTAGAGGTTGAGCCCGCTGGTCGGGCGGAACGCCGAATCGAACTCGATGCCGCGCGTCCGCACCTTGCCGGCGTTGGCGAGATAGCCGCGCAGCACCGCGAGCTGGAAATTGTTCACCGTCGCCTGATAATCGTAGATATCGGTCCAGAAGGCGGCGAGGTTGATCGTCGCGCGGCGATCGAGCAACTGGGTCTTGAGGCCGAGTTCATAATGGTTGACCGTCTCCGGCTTCACCGTCGCGGTGGAGAGGATCGGATTGTTGTTCGCGTCGAGCGGCAGCCCGGAGAGGTTGATCCCGCCCGATTTATAGCTGCGCGCATAGGTCGCATAGCTGTGGACGTCGGGGGAGAATTCATAGGCGAGCGTGATGTCGCCCGAGAAATTCCAATTGTCGAATTTCGGGGCATAGCTCTGCGGCGCGAGCACCCCGCGCTGATCGCTCGTCAGGTTGGTGCTGCCCTGCCCGTTGGTCACGATCGAGACGTAGGAACCTTCCTTCTTGTCGTAATTGAGCCGCGCGCCCGGCGAGATCTGCAACTTGTCGGTGACATGCCAGGTCAGCTTGCCGAACAAGGCGGCGGAGGTGTTCTTGAAGCCGATCGTGTTGCGCGAGGTGAGACCGTTGAGCGTCGCCGGGTTCTTCGCCGCCGCGCTGGTCGGGTTGAGCAGCCACGCGCTCGCCGCCGGCCCCTGCACCTGCAGCCCCTGCGTATCGATCGTCTGATAGAAATAGAACATCCCGACCGTGTAATCGATCGCATGCTTGCCGTTCGAGCCGAGGCGGATTTCCTGGCTATATTGGTCCTGCTGCGACGGATTGGCCGACACGGTGGTGATCGGCAGCCCGATGAAGTCGCGGTCGTTCGACGGGTCCCAGTTCCAGAAGCGCCACGCGGTGACCGAGGTCAGTGTCGCCGGGCCGAGGTCCCAATTCGCCACCATCGAGGCGCCGCCGAGCTTCTGCCGCGCGCGTAGCGGCGTATCGACATCGGTGATGCGATCGAAGGCATTGGTCGAGGGGACGGCATAGCCCGCCGCGGCGGCAAGCGCGGTATATTGCCGGTTGGCGGGGCGCTGGGTCGGCGCGAGGCGCGCATAATATTGCACGCAGCAGGTCGGCGCCTGGCGGTTATAATCGGCGTAGAGCGTGATATCGAGGTTGGACGCCGCACGGAACAGCATCTGGCCGCGCAGGCTGAGATTGTCCTGGCTGTTCTGCCATTGCTCCTGCGTCGTGTTCCAGATCGTCCCGCGCCGCGTGGTGAACGAGGCCGAGAAGCGCCCCGCCACGACATCGCCGACCAGCGGGCCGGAGATCGAGCCCTTCGCCTGGAAGAAATCGTAATTGCCGCCGCTCACCTCGAAGCGCGCCTCGGTATCGAAGCTCGGCTTGCGCGTGGTGATGTTGATCGCGCCGGCGGTGGTGTTCTTGCCGTAGAGCGTGCCCTGCGGCCCGCGCAGGATCTCGATCCGGTCGGTATCGGTGAAGTCGAACGTCGCCGAGGCGATGCGGCTGTAATAGACCTGATCGACATAGATGCCGACGCCCTGCTCGATCCCGTCGTTGGTCAGCCCGAACGGCGCACCAAGCCCGCGGATATTGGCGGCCGAGTTGCGCGGATTGGTCGAATAGAATTGCAGCGACGGCTGGAGCTGCGTCAGCCGCCCGACATTATAGGCGCCGGTATCCGACACCGCCTTGCCGCCGATCACCGACATCGCGATCGGCACGCTCTGGATCGTTTCGGCGCGGCGCCGCGCGGTGACGAGGATGTCGCCCCCGCTCTGTTGCGCCGGGCCGAGCCGGCCGGGATCTTCCTGTTCGTCCGGCGCGGCCTGCGAATTGGTCTGCGGTGCCGGGGGCGCAACGGGCGGATTGTCGGCGGGCGCGGCCTGCGCGGCGGCGGCCAGCAATGCGAGCGTGATCGACATGTTCTTTCCCTGGACGAGTGGGTTCGTCGCCCAGTGTTGTATCGGCGCTTTCAATCTCGACCAAGAAAGTAGGTTTTCAGCCTACCTGCTTGAAAACTTCATTCGTCCTCCCATCTTTTCGGTTGCACGGCGCCACTGATCGGGCCGTGCGGGATGCTGCGCTACGTGCGGGCATCTTGTCGTCAACTCGCTCAAAAGAGGATTTGATATGCGACTGGACCTTACCCCCTACCGCCGCTCGACGATCGGCTTCGATCGCCTGTTCGACCTGCTTGAGACCAATGCGCGCTCGGCGGCCGACAATTATCCCCCGTTCAACCTCGAGCGCCTCGCCGAGGACCGCTATCGCATCACGCTGGCGATCGCTGGGTTCAGCCGCGACGAGATCGAGATCACCGCGCAGCAGAACCTGCTGCTCGTCGCCGGCAAGAAGGCCGAGCCGCAGGAAAATGCCAATTTCCTGCATGTCGGCATCGCCAACCGCAGCTTCGAGCGTCGTTTCGAGCTGGCCGATTTCGTCTTCGTCGAAGACGCGCGGCTCAATGACGGGTTGCTGGTGATCGATCTGGTCCGCGAAGTGCCCGAGGCGATGAAGCCGAAGAGCATCGCGATCCGCACCGGCGCGCCCTTGGCCGCGGTCGATACCAAGGCCGACGAAGCCAAGGCTGCGTAAACGCCGCAGCGCCGGAAAGTTCGGCGCCTCCTTGCTCCCTTTCCGAGGCGTCGGGGGCGTCCGGGTCGAAAGGCCCGGGCGCCTCTTTTCGTTATTATGTGTTTATCAATCCGTTCGGGCTGAGCTTGTCGAAGCCCTGCCCTTTCTTCGTCGCCAAGAAGTACAGCCCTTCGACAAGCTCAGGGCGAACGGAGGTTCGTATGCGTTCTGACCTAATGCGCGGCGATATGCCCGCCCCGCCCGGTCAACGCCTCGAACACGTCGGGATCGAGCGGCGCGTGGAAGCGGCACCCGGCGGCGAAATCGTCGGCCCACATCACGTCCGCACCGACCGGGCCGATCCCCGGCAGCGTCAGCCAGATCGCCATCCCGCGGCGCAGCGCGGAATAGGTGCTGAGCCGTGCGCCGTGGCGCGACAGGTCGATCACCTTGCACAAGGTCCGCGCGAGCCCGCCCGGTTCCTCGGCGGCCGAATCGAACGAAACCGGCGCACGCGGGTCGCGGCGCCGGTTATCGCTGAACAAAGGTTCGAATTCGGCTGCAAACATGCCGGGCAGCCTAGCCCGACATGCCTAACGCGCTCTTAACGCCGTTACTTGCGGAGCGTCAGCCCACCGCCGAAGCGCTTGTTGAAGCGCGCGACCTGACCACCGGTGTCGAGCACCTGGCCGCGGCCGCCGGTCCACGCCGGGTGCGCCAGCGGATCGATGTCGAGCTGCATCGTGTCGCCTTCCTTGCCCCAGGTGGAGCGGGTTTCGAACACGGTGCCGTCGGTCATCTGCACCTTGATCATGTGGTAATCGGGATGAATGTCTTTTTTCACGTCAGTCAGTCCTTGGATGTGGCTGGTTTCCGACCAGCCTGAAAGGAAGCGGGGCGCCTAGCGCAGGCGCCCCGCAAAGTCAAAAAGCCGTGACCTCGCTCAGCCCGCCTTGGGCGGATCGGCGATCATCGCGGTGAAATTGGCCTCGGCCACCACCTGTCCGTCGATCTTCGCAACCCCGGCGAATTTGCATACGCTGCTGCGCTTCTGGACGAATTCGACCTCCAGTCGAAGCAGCACGCCCGGCTCCACCGGCTTGCGGAACTTGGCGTTCTCGATCGCCATGAAGTAGACCAGCTTGCCCGAGCCCGCGAGGCCAAGGCTTTCCACCGCCAGCACCCCGGCGGCCTGCGCCAGCGCCTCGACGATCAGCACGCCGGGCATGATCGGACGCCCGGGGAAATGCCCCTGGAAGAATTCCTCGTTGACCGTCACCGCCTTGATCGCCGCGATCGACCGGTCGAGGATCAGTTCCTCGACACGATCGATCAGCAGGATCGGATAACGATGCGGCAGCGCCGCCATTACCCGTGCGGTGTCGAGCGGCCCGATATTGACGCCGGCGCCGCTCGTCGCTTCCGCCTCGCTCACCGGCCCTGCGGCTGCTTGGTGTTGGCCGGTGCCGGCGCAGCGGCGCCGCCCTGCTGGCCCGGCTGCCAGTTCGCCGGCGGGGCGATGCTGACCGAGGGCACGAGCCGGTTGAGCTCGGTCGTCACGTCGGCGGTCAGATCGCCCGCCGGATCGAGATGCACGACGTCGTTCGGGCCGATCACGATGCTCGCCTTCTTGCGCGCCGCAGCCGCGTCGATCGCCGCCTTGAGCTGCGCCTGGATCTGCTCGATCGCATAGCCGCGCGCGCGGGCATAGGGCAGCGTCATGCGCTGCAGCTCGGCGTTGCCGGCCTGTTCCTTGGCCTGGATCGCCTGAAGCTGGGTCTGCAGCTGCGCCTGCGGCACATTGGCCTTCTGATCGGCCTGCGCCTTGGCCACAAGCGGCTGGATCTCGTTGGCGATCGCCTGACGGCGCGCCTCGGCCTGATCGAGCGTCGCCTTATAGGTCGTCTGGAGCTGCGACGCGGCGGTCTTCCACGCGTTGCTGTTGCCCACCGCGCCATCGGGGTCGACGACGGCAACGCCGCCTACCTGTGCGTGCGAAACACCCGCCAGAAGCGCGCCCGGCGCGACCAGCGCCGCCGTCATCAGCATGGTCTTGAAGCTATTCATCAGAATTGAGTCCCTACGTTAAAGGTTATGAGCTTCTTGTCGTCGCCCGGCTGGGTCAACAATGCCTTGGCGATATCGATACGCAACGGACCGAAGGGCGAGGTCCAGTTGACGCCGAAACCGATCGACAGGCGCGGTCTGGCCGAGCCGCCGTAATAGGTTTCCTTGAACGGCTGCGACGCGATGATCGGCGAGTTCGGGACGACGCCGTTGCACCCGCCGCCCGGCGTGGGAAGGCCCGCGGCGCAGGTGGTCGTTGCGACCGTGCCGTTGCCCAGAGTGTAATTGTACAGCGCCTGGCCCGAGGCATTCGTCGCCGGCAACGGGAGCACGGTTCCGTCCGCCGCGACCGGGAAGGTTGCCGTATCCAGCGGCCGAGTCATGCTAAACAGGCTGCCCGCCTGGACATAGATCGACGGACGCAGCCCGAGCTCACGCGCGCCCGAGCCGAGCGGCAGTTCCAGCTCGATCCGGCCGAGGTAATAAGCATTGCCGCCCAGCGCGTCGTCGACGATCTGGTTGCGATCGGTGATGAGCACCTGCTTGCCCGAGGAATCGGTCGTATAATATTGACGCAGCACGCGCGGGCCGACGCCGCGGATGTCGAAGCCGCGGAACTGCGGCTCGCCGAGGTAGAAGCGATCGGTGATGCGAACCTTGTCGATCCCCGGCCCGCGGCTCGATTCGAGCGACTTGATATAGCCCGCCTCGCCGACGAACGAGAAAACGAAGCCCTTGCCGACGCCCCAGAATTTCGCGCCTTCCGCGCGGGTGCGGATGTAGCGCACGTCGCCGCCCAGCCCGGCGAAATCCTGGCTGAACGAGAAGCGCGTCCCCTTGGTCGGCCGCAGCCGGCTGTTGAGGCTGTTGTACATCAGCGAATAGCCGACCGACGATGTCAGCCGGTTGCCGAGCGAATCGCAGAGATAGCGGCCAGCGAGCAGCGAATCGCACTTGTCGCCCGGGCTGTTGCCGCGGATGCCGTCACCGTTCGAATCGGTGTAATAGGTGCCCCGGTCGAGGCTCACCTCGTCATAGGACAGCCCGTAACGGCCCGACAGCGACCAATATTCGGTCAGCGGCACGCCGAGCCGCACCTGGAAGCCGGTCGACGTCTGGCTGTAGGTCGTCTGGCGATCGGTGCCGAGATAGTTGAACGAGTTGTAATCGCGCCGGAAAAGGTCGACGCCCAGCGCGATGTTGCGATCGAACAGATAGGGCTCGGTAAAGCCCAGCTCGACCGACTTGGAATAAGCCGAATAATTGACGCCGGCGCGCAATTCCTGCGCCTTGCCGCGGAAATTCGACTGGGTGATGTTGGCCTGGATGATGAAGCGTTCGAGGCTCGAATAGCCCGCCGACAGCTGGAGCTGACCCGTCGCCTTTTCCTCGACGTTCGCCTCGAGCACGACGCGATCGGGCGCTGAGCCCGGGGTCTGCTTGATCTCGAACTTGTCCTGGAAATAGCCCAGGCTGTTGATGCGATCGGTCGAGCGCTTGACCTGGAAGCTGTTGAAGGCATCGCCTTCCGCGAGGCGAACCTCGCGGCGGACCACCTTGTCCTGCGTCTGGGTGTTGCCGGTGATCTCCACCCGCTCGACATAGGTGCGCTGCGCCTGGGCGATGTGGAAATTGATCGACATCGTCAGCGCGTCGCGGTCGCGCGAGAATTCCGGGTTCACGTCGGCGAAGGCATAGCCGAACAAGCCCGCCGTCTGGCTCAGGCTGTCGACCGTGTCCTCGACCTTCTTCGCGTCATACCAGTCGCCCTTCTTGATCGAGAGCGTCTGCGCCATGCGCTTGTTGTCGAAATCGCGAATATCGCTGTCGACGGAGACGTTGCCGAACTTGTAACGCGGCCCCTCCTCCACCACATAAGTGATGATGAAATCACGCTTATCTGGGGTCAGCTCTGCCACCGCGCTCGTGACGCGGAAGTCGGCATAGCCGTTGGTGAGATAGAATTGGCGCAGCTTCTGCTGATCGTAGGCCAGACGATCCTGATCGTAGGACGTGTTGGACGACATGAAGCGGAAGAAACGCGATTGTTTCGTCGCCATCTGCGACCGCAGCTTGGCATCATCGAACACCTGGTTGCCGATGATGTTGATCTGGCGGACCTTGGATTTCGGCCCCTCGCTGATCTCGAACACCACGTCGACGCGATTCTGGTCGAGGTTGACCATCTTCGGATCGACGCTGGCGGCGAAGCGGCCCTGCCGGCGATACAATTCGATGATCCGCGCGACATCCGCGCGCACCGCCGAACGGGTGAAGATCTGGCGCGGCTTGAGCTTGATCTCCTTGGAGATCTTATCTTCCTTGAGGCGCTTGTTGCCCTCCAGGATCACGCGGTTGATGATCGGGTTCTCGCGCACGCGCAGCACGATATCGCCCGATTCCGCACCGGTGACGGTGACGTCGGCGAACAGGTCGCTGGCGTAGAGATCCTTGATCGCCTGATCGAGCGTCTCGTTGGTGTAGGAATCGCCGACCCGGAGCTTGGTGTAGCTCAGCACGGTTTCCGGCTCGATGCGCTGCGATCCGTCGACCCGCAGCGAGCGGATCGTGCGCACCACCTGCACCGCGGGCGCGGACGGAGCGGCAGCCGGCGCGGCGGGGGCCGCAGCGGGAGCCGGCGCCTGCTCGGCGGGCGCGGTCTGTGCGGCAGCCGCCAGCGGCACGCCGGCCAGCATCGTGCCGGCGAGCAGCAATGCCACCGATTGCGGGCGAAGAGTTGTTGTCAAAGCCGTCACCAATCCACCCTGAAAGCTACCCTTAGTCCACCGCGTGCTGCGCCCTGCCCCAGCTTGATCAGCCGATCAAGCCGGCGAGGCTGCGCCACAGGCCCAAATTATCCAGATCATTGAACGTCACCAGCAGCATCAATGCGAGAATCGCCGCCAGTCCGCCGCGATAGGCCCATTCCTGCGCTTCCGGCCCGACCGGCCGGCGACGCACCGCCTCGATCGCATAGAACATGAGGTGCCCGCCATCCAGCATCGGAACTGGCAGCAGGTTGATGAACCCCAGATTGATCGACACCAGGGCGATCAGGAAAACGAACGCTTCCGGCCCCAATGTGATCTGTTCGCCGGAAACCTTGGCGATCGACAGCGGCCCGCCGAGCTCGGCGACCGAGCGGCGCCCGGTGACGACCTGCCCGATCGTCTCGACCATCATCGACACGATCTGCCCGGTGCGGCGCACCGCGACGACCGGCGCCTCCAGCAGGCCGACCTCGCGATAGACCGGCGCGGTCGCGCTCAGCCCCAGCACGCCCATGCGATAATCGTTGCCGAAGCGATCGCGCTCGTGCCGCACGCCGATCGTCGCCGGCACCGAGGCGGCGACGCCCTTGCGGACATAATCGACCCGGATCGTTTCGCCGGGGCGGATCCGGACGTAGCGTGACATGCTCTCGAACGTGTCGACCGCGCGGCCGCCGAGCGCGACGATGCGGTCGCCCGGCACCAGCCCGGCGCGCGCCGCCGCCGAATTGGGGAGCGTCGCGCCCACCACCGGCGGGGTTACGCTGTCGCCATAGGCCAATGCGAAGCCGGCGAGGATCAGGATCGCGGCGAGGAAGTTGATCGCCGGGCCGGCGACGACGATGAACGCGCGTTGCCACACCGTCTTGGCCTGGAAGGTGCGCTGCCGCTCGGCCGCGGGAAGCGCGAGCCAGTCGGCGGAGGGCTGGCTGCCGGCGTTCATGTCGCCGGCGAAGCGGACATAGCCGCCCAGCGGGAGCCAGCCGAGCTTCCAGCGCGTCCCGCGCCGGTCGGTCCAGCCGGCGATCTCGCGCCCGAAGCCGATCGAGAAGGTTTCCGATTTCACGCCGCACCAGCGCGCGGCGAGATAATGCCCCAGCTCGTGAATGAACACGAGCGGGCCGATCACCAGCGCGAACGCCACGATGGTCAGCAAGAGGCCCGGGGACTGGATCAAGCGACGCGTTCCTTCACACACTCCGCCGCCAGTCGCCGCGCCTCACGGTCGATGTCCAGCACCGCATCGAGCGTCTGAGGCGCGGGCGGGTCGAAGCGTTCGAGGGTATCGGCAACGATTGCGGCAATTTCGAGGAACCGCGCACCACCGCCGAGAAATGCCGCCACCGCGACTTCATTCGCCGCGTTGAGCACCGCGGGACGCGCCCCGCCCGCTTCGACCGCCTCGCGCGCCAGCCGCAGCGCGGGGAAACGCACCGGATCGGGCGCCTCGAAATCGAGCCGGCCGATGCGGGTGAGATCGAGCGGCTCGCCGGGGGTCGCCATCCGATCGGGCCACGCCAGCGCATAAGCGATCGGGGTGCGCATGTCGGGGGTGCCGAGCTGCGCCAGCGTCGAGCCGTCGACATATTCGACCATCGAGTGGATCACCGACTGGCGATGCACCACGATATCGATCTGCTCGTGACCGAGCGGGAAGAGATGGAACGCCTCGATCAGCTCCAGCCCCTTGTTCATCATCGTCGCCGAATCGACCGAGATCTTGGCGCCCATCGACCAATTGGGGTGCGCCACCGCCTGTGCCGGCGTGATCTCCGCCATCTCCGCCAGCGGGCGATCGCGGAACGGGCCGCCGCTCGCGGTCAGGATGATCCGTCGGATGCGGTGCGAAAGCCTTGCATCAAGGCATTGGAAAATAGCGTTATGCTCGCTGTCGACCGGCAGCAGGGTCGCGCCGTGATCGACGATCGCCGCCTTCATCACGTCGCCCGCGGAAACCAGCGCCTCCTTGTTGGCGAGCGCGATCGTCCCCCCGGCGCGGATCGCCGCCATCACCGGCTTGAGCCCCGCGCAGCCGACGATCGCGGCGACCGTGACGTCGGCGCCCTCGCCCGCCGCCTCGGCCACCGCCTCGGCGCCGCCCGCGGCAACGACGCCCGACCCGGCAAGCGCGTCACGGAGGGCGGGAAGATGTGCTTCGTCGGCGATCACCGCGCGTTCGGCGCGGGTGCGGATCGCGACCGATGCCAGCTTGGCGACATCGCTGTTGGCGGTCAGCGCGCGGACGCGGAACGCCCCCGGCGCGCGCTCGATCAGATCGAGGGTGGAGGTGCCGACCGATCCGGTCGCGCCTAAAATGGTGACTGTTTTCATGCCGGATACAGATGCGGGAGGATGACGAGGAAGGCGGCGACGGGCGCGACCGGGACAAGCCCGTCGAGCCGGTCCATGACGCCGCCGTGGCCGGGGATGATGCTGCCCGAATCCTTCACCCCGGCGCGGCGCTTGAGCCAGCTTTCGTAAAGGTCGCCGGCCTGCGCCAGCACCGCGAGCGCGGGGGTCGCGAGCGTCAGCCGCCACGGCAGGCCGAAGCGCCAGTGCATGAAGACGCCGAACGCGCCCGCAGCGACGACCCCGCCGATCAGCCCCGCCCAGGTCTTGTTCGGGCTGATCGCCGGCGCAAGCTTTGGCCCGCCGATCGCGCGGCCGGCGAAATAGGCGCCAATGTCGCAAGCCCAGACCAAAGCCAGCGCCCATAAGGTGAAGACGATGCCCTCATGCTGGCGCCGGATCAGCATCAGCGCAAGCACCGGCAGCCCGCAATAGATCACCCCGGCGGCCAGCCGCGGTTGGCGCGTCACGATCACCACGAAGAACGCCGCCCCGCCGAGCAGCCCGAGCGAGAAGAAATCGTGCGGCACGATCGTCAGCGCCGCAGGGGCCATGACCGCCAGCGGCACCGACAATGCGAATTGCGCGAGCCGCGTGTTGCGCGCGGATGCGCCGTGCAGCGCGGCCCATTCGGCCATCATGATCAGCGCCGCGACCACCGCGAGGATCCAGAAGGCGACACCGCCCCACAGCAGCGCGCCGAGCGCGACCGCGATCAGCACGACGCCGGTCACCGCCCGCGTCGGCAGGTCGGAGCGCGCACGCGGGTTCGTCGCCGTCACAGGCCCCCGAACCGCCGCTGGCGCCGCGCGAAATCGGCCACCGCCGCTTCCAGCTCGGCCACCCCGAAATCGGGCCACAGGGTATCGACGAACAGCAATTCGGCATAAGCCGCCTGCCACAGCAGAAAATTGGACAGGCGATGCTCGCCCGAGGTGCGGATCAGCAAATCGAGCGGGGGCAGATCATGCGTATCGAGCTCCGCCTCGATCATCCCCGCATCGATCGCGGCAGGATCGAGCGCCCCCGCCGCGGCACGCTCGGCGAGGCGCCGCGCGGCGTTGGTCAGCTCGGCCTGCCCGCCGTAATTGAGCGCGATCGCCAGCAGCGGCCCGCTATTGCCCGCGGTCCGCGCGATCGCATCGTCGATCAGCGCCACGACATCGTTCGGGAAACGACGGAAATCACCGATCACGCGCAGCCGCACATTCTCGCGTACCAGCTCGGCGAGGTCGGAACGGATGAACAGCCGCAGCAACCCCATCAGGTCGCCCACTTCCTCCTCCGGCCGCCGCCAATTCTCGCTGGAGAAGGCGTAGAGCGTCAGCGCCTCGATCCCCATCGCGCGCGCCGCGCGGCTGACCGCGCGCACCGCCTCGACCCCGGCCTTGTGTCCGGCGACGCGCGGCAGGAAGCGCTTCTTCGCCCAGCGGCCGTTGCCGTCCATGATGATCGCGACATGACGCGGCAAGGCACCCTCGCCGCCCGCGAGGATCGGCGCGGTGCTCATGAACGCCCCGTCAGGCCAAGGGCGCAGAGCGACATCACTTGCCGAGGATTTCCTTTTCCTTCGCGGCCGCGGCCGCGTCGATCTCGGCGATCGTGTTGTCGGTCAGCTTCTGCACCTCATTCTCGTGGCGCTTGCGCTCGTCCTCGCCGAACACGCCCTTCTTCTCGTCGGTCTTGAGCGCATCCATCCCGTCGCGGCGCACATTGCGCGCGGCGATGCGGGCCTTTTCGGCATATTGCCCGGCGAGCTTGGCGAGCTCCTTGCGGCGCTCCTCGGTCAGATCGGGGATCGGCAGCCGCAACGTCTGCCCGTCGGCGATCGGGTTGAGCCCGAGCCCGGCGGAGCGGATCGCCTTGTCGACCGGGCCGACGTTCGACTTGTCCCACACCTGCACCGACAGCATCCGCGGCTCGGGCGCGGAGACGGTCGCGACCTGATTGAGCGGCATGTGTGCGCCATAGACCTCGACCGTCACCGGATCGAGCAATGTGGTGGAAGCGCGCCCCGTGCGCAGGCCGCCGAGATCGCCCTTCAGCGATTCGACCGCGCCGTGCATCCGGCGCTCCAGGTCCGCCTTGTCATAGGCCGCCATTATTTCGTCTCCTGTTCGTTGCGGACCACCGTCGACACACCCTCGCCGCGCAGCACGGCAGCGAAATTGCCGTGTTCGCGGATGTTGAAGACGACGATCGGAATGTTGCTGTCACGGCACAGCGCCACCGCGCTGGCGTCCATGACCTTCAGATTCTTCGACAGGACCGTGCCGTAACTCACGGTATCATAACGCTTTGCCGTCGGCACCTGCTTGGGATCGGCATCATAGACGCCGTCGACCGAGGTGCCCTTGAACAAGGCGTCGCAATTCATCTCGGCAGCGCGCAGCGCGGCGCCGCTGTCGGTGGTGAAGAACGGCGAGCCGACCCCCGCGGCGAAGATCACCACGCGCCCCTTTTCCAGATGCCGCGCGGCGCGGCGGCGGATGAAGGGCTCGCACACCGATTGCATCGGGATCGCCGACTGCACCCGCGTATCGACCCCGATCCGCTCGAGCGCATTCTGCACCGCGAGCGCGTTCATCACCGTCGCGAGCATCCCCATATAATCGGCGGTCGCGCGCTCGAAGCCCTGCGCCGCCGCGGCAAGACCGCGAAAGATGTTGCCGCCGCCGACGACGATGCACAGCTCATAGCCCTGCGCCTTCACATCGGCGATTTCGGCCGCGACGCGCGCGGTAACTTCGGGATCGATCGCCTTGCCGCCCTCGCCCATCAGGACTTCGCCCGAGAGCTTCAGGAGGATGCGTTTGTAGCGGGGGCTGGTCATGCGTTCCGGATATCTGGGGTAAGGCCGCGAACCTTAGGCGGGGCTGGTAACCGCCGCAACCTTCGATTGGCCCGCCCTCGCCGTCCGGTCCGAAATTCGACCGACGCCAACAACCTTCGTCATTCCCGCGAAGGCGGGAATCCATTCTGGCTGGCCCGGCGGATTGAAACGCAAGCGCAGCGGCAATGGATTCCCGCCTTCGCGGGAATGACGGGTATCTGGATTGAGCGCCGACAAAAAAACCCCGGCGAAAACCGGGGTGGTCGAAGCAGGGGAGGAGCCGGAGCCCCTCCCCCGATCTTACGCAAATTTACGCGGTCGGCTCGGCCTGCTTCTGCGGCACGCCCGACGCGGCAGCCACTTCGGCGGCGAAGTCCGACGCTTCCTTCTCGATGCCTTCGCCGAGCTGGAAGCGGACATAGTCCTTGAGCACGATCGACGCGCCGGCGTCCTTGGCCGCCTTGGCGACGACGTCGCTGATCTTGGTCTTGCCGTCCATCACGAACAGCTGGCTGACCAGCGCGTGCTCCTTGCGATATTTGGCGATCGAGCCCTCGACCATCTTGGCGATGATGTCGGCCGGCTTGCCGCTCTCGGCCGCCTTTTCGGTCGCGATCGCGCGCTCGCGCTCGATCTCTTCCTCGTCGAGGTCTTCCTCGTTGAGCGCCTTGGGGAAAGCCGCCGCGACGTGCATCGCAAGCTGCTTGCCGAGCGACTGCAGCACATCGTCCGCCGCATCGCTTTCCAGCGCGACGAGCACGCCGATCTTGCCGAGGCCCGGGGCCTGCTGGTTGTGGACATAGCCCACGACCGCGCCCTTGGAGACTTCGAGCTTCTTCGCGCGGCGCAGATTCTGGTTCTCGCCGATCGTCGCGATGTTGGTGGTCAGCACCTCCTCGACGGTCTTGCCGCCCAGCGGGGCCGCCTTGATCGTCGCGAGATCGTCACCCAGTTCGAGCGCCACCGAGGTGACGTCGCGGACGAAGGTCTGGAACTGTTCGTTCTTGGCGACGAAGTCGGTTTCCGAATTGACTTCGACCGCGGCGCCCTTGGTGCCCGAAACCTCGATGCCGACCAGCCCCTCGGCCGCGGTACGGCTCGACTTCTTGGCGGCGGCGGCGAGGCCCTTGGTGCGCAGCCAGTCCATCGCGGCATCCATGTCGCCGTTGGTCTCGCTGAGCGCCTTCTTGCAATCCATCATGCCCGCGCCGCTCTTTTCGCGCAGGTCCTTGACCATCGAAGCCGTGATATCGGCCATTGTCCTAGTCCTTCAATTGATACCGGTTGAATATGGGTACGGGCGGGGCAGGCGCCAGTTCCGCCCTGCCCCGCCCGCATGACATTTCAGCGACGGTCAGGCGTCGATCTGGCGCTCGGCCTCGGCAGCCGCTTCGGCCGCTTCCGGGGCCGCCGCCGGGGTCAGCGCCTCCTCGGCGATCGGCTCGGCCATCGCGCCGAGGTCCGCGCCGCCGCGGCGCTGCTGCTCCTGGTTGCCGCGGGTGGCGGCGATCGCCACCGCCTCGCAATACAGGCGGATCGCGCGGCTCGCGTCGTCGTTCGCCGGCACCGGGAAGGCGATGCCGTCCGGCGACACGTTCGAATCGAGGATCGCGACGACCGGAATGCCGAGCGTGTTGGCTTCCTTGATCGCCAGCTCTTCCTTGTTGGCGTCGATCACGAACATCACGTCCGGGATGCCGCCCATGTCGCGGATGCCGCCGAGCGACAGCTCGAGCTTGTCGCGCTCGCGGGTGAGCTGGAGCACTTCCTTCTTGGTGAGGCCCGCGGTGTTGCCGGAAAGCTGCTCCTCAAGGGCCTTCAGGCGCTTGATCGAGTTGGAGATCGTCTTCCAGTTGGTGAGCATGCCGCCCAGCCAGCGGTGGTTGACGAAATGCTGGCCCGAGCGGCGCGCGCCGTCGGCGATCGCTTCCTGCGCCTGGCGCTTGGTGCCGACGAACAGCACCTTGCCGCCCGAGGCGACGGTCGACGAGACGAATTCGAGCGCGCGCGCGAACAGCGGCACGGTCTGCGACAGGTCGATGATGTGGACGCCGTTGCGATCGCCGAAGATATACGGCTTCATCTTCGGGTTCCAGCGATGCGTCTGGTGGCCGAAGTGCGCGCCGGTCTCGATAAGCTGCTGCATGGTGACGACAGGAGCCGCCATAGGTAATTTCCTTTCCGGTTATGCCTCTGGGAAGCGAGAATGACGACCGGCTACAAGCCGGCGCACCGGTGATGATGCTTCCCATGTGGGGTTGAAGGCCGCGCCCCTAGCGCAATGCGGGGCGAAAAGCAACGGCGGTCGATATCTCACAACCGTCATTCCCGCGGAGGCGGGAATCCATTCGCACAGGTTGTGGAAAGAACCGCTCGGCCAGCCAGAATGGATTCCCGCCTTCGCGGGAATGACGAAGCGTTCGAACAACGCTTGACACGCTGGAACATACATGGAACACAACGCCAGAACATAGAACGAACATCGGCACGCAGGAGGCCAAGATGATGATGATGCTGGCGATCGCGGTTTTCGGGGGCACCTTGGGCGTGGCGAGCTATGCCATTGCCGGCACGGTGGGGCCGAATATCGACAAGATCCGGCTGGCGCTGGCAGGCCGTTCGCCGCTGGCGATGATGCCGGTGGTGACGCCGGCGCGCAGCACGCACCGGCTGCCGGTCAGGCGGCGGGCGGCGTCGGCGCCGCTGCGCCCGGTTGCGCCCCCGATTGCCCGGCTGCGCGCAGCCGCCTGACGCGATTGTAGCTGGCAATGCTGAACGGCACGGTCAACAGATAGATGATGCACAGGGCGGAGGCGGTGTGCCACGGCGCGGAGACCGCCGCCGCGCCGAACACCACCACCACCGCCAGCGCCTCGAAGCGGATGTTGCGGCGCAGGCGAAGCGAGCCCCAGGAATAGGTCGCGAGGCTCGATACCATCAGCAGCGCGACCAGCGCGGTCCACGGTGCAACGATGAACGGCGAGCGCAACAGCGTCTCGCCGCTCCAGAACCACAGGAACATCGGCAACAGCGCCAGCCCCGCGCCCGCGGGCGCGGGCACCCCGGTGAGGAAGCCCGCGGACTTATGCGGCTGTTCGGTCACGTCGATATTGGCGTTGAACCGCGCGAGGCGCAGCGCGCAGAACACCGCGAACATCAGCGCCGCCGCCCAGCCGAACCGCGGCAGCGCGGAGAGCGACCAGAGGTAGAGGATCAGCGCGGGCGAAACCCCGAAGGAGATCGCGTCGGCGAGCGAATCGAGCTCGGCGCCGAACCGGCTCTGCCCGCGCACCATCCGCGCGATGCGCCCGTCGAGCCCGTCGAGCACCCCGGCGAGCAGCACCATCGCCACCGCCAGTTCCCACCAGCCGGCGATCGCGAAGCGGATGCCGGAGAGGCCCGCGCACAGCCCCAGCGCGGTCACCGCATTGGGCAGCACCGCGCGCAACGGCAGGCCGACCCGGCGGCGCGGCGGTCGCGTCATTGCGCGGTGCCGCTCACCGGTTGTCCGCCGAACCGACCGATGATCGTCTCGCCGGCGACCGAGCGCTGGCCGAGCGCCACCTGCGGCGCGCAGCCTTCGGGGAGGAACACGTCGACGCGACTGCCGAAGCGAATCAGCCCGACGCGCTGGCCGACCGCGACGATATCGCCGACCCGCGCGAAGCCGACGATGCGGCGTGCGACGAGCCCGGCGATCTGGGTGAAGCCGACGCGGCGCCCGTCGAACCCCTCGACCACGAAATGCTGGCGCTCATTGTCCTCGGATGCCTTGTCGAGATCGGCATTGAGGAACTTGCCCGAGATATAAACGACTTGCTTGATCGTCCCGGCGATCGGGGCGCGGTTGATATGGACATCGAACACCGACATGAAGATCGAGACGCGGACCATCGGCTCGGTGCCGAGCTCGCCGGTCAGTTCGCGCGGCACCGGGACGCGCTCGATCATCGTCACCAGCCCGTCGGCGGGCGCGATCACCAGATCGTCGCCGCGCGGGGTGGTGCGCACCGGATCGCGGAAGAACGCCGCGACCCACACCGTCAGCCCCAGCATCGGCCAGAAGAAGATGTTGGAGGCGATCGTCAGCAGCAGGGTGAGGCCGAACGCGATGGCGACGAACTTCTGCCCCTCGGGATGAACCGCGGGAAAGCGCCATTTGACGGTCGTAGTCGTGGGGAGGCCGCCGGGGCCGTCCGATTTATCGAGCGATGACATGCCGGCTGTCTAGCGGTGTGCTGTGGCACACACAACGCGCAACGGTTGATCCCCCGCGCCCTTCCTCCTATCGGCACGCCAAACCTCCCTAGTCTCAAGGAAGCGCACATGGCGAAGATCAAGGTGAAGACGCCCGTCGTGGAGATCGACGGCGACGAAATGACTCGGATCATCTGGGAATGGATCCGCGAACGCCTGATCAAGCCGTATCTCGATATCGAGCTCGATTATTACGACCTCGGCGTCGAGCATCGCGACGCGACCAACGACCAGGTGACGATCGACAGCGCGCACGCCACGCAGAAATATGGCGTCGCGGTGAAGTGCGCGACGATCACCCCGGACGAGGCGCGGGTCGAGGAATTCGGCCTCAAGCAGATGTGGAAATCGCCCAACGGCACGATCCGCAACATCCTGGGCGGCGTGATCTTCCGCGAGCCGATCGTGATCCGCAACGTGCCGCGGCTGATCCCGGGCTGGACCCACCCGATCGTCGTCGGCCGTCACGCCTTCGGCGACCAGTATCGCGCGACCGATTTCAAGGTGCCCGGCAAGGGCAAATTGACGATGAAGTTCGAGGGCGAGGACGGCACCGTCATCGAGAAGGACGTGTACGATTTCCCCGGCGCCGGCGTGGCGATGGGGATGTACAATCTCGACGAATCGATCCGCGATTTCGCGCGCGCCTCGATGAACTATTCGCTCGGCCGCAACTGGCCGCTGTACCTGTCGACCAAGAACACGATCCTCAAGGCCTATGACGGGCGCTTCAAGGATATCTTCGCCGAGGTGTTCGAGAGCGAATTCAAGGACAAGTTCAAGGACGCCGGCATCGTCTACGAGCATCGCCTGATCGACGACATGGTCGCCAGCGCGCTGAAGTGGAACGGCGAATTCGTCTGGGCCTGCAAGAATTACGACGGCGACGTGCAGTCGGATCAGGTGGCGCAGGGCTTCGGCAGCCTCGGGCTGATGACCTCGGTGCTGATGACCCCGGACGGCAAGACGATCGAGGCCGAGGCGGCGCACGGCACCGTCACCCGCCACTATCGCCAGCACCAGCAGGGCAAGGCGACCTCGACCAACCCGATCGCGTCGATCTTCGCCTGGACCGGCGGGCTCAAGTATCGCGGCAAGTTCGACGGCACGCCCGACGTGACGCGCTTCGCCGAGACGCTCGAGCAGGTCTGCATCGAGACGGTCGAGGCGGGCGACATGACCAAGGATCTCGCGATCCTGATCGGCCCGGATCAGAAGTGGATGACCACCGAGCAGTTCTTCGAGGCGATCCGCGCCAACCTCGAAGCCAAGATGGCGACCTGGGCCTGATTTCGGCCCGGCGCTAGCGCCGGAATGACGAAACCGGCGTCCGCATCCGCTGCGGGCGCCGGTTTTTTTTGCGCCGCGCTCTCCCCGTCCGGGCCGAGCTTGTCGAAGCCCCGCCCTTTCTTCCGCAGAAAGAAGTACAGCCCTTCGACAAGCTCAGGGCGAACGGAGATTGATGCGGAATCTCTAGTTGTTCGCCGGCGACCGGATATGCTCGCGCCGCACGCCCAGCCCCAGCACCCGCGCCGGAATGCGGCGGAGCAGCGCCACCCGGTCGAATAGCCGCAGCAACAGCGGCGCGTGCGCGATCTCGCCGGAAAGCGCGCGTTCGAGCACGTTGCGATGCGCCGCGCGCTGGATCGCCTGGATCACCTTCACCGGAAACATCCGCCGCGCCTGCACCTTCGCGAGCAACGCATCGGGATCCTCCCCGCGCAACATCGGCGCGGCGAGGATATTCGCCGCCGCCACCGCATCCTGGATCGCAAGATTGATCCCCACCCCGCCGACCGGCGACATGGCATGCGCCGCATCGCCGATCGCGAGCAGCCCCGGCCGGTGCCAGCGCGTCAGCCGGTCGAGCGAGACCGACAGCAATTTCACATCGTCCCAATCGCGCACCGCCGCGATGCCCGGTGCGATCACCGGCGCCGCTGCCGCCATATCGGTGCGAAAGGTCGCGATGCCGCGCTCACGCACCTCGGCCGCGCTGCCCTTGCGGATCACGCGCGCGCACTGGAAATAATCACCGCGATCGATCGCGACGACCATCTGCCCCTGCGAGAGATAGGCGGCGGTGCGATTCTCCGCGCCGCGCTCCTTGGGGACGCGGAACCAGAAGACGTCGATCGGCACCCCCAGATCGGTGCGCGGCAACCCGGCCGCATCGCACAACGCCGAATCGCGCCCGTCGGCAAGGATCACCAGTCGCGCCCGCAATTCCTTGCCCTGCGCGGTGCGCACCCCGGCGATCCGCCCGCCCTCGCCTGCGATCAGCGCGGCGCCGGCGGTCTCCATCCGGAGATCGAACCCCGGATAGCGCCGCGCCTGGCGTGCGACGAAATCGAGGAAATGCCATTGTGGCATCAGCGCGACGAAGCGTCCGCGCCCCGGCAAATGGGTGAAATCGGCCAGCCGATAATCGTGCCCCGCAACGACCGCGCCGATTTCCTCGATCTTGTCGTGCGGCTCGGCGAGCAAGGCGTCGAACAGTCCCAGTTCGTCGAACAGATCGAGCGTCGAGGGGTGGACGGTATCGCCGCGGAAATCGCGCAGGAAGTCGCGATGCTTCTCCAGCACCGCCACGCCGAGGCCGGCGCGCGCGAAGAGCAGCCCGGCCATCATCCCCGCCGGGCCGCCACCGACAATGACGATATCGTATTTTTCCATCGACTCGTCCTGACAGCGCCCCCCGCCTCTGCTTAGGATAACGTTATGGCGATCGGATTGGACAATAAAGGCTTCAGCGACGCGCTGGTCATTCTCGGCGCGGCGGGGCTGGTGATCCCCGCCTTCGCGCGTTTCAAGATCAGCCCGGTGATCGGGTTCATCCTCGTCGGCATGCTGGTCGGCCCGGCGGGGCTCGGGCGGCTGGTCGACGATGCGCCGTGGCTCTATTATTTCACGATCACCGATCCACATGCGATCGAGCCGTTCGCCGAATTCGGCATCGTGCTGCTGCTGTTCTCGATCGGGCTCGAATTGTCGTTCCGGCGGTTATGGTCGATGCGCCGGCTGGTGTTCGGCACCGGCGCCGCCGAATTGCTCGGTTCGGGGCTGCTGATCGGCGCTGGGCTGCACCTATTGGGGCAGAATTGGGCGGGCGCGATCGGGCTCGGGCTGGCGCTCGCCTTGTCCTCCACCGCCCTGGTGCTGCCGCTGGTCGGGACGACCGGCGCGGTCGGGCGCGGCGCCTTCGCGATGCTGTTGTTCGAGGATCTCGCGCTGGTCCCGATCATTTTCGCGCTCGGCGCGATGGCCCCCACCGCGAGCGATACCGGGTGGCAGGGGCTGGCCGGCGTCGCGCTGCGCGGCGGGCTGACGGTGGTGGCGATGTACATCGGCGGGCGCCTCGTCCTGCCGCGGCTGTTCGCGCAGGCCGCGCGCACCAAAAGCCCTGAATTGTTCCTCGCCGCCTCGCTGCTGGTGGTGATCGTCGCCAGCGTCGCGACCACCGCGGCGGGTCTGTCGCCGATCGTCGGGGCGCTGCTCGCCGGGCTGCTGATCGCCGAGACCGAATATCATACCGAAGTCGAGGTGATCACTGCCCCGTTCAAGGGGCTCGCGCTCGGGGTGTTCCTGATCACGGTGGGGATGAGCGTCGACCTCAGCTCGATCATCGACAATTGGAGCGAATTGCTGCTCGCGGTGATCGGGGTGGTGGCGATCAAGACGATCGTCACCTATCTGCTGTTGCGCGTCGCCAATGCGCGGCGCGGGGTCGCGGCCGAGACCGGGCTGCTGATGGGCAGCCCCTCCGAAACCACGCTGATCGTGCTCGCCGCCGCGGCGCAGGCGCAGCTCATCCAGGCTTCCACCGCCGCCTTCTGGCAAACCGTCACCGCGATCGGATTGACGATCACCCCGCTGCTCGCGCGTGCCGGCACCGCGGTCGCGCGGCGGCTCGATACGACGCTCGATCCGCATGCCGTGCCCGAAACCGCGGGCGTGCAGCGCTCGGTGGTGATCGGCTTCGGCCGTGTCGGGCGGCTGGTGGCGGATATGCTCACCGCGCACGACCAGCCCTATATCGCGGTGGAAGCCGATATCGACGCGGTGAAGGCGGGCCAGCTCAGCGGCTATCCGGTGATGTTCGGCGATGTCGCGCGCGGCGGGCTGGTCGATCGGCTCGATCTGCCCGCCGCGCGTGCGCTGATCCTGACGATGGACGATCCGGTGCTGACCGTTCGGCTGGCGCGGCGGATCCGCGCGCTCGCCCCCGATCTGCCGATCATCGCGCGCGCCCGCGATACGCGCCACGCCGCCGAGCTCTACCGCGCCGGGGTGACCGATGCGGTGCCCGAAACGCTGGAAAGCTCGCTGCAATTGTCGGAGGCGGTGCTCGTCGATCTCGGCGTCGCGATGGGGCCGGTGATCGCCTCGATCCACGAGAAGCGCGACGAGATGCGCGAAACGATCCGGCGCGAAGCCGCGCTGACCCGCGAACCGCGCATCCGCCGCATCAAGCGCAAGAGCGAGATCGCGACCGAATAGGCGCGGCTGACTGCGAACATCGTCATGCCGGGCTCGACCCGGCATCCAGGGCGACGAATGCTGCCGTCTGCGGCACTGGATGCGGGATCAAATCCGGCATGACGATAACAGAACGATGAAAACCGGACTGTATCCTACCGGTCGCCCTAGTTTTCGCCACGATCAGCCACTAACGCGCGCCGCTATGGAGCCGTCCGATCTTCGCGTCGCCTTGTTCAGCGGCAATTACAATTATGTGCGCGACGGCGCCAACCAGTCGCTCAACCTGCTCGTCGGGTATCTGCTCGAACGCGGGGTGAAGGTCCGTGTCTATTCGCCGACGGTGCCCGAACCCGCCTTTCCGCCGGTCGGCGATCTGGTCGACGTGCCGTCCTTCCCGATGTTCGCCGGGCGCGGCGAATATAAGCTCGCGCGCGGGCTGCCGGCGCGACCGCGCGCCGATCTGGAGGCGTTCGCGCCCAATATCGTCCACGTCTCCGCCCCCGAAATCCTCGGCCATGCCGCAGTGCGCTGGGCGCGCCGGAACAATATCCCGGCGGTCGCCTCGTTCCACACACGGTTCGAAACCTATTGCAGCTATTACGGCCTCGGGTTCCTCGAGCCGCTGGTCAAATATCTGATGACGCGGTTCTACAACCGCTTCGATCGCGTGCTCGTCCCCAGCAACAGCATGATGGCGCTGCTCGCCGAATGGGGGGTTACCGCGCCGATGGGAATCTGGTCGCGCGGGATCAACCACGATCGCTTCCGCCCCGACCGGCGCGATCTGGCGTGGCGGCGCTCGCTCGGCATCGCCGATCACGAGATGGCGGTCGGTTTCCTCGGGCGGCTGGTCAAGGAAAAAGGGCTCGACATCTTCGCCGAGGTCTCGACCGAGCTCAAGCGGCGCGGGGTGGCGCACAAGGTGCTGGTGGTCGGCGAAGGCCCGGCGCGCGACTGGTTCGCCGAGGCGGTGCCCGATGCGGTGTTCACCGGCTTCCAGTCGGGCGACGCGCTCGGCCGCGCGGTCGCGTCGATGGATGTGTTCTTCAACCCCAGCGTCACCGAAACCTTCGGCAACGTCACCACCGAGGCGATGGCGAGCGCCGTCCCGGTCGTCGCGGCGCGCGCCACCGGGGCGGTCGATCTGGTCGAGGACGGGGTCAACGGCTTCCTCGTCCCGCCGCGCGATGTGGCGGCCTATGCCGATGCGATCGCGCGGATCGTCGCCGATCCGGCGCTGCGCGAAGCAATGGGCGAAGCCGGCCACCGCAAGGCAGCCGGCTATCGCTGGGATGTCGCCAATCAGGCGGTACTGGATGCGTATCTGGCGTTGGAGCGGCGTTAAACCTCCCACCGTTCGGGCTGAGCCTGTCGAAGCCCTGTCCTTTTCTTCCGAGGAAGAAAAAGCAGCCCTTCGACAAGCTCGGGGCGAACGGAGGTTAGCCTACCCCTCGCGCCAGTCGAAGGTCAGCGGCGCCTCGCGGAACGCGAAACGATCGAGGTGGCTCGCCACCACGCCGCGCATCCGTTCGACATCTTCCCCCGCGGGAACGGTCAGCGCGACATCCAGCGTTTCGCTGTCGGCGCGCATCTCCAGCCGGCTGCCGTTAGGGAAGTCGATCGTCCCCTCCTCGGGCGAGAAGGTGACGACCATCTTGTGACTCCAATGCTTGGCGAGCTGCTGGAGATAGCGGCTCGCCGAAGCGGTCGGCACGCGTGCGAGCGAAACGCTCACCGCAGCCGCTCGATCTTCTGCGCGACCTCGTCGATCAGCGCGGCGACATCGTGGAGCGTATCCTGCGAGAATTCGCCCCGTGCCAGCCGATGCTCGAGCGCGACGCGCAAATTGCCCATCGCGCGACGGATCGGCGCGCCGTCGGTGCGCTGGCGACGCTCGCCGACGCGGGTGAGCCGCTCGATCAGCGCCTCGGCCTGCTCGCGATTCTCCTCCAGATGCGCGCGGCCTTCGTCGGTCGCGGCGTAGCGCTTGCGCTTCTCCTCATTGGCCTGCTCCTCTATGAAGCCCATCTCTTCGAGCAGGGTTAGCGTCGGATAGACCACCCCCGGGCTGGGCGCATAATCGCCGCCGGTCAATTCCTCGATCGCGCGGATCAATTCATAGCCGTGGCGCGGCTCGTCGGCGATCAGCTTGAGCAGCACGAGGCGCAATTCGCCGCCGTCGAACATTCGTCGGCCACGACCGCCACCGCCGCGCTCCGCGCCGCCGAATGACCATTCGCCGCCAAAGGCGCCCCAGCCGCCGCCACGATGACCGCGCGGCCCGCAATGGCCGCCGCGGCGGCCGTGCATTCCATGAAACATGTTGTATCCTCTATATATCAAGATGGCGCTAAGATATATCTTGATACAACGGATGCAACCCCCGCTGTGAAAAAATCGACGAGCCCCCTATCTTGGCCAGATGGCTGACTTGTTCGCCGGGTTCGAACCCGCCTCCCCGCCCGAGGAACTCCCCGCCGCCGATGCGCCGCTGGCCGATCGGCTGCGCCCGCGCGCGCTGGACGAGGTGGTCGGGCAGGAGCATCTCACCGGGCCGGAAGGCGCGATCGGGCGGATGGTTGCGGCGGGGCGGCTCTCCTCGATGATCCTGTGGGGGCCGCCCGGCACCGGCAAGACGACGATCGCGCGGCTGCTCGCCGATGCGGTGGGGCTGCGTTTCGCGCCAATCTCGGCGGTGTTCTCGGGGGTCGCCGATCTCAAGAAGGTCTTCGCCGAGGCGCGCGAGCATATGCGCACCGGGCGCCGCACCCTGCTGTTCGTCGACGAAATCCACCGTTTCAATCGCGCGCAGCAGGACGGCTTCCTGCCCTATGTCGAGAACGGCACCGTCACATTGGTCGGCGCGACGACCGAAAACCCGTCGTTCGAGCTCAACGCGGCATTGCTCAGCCGCGCGCAGGTGCTGATCCTCCACCGCCTCGATCATGACGCGCTGAGCCGGCTGCTCGATCGCGCCGAGGCGGAGATGGAGCGCCCCCTCCCGCTCACCCCGCCGGCGCGCGAGGCTTTGGTGGCGAGCGCGGACGGCGACGGGCGCTTCCTGCTCAATCAGGCGGAGACCTTGTTCTCGGTCGGCATCACCGAGCCGCTCGATCCGGCCGGGCTGTCATCCTTCCTCCAGCGCCGCGTCGCGGTGTACGACAAGGATCGCGAGGGGCATTACAACCTCATCTCCGCGCTCCACAAATCGGTGCGCGGATCGGATCCGCAAGCCGCGCTTTACTATCTCGCGCGGATGCTCGTCGCCGGGGAGGAGCCGCTGTACGCATTGCGCCGGCTGACCCGCATGGCGGTCGAGGATATCGGCATGGCCGATCCGCAGGCGCTGACCCAGTGCATCGCCGCCAAGGACGCCTATGAGCTGCTCGGCTCGCCCGAAGGCGAATTGGCGATCGTCCAGGCGTGCCTGTACCTCGCCACCGCGCCCAAATCGAACGCCGCCTATGAGGCGATGAAGGCGGCGTGGCGGTCGGCGCGCGAGACGGGATCGCTGATGCCGCCCGCCAATATCCTCAACGCCCCGACGCGGCTGATGAAGGAGATCGGCTATGGCAAGGGCTATGAATACGATCATAGCAGCGATGATGCCTTCTCCGGCGCAAACTATTGGCCGGAAGGGATGAATCCCGAGAATTTCTACCAGCCGACCGGGCGCGGATATGAGAAAAGGGTTGCCGAGCGGCTCGCCTGGTGGGACGAACGCCGGCGTGAAAAGAATACGTAGAACCGATCATCATCCGCTGGAAACCGGCAGCCGGCGCCGCTCCATTTACCGTCATGCCGAGCCCGACCCGGCATCCAGAGTCTCAGGCGACGGCATCAGTGGCCCTGGATGCCGGATCAAGTCCGGCATGACGGCAGTCGCGCTGCTGGCACTCGCCACGCCGGTTTCGGCGCAGCAGATTCACCCGACCTCGCAACAATCCTATCATCAGGCGGTCGCCGCCGGGTATAAGGCGCTCACCTTGTGCGAGGGCATTTTCGACGCCGGCCGTACCGAGGCGCAGATCGCCTCGGTCGAGTTGCGCGGCATCTATCCCGAATATGACGCGATCGTCCCGACGCTCCCCGCGACGGTCGACCGGCGCGCGCGGATCGTGACGGTCGCGTTCGACGGCCAGCTCGCGCCGCGCCGCGCGATGTGGCGGCCACGCTTCGGCTGTTACCTTTCGCCGATCGGGGCGCACGCCGACCGGGTCAATCCGTCCGCTACCCCGCCGACCGCGCTCATCCCCGATCCGCGCCAATGGCCGATGGGCGATGCCGGCATCGCGCCGCGCCCCTCGCCGGGGCTCGCCGCGCTCGTTGCGCGCGCATTCGATCGCGCGAGCTTCGGCGCGGAGAGCGTGACGACCGGCGTGGTGATCCTCAAGGACGGCCGCATCGTCGCCGAACAATATGCGCCGGGCTTCGGCCCGTTCGTCGCCAATCGCACCTGGTCGGTCGCCAAGAGCATCGCCGGCACATTGGTCGGCATCGCCTCTGTCACCGCGCGGATCGATCCGCATCGTCCGGCGACGATCCCCGAATGGCGCCATCCCGGCGATCCGCGCGCCGCGATCACGCTCGACAATCTGATGCGGATGGCGAGCGGGTTGCACAGCGACACCGCCGGCAACCGCACCGATGCGATCTATTTCGGCGGCACCGCGGTCACCGAGAGCGCGACCGGCTGGCCGATCGAGGCCGCGCGCGGGACGCGCTTCCGCTACGCCAATAACGATATCCTGCTCGCGACGCGCAGCCTGCGCGCGACGCTGGGCGAGGCGCGCTACGCCAATCTGCCGCACGGCGGGCTGTTCCACCCGCTCGGCATGACCCATACCACCACCGGGACCGACTGGCAGGGCAATTACATCCTCTCCAGCCAAGTGTGGACTACCGCCCGCGATCTCGCGCGGCTCGGACAATTCTGGCTGCAGGACGGCGTATGGCAAGGCCGCCGCCTGCTCCCGGCGGGCTGGATGCGCTATATGACCAGTGCCGCCGGGCCGCAGCCGGCGGAAGGACCAGGCTATGGCGCGACGATGTGGCTGTTCGGGCCGAAGCAGGGGCTTCCGGTCGGCAGCTACGCCGCGCAGGGTAACCGCGGGCAATCGGTGATGGTCATCCCCCAGCATCGCCTCGTCATCGTGCGGCGCGGCGAAGATCCGGGTCCGGCGCGGTTCGATATCGCGCGCTTCTCGGCCGAAGCGATCGCGGTGCTGCAATGAAGGATTGGGCAGAGGTTGTCGCCTTCGCGTGCGCGTTGCCGGATGTGGCAATGGCGCCCTTCTACGGCACCCCCTGCCCCAAGGTGAACGGCAAGGCCTTCGTCTCGCCCGGGCGCGAGCCGGACAGTTTTCACGTCATGGCACCGCACGAGGAAAAAGCGGTGCTGCTCGACACCGAGCCCGAAACCTTCTGGCAGACCCCGCATTACGAGGGCTGGCCCGGGCTGCTCGTGCGTTACGGCGCGGCGGACGAAGAGCGCGTGCGCAATGTCATCCGCCGGGCGTGGTGGGATCGCGCGAAAAAACCGCAGCGTGCCACCTTCGGCCCCCGCCCCTGATCGCTTCACGCGCTTCGTCGCGATCGACTGGTCGGGAGCGAAGGGCGCGCGGCATCGCGGGATCGCGGTCGCCGAATGCGGCGCGGGCGATGCGGCGCCGGTGCTGGTCGAGCCCGCCGGCCGAATCTGGTCGCGCAGCGCGGTGCTCGATTGGCTGCTGGCGCGCGCCGACGCGCCGCTGCTGGTCGGGTTCGATTTCAGCTTCTCCGCCCCGTTCGTCGCGCGCGGCGCGCATCTGCCGGGCGAGACCGACACCGCCGACGCCCGCGCGCTGTGGCATTATGTCGACACGCACAGCGACGATGCCGATCTCGGCGCCGCCAGCTTCCTCGCGGCGCGGCGCGGGCGGCATTTCTATCTCGGCGCGGCGGACGGGGCGAAGCGCGACTTCCTCCACTGGCGGGTCTGCGAGACCGGGGCGGATCAGTCGACCAAACCCTCGACCGTCTATGACGCGATCGGCGCGGCGCAGGTCGCCAAGGCGAGCTTCGCCGGGATGCGGCTGCTCCACCGGTTGAACGAGCGGATCGCGATCTGGCCGTTCGACCCGGTGCCGGCGACCGGCGCGACGGTCGTCGAAATCTACACCGCGATCGCCGCCCGCGCGGCGGGGCTGCGCAAGGGCATCAGCAAATTGCGCACCGCCGAGGCGCTCGATGCCGCGCTGGCAGCGCTCGGCGCCCGGCCGCACCTGCCGCTCGCGCGCTATGACGATCATGCGACCGATGCGATCCTCGCCGCGGCGTGGCTGCGTCGCAGCGCCGGCAACGCCGATTTCTGGCGTCCGGCGCGGATGACCCCGCCGATCGCGCAAAGCGAGGGCTGGACGTTCGGCGTTCTCTGACGCATGGACGCCGGCGGGCCGGCTTAGCTCAGATGGTAGAGCACCTGATTTGTAATCAGGGGGCCGCGGGTTCGATCCCTGCAGCCGGCACCATATCGCAATTCCGCACGATCGTGCAGATTCCAATTGGCGCGATTTCCGTTCCGTGCCACCTGGGATCGATGCGAGATCGCGATCGGACCACCAAGCCCAGCGCGCAAAGCGCGGGCGATGCGCGGCCCTCGGGCTATGCCAGCCCCTCGATCATCGCCCGACGCGATCGCATCCTCGACGAAACGCGGCGCATGATCGGCGAAGTCGGCGTGACCAATCTCAGCATGGACGATGTCGCGAAGCGCGCGAACGTCGCCAAGCGCACCTTGTACAATGCGTTCCAGAGCAAGGAATATCTCGTCGCCTCCGCGATCAGCAAATATATGGAGGATTATGAGCGCCGGATCCATTATTCGACCGAGGACGCCACGCTCGATTGGATGATCGAGCGCCTCGTCATCGTCGCGCGCCGCAATCTCGAAATCCGCAACTACACCCGCGCGTTGTTGAACGTCTATCATTCGGCCGATGTCGCGCCGGAGATCAGAAAGGCGATCCACGACATCGCCGCGCATTCGCACGGGCCGTGGATACGCCGGCTCGCCGGCAAGCGTCAGCTCCAGCCGTGGATCGACGCCGACGATCTGATCGCGATGCTGGTCCGCTATCGCTATGCCACCGCCAGCGCCTGGGCTGAGGGCGAAATCCCCGACGAGAAGATGGTCGTCGAGGTCGTCCGCAGCGTTCTGACGGTGATGGCCGGTGCGACACGCGGCGCGGCGCGGCGCGAGATCGTCGACACGCTCAACTCGCTCGATCGGCACCCGCTGCTCGACGGGCATGTCGCGGCGATATCCGCGGGAAAATAGAGCGTCGTGCGTTAAATCGGGATCGCTTCACCGCCGTAGGGCGAACGGTTTACATTTTACGCAGGATACTCCAGCCGCGTCGCCGGAAAACCCGCGGCTCAGCGCTGCCTGACCGCGCCCTTTTCCTCCAGCTCGCTGAACTCCGCATCGGACAGCCCCAGCCAGTCGCCGAGTAATTCGCGGCTATGCTCCCCCACCTGCGGCGGGCGATAGCGATAGTCGGTCGGGGTGGCGGAAAACTTGCCGGGGAAGGCGACCGTCGGAATCTCCACCCCGTCCTCGCGGACGAAGCGGTGCACCACGCCGCGCGCCGCGATGAACGGATCGGCGTAGATATCCTTGATCGTATTCACCGGCCCCGCAGGCACGTTGATCGCGACGAGCCGCTCGATCAGCGGCCCGCCCGCCAGGTCGCGGACGATATCCTGCACCGCGGCCTCGATCGCGTCGCGGTTGATCAGCCGGTCGCGCCCGGTGGTGAAGCGCGGATCGGCGGCGAGATCGGGGCGCCCCATCTCATGGCAGAAAGCGCGGAACTGGCTGTCATTGCCGATCGCGATGATGATCACGCCGTCGGCGACCTCGAAGGTCTTATAGGGCACCACGGTCGGGTGCCGGTTGCCGAGCCGACCCGGATTGACGCCCCCGACGAGCCAGTTCGATCCCTGATTGGCGAGCATCGCGATCTGCGTATCGAGCAGCGACACGTCGATCTGTTGCCCCTCCCCCGTCCGCTCGGCGTGGCGCAGCGCGGCGAGGATCGAGACGGTGGCGTACATCCCGGTCGACAGATCGGCCATCGCCACCCCGGCGCGGAGCGGCCCGCCATGCTCCTCGCCGGTGATCGACATGAAGCCGCCCATCCCCTGCGCGACGAAATCATAGCCGGGTCGATCGGCATAAGGGCCGGTCTGCCCGAAGCCGGTGATCGAGCAATAGACGATGCGCGGGTTGATCGCGCTGATGCTGGCATAATCGAGCCCGTATTTGACCAGCCCGCCGACCTTGAAATTCTCGACCAGAATATCGGCCTCAGCGGCAAGCCGGCGGATCAGCGCCTGCCCCTCCGGGTTGGCGAGATCGATCGCGGCCGAGCGCTTGTTGCGATTGCAGCTCAGATAATAAGCGCTTTCCTGCGGATCGTCGGCGCCATCGGGCAAGGACAGGAACGGCGGGCCCCAGCCGCGCGTATCATCCCCCTTGCCGGGCTGCTCGACCTTGAACACATCGGCGCCGAGATCGGCGAGGATCTGCGTCGACCACGGCCCGGCGAGGACCCGCGACAGATCGAGAACCTTGATTCCTTCGAGCGCCCGCCCGGGCCGTCCGTCCGTCACGCCGCTTTCACCCTCCCAAATGGTCGTGCCGGCCTAGGCCGCGCGGGACTCAAGGCGCAAGGTCAATTCGCCGCCGACAGCAATCCGCGCGCGACGACATGCGCCTGGATTTCCGCCGCCCCCTCGAAGATGTTGAGGATGCGCGCATCGCACAGGATGCGGCTCGCCTGATATTCGAGCGCATAGCCGTTGCCGCCGTGGATCTGGACGGTCGCATCGGCATTGGCCCAGGCGACCCGCGCGGCGAGCAGTTTCGCCATGCCGGCCTCGATGTCGCAGCGCCGGCCCTCGTCCTTGCGCCGCGCCGCGGCATAAGTGAGCTCGCGCGCCATGACGAGCTCGACGAGCATCAGCGCCAATTTGTCGGCGACCCGCGGGAAATCCGCGAGCGCGCAGCCGAACTGGCGACGCGTCCGCGCATAATCCAGCGCGACGTCGAACGCATTCCACCCGACGCCGATCGCGCGCGCCGCGGTCTGGATTCGCGCGCCCTCGAAAGTGCGCATCAGCTGGCGGAAGCCCTTGCCCTCCTCGCCGCCGAGGATCGCGTCGCCGGGCACACGGAAACCGTCGAACGACAGCGCATATTCGCGCATCCCGCGATAGCCGAGCACCTCGATCTCGCTGCCGGCGAGTCCTTCGTCGGGGAAAGCGTCCTCTTCGGTGCCGCGTGTCTTGGCGGCGAGCAGCATCGACAACCCGGCGTGGCCGGGCTCGGCCGGATTGGTGCGCACCAGCAAGGTCATCAGATCGGCGCGCGCCGCGTGGGTGATCCAGTTCTTCGCCCCCGTCACCGACCAGCCATCGCCGTCGCGCACCGCGCGCGTCTTGAGCGAGGCGAGGTCGGAGCCGACATCGGGCTCGGTGAACACTGCGGTCGGCAGCGTCTCCCCGCGCGCGAGCCGGGGCAGCCAATATGCCTTTTGCGCGGGGGTCCCGCTTTCGCCGATCAATTCGCCCGCGATCTCGGAGCGGGTGCCGAGCGACCCGGCGCAGATCCAGCCCCGGCTCAATTCCTCCGACACGACGCACATCGCGAGCTTGCCGAGCCCCAGCCCGCCATATTCGGCGTCGATGCAAATCCCGAACACCCCGAGATCGGCCATTTCGTCAACGATCTCGATCGGGATCAACGCATCGGCGAGGTGCCAATCATGCGCCTTGGGGGCGATACGTTGCGCGGCAAAGGCGCGGAATTGCGCGCGGATCATATCGAGCGTCTCGTCGCCTAGCGCCTCCGACGGCCGTGCATCGGCCTCGATCAACGCGGTCAGCGCGGCGCGGGTCGCGGCATTATTGCCCTCGACCAGAAACCACGCCGCCGCGGCATCGTCCGCCAGTGCGCGCGCGGCATCGGCGATGCCGAGATCGGTCGGTCGCGCCAATTCGTTCTGGCTCATCGGCAGCGCATAAACGAGCTGCGCCAGATATTCGCCGAAGCCGATCCGCAGCACGAGCGCGTCGATCGGGGCGAGGCCGTCCCCCGCCTGCAGCCGCGCCGCCCATTGCCGCGCCGCCTCGAGCGATTGCACCAGCGTCGCGATCCACGAGAAACCATGGAGCGCGCGCTGCTCGATATCGAGCGCACGGGCATCGCCGCCGGCGATACGGTGCCGGCAGGCCTGGCGCGCGGCAAGCACATAACGCTCCGCCGCGGCGCAGGCGGCACCTGCGCGCGTGAGCAAATCGCCGACCGAAATCTCCATGCGCCGCCTCTCTCATCCCGATCGCAACCGTCGATCTTGCACCTTGATGCAACTTTTGCGGCGACCATAAGGAATTGCGGGCACGCTCGTCAAACGGGCGAATCCGCCTTGCGATTTCCGTGCCGACTTTTACATTCGACGCGGCAAGCCGTGATGATCGCTCAGAAGTTTTCTTTTATTTCTCAAAGGTTATACGCCTTTTATGGTGTCCGTGCGAGCGGCAACCCGATCGCCGTCGCAAGCGTTCCCTCGGTCTCATGATCCGCGTCGCGAGCTACAATATGCGCAAGGGCATCGGCACCGATCGGCGGCGCAATCCCGATCGCACGCTCGAAGTGCTGCGCGAGATCGACGCCGATGTCGTCGCGCTGCAGGAGGCCGATCGCCGCTTCGGCACACGCAAGGCCGTGATTCCATTGCATTTGATCGACGAGCATAGCGGGTGGAAGCCGGTCAATTTCGGGGCGCGCGCCGCCTCGATGGGGTGGCACGGCAATGCGATATTGGTGCCCAAGGCAGCCGAGGTGGTCGATTGCGCGGTGATCCACCTGCCGGCGCTGGAGCCGCGCGGCGCGGTCATGGCCGATGTTCGGGTCAATGGCGCGACGATCCGCGTCGTCGGGATGCATCTCGATCTTTCCGGGCTGTGGCGGAAGCGGCAGGCGCATGCGATCCTCGCGCATCTCGCCGCCAACCCGCATCCGCGCCCGACGGTGATGATGGGCGATCTCAACGAATGGACCCGCTCGGCGGGGTGCCTCAAGGAATTCCGCCGCGATTTCGCGCTCGCCGATACCGGCCCGAGCTTCCACGCCCGGCGTCCGGTGGGGCGGCTCGACCGGATCATGGTTTCGCCGGACCTCAAGGTGGTCGATTGCGGCGTCCATCACTCGATGGCGGCGCGGACGGCGAGCGACCATCTGCCGATCTGGGCGGATCTCGCCGCGGCATGAGCGATACGCGCCTCCACGAGAAGGAATTGCGGCTCGCGCTGGTCTGCTACGGCGGGATCAGCCTTGCCGTATACATGCACGGCATCACCAAGGAGGTGTGGCACCTCGCCCGCGCCAGCCGCGCGACCCACGACGGCACGAAGCTCAGGGGCACCGCCGGGGTCTATGCCGCATTGCTCGACGAAATGGCGGAGGAGGCCGGGCTGCGGCTGCGCGTGCTGCCCGACATCCTCGCCGGCGCCAGCGCGGGCGGGATCAACGGCATCTTCCTCGCGCAGGCGATCGCCTCCGGCCAGTCGCTCGATCCGCTGACCGATCTGTGGCTGACCCGCGGCGATGTCGAGGCGCTGATCGACGCCGCCGCCGCCCCCGCCTCGCGCTTTTCCAAGGCCTGGGCGATGCCGCTGGCGTGGATGGCGGCGGGGCGCAGCGCCGAAAAGCTCGAGGCGCTCGATCCCGAAACGCGCGAGGAGGTGCGGAGCAAGCTGTCGCATTTCGTCCGCTCGCGCTGGTTCGAGCCGCCGTTCAGCGGCGCGGGGTTCACCGGGATGCTGCTCGACGCGTTCGACGCAATGGCCGCCGCGCCGCGCGGGCCGCGGCTGCTGCCGACCGGACAACCGCTCGACCTGTTCGTCACCGTCACCGATTTCACCGGCCACCCCGAGCGGCTCCAGCTCCACTCGCCCCCCGAGGTGCTGGAAACCGAGCATCGGCTGGTGCTCCACTTCACCGATCACGGCGAGGTGCGCGAGACGCTCGCGCCCGCCGCCGAACTCGCCTTCGCAGCGCGCGCCACCTCCAGCTTCCCCGGCGCCTTCCCGCCGTTCACCGTCGCCGAGCTCGACGGCGTGCTGCACGACCGCGCGATCGACTGGCCGACGCGCGAGGCGTTCCTCTACCGCATGCTCCCGCGCCAGGCGGCGGCGAATACCGCGGAAAAGGCAGTGCTGATCGACGGCTCGGTGCTCGCCAACGCCCCCTTCCGCCCCGCGATCGACGCGCTCAACGAGCGTCCGGCGCGGCGGCAGGTCGATCGCCGCTTCGTCTATATCGACCCCGCCCCCGGCAACAAATTCCGCCTTTCGGCCGACAGCGACGGCGTGCCGGGCTTCTTCCAGACGATCCTCGGCGCGATCAGCGAACTGCCGCGCAAGCAGCCGATCCGCGACAATCTCGACGCGATCGCCGAGCGCTCGGCACGGATCGCGCGGATGCGCGCGATCCTTCAGGCGGTGCGCCCCGAGGTGGAGGCGAAGGTCGACGCGCTGTTCGGTCGCACCTTCTTCCTCGATCGCCCGACCGCCGCGCGGATCGCCGCCTGGCGCCGCCGCGCGCAGGTCGCCGCGGCCGAGCAGGCGGGCTATGGCTATGCCGCTTACGCGCATCTCAAGCTCGCCGGGGTGATCGAGAGCGTCACCGCGTTGCTCCACGGCGTCGGCGGCGAGCCCGGCCCGCAGCGCTGGCAGCGCATCCGCCGCCGGATCGAGACCGCCCTGGTCGCGCGCGGCTACGACCCCGCCTCGTCCGAGGTCGCGGAAAGCGCGGTGACGATCGACTTCCTGCGCACCTTCGATCTCGGCTTCCGCATCCGCCGGCTGCGGCTGATGTCGCGGCGGCTGACCGAACTCGAAAGCGAGGCGAGCGAAGACACGCTGCAGCCGATCCGCGAGGCGATCTATCATTCGCTCTCGGCCTATCTCGATTGTCGCAACCCGCGCACCCACCGAGCATTGCGCGGCGAGGTCCGCGCGCTGAGCGGCGACGCCGGGCCGCTACTCGACGATCTCGCCGAATCGATGGGGCTCAAGGAACTCGACGCCGAGACCGACGAGCGGCTCGCCGAGGCGCTCGCGACGCTGCCGCGCGATATCCGCCGGGCGTTGCTGCTGCGCTATCTCGGCTTTCCCTATTTCGACGTCGCCACTTTGCCGCTGCTGCAGGGCGAGGGAATGGACGAATATGATCCGATCCAGGTCGATCGCATCGCCCCCGACGATGCGGTCTCGATCCGCGGCGGCGGCGCTGAGGCGACGCTGAAGGGCATTCAGTTCAGCAACTTCGGCGCGTTCTTCAGCCGTGCCTATCGCGAGAACGACTATCTCTGGGGCCGGCTGCACGGCGCCGAGCGGATGATCGATATCGCGGTGTCGACGCTGGCCGGCGAAGCGCGGCTGCGCCCCGGGCGCGTCGCGGAGATCAAGCGCGCCGCCTTCCACGCGATCCTCGACGAAGAGGCGCCGCGGCTCCACACCGCCACCGCGCTGATCGAGGAATTGCGCCGGGAGATCGGGTAAGAATCCAATTCGATACCCCGGTCATCCCCACCTTCGCGGGAATGACGGCTGAGGAAAGGGCTCGCGGAACACGCTCCACGCCGGACAGTAAAGCTGGAAAAACGACGCTTGCGGGGTTAGTCCGTATCGCGCGGGAGGTCGCCAATGCAGTTTCTGAAGCTTTTATTCTGGTGTCTGATCGCGTTCATCGCGGCGGTGTTCACCTTCGGCAATTGGCAGTGGGTGACGATCCGTCTGTTCGGCAATCTCGTTGCCGAGGTGAATCTGCCCTTCCTGCTGGCGCTCACCTTCCTGGTCGGCTTCGTGCCGACCTGGCTCTATCAGCGCGCAATGCGCTGGCGGCTGCGCCAACGGCTCACCGCCGCCGAACGCTCGCTGACCGACCTGCGCGCCGCGACCGCCGCGGCAGCCCCGGCGGCGCCCGAAGACCCAGCCCCCGGAGCAACATCGTGAGCAACCGCATCTATGTCGCGCTCGACACCCCCGATATCGATCGCGCCAAGGCGATCGCGGAACGGGTGCGGCACCATGTCGGCGGGATCAAGCTCGGGCTGGAATTCTTCGCCGCCAACGGGCGCACCGGGGTGCGCGAGATGGCCGATCTCGGGCTGCCGATCTTCCTCGATCTCAAGCTGCACGATATCCCCAATACCGTCGCCAAGGCGGTGCAGGCGCTGCGCGCGCTGGAGCCGGCGATCCTGACGGTTCACGCATCGGGCGGCCGCGCGATGCTGGAGGATGCCAAGGCCGCCGCCCCTGCGGGGACCAAGGTGGTGGCGGTGACGATGCTCACCAGCCTCGACCAGCGCGATCTCGACGCGACCGGCGTCACCGGCACTCCGCACGATCAGGTGCTGCGCCTGACCGAACTGGCGATGCGCGCGGGGGTCGACGGGATCGTCTGTTCGGGCGCGGAGGTGAAGGCGGCGCATCGATTGTGGCCCAAGGGCTTCTTCGTCGTCCCCGGCGTGCGCCCGACCGACAGCGTGGTGGGCGACCAGAAACGCGTCGTCACGCCGCGGATGGCGTTGGACAATGGCGCCTCGATCCTCGTCGTCGGTCGCCCGATCACCCAAGCCGAAGACCCCGACGCCGCCGCGCGCGCGATCGGCGCGACGCTTTGACCCCACCCCGTTCGGGCTGAGCCTGTCGAAACCCGGCACTTTCTCGCCAAGAAGGGCAGCTCTTCGACAGGCTCAGGGCGAACGAGGGTCGGGCGTGCACTTTCCCGGGCCTGCGCTTTCATCGTCATGCCGGGCGTGATCCGGCATCCAGAGCCGCAAAGGGAATCGCTCGTTACTCTGGATGCGGGGTCAAGCCCGGCATGACGGCAGGGGCAAGCTCAATGCAAACCGAGTAGAGACAATCCTCATGCCCACCACCGCCAAGATTTGCGGCCTGACCACGATCGAGACGCTCGACGCAGCACTTGCGGGCGGGGCGAGCCATGTCGGGTTGAACTTCTTCCCGCCCTCCCCGCGCAACCTCAGCGCAGATCAGGCGCGGATGCTCGCGGCGCGAACCCCGGATCGGGTCCACCGCGTCGGGGTGTTCGTCGATCCCGACGACGCGCTGCTCGATATGGCGATCGCTGCCGGCCGGCTCGATATTCTGCAATTCCACAAGACCGCCCCGGCACGAATCGCGGAAGTGGCGCGCCGCACCGGGCTGGCTACCTGGGCCGCGATCGCGATCAAGACGCGCGCCGATCTCGATCACGCCCGCGACGTCGCCGGTGCCGCCTCCGCCGTCCTCTATGACGCCAAGACGCCGGACAATGCCGCGCTCCCCGGCGGGATGGGGGTACGCTTCGACTGGTCGCTGCTCGACGGTTTCCGTCACCCGCTACCCTGGGCGCTCTCCGGCGGGCTCGATGCGGACAATGTTGCGGAGGCGATCGCCCGCACCGGCGCCACGCTCGTCGACGTTTCTTCCGGCGTCGAAACCGCCCCCGGCGTGAAGGACGTGGACAAGATCGCCGCATTCCTGAGGGCCCTAATTCGCTCAGGATAACGCCGTGATCGCCCGGAGAAGTCCGCTGGCAAGGAGCGCAGCGCAGACGCGTAGCAGTCGCTACGCGCAAGCAAGCGACGCCGTCCAGCGGGCTTCTCCGGGCGACCGCTCCGCGGCGGGCGTCTTTTGGCGCCATGCGGCGTCGCGCGTCGATCACGATGTAAATACATCGCTCACTCCTTGCTCCTTGCCTGGCGCCAAAATCCGCTCCGTCACGGCGTTGTCCTGAGCGAATTAGGGCCCTAAGGCGATCGCTCGATGACCACGCCCAACTCCTTCCGCGCGCAGCCCGACGAGAGCGGGCATTTCGGCGATTTCGGCGGCCGCTATGTCGCCGAGACGCTGATGCCGCTGATCCTCGACCTCGAGCGCGAATATCGCGCCGCCAAGGCCGATCCCGCGTTTCAGGCCGAGTTCGACGAACTGCTCGAACATTATGTCGGCCGCCCCAGCCCGCTCTATTTCGCGCCGCGGCTGACCGAGGCGCTGGACGGCGCGCAGATCTGGTTGAAACGCGAGGAGCTCAACCACACCGGCGCGCACAAGATTAACAATTGCATCGGCCAGATCCTGCTCGCGATCCGCATGGGCAAGACGCGGATCATCGCTGAGACCGGCGCCGGCCAACACGGCGTCGCCACCGCGACGGTCTGCGCGCGCTTCGGCATCCCCTGCGTCATCTACATGGGCGCGAAGGACGTCGAGCGGCAGCAGCCCAATGTGTTCCGCATGAAATTGCTCGGCGCGGAGGTGATCCCGGTCACCTCGGGCGCCAAGACGCTCAAGGATGCGATGAACGAGGCGCTGCGCGACTGGGTCGCCAACGTCCACGACACCTTCTACATCATCGGCACCGCCGCCGGCCCGCATCCCTATCCGGAGCTGGTGCGCGATTTCCAGAGCGTGATCGGCACCGAGGCGCGCGCGCAGATGCTCGCGCGTACCGGGCGCCTGCCCGATCTGCTGATCGCGGCGGTGGGCGGCGGATCGAATGCGATCGGCCTGTTCCACCCGTTCCTCGACGACGCCGGCGTGGCGATGATCGGGGTCGAGGCGGCGGGGCACGGGATCGCCAGCGGCCAGCATGCCGCGAGCCTCACCGGCGGCGCGCCGGGGGTGCTCCACGGCAACAAGACCTATCTGCTCCAGGATGACGACGGCCAGATCACCGAGGCGCATTCGATCAGCGCCGGGCTCGACTATCCCGGCATCGGGCCGGAGCATAGCTGGCTGCACGAGATCGGCCGCGTCCGTTATCTGCCGATCACCGACAGCGAGGCGCTGGAAGCGTTCCAGCTCTGCTGCCGCACCGAGGGGATCATCCCCGCGCTGGAAAGCGCCCACGCGCTCGCCGCCTTGCCAAAGGTGGCGAAGGATTACGGCAAGGACGCGATGATCCTGGTCAATGTCTCGGGGCGCGGGGACAAGGATATCTTCACCGTCGCCGAGGCGCTGGGGGTGGAGATATGACGCGGCTTTCCAACGCCTTTCCCAAGGATCGCGCGGCGCTGGTATGTTTCGTCACCGCGGGCGATCCGAACGCGGCGGCGACCCCGGCGATCCTCGACGCGCTCGTGACGGGCGGCGCCGACGTGATCGAGCTGGGGATGCCCTTCACCGATCCGATGGCCGACGGCCCCGCGATCCAGGCCGCCAATCTGCGCAGCCTCGGCGCGGGCACCACCACCGCCGATATCCTGACGATCACGCGCGATTTCCGTGCGCGGCACCCGAATGTGCCACTGGTGCTGATGGGCTATGCCAATCCGATGCTTCGGCGCGGGGCGGCATGGTTCGCGAACGCCGCGCGCGATGCCGGGGTCGACGGGGTGATCTGCGTCGATACGCCGCCCGAGGAGGATGCCGCGCTCGGCCCCGCGTTGCGCGCGAGTGGCGTCGACCTGATCCGCCTCGCCACCCCAACCACCGACGGCGCGCGGCTCCCGACCGTGCTCGGCGGGGCAAGCGGGTTCCTCTATTACGTCTCGGTCGCCGGGATCACCGGGAAGCAACAGGCCGCGCAGACCTCGATCGAGGAAGCGGTGGCGCGCCTCAAGGCCGCGACCGACCTGCCGGTGGCGGTCGGCTTCGGCGTGCGCACCCCCGAACAGGCCGAGGCGATCGCCCGCGTCGCCGACGGCGTGGTGGTCGGCTCGGCGATCGTCGAGCTGATCGGCAAGCACGGCGCCGATGCGCCGGGCGCGATTACCCCCTATATCCAATCGCTGAGCGCGGCGGTCCGCGCCGCGCGCAAGGAATCGAAATGAGCTGGCTGTCTAGCGTCCGCAACGCCCTCTCGCTGGTCGTCCCGAAGAAGGAGACCCCCGACAACCTCTGGCACAAGTGCAAGGGGTGTCGGCAGATGGTGTTCACCAAGGAGCTCGAGGAAAACCTCTCGGTCTGCCCGAATTGCGATTATCATGAGCGGATCGGGCCGCTGGCGCGGTTCACCCAGCTGCTCGACGACGGCTGGAGCGCTTTGCCCACCCCGCGCACGCCCGAGGATCCGCTCAAATTCCGTGATTCGAAGCGCTATACCGATCGCCTCAAGACGGCGCGCACCGAGACCGGCGAGGCCGATGCCTTCGTCAACGCGCGCGGCACGATCGACGGCCATCGCGTCGTCATCGGGGTGCAGGATTTCGCCTTCATGGGCGGATCGATGGGCCAGGCGGTCGGCGAGGCATTCATCCAGGGGGTCGAAGCGGCGATCGCCGACAAGGCGCCCTATGTCGTGTTCACCGCCTCGGGCGGCGCGCGGATGCAGGAAGGCATCTTGAGCCTGATGCAGATGCCGCGCTCGACCGTTGCGATCCAGATGCTCCACGATGCCGGGCTGCCCTATATCGTCGTGCTGACCGATCCCACCTCGGGCGGGGTGATGGCGGCCTATGCGATGCTCGGCGACATCCAGATCGCCGAGCCCAAGGCGCTGCTCGCCTTCACCGGCCGCCGCGTGATCGAAAATACGATCCGCGAGAAATTGCCCGACGATTTCCAGACCTCGGAATATCTGCTCGAGCACGGGATGATCGACATGATCGTCCACCGCAAGGATCTGCGCGCGCAGCTCGCGACGGTCATCGGCTATCTCTGCGGCCAGCGCGCCGCGGCCTGAACACTACCAATGGCCGATCACGCCGTCTCGACCGATCCGGCGGTTCAGGCGCAGCTTGACCGTTTGTGGTCGCTCTCGCCCGGCGCCGACGTGCTCGGGCTGGGGCGGATCACCGAGCTGCTCGCGCGGGTCGGCGATCCGCAGCGGCGCCTGCCCCCGGTCTTCCATGTCGCAGGGACCAACGGCAAGGGATCGACCTGCGCCTTCCTGCGCGCCGCGCTCGAAGCGGCGGGGCTCAAGGTCCATGCTTATACCAGCCCGCATCTCGTGCGCTTCAACGAGCGGATTCGAGTCGCTGGGCGGCTGATCGACGATCGCGCGCTCGCCCCGTTGCTCGCCGAGGTGCTCGACGTGGCCGGCGATATCGGCGCCAGCTTCTTCGAGGTGACCACCGCCGCCGCCTTCCTCGCCTTCGCGCGCACCCCCGCCGACGCCTGTGTGATCGAGGTCGGGCTCGGCGGCCGGCTCGACGCGACCAACGTGATCCCGCACCCCGCGATATGCGGCATCGCCGCGCTCGGGATCGATCACGAGGCATTCCTGCTCGCCGAGGAGGCCGGCACACCCGCCGCCCCGCTCGACCGGATCGGCTTCGAAAAGGCCGGGATCGCCAAGCCGGGCATCCCGCTCGTGACCCAGCTCTACCCGCGCTCGGTCGCCACGACGATCGCGGCGGTCGCGACCGCGTGCGGCGCACCGCTGATCGCGCGCGGATCGGGCTGGGATATCGCTCCCGCGGGCGATTCCCTCCTTTATCGCGACACGCGCGGCGAGCTCGCACTGCCCGTTCCGACGCTCACCGGCCCCTATCAGGCGGAGAATGCCGGCCTTGCCGCGGCGATGCTGCGCCACCAGCAGGCGGTGACGATCGACGATGCCGCGATCGCCGACGGCATCCGCACCGCGACTTGGCCGGCGCGGATGCAGCGGCTGGGCGACGGCCCGCTCACCCGCCGCCTGCGCCCCGAACAGCGCCGCCACGGCGTGTGGCTCGACGGCGCGCACAACGAATCCGCCGCCGCCGCGATCGCCGGATCGTGGGGCCGCGACGCGCCGACCGCGATCGTCATCGGGATGCTCGCCAACAAGGATGCCGACGGCGTGATCCGCCATTTGCTCGACCGGCGCGGCGAGACGCATGTCGTCGCCGTCCCGGTGCCGAGCCACGCCCACCACCAGCCCGAGGCGCTCGCCGCGATCGCGCGCCGCCACGGCGCTGCGTCGACCGCCACCGCCGAGACGATCGGCGATGCGCTCGATCTCATCGCCGCGGCCGGCACGGGCGAATCGGTGCTGATCGCCGGCTCGCTCTACATCGCCGGTGGCGTGCTCGCGGCCAACGGCGAATCGCCGACCTGATTGCGATTGACTTGCAATAGCGAAACATCGAAGATCGCCGGACGAGGAGAATCGTCCGCCATGTCGCTGCCTGCCACCGCGCCGCTCGCCGCGCTCCCGCATCCGCTCCCGCTTTGCCCCAATGCACGCGCGCTGTTGTTCGCGATGCGGCGCATGGGCGCGCACGGCCTTGCCGATGCCCGCGCGGCGCATGCGATCTTCACGCTGTTTCGCGAAGGCTTCCGCCGCCCGCTCACCCTGCTGCGCGCGCTGATGGCCGATCTCGCCGCGTCCGCGGCGATGCCGATCGCGATCGCGCCATGCTGCTGCGCGCGGATGACGACCGCCGAGGCGGGGTTGCTCGCAGCGATCGGCCAGGTCGACACCACGCCCGATAAAGCGGCGCTGCTGCTGTCCGACCTGCTCGGGCTGCGCCGCGCCGACGGGGTGCTGGCGAGCGTCGCCGCGCTCGCCGCCGCCTTCGCCGACGAAGGGCGCCCGATCGGCGTATAATCAGCCGGCCTCACCCTTTTCCGTTCGCCCTGAGCTTGGCGAAGGGCGGCCCTCACTCGCGAACGCCAGGACGCCCTTCGACAAGCTCGGGGCGAACGGGGAAACAGCGGAAAGCCTGTGGTCAGCCAGCCCTCGCGAACAAGCGGAAACCCTGCGGCAACCGCCGCGGCACACGGCCGTCGAGCGACGCTTCGACCGCGCGAATCGCGCCGAGCAGGCTGCGCTGCGAATAAGGCTTGGCGAGGCAGCCGAACGCCAGCGCCTCGGCGTCGCCGGGGCAATTGCCGGTGACGAACAGCACCGGAATGTCGCGCGCAGCGGCGGCGCGCGCCACTTCGATTCCGCTGCCGTCGGTCAGCGCGATATCGACCAGCACCAGATCGATCTCGCGCCCCTCGCCGATGATCCGCACCGCATGGGCGACACGATCGACCGTCGCGACGATCTCATAATCTTCCTCGCTCAGGATATGTTCGGCGTCGAACGCGACGAGCGGCTCATCCTCTACCAGCAGCAGGCGCGAGATCCGCCGCTTCTTACGCCCGAACATCATCGCCACTCTCACAATACGACGGTTACGCCCGCGCCCCTTAACGCGGGTAATCGGCAAGTGGCGCAAAATTTTTCGCGCGCGCCGCGCAAGCGATGTATCAGCCGCTTCATGCCCAGCCGACCGACCGATCCGCGCCCTACCGGCCGCCCTGTCCACCGCATCGCCAAATTGCTCGCGCGCGCCGGCGTCGCCTCCCGGCGCGAGGTCGAGCGGATGATCGCGGAAGGGCGCGTCGCCAAAGATGGGGCGGCGATCGACACCCCCGCGACGTTGCTCGTCTCGCTCGCCGGAGTGACGGTCGACGGCCAGCCGGTCGCAGAGACCCCGCCGCCACGGCTGTTCCTGTTCCACAAGCCCGCCGGCGTCCTCACCACCGAGCGCGATCCGCGCGGGCGGCCGACGATCTATGACCGGTTGCCCAGGGATCTGCCGCGACTCGTCCCCGTCGGGCGGCTCGATTACAATACCGAGGGGCTGCTGCTGCTGACCAATGACGGCGGGCTCAAACGCCAGCTCGAATTGCCCTCGACCGGGGTCGAGCGAGCCTATCGCGCGCGCGCCTTCGGGCAGGTGTCGCAGCCGCAGCTCGAGGCGCTGATCGAGGGGGTCGAGATCGACGGCATCCGCTACGGCTCGATCGACGCCAATATCGAGCGCCGGACCGGCGCCAATCTGTGGATCGAAATGATCCTGACCGAGGGCAAGAACCGCGAGGTGCGCCGCGTGCTCGAACATCTCGGGCTCGAGGTGAACCGGCTGATCCGCACGCGCTACGGCCCCTTCGTGCTCGCCGATCTGCCCGTCGGCGGGGTCGGCGAGGTCAAGCAGCACGATCTGGTCGCCTTCCGCCAGTCGCTCGACCGCAAGGCGCCCGCGCCGGGGGCGATCACGGTGACCGCATCGGGCGGCGGCAGCCGACCGCCCCGCGCCGCCGCCAAACCGCGGCCACATGGCGCGTCGGCGATCGCCAAACCCCGTGAAGAAGCCGCACCGGCAGCGGCGGCGCCGGCGACCCGCGCGCGCCCCGCGCAGCCCCCCAAGCGCAAGGCTGGCTGGGCCAAGCCCAAGCCGCGTTCCGGCCCGGCGAGGCCGCGCAAATGAGGATCATCGCCGGCCAATGGCGCGGCCGCCCGCTCGTCGCGCCCAAGGGGGACACCACCCGCCCCACCGCCGACCGCACGCGTGAGGCGTTGTTCTCGATGCTCGCCAGCCGCATTGGCAGTTTCGAGGAACTGGCGGTCGCCGATCTGTTCGCCGGATCGGGTGCGCTGGGGCTGGAGGCGCTGTCGCGCGGCGCCGCGCGCTGCCTGTTCGTCGAGCAGGACAAGCCCGCGCTCGATGCGTTGCGCGCCAATATCGCCAAGCTCGGCGCGACCGGCGCCGATGTCCGCGCGACATCGGTGCTGTCGCTCGGCCCCGCGCCGGCCGCGCTCGATCTGGTGATGATGGACCCGCCCTACGGCACCGGCGCGGGCAATGTCGCGCTCGACCGGCTCGCGCGGCTCGGCTGGATCGGCGCGGGGACCTGGGTCAGCATCGAAACCGCACGCGACGAGAAAGTCGAGGTCGGCGGATTCGAGATCGATGCCGAACGGGTCCACGGAAAGGCGCGGCTCACATTGCTACGGCTCGCCTAACCCCTCGTCACCCCGGCCTTAAGCCGGAGTGACGGGGCGCCGGTGGCTGAGCGGCCACCCCAGAATCTTCCCGTTCGCCCTGAGCTTGTCGAAGGGCTGCCCTTCTTCCGCGCGAAGATAAGACAGGCTCAGCCCGAGCGGTGGCGCGTTACGGCCCCTCGACCGCCATCGGCGCAACGCCACGACGCGGGCGCAGCGCAAGCAATGCGATCAGGCTCATCACCGCCGCCGCCGCGAGATAAAGCCCGACCGACCCGAGCCCGCCGCCGCGCTGCGACAGCCATTGCGCCACCACCGGGGTCAGCCCGCCGCCGAGAATCCCCGCCATGTTGAACGACAGGCTCACCCCGGTGTAGCGCACCCGCGCCGGAAACAGCCCCGGCAACCACGCGCCGAGCGGGCCATAGACGAACCCCATCACCAGCAACGCGAACGACAGCACGACGAAGATCGTCACCAGCGACCCCGAGCCGAGCCCCGGCGCGAGCAGGAACCCCGCGACGATCGCGCCCACGCACCCCCAGGTCAGCACCCGCGCGGGCGAGGTGCGATCGGCCCAGATGCCCGACAGCGTGATCCCGACCCCCATGAACAGGATCGCCCCGAGCTGGATCGCCAGGAACACCTGCCGGTCGATCTTGAGCGTCGTCGTCGCATAACCGAGCGCAAAGGCGGTCGCGATATAATAGACCGCGAAACAGGCCACCGCGCCGAACGTCCCGCCCAGCGCGATCCGCCAGTGATCGCGCAGCAGCTCGCCCATCGGCACCGTCGGCGGCGGGCCTTCTTCGAGCATCTTGGCGAAGGCGGGGGTCTCGGCGATGCGCAGCCGCACCCACAGCCCCAGCCCGACCAGCACGACCGACAGCAGGAACGGCACCCGCCAGCCCCAGGCCATGAAGTCCGCCGGGGTCATCATCACCCCGATCAGCAGGAACAGCCCGTTGGCGGCGATAAAGCCGAGCGGCGCCCCGAGCTGGGGTACCATGCCGTACCGTCCGCGCCACCCTGCCGGCGCATTCTCCACCGCCAGCAACGCCGCCCCGCCCCACTCGCCGCCGAGCCCGAAGCCTTGTCCGAACCGCAGGACGCACAGGATCAGCGGCGCCCACCAGCCGATCGTGGCGTAAGTGGGCAGGAAAGCGATCGCCAGCGTCGATCCGCCCATCATCATCAGCGAGGCGACGAGCGTCGACTTGCGCCCGATCCGGTCGCCATAATGCCCGAACACCCACGCCCCCACCGGCCGCGCGATGAACGCCACCGCCAGGCTGGCATAAGAGGACAAAAGCTGGACCGAGGCGCTCTCCGCCGGAAAGAACAACGGACCGAAGACGAGCGCCGCGGCGGTCGCATAGATATAGAAATCGTAGAATTCGACCGTCGTGCCGACGAGGCTGGCGATCAGGATGCGGCGGGTCGATGCGGCCGTGGTCATCGCTTTCCATCCCCGCTCAGCGACGGCGCGTCAACATTTCGCGATCGAAACACGATCGCACAGCGCCGACACATTGCCGCAACATCCTTCGTTTAGCTCGGCAATCGTCGACGACGTCCCCTCGGCGTCGACCTGGCCGGGTCTTCCCTTTTCCCGGCCGTTCCCTGAACTACGGGGCGGCCCCTTCCCTGTCAGGCCGCCCCGGATTTTCTCCCGACATTGCCCCCGACGCTTTTAGCCCCTAGGGCGCCGCGCCATGAAAACCGTCGCGTTGATCGTCGCCGCCGGCAAGGGGGAGCGCACCGGCGCGACCTTACCCAAACAATATGCGCCGCTCGCCGGCCGCGCGATGCTGGCGTGGAGCCATCAGGCGTTCGGCGATCATCCCGCGATCGACGAGGTGCTCGTCGTGATCGGCGCCGGGCAGGAGGCATTGCTCGCCGCCGCGGTGCCCGGTGCGCGTCATGTCACCGGCGGGGCGACGCGGCGCGAATCGGTTGCCGCCGGGCTCGCCGCGCTCGACGGTGCCGATCTTGTGCTGGTCCATGACGCCGCCCGCCCGTTCCTGTCCGCCGCGGTGATCGACCGGCTGATCGCCGCGCTGGCCACGCATGACGGCGCGGTGCCGGTGCTGCCGGTCGCCGATACCCTGGTGAACGCGGACGGCGCCAACGTGCCGCGCGAGGCGCTGCGCCGCGTCCAGACGCCGCAGGCGTTCCGCTTCGTGACGCTCGCGGCGGCGCATCGCGCGTGGCGCGGCGGCGAGGCGACCGACGATGCGCAGATGGTCCGCGCGCTTGGCGGATCGGTGGCGCTGGTGCAGGGCGATACGATGCTGGAAAAGATCACCTACCCTGGGGACATCGCCGCCGCCGAGGCGCGGCTGGGCCGCGAGACGCGCTCGGCGCTCGGCTTCGACGTGCATCGGCTCGCCGACGGCGAGGAATTGTGGCTCGGCGGAGTGCTGATTCCGCATCATCAGGGCCTGTCGGGGCACAGCGACGCCGATGTCGCGCTCCACGCGATCACCGACGCGTTGCTCGGGACGATCGCGGCGGGGGATATCGGGATGCATTTTCCGCCGAGCGACCCGCAATGGCGCGGCGCCGAATCGGGGCAGTTCCTGCGCCACGCTTTGTCGCTGGTCGAGGCGCGCGGCGGCCGCGTGACCTTCGTCGATCTCACCTTGATGTGCGAGGCGCCCAAGATCGGCCCGCATCGCGATACGATTCGCGCGCGGATCGGCGAACTGCTCGCGCTGCCGGTCGAGCGGGTCAGCGTAAAGGCCACCACGACCGAGCGACTCGGCTTCACCGGGCGCGGCGAAGGCATTGCGGCGCAGGCGATCGTAACGGTCGATCTGCCGGGAGCGACGTGGTGACCACCGTCGCGGGGCAGATGCCCGTGCCGCCGGACCTCCGTCATCCCGGCCTTGAGCCGGGATCCATCATGCCCCGCGCTCAGCGGCAGGAGCCTCTTGCTCCGTGCTTGCCTCCCGATGGACCCCGGCTCAAGGCCGGGGTGACGAGGGTGTTAGAAAAGCCCTTCGACAAGCTCAGCGCGAACGGGATGACGTTTGCGCGTGCCGCGCTGAAACGCACCCTCGCCGCGCTCGTTCTGATCGCCGTGCCGACCGTCGCCACCGCGCAGACCCCCTGCCTCACCCCGGCCGACGCCGAGGCGATCGCGCTGGTCGCGATGCCCGATATCATCCGCGAGACCGGGCGGATATGCACCGCGCTCCCGCCGTCGAGCCTCGTGCGCCGCCCGTCGAGCGCCTTCCTGCAACGCTATCAGGCCGCGGCCGACGCCGCCTGGCCGGCGGCGCGCGCCGCGATCGTGCGGCTCAGCGACCCGGCGGTCGATGCGTTGCTCCAGTCCGATTATGCGCGGCCGCTGCTCACCTCGCTGTTCGCGCCGCAGGTCGTCGGCCGCATCCAGCCGGCGGATTGCCCGACGATCGACCGGCTGGTGACGCTGCTCGAGCCCTTGCCCGCGCGCAACACCGCCGGGATCATCGTCGCGACGCTGCAATATCTCAAGGCGCGCAAGGCACGCGGGAAGCCGGTTGCCGGGGTTCCCGACCTTCCGGTATGTGCAGCCGCTAAATCATGACCGACAATATTCTCCCCTCAGAGCTCGTTGCCGCGGCTGTCCGCGTCGTCGAAGCCAATCGCGCCGCCGGACGTCGCATCGCCGTGGCCGAAAGCTGCACCGGCGGGCTCGTCTCCGCCGCGCTGACCGAAATCCCCGGTTCGTCCGATGTCCTGGAGGCGGGGATCGTCACCTATTCGAACGAGGCCAAGCTCGGGCTGCTCAACGTCAGCAACGACGTGCTCGAAACCTTCGGCGCGGTTTCGATCGCGGTGGCGTGGAGCATGGCGCAGGGCGCACTCGAAACGACTCAGGCCGATGTCGCGGTGGCGATCACCGGAGTCGCCGGGCCCGGCGGCGGATCGGAAAAGAAGCCGGTCGGCACCGTGGTGTTCGCGCGCGCCGAGCGCGGCGGCGATCCGTCCGACGTGGTGGCGGACAAGCACCAGTTCGGCGATCTCGGCCGTGGCGGGGTGCGGCTTCAGGCCGCGCTGGTCGCGCTCGACTTGCTGATGCCGCCCGAGCCCGTGCCGCCGCCCGCCGTCGATCCGGCACCGTAAAGCACCGCGGCGCGCTCCTCGAACGCGCCGATCATCCGGCGCAGCGCGGCGGCGAAGACCTGCCCGGCCATCGCCTCGAACACGCGGTTCCTGAACGCGAAGTCGACCGAGAAATCGACCAGGCAACCGTCGCCATCGGGGCGGAACCCCCAATCGTTGTGGAGATATTTGAGCGGCCCTTCGACATAGTCGACGTGGACCGACACCGGCCGCTGCTTCACCACGCGCGAGGTGAAGGTCTCGCGCAGCCCCTTGAAGCCGACGATCATGTCCGCGACCGTCTCGGTCGCGGTGTCGCTGCGCACCCGCATCGCGACGACCCACGGCAGGAAATCGGCATAATGCGCGACATCCGCCACCAGATCGAACATCTGCTCCGGCGTATAGGGAAGCCGGCGGGTTTCCTTATGCCTTGGCAAGCTGCGCCTCGCGCGCTGCCCTCATCTTCGCGAAATCGTCGCCGGCGTGATAGCTGGAACGCGTCAGCGGCGAGCTGGCGACGAGCAGGAAGCCCTTCGCCCGCGCGATCGCGGCATAAGCGTCGAACGCCTTGGGGGTGACGAATTCGGCGACCTTCGCATGCCGCGGGGTCGGCTGGAGATATTGCCCCATCGTCAGGAAATCGATGTCGGCGGAGCGCATGTCGTCCATCACCTGATGCACTTCGAGCCGCTCCTCACCGAGCCCGAGCATCACCCCGGATTTGGTGAAGATCGACGGATCGTGGCGCTTGACGCTCTCCAAGAGGCGCAGCGAGGCGTAATAGCGCGCGCCGGGGCGGATCGTCGGATAGAGCCGCGGGACGGTTTCGAGATTGTGATTGTAGACGTCGGGCCGCGCCTCGACGATCGACTCGACCGCGGCTTGCGCCTTGTTCCGGAAATCGGGGGTCAGGATCTCGATCGTCGTATCGGGGGTGTTGCGGCGCAACGCCTGGATCACCTTGACGAATTGCGACGCCCCGCCGTCGGGCAGATCGTCACGGTCGACCGAGGTGATGACGATATGCTCGAGCCCCAGTTCGGCCGCCGCCACCGCGACATGCTCGGGCTCGAGCGGATCGACCGCGCGCGGCATCCCGGTCTTGACGTTGCAGAAGGCGCAGGCGCGGGTGCAGGTGTCGCCGAGAATCATCACCGTCGCGTGCTTCTTGGTCCAGCACTCGCCGATATTGGGGCAGGCCGCCTCCTCGCACACCGTCGCGAGATTAAGCCGGCGCATCAACCCCTTGGTCTCGGCGAACCCGATCGAGGTGGGCGCCTTCACCCGGATCCAGTCAGGCTTGCGCTGGCGCGGCGCGGCGACGGGGGAGATCTCGTTCATGCGCGTGCAAATAGCGACTGCCCTCCCGCGAAACAACGCGATAAGAGCGTCGCATGACCGTCTTCACCGATCTCGTCGCCGGATACCGGCGTTTCCACGAACATGGCTGGGTCGAACAGCGTGATCGCTGGGCCGAATTGTCGCAGGGGCAAAGCCCCAAGGTGATGGTGATCGCCTGCTCCGACAGCCGCACCGATCCCGCCACCGTGTTCGACGTGTCGCCGGGCGAGATCTTCGTCGTCCGCAACGTTTCCAACCTCGTCCCGCCGTTCGAGCTCGGCGGCGGGCGGCACGGCGTGTCGGCGGCGCTGGAATTCGCGGTGACCCAGCTCAAGGTCGAGGAAGTCGTCGTGATGGGCCACGGCTCCTGCGGCGGCGTCCACGCCTCGCTCACCGGGCGCTTCACCGATGCCAAGCCGGGCGAAGGCGGGTTCATCGCGCGCTGGATCGACATGCTCGACGAGGCACGCGACCGGATCGTCGCGCAATATGGCACCGGCGACGAAGCCGCGCACCAGCTGGAGCTGGAAACCGTCCGCGTCAGCATCGCCAATCTGCGCAGCTTCCCGTGCGTGCGCGAGGCGGAGGCGGAGGGCCGGCTGGCGCTCCACGGCGCGTGGTTCTCGATCCGCGGCGGGGTGCTGTGGGTAATGGGCGACGACGGGGAATTCGCGCCGGCGGTATGATTTTTCTCGCCGTTCGCCAAACACAACACCGTTCGGGCTGAGCCTGTCGAAGCCCTGCACTTTCTTCCTCGGAAAGAAGGGCAGCCCTTCGACAAGCTCAGGGCGAACGGTGAGGTGGAGAGCGTTACCCCTTCAGCGCCTCGCGCGCGATGCGTTCGAATTCGGGATCGAGCGCGGGCGGGTCCATCGAGACATTGGCGGAAAGCACATCCGCCACCACGGTGAGCGCCGCGATCCGCGCTGCTTTCTTGTCGTTGCCGTCGATCACGTGCCACGGCGCGATCGCGGTATCGGTGCGCTCGAACATCTCGTGCATCGCCTCCAGATAGGCGGCGCGTTTGGCACGGTTGCGATAATCCTCCGGCCCGGTCTTCCAGCGCTTCCACGGATCCTCGAGCCGGTCGCGCAGCCTTTTGTCCTGCTCCTTCTGCCCGACATGGATGAACAATTTCACCAGGGTCGTCCCCGATTCGATCAGCCGCGTCTCGAAATCGTTGATCTGGCTGTAGCTGCGTCGCCATTCCGCGCGCGTCGCGAACCCCTCGACCCGCTCGACCAGCACGCGGCCATACCAGCTGCGGTCGAAGATCGTGACGTCCCCCGGCTCGGGCAGATGCCGGCGGAAGCGCCAGAGGAAGGGATGCGCCTTTTCCTCCTCGGTCGGCGCGCTGATCGGATAAACCTCGAAATGCCGCGGGTCCCACCGCTCGACGAGGCGCTGGATGATCCCGCCCTTCCCCGCCGCGTCCCAGCCTTCGAGCATCACCACCGCGGGCCGCTGGTGGACGATATGCGCGACGAGGATATGGTTGAGCCGCTCCTGCAGCGCCGCCAGATCGCGATTATACTTGCCTTTGTAGGGCTTGCCCTTTTCGTAATCGGCGAGATCGATCATGGCGGCAACCTGCCGCGAAATCGCGCGCAGCGCCAGCCCCCGGTTATCGAGGCGAATCAGAGCCTTCTACCGTCATGCCGGACTTGATCCGGCATTCAGAGCGACGAGCGATACGGCCTGTGACTCTGGATGCCGGGTCGAGCCCGGCATGACGAGGAAGGTTTTAGCCCGCGGTCGGCACGCCCTCGGCGGTCGAGCGCAGGTTGAGTTCGCGCAGCTGCTTCGCGGAAACGAAGCTCGGCGCACCCATCATCAGGTCTTCCGCCTTCTGCGTCATCGGGAAGACGATCACCTCGCGGATATTGGGCTGGTCGGCGAGCAGCATGACGATGCGGTCGATCCCCGGCGCGGAGCCGCCGTGCGGCGGGGCGCCGAACTTGAACGCGTTGATCATGCCCGCGAAGTTCGTGTCGACATCCTCGCGGGTATAGCCCGCGATCTCGAACGCCTTGTACATGATCTCCGGCCGGTGGTTCCGGATCGCGCCCGACGACAGCTCAACGCCGTTGCACACGATATCGTACTGATAAGCGAGGATATCGAGCGGATCCTTGGTCTCCAGCGCCTCCAGCTCGCCCTGCGGCATGCTGAACGGGTTATGGCTGAAGTCGATCTTCTTGTTGTCCTCGTCATATTCGAACATCGGGAAATCGACGATCCAGCAGAATTCGAACCGGCTCTTGTCGATGAGGTCGAGCTGTTCGCCGACGCGGGTGCGCGCGAGGCCCGCCAGCTTGGCGGCCTGCGCCTCCTTGCCGGCGGCGAAGAACAAGCCGTCGTCCGGCCCGAGGCCGAGCGCATTGGCGAGCGCGTTCATCTTGTCCTCGCCGTGGTTCTTGGCGATCGGGCCGCCCCACTCACCCCCCTTGCGGGTGGCATAGCCGAGCCCGGCGAACCCTTCGGACTGCGCCCAGGCGTTCATGTCGTCGAAGAACTTGCGGCTCTTCTCGGCGGTGCCCGGCGCGGGGATCGCGCGCACCACGTCCCCCGCCTCGACGATCGAGGCGAAGCGGCCGAAGCCCGAGCCGACGAAATGCTCCGACACGTCGGAGATCAGGATCGGGTTCCTGAGATCGGGCTTGTCGTTGCCGTATTTGAGCATCGATTCGCGATACGGAATCTGGCGGAACGGCAAGGCGCTGACCGTGCGGCCCTTGCCCTGCCAGTCGGCGAACTCGCTGAACACGCCGTGGAGCACCGGCTCGATCGCGGCGAACACGTCTTCCTGGGTGACGTAGCTCATCTCGAAATCGAGCTGGTAGAATTCGCCCGGCGACCGGTCGGCGCGCGCATCCTCGTCGCGGAAGCACGGCGCGATCTGGAAATAGCGATCGAAGCCCGCGACCATGAGGAGCTGTTTGAACATCTGCGGCGCCTGCGGCAGCGCGTAGAATTTACCGGGGTGGACGCGGCTCGGCACAAGATAGTCGCGCGCGCCCTCCGGGCTGCTCGCGGTGAGGATCGGGGTCTGGAACTCGGTGAACCCCTGATCGATCATCCGCCGCCGGATCGAGGCGATCACCGCCGAACGCAGCATGATATTGGCGTGGAGCGTTTCGCGGCGCAGATCGAGGAAGCGATAGCGCAGGCGGATTTCTTCCGGATATTCGGCCTCGCCGGCCACCGGCATCGGCAGCTCCTGCGCCACCGACTGGACGGTGACGGCGGTGGCGAACACCTCGATCTCGCCGGTCGCGAGGTTGGTGTTGATCGTCGCGTCGGAGCGCTTCTTCACATGGCCGTCGATCGTGACGACCGATTCGGCGCGGAGCGATTCGAGCACCGGCAGCGCGGGCGAATCGCTATCCGCGACGATCTGGGTGATGCCGTAATGATCGCGCAGGTCGACGAACAACACGCCGCCATGATCGCGCTTGCGGTGGACCCAGCCGGAAAGACGGACACTGTCTCCGACGTTGGACGCGGAGAGTTGGGCGCAGGTGTGAGAACGATATGCGTGCATGCGCCGCGCCCTCCCCTTCCATCCCCGCTTTGTCAAGGCGCGCGCGTGGGGCTATGGGGCGCGACTTATGCATGTTCACCCGCTGATCACCGATAACGCGACGCTCGCCAACCTGTGCGCGCGCCTCGCCAACGCCCCCTTCGTCTGCGTCGACACCGAGTTCATGCGCGAGAGCACCTATTGGCCCGAGTTGTGCCTGATCCAGATCGCCGACACCGAAGAAGCGGCGGCGATCGACCCCAAGGCGCCGGGGCTCGATCTCTCCCCGCTGCTCGACCTGCTGGTCGACAATGAGGAGGTGCTCAAGGTGTTCCACGCCGGCGGGCAGGATCTCGAGATCATCGACAATCTCACCGGCAAGACCCCGCATCCCCTGTTCGACACCCAGGTCGCGGCGATGGCGCTCGGCCAGGGCGAGCAGATCGGCTATTCCAACCTCGTCGACAGCTGGCTCGGCATCCAGATCGACAAGGGCGCGCGCTTCACCGACTGGTCGCGCCGCCCGCTCGATCAGCGCCAGGTCGATTATGCGATCGGCGACGTGACGCATCTGTCGAAGATCTTCCCGCGGATGCTCGAACGGCTCAAGAAGACCGGGCGCGGCGCGTGGCTCGATCAGGAGATGGAACGGCTCGCCGATCCCGCCAATTACGCCAACGATCCCGAGCTGGCGTGGAAGCGCGTGCGCATCTCCGGCCGCAAGCCCGATGTGCTCGGCCGATTGAAGGCGATCGCGCGCTGGCGCGAGATGGAGGCACGCGCCAAGGATCTGCCGCGCGGCCGCATCGTCAAGGACGAAACCCTCGCCGATCTCGCCGGGCATCCGCCGAAGAAACAGCCCGATCTTGCGCGGGTCCGCGGGCTTTCCGCGACCTGGGCGGCGAACGATATCGGCAAGCGCCTGATGACCGCGATCGCCGAGGCGCAGCCGATGTCGGCGAGCGAGATGCCGCCGCGGGACGATCGCAAGCCCGGGCTGGGCAAGGAAGGCGCGCTGGTCGCCGATCTGCTCAAGCTGCTGCTCAAGATCCGCGCGCGCGATATCGACGTCGCGCCGCGGCTGCTCGCACGCGGCGAGGAACTCGAGGCGCTCGCCGCCGGCCAGCGGGAAGGTCTAGCGATTCTAACGGGTTGGCGTTATGACCAGTTCGGGCATGACGCGCTTGATCTGGTCGAGGGCCGATTGGGTTTCGCGGTTCAGGGCGGCAGGCTCAAAATGACGCGAACCGAGGGGAATGCCGTATGACCAAGGCCCTCTTTGCCGTCCTGCCGCTGATTGCGCTGGTCGGCTGTGTCGACGATCGGCCGGGGATGCCCGGCCCGGTGCGCCAGTGCCGCGCCGATGCCGTTCAGCGTTTCGTGGGGGCGCCCTACCGTCCCGATCTCCAGCGCCGTGCGCGGCACATGTCGGGCGCGCGCAGCGTCCGCGTGCTCTATCCGGGGCAGGCCGCGACGATGGACTTCCGCGCCGACCGGCTCAACATCATGATCGGCGAGCGGAATATCGTGCGGAGCATCAGCTGCGGATAGCCAGCGACACCCCTTCTCCCCTCCCTTGAACAAAGGGGGGAGCAATCATGCCGTCAGGATCGGCGTCCGCCCCAGCGCGGCGGCGAGTGCGTTGTGGCGCTTTTCCACCGCTTCGCCATAGAGATGGCGGTCGGCCGCGCTAAGCCCGAGCGTCAGTCCGCGCCCGCTGACCGACAGGCTGGAACGCTGCAACGGCCCCGCCAGCCCGGCCGACATGCGCTGCCCGAGCCGCATCGCCAGCCCCCAGCCGACCGCGCGCGACAGATCCATGTCACTCGCCAGCGCCGGGAGCGGCGGCGGGCTCGAGGTGCTGCCGCCAAGCGCGGTCCACAGCGCCTGCGCCATCATCGCACGACCGCGCGCATCGACCCCGACCCAATTGCCGTGGAGCGCGATCTCCATCCCGCGTTCGGCGCGAAACTCCGGGTTGGCGCGCCAGCCGACATCGGCGAGTTGGCATGCGGAGTGGCGCAGCCGCGCATCGCTCGCGGATTCGCCGACGAACAGCGGCGCGATCCAGTCGTGGAGCAGGTCGCCATGTTCGGGGAAACGCCCCGCCCGGCGCCCCTCGTCGCGCGTCGCCACCACCAGAGGGTCCTGCGCACGCGTCCGCTCGTCGAGCGCGCCGTAGAGCAACCCCTCGCGCAGGCCATAAGCCGACACGATCGTCCCCTTGGCCTTGAGATGCTTGATCAGCGAGGCGAGCAATGCCGCCGCGTCGCCAAGCGTCGGGATGCGCCCGGTCGACAGCCCGGACACCGCCTTTAGCCGCCCCTTGGCGACATGCGAGATCGTCCGCCCGAGCCGCGCCACCGTCTCCGCCGACATGGCGTATTCGTGGATGATCGGGAGCGGATAATGCGTCCGATCCATATCGAGCCGCGCCAGCGCGCGCCACGATCCGCCGACCAGATACAGCGGCAGCCCCTTGCCCGCGCCGCCCCACCCGGCCTCGCGCAGCAGCCGCCCGACGCGCCGGTCGAGCCCGCCCCTGCCTTGTGAAGCGTCGCGCAACGCCGCGATCCGCAGCACCCCGAGCGGGAAGGAGGCGTGCTGGCGTACCTTGCCATTCTTGACCCGCACCAGTTCGAGGCTGCCGCCGCCGAGATCGCCGACGATCCCGTCGGCATGCGGGATCGCCGAGAGCACGCCATAGCCCGCCGCGCGCGCTTCCTCCGCGCCCGACAGCAATTCGACCGTCAGCCCCGCCGCTTCGGCCAGCGCGAGCAGTTCGGCGCCGTTGGCGGCATCGCGTGCCGCCGCGGTGGCGACGGTACGCACCGTGTCGCAGCGCAATTCGCGCACCAGCGCGGCGAAACGCCCCAGCGCCGCCTCCGCCGCGGCCATCGCCTCGGCATCGATCGCCCCGGTCTGCGCGAGGCTGCGCCCCAGCCCCGCAAGCACCTTTTCGTTGAACAGCGTCGCCGGCAGTCGCGCCGGTCCCTGATAGACCACCAGACGGATCGAATTCGAACCGATATCGATGATCGCCGTGCGCGGCGCGGCCATCAATCTTCCTTCAATTCCTGCCGGCGCAACGACAAGGTCGGCACCGCGCCCCCCTCCGCCAGCGCCGCGCCGCGCCCGGAGAGCGAGGGGTTGGTCATGAAATAACGGTGCAAGTTGAATGGCTTGTCGCCCGGCTTGATCCGCGTGTAGCTGCCGTCGGATTCGAGCTCCCAGCTCTGCTCGTCGTCGATCAGATTGGCGAGCATCACCTGATCGAGCACCTGCGCATGAACCGTCTCATTCTCCAGCGGGAGCATATATTCGACGCGGCGATCGAAATTGCGCGGCATCCAGTCCGCCGACGAGATCAGCACATGCGCCTTGTCGTTGGGCAACGCCGCGCCATTGCCGAAACAGGCGATGCGGCTGTGCTCCAGAAAGCGCCCGACGACCGATTTGACGCGGATATTGTCCGACATCCCCGGCACCTTGGGGCGCAGGCAACAGATGCCGCGGATGACGAGATCGATCTCCACCCCCGCGCCGCTCGCCTCGTAGAGCTTCTCGATGATCGCGGGATCGACCACCGAATTCATCTTGGCCCAGATCGTCGCGGCGCGCCCGGCGCGGGCATGCGCGATCTCGGCGTCGATCAACTCGATCAGCCGCCCGCGCAGATAGCGCGGCGAGATGACGACCAATTCCATCCCCTCAGGCTCGACATAGCCGGTGATGTAATTGAACACCCGCGAGGCATCGCGCCCGATCCGCGGATCGGCGGTGAAGAAGCTGAGGTCGGTGTAGATGCGCGCGGTGATCGGGTGATAATTGCCCGTCCCGAAATGGCAGTAGGTGCGGAACTGCCCGGCCTCGCGCCGCACGACCATCGAGATCTTGGCGTGGGTCTTCCAGTCGATGAAACCATAGACCACCTGCACCCCGGCGCGTTCGAGCGCGCTGGCCCACAGCAAATTCTGTTCCTCGTCGAACCGCGCCTTCAGCTCGACCACCGCGGTGACCGATTTGCCCGCCTCGGCCGCGGCGACCAGCGCGTTGATCACCGCCGATTGCTTGCCCGCGCGGTACAGCGTCTGCTTGATCGCCACCACATCGGGGTCCGCCGCCGCCTGCTTCAAGAAAGCGAGCACGACGTCGAACGTCTCATAGGGATGGTGAACGATGATATCCTTGGCGCGGATCGCGGCGAAGCAATCGCCGTCGAACTCGCGGATCCGCTCGGGGAAGCGCGGGGTGAAGGGCGGGAATTTGAGGTCCGGCCGATCCTCGTCGTACAATTGATCGAGATCGCCGATGCCGAGGAACGACCCGCTCTCGGTGATCAGCGCCCCCGCCTCGCCCAATTCCTCGCGCAGCACCGTTTCCAGCGCCTCGGGCATCCCGGTTTCGAGTTCGAGCCGGATCACCCGCCCGCGGCGGCGGCGTTTGATCGCATTGGCGAAATAGCGGACGAGATCCTCGGCCTCTTCCTCGATCTCGATATCGCTGTCGCGCAGCACGCGGAACTCGGCCGCGCCGAGCACGCGATAGCCGGGGAACAGCACCGGGGAGAAGCGCTTCACGATCGATTCGGTCGCGACGTAACGCGCATCGTCCCCCGGCAGCCGCACGAAGCGCTTCATCGCCGCGGGCAGCATCACCAGTTCGCGGATCGGTTCGTCGTCCGACAGGCGGACGAGATCGAACATCACCGCCAGCCCCTTGTTGGGCATGAACGGGAACGGGTGCGCCGGATCGAGCGCCTGCGGGGTCAGCACCGGGAGCAATTGCTCGCGGAAATGGGTTTCGAGCCAGCCGATCTCCTCGACCGACAGCACCGCGTCGACCTTGCTCGATCCGAGCACCTGGATCCCCGAATCGGCGAGCGCGTGGCGGATATCCCGCCACACTTTCTCCTGATCCATCAGCAGCTTGTCAGCAGTTTCGGTGATCGCCACGAGCTGCTGGGTCGGGGTCAGCCCGTCGGCCGAGCGCGCCTCCACCTCGAGCAATTGCTGCCCCTTCAGCCCGGCGACGCGGACCATGAAGAATTCGTCGAGGTTCGAGCCAGAGATTGACAGGAAGCGCAGCCGTTCGAGCAGCGGATGCGCCGGGTTGCACGCCTCCTCCAGCACACGACGGTTGAACGCCAGCCACGAAAGCTCGCGGTTGAAATAGCGATCGGTCGATTGACTCTCGAACGGGTCGTCATCGGCCTTGATGCTGGCGGCGATATGCGCGGGGCGGGTCATTGCAGGTCCGTCGACAAGGGGGGGATCAACGCGGCGCCGGCGAGCGTGGTGCGCGCGAGCGGGATCGACAACCGCTTGCGGCGCTCCAGCACCTCCTGATCCAGCGCATCGACCGTTCGTATGACGGCAATATGACTCCGCTCGATCCGCGCGACCAGCCAGTCGATCAGATCGGGGCGCGCATCAAGCCCGCGGCGCATGAACTGGCGTTCGAGCAATGCGCGCATCAACTGATCGTCAGGCGCGCCGATCGCCGCGATCGGCGAGGCAGCGAGCCGCGAGCGCAGATCGGGCAGCCGGATGCGCCATTCGGGCGGCGCGGCATCGGCGACGATCAGCAGCGGGCGGCGATGCGCCTGCGCCTCGTTCCAGGCGTGGAACAGCTCGGCCTCCGGGCGCTTCTCGGCATCGTCGATGATCGTCCCGCCGCTCTTCGAGGCGAAGATCCGCGCGAGCAGGCTGCGCCCCGATTTGCGCGGGCCGGTGAGCAAGGCGGTCATCACCGGCCACGCCCCCCAATGCTCGACGGTATGCGCCGCGCGCGCGTTCGAGGGCGTCACCAAAAACTCCTCGTCGCGCGGATCGGCGGGCCACTCCAGCGGCAGCGCGATCTGGTTCGTCATCCGCCGGTCGCGTTGCCCGGCGCCGCTTCGGGCGCGGAAGGTTGCGCGCGGCGGATGCGGATCGTCGTCCCGGTGCCGAACACCTGCCACCCGCGCGCCTGCAGCGCGGCGCGGAAGGCATCGGCGGTGCCGCCATAAGTAACGGTCATCACCGATACCCCGCCCAGCGCGAGGCTGGAGGTGCCCGCCGTCGCCACCCCGGGCACCGCACGCAACGCCGCCTCGGTCGCGTTGACCGCGCCGGCGCCGGGCGAATCGAACTGGACCGAGATCGTCGCGCCGCCCGCCGACGGGGCGGTCAACGGCAGCGAATCGTCAGGCAGCACCTCTTCCTCGGTCGCCGCGACCGGGGGCACATAAGCGAGCCCGGTATCGGTGCGCAGCAGCCCGCCGCGCGACGCCGCCTGATAGAGATCGTCGAGCCGCTTCACCCCGGCATCGAGCAGTTGCGGTAGCCCGGCGGCATTGTCGACGCGCAGCGCGACCTGCCCGAACAATTTATTGTCCGGCCCGCCGCGCGCCTGGAAGATCGCGACGATCGGCCCGCCCGGCCATTGCCGCTGGAGCCGCACGGTGGGGACGAGCACGTTGCTGCCGCCATATTGGTTGAGCACCGATCGCCACCAGCCGCGCCCCGGCCGCTGCGTCTGCCCGTAATTGAGCAGCAACGGATCGGGGCCGGTGCCGACCGGGCGGACATAATCGATCGTGCTGTTGCCGGTGCGATAGCGCGCCCAGGCTTCCTGCCACGCGGTGCGCTGTTCGAACACCGTCGCCGCGCCGCCCGCCCACATCACCGGGATCACCACCATCGGCGCCGAGCGCGAGACGGAATCGCTCACCCCGAGCATCGCGCTCGCCTTGCCGCGATCGAACAGCACCCCAAGCCGCGCGATATAGCGATTGGGCCCGATCTGCTCGTTTTCGACGACGATCCCCGACACGACGGAATCGAGCGCGCCGTCGGATACCAGCCCGCCGCCCGCGCCGAGCCGCTGCGACAATTGCACCCATGCCTTGCGCTGCGCCAGCCGCCACCCGCCGTAGCGCGCGCTATCCGCATCCTTGGCCGAGACGTCGACGGTGACCCCGCTCACCTCATAATCGGACGAGCTGTCGACCGGCGCAACGCCGCGATCGCCGCCTTCGATCTGGGCGATGCCGATACCGGCGCCGAGCAGCACCACCCCGATAGCGGAAGCGAGGAAAAACGGACGGATACGCATCTTGCACCGCCTTTTGGCGAAGCAGGCGGGGAAATCCAAGCGAGATATGCTTCGACGCCCAAACTCCCCGCTCCTACATTATCTCGTCATGCCGGGCTTGACCCGGCATCCAGAGTCTTAGGCGGTGTCCTTTGTGGCTCTGGATGCCGGGTCGAGCCCGGCATGACGTTGCTTGGCTTTCGTAAGGTCGTTGCTTTCGT
>JAFIGU010000076.1 GCA_017849555.1 Sphingomonas sp. | reverse complement strand
CCCCGCCCCCTCCCTGGTGAAGGGAGGGGAGAGAGCTTTCACTCGTGTGAACTTCGAACTTTGCCGGGCGATCTCAATCGCGGATGAACGGCCGCAGCGGCGCGGGGCGGTAGCGCCCCGCCGCGACGAAGCCGGTGTTGCGGAACCCCGGCTTGCCATAGCGGAACGGACGGTTGTCGGGATCCAGCGTCGTGCCGCCGGCCGCGCGCAGCAGCGCGTCGCCCGCGGCGGTATCCCATTCCATCGTCGGCCCGGTGCGCGGATAGACATCGGCCTCGCCGCTCGCCACCAGCGCGAACTTCAGGCTCGACCCGACCGACACGCAATCGCAGATCCCGCCAGCGTCGAGCCACGCCGCGGTCGCCGGATCGGCGTGGCTGCGCGACGCGACCGCGCAGGGTGGCGTATGCGGATCGCGCACCGCGATCCTGCGCTCGGCGGCGCGTGGCGCGTCCGGTGCGCGATCCGCGCGCCACGCCTGCCCGATCGTGGCGTCGCCCCAATAAAGCGCGTTGCGCGCGGGGGCATAGACCACCCCCATCGTCGGCGCGCCCTGTTCGATCAGCCCGATATTGACCGTGAAATCATTGCCGCGCCGGATGAATTCCTTGGTGCCGTCGAGCGGGTCGACAAGGAAGAAGGCGCCGCCGACATCGGGCACGCGCCCGGCGGCGGCCTCTTCCTCGGCGACGATCGGGATGTGCGGGGCAACCTCGGCAAGCCCGGCAAGGATCGCCGCCTCGGCGGCGTGATCGGCGGCGGTGACGGGGGATTCGTCAGGCTTGATCGTGACCGTCGCGCCCTCGACGAAATGCCGCCACACGATGTCCCCGGCGGCCTCCGCCAATGCGATCAGCGCCTCGAGCAGCACGCCGCGATCCAGCCCGTCAATCGCTGCCTTGCCCGTCATATTCGCGATCTTCCTCTGCGCCCACCACACCGTCACCCCGGCCCTTCGACTGCCTGCAAGGCAGGCGCTCAGGGCAGGCCGAGCCGGGGTCCATCGTGCCGCATGCTCAGCGGCAAGAACCTCTTGCCCAGCCTTTGCCTCCCGATGGACCCCGGCTCAAGGCCGGTGACGGAAAGGGTTCGATCGAGCCGCTCTAATCCTCGCCGCTGCTCGCACGCCAGCAACTATTTCTCCTACCGCGATATCGCTTGCCGTGGCGCGTATCGCGCCTATGCCGGAAGCTCCGGGAAACATCCCGCGACTCGCGTTTTCTAGGGAGAGGCACGATGTTCAGCCATATGATGATCGGTTCGAACGATCTCGATCGTTCGCGCAAATTCTACGACGCCGTATTCGGCGCGGTCGGCGGCAAGCCGGGCATCCAGGACGAGAAGGGCCGGCTGGTCTATCTGCACAACGGCGGTATCTTCATGATCACCAAGCCGATCGACGGCGAAGCCGCGACGCACGGCAACGGCAGCACGATCGGCTTCGCGATGGACGGGCCGGCGCAGGCAGATGCGTGGCACCAGGCCGGGGTCGCGGCGGGCGGCACCGCGATCGAGGATGCGCCCGGGGTCCGCTCGGGCGGCGGGATGAACCTCTATCTCGCCTATCTGCGCGATCCCGACGGCAACAAGCTCTGCGCGCTCCACCGTATGCCGTAAGTCCCCGTTCGCCCTGAGCTTGTCGAAGGGCTGCCCTTCTTCCTCGCGAAGAAAGTGCAGGGCTTCGACGGGCTCAGCCCGAACGGTGGAGGGGAGCCCCTGATTTGACCTCGGTCACGCCGGCGTAAACGCCACCTCCAGCCGCCGCACCGCATGGACGAAATTGTTCGGCGCGATATCCATCTCGCCGGTCCAGCGGATATCGGGGAAGCGCGCGAAGATCTGGCGATAGGCTTCCTCGAGCTGCAATTGCGCGGTCATCCGCCCGATGCAGATATGCGGGCCGTAGCCGAAGGCGATATTCTTCTCGGCATTGGCGCGGGTGATATCGAAGCGATCGGCATCGGCGAACATCGCATCATCGCGATTGGCCGCGCCATAATACATGATCACCTTCTCGCCCTCGGCGATGCGCTGCCCGCCGATCTCGGTATCGCGCGTCGCGGTGCGGCGCATGTAGATGACGGGGGAGACCATCCGCGTGATCTCATGCACCGCATTGCTCAACAGGCTCCCGTCGGCCTGTAGCCGGGCTTTCTGCTCGGGATTTTCGGTGAACAATTTCATCGCCCCGCTCAGCGAGTTGCGCGTCGTATCGTTGCCGGCGAAAACGATCAGCAGCCACGCGCCGTCGAGATAGGGATCGGGCAGATGCTCGCCGTCGACGGTCGCATTGGCGATTGCGCTCATCAGATCGGGCTGCGGATCGGCGCGACGCTTGGCGAGCATATGCCGGCCGTAATCGAACATATCCGCGACATTGGTGTTGAACAGCTCGATGAACGCCGCGATCTGCGGACTGGGTTCGGACAGGCCGTCGAGCTGGTCGATCTGCTCCATCGCCACCTGCTGCGCCATTTCGAGGAAATGGATCCAGCCCATGAAGCGCTCGCGATCCGCCTCGGGCACCCCGAGCATCTCGCACAAAGTGAAGATCGGCAGCCGCTGGCTGAACTTCTCGACCATGTCGCAGGTGCCGAGCGGCGCCATCGCGTCGAGCAGCCGGGTCACCTCCCCTGCCACCCGCTCGCGCAGGCCCCTGATATAGGTCGCGGTGAAATAGGGCATATGCTCCTTGCGGAGCTGGCGATGCGGCAGCGCATCGAGGTTGATCATCGAATTGGTCGAGGCGGAGAACAAGGTCGGGTGGCGCGTCTCCTCCGGCCCCAGCGCCATCAGGATGCCGCCCTTTTCGGAGCTGAACGTCTCCGGATCGCCGTTGACGCGCTTGACGTCCTCGAACCGCGTCACCGCCCAGAAGCCGACCCCGCTGCGCGGCATCGGGTGCCACATCACCGGCGCCTCAGCGCGCATCCGCGCATAGTCCGCCCAGGGCTGCCCCTTGGTGAAGGCATAGATGTCCGAAAGATCGACGTCGAGGAGCGTGGGATAGACCTGGCCGAATGTCGGCCCCTCGCGCCCCTCGACGATATGATCGCTGACCAGCCGCATGTGTCGCTCTCCTAGGGACGCACCACCATCTTGCATTGCGCCTCGGGATCGCCGAGCGCGCGAAAGGCATCGGCGACGCCCTCCAGCCCCACTTCGGCGGTGATCGCCGGGCGCACGTCGATCACCCCTTCGGCGATATGATGGAGCGTGCGGGCGAATTCCTCGGGGGTGTAGCCGAGCACGAATTTGAGCTCGAGGCTCTTGTTGATGCACAGAAACGGCTCGATCGCGTCGGTCTGCATGCACACCCCGACGACGAGGATCTGCGACCCCACCGGTACCGCCTCGATCAGCGACTGGATCACCCCGGGCACCCCGACGCATTCGAAGATCACCGCGCGCTTGCCGGTATTGCCGGTCAGCGCGAGCACCGACCGCTCGGTGCGCGAATGCGGCACCCCCAGCGCGCTCCAGCGGGAATGCGGATTTTCCGCCGCCGGATCGATCACCACATCGGCGCCGAACGCCTCGGCCACGCGGCGCCGCGCGGGGGAATAGTCTGACGCGATCACCGGCCCCAGCCCGCGCGCCTTGAGCGCGGCGATCACCGCCAGCCCAACCGGGCCGCAGCCGACAACGAGATTGACGGTATCCGGCCCCGCATCGCTTTCCGCCACGGCATGTTCGCCGACCGCGAACGGCTCGGTCATCGCCGCCTGGACGTCGCCGAGGCCGTTGGGGACCGCGAGCAGCATCGGCTCGGTCAGCACGATCGCCTCGCCGAACCCGCCGGGGTAGCGGTTCGAATAGCCGACCGTTTCGAAGCCTTGCGGGGTGGCGACCACCGGCATTGCGACGACCCGCGTCCCCGCCTTCAATCGCCGGTCGGTATCGGGGCCGTGATCGAGGATTTCGGCGCAGAATTCGTGGCCGAAGACGATATCGCGGGTCGGATCGATCAGCGCAGGCTCGCCGCTGCGCCGCCCGAGTTCGACCATTGTTTCCATCGCATGCACGGCATGAAGATCGGAGCCGCAGATCCCGCAGCACAGGGTGCGCGCCAGCACCTGTCCCGCGCCCGGCGTCGGATCGGGGACGCTATCGAGTACCAGCGACGCGCCGCGGCGGACGACCGCCCTCATTCTGCCGCGTCCGTTTTCTTGTCGAGCTCCATCGCCGCGAGGATTTCGGGGCGGATATTCTCGGTGCCCTTCTGCTGGATATGCTGCGCGACCCGCGCGCCGACCGCCGCCTGCGCCTCGCCGATGAAGCGCGGCCGGTTGTCGCGCGCCCAGGCGAGCGAGGTATCGCGGTTGATGTTGAGATCCTGGAACTTGGGCATCACGTAGCGCGCGATCAGCTCGTAGGATTTCTTCTTGGCGTCCCATTCGGCCCAATTGGTGTCGAGCGTCAGGAACGCGCCGAACCCGCCCGATTGCTGCTGGAGCCGCTCGATCTGGCGAACCGCATCCTCGGGCGTCCCGACCACCGCCATGCCGTTGTCGACCAGGGCATCGATCGGATCGCCCTCGGTCGGGGCGAGCGGCAGCGCGGCGACCTCGCGGAAATAATAGAGCCAGTCCTCGATCCCGAAGCGCACCTGCGCGCGCGCCTCCTCGCGCGTCGCGGCGACGTGCATCGGGCCGACCAGCCGCCATCGGCTGCGGTCCATCGTCTTGCCGTTCTCGCGCGCGACATCTTCGGCGATCGCCCAATTGGAGGCGAGCGCGTTGAACCCGCCGGTCTGCGTCGCGCCGATCGACAGGATGCCGACCCCGTTGCGCCCCGCCGCCTGCGCGCCGGTCGGCGACACCTGGCTCGCCACCGCAATCTCGACCGAGGGGCGGGTATAGGGCGTCATCTGCAATTTCGCCTCGGCGAGCTCGAACCAGTCGGTCTTGCGCGTCACCGTCTCGCCGCGCAGCAGCCGCACCAGCACGTCGAGCGCCTCGTCCATCCGGTCGCGCTGCTTCGCCACCGGGATGCCCATCATGAAGGCGTCGGAGGGCAAGGCCCCCGGCCCGACCCCGAACATCACCCGCCCGCGCGTCATGTGATCGAGCTGGTTGATGCGGTCCGCCAGCATCAGCGGGTGGTGATAGGGCAGCGACGACACCCCGGTGCCGAGCCGGATGTTGCGCGTCCGCTCGGCGGCGAAGGCGATGAAGAGTTCGGGGCTGGCGATCAGCTCGTAACCGGCGGAATGATGCTCGCCGATCCACGCTTCGTCATAGCCGAGCTTGTCGAGATGGACGACCAGATCGAGATCGCGCTCGATCGCCTGAGTCGGATTCTCCCGCAACGGGTGGAACGGCGCGATGAACGTGCCGAATCGCAGCTTCTCGCCCATGAAGCGTCTCTCCTTGCTACGTAACTTTTGTTCTGCGACGCAGGCTATGGGAGAGTCGGGGCGGAATCCAGCTTATTCGTGCGGGCTAAATTGGAGGACGCAAACTCTCCCCGTTCGCCCTGAGCTTGTCGAAGGGCTGCCCTTCTTTGCGAGGAAGAAAGTGCAGGGCTTCGACAGGCTCAGCCCGAACGGGGAGAGGTGGTTCTACTCGTTCGTTCTCCGCCGCCGCCGGAAGCTCGCGCGCGCGATCCACGCGCCCAATCCGAGCAGCACCAGCGGCGCCAGCCACAAGGGCAAGGTGACCGCCGAGAGCGGCGGATCATAGGTGATATAATCGCCGTAGCGCGCGATCAGCCATTTGCGGATCTGCGCCGGCGTCTCCCCGGCGGCGATGCGCTGGCGGATCATCGCGCGCATGTCGCCGGCCATATCGGCATCGCTGTCGGCGATCGACTGGCCCTGGCAGACGACGCAGCGCACCGTTTCCATCAGCGCCTTGGCCTTCGCCTCCTGCGCGGCATCGGGCAATTGGGTATAGGCCAAGGCAGCGGGCGGCAGCCCCGAATCCGCCGCAGCCGGCGCGGCGCACAGCAACAGCGCAAGGAGCGCGGCGCGCCTCATCGCGCGGCGCGCCACGCCTGATAGATCGCGTCCACCTCGTCGGCGCGGATATCGCCGACATGCTGCTTCACGATCTTGCCCTGCCCGTCGATGATGAACGTCTCGGGCACCCCCGACGAGCCGAGCGAGAGCTGGACGCGGCTCACCTTGTCGTCGCCGATCGCGCGATAGGGATCGCCGTTGCGCGCGAGGAACGCGGTCACCGCCGAGGGGGTATCGCGGATCGCGATCCCCTCGATCGGCACCCCCATTTCCTTGAGCCGCATCAGTTGCGGCGCTTCGGCGATGCACGGGATGCACCAGCTCGCGAAGATATTGATCAGCCGCGGCTGGCCGGCACGGAATTCGGCAGCGGCGACCCCCGGCCTGCCCGGAACGAGCGGCGGCGGCGCGAAATCGGGCACCGGCTGGCCGACCATCGCCGAATAGACGGTGCGATCGGCCGGCTTCATCAGCTCGCGCGCGGCGAACCCGAGCACGACCAGCAGCGCGAGCAGCGGCAGCCAAAGCAACCAGCGCCTCATGCCCAGGCCGCCTCCATCGCACGCCGCGTCGCGCGACGCTCGCGCAGGATATGGCCGAGCATCGACAGCGCCCCGCCGATCGCGACCATCGCCCCGCCGAGCCAGATCAACGTCACCCACGGCTTCCACCACAAGCGCAGCTGCCAGCGCCCGGCGTTATCGGGCTGGCCGAGCACGGTATAGAGCTGGCCGTCGAGCGTCGTCGCGATCGCGCTCTCGCTGGTATTGGTGACGGGGTTGGCGAAGAAGCGCGATTGCGGGCGGAGATAGAAGGTCGCGACATCCTCGCCGCGCTGGACCGCGAGCCGCGCCTCAAGCGCCGACCAATTGGCGCCGAGCACCGGATTCACCCCTTCGAAGGTGACGCTGAACGGGCCGACCTGCACCGGCTCGCCGACCCGCGCGGCGACCAGCCGCTCCTCGGTCCAGGTGGTCGAGGCGGCCATGCCGGCCAGCGTCACCGCGATGCCGAGATGCGCGACGACCATCCCGTAGAGGAACAGCGGCGCGCGGCGCAGATCGCGCTTCCACAAGGGCGCGACGCTCGCCACCGCCAGCCCCGCCGCGAGCGCCAGCCCGGCGAGCGACAAGGCGCCGACCGGCTTGGACGACAGCACGAACACCCCGGCGCCCGCGAACAAAGTCGCGGCGATCGGCAGCATCAGCCGTTCGAGCACCGCCTGCATATCGTCGCGGCGCCAGCGCAGCAGCGGCCCGGCGGCCATCACCGCGACCAGCACCAGCGCGATCGGCCCCGCGGTGCCATCGAAGAACGGCGGCCCGACCGACAATTGCGTCCCCATCGCCGCCGCGACGATCGGGTAGAAGGTGCCGATCAGCACCAGCCCGAGGATCACCGAGAGCAACAGGTTGTTGATCACCAGCCCGCCCTCGCGGCTGAGGAATTCGAAGGTGTTGCCCGCGCGCACCGTGCCGACGCGCAACGCGAACAGCGCGAGCGCGCCGCCGATATAGATCGCCAGCAAGGCAAGGATGAACGCCCCGCGCTCGGGATCGACCGCAAAGGCGTGGACGCTGGTGAGAATGCCCGAACGGACGAGGAAGGTGCCGATCATCGACATCGAGAAAGCGACCACCGCGAGCATCACCGTCCAGGCGCGCAGGCCGTCGCGCGTCGCGAGCACGGTGACCGAATGGAGCAGCGCGGTCGCGGCGAGCCACGGCATCAGCGAGGCATTCTCCACCGGGTCCCAGAACCACCAGCCGCCCCAGCCGAGCTCATAATAGGCCCAATAGCTGCCCGCGGTGATGCCGAGCGTCAGGAAGATCCACGCCCCCAGCACCCACGGCCGCATCGCCCGCGCGAACGCCGGGCCGACATCGCGCGTCACCAGGGCGCCGATCGCGAAGGAGAAAGCAACCGACAGGCCGACATAGCCGATGTAGAGCGTCGGCGGGTGGAAGGCGAGCCCGGGGTCCTGCAGCAACGGGTTGAGCCCGGCGCCGTCGGGCGGCGCGGGATCGGCGCGGCCGAACGGGTTGGAGGCGAACAGCAGGAAGGCGTAGAAGCCGAGCGCGATCGCGGCCTGCCCACCGAGCGTGGCGATCAAGGTGCGTTCGTCGAGTCGCCGCTCGAACAGCGCCACCGCACCCCCGGCGAGTCCGAGGATCGTCACCCACAAGAGCATCGAGCCTTCGTGATTGCCCCAGGCGCCGGCGAATTTGTACAGCATCGGCTTGGCCGAATGGCTGTTCTCAGCCACCAGCGCGACCGACATGTCGGAGGCGCAGAACACCGCGATCAACGCGCCCATCGCGATCAGCGCCATGATCCCCTGCACGATCGCCACCGGGCGGACCGCGCCGAGCAAGGTCGCCTCGCCGCGCTTCACCGCAAGCCCCGCGAGCAGCAATTGCAGCCCGGCGAGCGCGGCGGCGAGCCACAAAGCGGCGAGGCCGGCTTCAGCGGTCACGCGCGGTCGCTCCGCACGCGTGCGGCGGACATCATGGGGCGTTGACGATCAGGACGCATCGGTCGCCGCTCTTGCGGCACGATGCCTCGCGACACAAGCCGCCAATCTTCATCCGCCGCCTTCGCCTCTTATCCGTCATGCCGGGCTTGACCCGGCATCCAGAGCCACAAAGGACACCGCCTGAGACT
>JAFIGU010000075.1 GCA_017849555.1 Sphingomonas sp. | reverse complement strand
GATCGGCGGGTGCGGGTTCTGGAACGGCTTGGGGTGGATCGGGCGGCGCGGGATCTTGATGTAGGTGCCTTCGTGCTCGATCTCGTCCTGCACCATGATCTTGGGGATCAGATACATCGACTCGTCGATCATCGGCTGAAGGTCATTCAGGTCGTAACCGAACGTCCCGGCCTCCTGCTGCGTGCCGCCCTTGCCCATGCCGAAATGGACGCGGCCGTTGGACAGGATATCGAGCGTCGCGATGCGCTCGGCGACCTTGACCGGGTGGTTCATCGCGGGCGGCAGGCAGACGACGCCGTGACCGATCCCGAGCCGCGTGGTCCTGCCGGCGAGGAAGGCGAGGAAGGTCTCGGGCGCCGACATATGCGCATATTGGGTCAGCGCGGTATGCTCGACCGCCCACACGTTATCGAAGCCCATTTCCTCGGCGAGCAACGACTGCTCGATGATTTCATGGAACGTCCGCGCCTCGTTCTCGCGCGACGTGTCCACCATCTGGGCTTCGTAAATGATCGAGAATTTCATAGCGTTTCTCACATGAACTACCCCGCCGACCGTAATCGGCACCCCCACCCCCGCCTCATCAATTTGGACCAATTCGTCATCGCCCCATCTGGTCCATTTGGAGCAGGCGCCGCCGCCCGCGCGCGGCTAGGCTCGCGCCACTTAGGAGAGGATCGCGAAAGATGGGCATGTTCGAAGGCAAGGCAGTGCTGGTGACGGGTGCGGCGTCGGGGATCGGCGCCGCCGCGGCGCAACGTTTCGCCGAGGAAGGCGCGGCGGTGGTCGTCGCCGACATGAACCGCGACGGCGCGGAAGCCGTCGCCGAGCTGATCCGCAAGACCGGCGCGCGCGCGCATGCCGTCGCCGCGGACGTGGCCAAGGCCGACGACAATCAGGCGATGGTCAAGGCCGCGATCGACCGGTTCGGCGCGCTCGACGCCGCCTATCTCAACGCCGGCGCTTATGTGCAGACGCCGTTTGAGGAAGAGACCGAAGCCAATTTCGAGCGGATGTTCGCGATCAACCTCAAGGGCGCGTTCCTCGGGCTGAAGGCGGTGCTCCCGGCGCTGTCGAAGAATGGCGCGGCGGTGGTCACCGCGTCCACCTCCGGCGTGATCGGGCTCGGCGTCGCCGCCGCCTATAGCTCGGCCAAACATGGCGTGATCGGGCTGGTACGCTCCTCGTCGCAGGCATTCGCGGCGCGCGGCACCCGCGTCAACGGCATCTGCCCCGGCCCGGTGGCGACCGCGATTCTCGGGATCGAGGGCGTGCCCTCGATTGCCCCGGCCGATACGCTCGAAGCGACGCCCTATGCCGGGATGCTCACCCCGCAGCATATCGCCGAACTGGCGCTGTTCCTCGCCAGCCCGCGCTCGGGGGGGATCAACGGCCAATATATGATCGCCGACGCAGGGTTCCTCGCCAGCTATCCGCCGATGCCCGCGGCGTGAGGTTCACGTCATTCCCGCGCAGGCGGGAATCCATTCTGGCTGGCGGAGCGGCTCTTTCGACGACCTGCGAGAATGGATTCCCGCCTGCGCGGGAATGACGGATTGGAAGTCGCTCAATGCGTCTCGACGCGGATGCGGGTCAGACGGGTTTCGGCGATCAGCCAGCGCCCGTCCTGGCGGACATACAGTTCGTGATAATGGCCGAAACCGTGGAGCGTCCCGAACGGCAACGCGCAAGCGGGGCCGGCCCAAATATAATCGTCCATCGCCCAGATGCCCTCAGCGGTGTCGCTGCCGGTGAGCGTGATTTCGGGATTATGCCCGTGATGCGCCGACCGCGCCCCCGCCAGCGCCCCCGACACCGACGCGACGAAGCCGTCCGCCCCGCGGATCAGCAACGCCTCGTCGCGCGGGGACACGGAATCGCGGAAATCGGTCACCGCATCGTCGGTGAACAGGGTGCGCAGCAGCGCCCAGTCCTGCGTATCGATCGCGCGGAAATAGCGCGCCTTGAGCGCGCGTATTTCCTCATAGGCATCGCCGCCCACCGCTCAGGCCGCGAGGAATTTGGCGCGATAATCGGCAAACGGACGCTCGACCTCGGCCTTGTTCAGCCCGAAATCCTCGAGGCTGTATTTATGCGGCGCGCGATCCTCGCGCTTGTTGTGCTCGACCCATTGTTCCATCCCGGCGCGCACCTCGGGGGTAACATCGACCCCCGCGGCTTCCAGCACCCGCGCGCCCTGCCCGATCGGATCGGACAGGAGATCGGCATAACGCACGTCGACGAAATTGCGCCCGCCGGTCTCCCGCCGCACCCGCATGAATCCGTCGAGCAATTCGGCCAGCCGCGGCACCCAGAAACGCGCGACGCTTTCGCGATCGATCGTCTCGGAGACCATCTGATAGAGGCTATATTCCATGCTGCAGTAAGACGGCACGGTCGCCACCGGATCGCGATGCGTCATCACGATTTTGGCCTCGGGGAACACCTCGATCACCGCATCGAGCGCCATCAGATGCCCCGGGGTCTTGAGCACCCAGCGCGCGCCCTTGCGCGACGGATCCTGCCACTGGAGCGACTGGAGGATCTGCTTGAGATCGCGATAGCATTGCGTGCGATCGGTTTCCGGCGCGGTCAGCCAGTGCGCGAAGCCGGGGACGTGATAGGTGCCCTCGATCATCGTGCTCGAATAAAGCTGGCCGAGCACGATCAGTTCCTCGTCGGGCTGGTCGAGGCTCATCGGGTGGATCGACATCAGATCGGGGATATTGGCGACCATATAGTCGAGCAGCCCCTGCGCCGCCGCGCGCCGCTGCGCGGGATTGCCGCGCTCCTCGCCGGGGAAAGGCGAATAATTCTGCGCCTCGAACCAGCGCACCCCGGTCATCCCCGGGGCGGCGGCGAGCATGCGGTGGAGCATCGTGCTGCCGGTGCGCGGCAACCCGACCACCACCGCGGCAACCTCGACCTTCTCGTCGAGGATTTCGGGATGCTGCTTGAGCAGCTCGACATGCCGCAGCCGGTTGACCAGCCCGTTGACGATCATCCCCTTCGCCACCGCGACCCCCGCGGGGCTGAGCTGCGCGTCATTGTTCAGCGACGGGATCAGCGCATCGATATTGGCGAAAAACCAAGTGTTGCCGAAATCACCCAACCCGGTCTGCGCTCGCGCCTCGGCGACCAGCGCCTCACGATCCGGAACACGCTCTTGACCCACGCCGTCTCTCCTTCGCATATCGATGTCATTCCTGCGCTTGATTCACAGGATTCGTATCAATTCATGCTAGCAGCGACGCAAAATCTTTCAAGCCTATTGCACGCCGCCGTGGAGCAGATGGACGAGCTGCGACTGTCGGCGCGCGCCGGTCTTGGCGAAGATCGAGCGCAGATGCGATCGCGCGGTATTGTGCGCGATGCCCAGCGCATCGGCAGCATCGACCAGCGATCGCCCGCTCGCCAGCGCGACCGCGAGATTGGCCTCCATCCGGGTGAGCTGGAACAGATCGCGGATCGCCTCGGGTTCGAGCTGCGCCTCCTGCCCCGGATCGCTGACGAACAGCGCGAGCGCCGCGCCGCCGCGCATGAACGCGGGCGCGGCAATCGGCTTGGCGATCGCGGCGAGATCGCGCCCCGAGGCGCGGGCGATGCGAAAGCGCTGCGGCGCGGGGTTGGCGTCGAGCGATTTGAGCAAGGCCTCCAACTCTTTGCGCTGCGATCCGTCCTTCAGCCGCAGCCGGCAATCGGCGAGGGTGAGCCCGTCCCCCGCCTCCAGCAGGCGATCGGCGACGACATTGGTGCGCACCACCCGCCCGTCGCGATTGAGGATGATCGCGGCGACCCCCATCTGCTCGACCGTGCCGCGATAGACGCCATGTTCGGCGCCCGAGACCTGGAGCCGCTCGAACAGCCCGATCGCGTGGCGCAGATGCGGGACGATCGCCTGGAACGCTTCGCGCTCGGCCGGGCCGAAATCGGGCAGGCTGCGATCGCGCGTCGCGCGCAGCCGCGCCTCGAACCCGCTCTCGAACCGCAGATCGACCCCGAGAATCTGGTCGCCCCCCGCCGCGGCGAGGAAATCGCGGTAGAAATCGCTGTCGCGCGCCGCCTCGCCGCCGAGGAATTCGGCGAAGGCGGTCACCTTGCCCTCGGGCAATCCCTTGAACGGATCGCTGGCGAAGAAGCTCTCGGCATATTCGTCGGCGGTTACCGTCGGCGCATCGGGGGTGAGGATCGTCCCCGGCGTCGTCATGCCGGGCGCGGTGAGGATCAGCGTCGCATAAGTCGCATCGAGCCACGCCGCGAGCGCGCGCAGGAACGGCTCCCACGGCGCCTGTTGCAGCAACCCGCCGTAAAGCGCTTCCAGCAGGGCCGAAAACCCGTCCTGATCTCGTTTCGCCATGCCGTTTCCTTTAGGTCGGAATCGATATCCAGTCATTCGGCCATTCAGGTCGACTTCCCCCGTCATCTCGGCTCAAGGCCGGGGTGACGAGGAAGACAAGACCGAAATCTGCATCTTTCCCACCGACCACCAACGGAGAATGACTATGGCCCTGCACCCCGCCGCGGCGTCGATCCTCGAGATGATGAAGCAGCTTCCGTCCGCCGTCGGGCCGTTCACGGTCGAGGCGTTCCGCGTCGGCGATACGCAGCCGATGCCGTTCCCCAAGCCCCCGGTGGCCGAGGTGCGGGACCTGATTCTCGCCGCGCAGCCGGCGCGGCTCTATCACCCGCGCCCCGACGAAAAGCTGCCGGTGATCCTGTTTCTCCACGGCGGCGGCTGGGTATGCGGCAATATCGAAACGCATGACGTCACCTGCCGCGCGCTCGCGCTCAAGGCGGGGCTGCCGGTGGTGTCGCTCGATTATCCGCGCGCGCCGGAGCACCCCTTCCCCGCCCCGCTCGACGCGAGCTATCGCGCGCTCGCGGCGCTTGCCACCGTCGGGCCGAATGTCGACGCCAGTCGAATCGCGGTCGCTGGCGACAGCGCCGGGGGCAATCTCGCTGCGGCCTTGTGCCTGCTCGCCAAGGAGCGCGGCGGCCCGGCGATCGCGCATCAGCTGCTGATCTATCCGGTGCTCGATACCGATTTCTCCCGTGCCTCCTATCGCACCAACGGCACCGACTATTTCCTCACCGGCCCGATGATGCGCTGGTTCTGGGAGCAATATGTCGGCGACGCGGTGGACAATCCCCCCGCGCTCGCCGCGCCGCTGCGCGCGACCGATCTCGCCGGGCTGCCCGCCGCGACGATCATCGCCGCCGAATATGACCCGCTGCGCGACGAGGACGTGGCTTATGCAGAGCGGTTGCAGGCGGCCGGCGTGCCGGTGCGGCTGGAGCGGGTCGGCGGGGTGTTCCACGGCTTCGCCAGCATGCCCGGCGTGCTGCCCCCGGCGGACGCCGCGCTCGATCTCGCCGGTGCCGATCTTCGCCGCGCGTTCGGGCTGTAGGGGGAGGCAGGACTCCGCCATCTTCTCTCCGTCATTCCCGCGAAGGCGGGAATCCATTGACGCTGCCGTTGCGATTCTTCGCGGAGGGCTGAGTGAATGGATTCCCGCCTTCGCGGGAATGACGAGTTAGATAAACGGGTTGGTGACCCTATCGTCAAATCCCATAGCCGCCTGCCACGGCGATCTGCTGCCCGGTGACATAGGCGGCCTTGGACGAAGCGAGGAACACCGCGGCATGGCCGATCTCCTCGGGCTGGCCCCAGCGCTTGAGCGCGAGATTCTTGTGGACCTCGCGGGTCCATTCCTCGTCGAACACGCCCTGCTTGCTGAGTTCGAGGAACATCCCCGCCTCGATCACCCCGACCAGCACGGTGTTGGCGCGGATGCCGTTCTTGCCCTCCTCGCGCGCGAAGCCCTTCACCAGCGCCTCGTTCGCGGCCTTGGGCGCGACCGACAGCCCGTCCTTGTCGGGCCAACGCAAATCGCCCGCCGAGCCGAGATGGACGATCGACCCGCCGCCCGCGCCGCGCATATGCGCGATCGCCGCGCGGCTGGCGTTGAAGAAGCCATGGACCTCGACATCGATCGCACGGCGCCATTGCTCGGGCGTCGTCTCGGTGAGGAACACCTGCGCCACCAGCGGCCCCGCGCCCCATACCATCGTATGCACCCGCCCGTGCGCCGCCGCTGCCGCCGCGATCGTCGCGTCGAGCGTCGCCGTATCGGTGACGTCGCATTCGTGGACGCTGGCGCGACGGCCGAGCGATTCGATCTCGCGCGCGAGCGATTCGGCCTCCTCGCGCTTCGACCGCCAGGTGATCGCGACATCGCTGCCCGCGCGCGCGAATTCCAGCGCGACGACGCGCCCGATCCCGCCCGTCGCGCCGAAGATCAGCGCCGCGCCCTCCGGAAAGAGCCGTTCATCGCCCATTACATCCTCCATTTGCTCTGCTTGCCTTGCATGATGCGGCCGTTCATGCGAGGTTACATCGAAATGCGCAATTGATAAGCGTGAAAAACACGCATATTGTGATTTTACCGACGGACATCTGCGGATAGAGAGAGGCAAACATGGCAACGACCGCCGAATATGGTCTCGGCGAACATCAGTTCCCGCGCGGCTGGTTCATGATCGCGGCGTCGGACGAGCTGGAGGGGCGCAAGGCCCACGCCGTCCGGTTTTTCGGGCGCGACATGGTCCTGTATCGCGGGCGTTCGGGCAAGGTCTATCTCGTCGACGCTTATTGCCCGCACATGGGCGCGCATCTGGCGAAGAACACCACCTCCTATGTCATCCGCGACGATGAGCAGATCGAGGGCGATTCGATCCGTTGCCCCTATCACGGCTGGCGCTTCGGGCCGGACGGCAAATGCAACGAAATCCCCTATTCGCCGCAGAAGATCCCGGCGGCCGCGTGCCTGCCGAGCTGGCCGGTCGAGGAGCGCGCTGGCTGCATCTGGATGTGGAACGATCCCGAGGGTGGCGAGCCCGATTACGATCTTCCCGCCTTCGCCGAATATGGCACCCCGCATTGGGTCGACTGGAAGATCGACCAGCTCGGCGAGCTCAAGAGCCACCCGATTGAGATCCTCGACAATATGGCCGATCGCGGCCATTTCGGCCCGGTCCACGGCTCGGAGGGGATCGAGCTGTTCGAGAATGATTTCAACGATCATATCGTCGTCCAGCGCTTCCGCTCGGGGCACCGCACGCTGGTTACCGAGGGCGCGCTCTATACCAACACCTGGTATACCGGGCCGGGCATCCTGATCTCTGAGATGGCGGGGGAATATCCCTCGATCATCCTCATCGCGCATACCCCGGTCGAGGACGGCGTGGTGCGCGTGTGGCATGGCCTGCTCGTCAAGGTCGGCAATGCGACGCCCACCGAAGAAGATATCGGTCTCGCCCGCGCCTATCAGGATGCCAGCCTCGCCGCGTTCAGCCAGGATTTCGAGATCTGGTCGAACAAGCGCCCGTGCTTCAACCCGCTGGCGGTGCGCGGCGACGGGCCGATCGGCAAGGTCCGCATCTGGTATCGCCAATTCTACAACCCGCGCGCCCGCGCCGGCGAATTCCAGAAGCGCGTCAACGGCACCACCGTGACGCGCGGCACCACCACCGCACCGTGGGACGAAGAACAAGCCGCCTAGTTAGATACCGTCATGCCGGACTTGATCCGGCATCCAGAGCCATAAAGGCCATCGCTCGTGACTCAGGATGCCGGGTCGAGCCCGGCATGACGGCGGAGGATTTCAATTCCGCCATGCTATTTCGAGGAGAGAATTTTTGGGACGATTGAACGGCAAGGTGGCGATCGTCACCGGCGGCTCGCAGGGCATGGGCGCGGCAACCGCGCGCCTGTTCGCCGCCGAGGGCGCGAAGGTCGTGATCGGCGACGTGGTCGAGGACAAGGGCCAGGCGCTCGCCGCCGAGATCGGCGCCGCTGCGCGCTTCTCAAAGCTCGATGTCCGCTCCGAGGCGGATTGGGCGGCGATCGTCGCCACCGCGACCGAGGCGTTCGGCGCGGTCGACATCCTCATCAACAACGCCGCGGTGGTCCATTTCACCGCGATCGAGGAATTGAAGGTCGAGGACGCCGAGCGCGTGCTGTCGATCAACGTGATCGGCACGATGCTCGGCGCCAAGCATATCGCCCCGGTGATGACCAAGGCCGGGCGCGGCGTGATCATCAACATCTCGTCGGTCGACGGCCTCCGCGGCTGCAACGGCCTGCCGATCTACACCGCGAGCAAATGGGCGGTGCGCGGGCTGACCAAATCGCTGGCGATGGAATTGGGACCGCGCGGCGTGCGCGTCTGCTCGGTCCATCCGGGCGGGGTCAATACCCAGATGGGCAACCCGATGGGCGCGACCGGCGCCGATCTCAACCGCGGCTATGAGCGCGTGCCGCTCCAGCGCATCGGCGAGCCCGAGGAAATCGCGCGCGCCAGCCTGTTCCTCGCTTCCGACGAGGCCAGCTATATCAGCGGCGCCGAACTGGCGGTCGATGGCGGCTGGACCGCCGGCTATTACCAGCCGGTGCTCCCCGGCGCGCCCGCCGGTCTGGGCGCCTAAGGCGATGGCCGCGCTTTCCGGCAAGGTCGCGATCGTCACCGGCGCCGGGCAAGGCGTCGGGCGCGGCATCGCGCTGGCGCTGGCGAAGCGCGGCGCCACGCTGGCGCTGCTCGGGCGAACCAAGGCCAAGCTCGATAGCGTCGCGACGGAGATCGCCGCGCTCGGCGGGACGGCACAGGGCTTCGCCTGCGACGTCAAGGATGCCGTCTCGATCGGCGATGCCGTGGCGGGGGTGACAAGCGCGTTCGGCGGGGTCGATATCCTCGTCAACAATGCGCAGGAAGTCCCGCTCGGCCCGCTGATGGCGGTGAGCGACGCGGCATTCGAGGCCGGGTTCGACTCCGGCCCGCTCGCCACCTTCCGTTTCATGAAGGCATGTCACCCGCACATGAAGCGGCGCGGCGGCGGGGTGATCTTCAACCTCGCCAGCTCGGCGGCGGTGCGCTGGGACATGGCCAATTACGGCGCCTATGCCGCGGTGAAACAGGCGATCCGCTCGCTGAGCCGCGCCGCGGCGGCCGAATGGGGCGTCGACGGAATCCGCGTGTTGACGATCGCGCCCCACGCCAAATCGCCTGGGCTCGTCCAGTGGATCGAGAACAACCCGGCGGAGGCCGAAGCCTTTTTCCGCACGATCCCGCTGCGCCGTGTCGGCGAATGCGAAGAGGATATCGGCGAGGCGGTGGCCGGGCTGTGCGGCCCCGAATTCGCCTATCTCACCGGCGCGACGATCCCGCTCGACGGCGGGCAGGCCAATTTCGACTGACGGATAAGGGAGAGGAAGGGCATGGACCCGCGCGTCGTATCGGACATCATCGAGATCCAGCAGCTCCTCGCCACTTATGTCTATGCGATCGACGCCAAGGATTTCGACACGCTCGATCGCGTGTTCACCCCGGACGCGACGTTCGATTATTCGGTGACCGGCGGCGAGATCGGCGATTATGCCACGATCAAGTCGTGGCTCGCCAAGGCGTTGGCCCCCTTCCCCGTCACCCAGCATCTCATCGGGCTGCCGCTGATCCGCGTCGACGGCGATCGTGCCACCTCGCGCACGATGCTGTTCAACCCGATGCAGCTCGCGCAGCCGGGCGGCGATCACCTGTTCTTCGTCGGCGCAACCTATGTCGACGATCTCGTCCGCACCCCCGACGGCTGGCGCATCACGCGCCGCGCCGAGGCCGACCCGTGGGTCAAGGATCCGCCGCAGAATTTCACGCCGGAGAAGGCGGGCTGAACCGCTGGTCCGTATCTTTTTTCGTTACTGATTGGATTGAAGCGAATGAACCCGAACACCCCTTCATCGTCATGCCGGACTTGATCCGGCATCCAGAGCCACAAGGGACATCGCCCGTGGCTCTGGATGCCGGGTCGAGCCCGGCATGACGGCAGGGGCAGCCGCGGGGAGGAGAGAGGAAAACATATGTTGCTCAAAGGCAAAGTCATCGTGGTCAGCGGGGTCGGCCCCGGGATGGGGCAGTCTCTCGCCCGCATCGCCGCCGAGGAAGGCGCCAAGGTCGCATTGGGCGCGCGTAGCCAGAAATTTCTCGATGAGGTGGCGGGCGAAATCCGCGCCGCGGGCGGCGAAGCCGTCGCCCGCTCCACCGACGTGACCGATGCCGGCCAGTGCCAGGCGCTCGCGCAGGCGGCGCTCGACGCGTTCGGGCGCATCGACGGCCTCGTCAACACCGCCTACATCCACGGCGAATGGACCACGGTCGATCGGGCCGATCCGGCCGACTGGCTCAAGGTGCTCGACGTCAATTGCCTCGGCGCGCTGCGCATGGCGCAGGCGGTGTTCCCGACGATGAAGGCGCAGGGCAGCGGCGCGATCATCAATGTTTCGACGATGTCGACCGTTAACCCCTTCCCTGGCGAGGGCGGCTATGCCTCGGGCAAGGGCGCGCTCAACGCGCTGACCCGGCATATGGCGAAGGATTTCGGCCCGCACGGCATCCGCGTCAACGCGACCCGCATGGGGTGGATCGGCGGCAAACCGGTCTATGACTGGATCGCGCGCGAAGTCGCCGCCGGGCGCGACCGCGCCGAAGTGGAGGGCGAGATCACCTCGCGCATCCCGCTCAACATCATTCCGCCCGAGGAAGATTGCGCCAAGGCGGTGCTGTTCTTCCTCTCCGATTATTCCAAGGTCGTCACTGGCGCGTCGCTCGACGTGAATGGCGGCCAGTATATGGCACCCTGATCATGACCAAGGACACCGAACAGCGCGTCGCCTCGGGCGAGGTGTGGCGCGATTTCTGCCGCCGGCTGGAGGCGATCGGCGAGGTGGTGCTGAGCACCAGGATCGCCGACACCCCGATCGATCAGGCCGAAGGCTATCGCTACCTCAGCCGGCTGACGCGCATCGCGCTCGACATGCATCTGGAGAATGCCGACACCGATTTCCCCGGCTTCTACGCCGCGTCGCACCCGACGGCGAAGATCGGCGCGGACAATCCCGACAATATCTACATGAACGCCGCGATCAGCGGGGCACGGCGCTATCGCATCAGCGGCAATCGCGGGTCGGTGCCGATCCTGAGCTTCGGCACCAAGGCGAACCGCTATGCGATCGACGGGACGATGGCCTCCACCGGCGAACTCGATTCGGCGGATATCGAGTTCGAGGAAGACGGCAGCTTCGAGATCATCGCGAGCAAGGAGCGCGAGAACGGCAACTGGCTGCCGCTGGCCGACGATTCATCGATGCTGCTCGTCCGCCAAACCTTCCTCGATCGCGACAATGAGGTGCCGGCGACGGTGAAAATCGAGGCGATCGATCGCCCGCGCGAAACCCCCGAGCCGCTCACCGCCGAGAAGCTCGAGCAAGGGCTGCAGCGCGCCGCTGCCTTCGTCGAGGGCACCGCGCGGACCTTCCTGCGCTGGACCGATATGCTGATGCCGGCGCTCAACCAGCTCGCCACCACCGACCAGACGATGTTCTACAAGGCCGGCGGCGATCCGACGATCTTCTACCTTCACGGCTATTGGAAGCTCGCGCCGGACGAGATGCTGGTGATCGAAACGCCGGTGCCCGATTGCACCTTCTGGAATTTCCAGGTCGACAATATCTGGTTCGAATCGCTCGATTATCGCCACCATAAGGTGCATGTGAACGCGCATAGCGCGACGCTCAATCCGAATGGCACGGTGACGATCGTGGTCGCCGCGCGCGATCCCGGCTTCGGCAATTGGGTCGACACCGCCGGGCACGAACACGGCACGATGCTGCTGCGCTGGACGGGGGCGACCGAGCATCCCGTGCCGGTGACACGCGTGGAGAAATTGGCATGAGTGATCTCGAAACCCGCATCGCGCGACTGGAAGCGGAAAGCGATATCCGTCGCTTGAAGGCGCGCTATCTCAATGCCTGCGACGCGAAGGATGTCGACGCGATCCGCGCCTGCTTCACCCCGGATGCGGAGATCGACTTTCCGCCGATCGGCACCTTCGGGGTCGACGGGCTGATCGACGTGTTCACGCAAATGGCGGCGACCACGCCGATCGTCGACGTCCATCAGGGGCATAATGGCGAGATCGAGGTCGACGGCGACGAGGCCAAGGCGCGCTGGAACCTCGGCTATGCGACCTACGATCCGCGCAGCGGCACCTTCCGCCTGCTCGCGAACTTCTATCAGGATCGCTATCGCAAGACCGCCGAGGGCTGGCGCATCTGCTATTCGCGCTCCGAACCGCGCGCGATCGTCGACGGCGCGATCGGGCCGGAGGGGGTGAAGGCCGGCTGGGGCGCGGCCGGGTAGGGACGCGACAGAACTTGTGCTCCCGCGAAGGCGGGAGCCCAGTCTGGGTCCCCGCCTTCGCGGGGACACAAAGACTAACCACCCCGGCGAAGGCCGGGGCCCAGTTACGATCGGCCCGATGCTGGACCCCGGCCTTCGCCGGGGCGGTAACCTATCCGCCCCTTTTTCGCTCAATCGACCAGCGAGCACCAGCGATAGTCGTGCTTGATGAAATTTTGCCCGAGGCTGTAGCGGATGCGGTGGACGCCGGGGATCTTGTCGATCGTCTGGTGGAGATAGTCGGTCAGTTCCGCGCCATTTTCCACCAGGGTCATCGCCAATACGTCGGCGCGGCCGAGGATCGTCGCGACGAAGCCGATCTCGGGCAGATCGGCCAGCGCGCGCGACACCCGCTCGATATCCGACGCGCTGTTCGCCTCGACCCACAGATAGGCGAGGATCGGGTTGCGCAGCCGATTGGCATTGGTCACCGCGGCGACGCGGATCACCTTATTGTCGAGCAGCCGCTTGAGCCGCGAGCGGATCGTCCCTTCGGTCAGCCCGAATTCGCGGCCGATCTCGCGATTGGAGACGCGCGCGTCGTGCCCCAGCCGCTCGATGATCCGCTCGTCCAGTTCGTCGAGCGCGATGCGAGTCATAGAGGTGCCCATTCCGGATTGTATTTGAGGACCTTGAGCGCAAGGCTCGGGAACAGCCGCTCGACCCCGTCGATCTTGGCGATGACGTTGGTGAGCAATTCCTCCATTTCCGCGAGCGAGCTCGACACGACCTGGATTTCCAGATCGTGCGTGCCAATCGCGACGTTGACGGTGATCACCCGTTCGAGCCGCGCCAGCTCCTCGCCCACCGCGGTCGCCGCGCGGCCCTTCACCTGCACCCCGACCGGCGCGAGATATTCGAAGCCCATCGCCGACAGATCGCGCATCGCGACGACGCGCAACATATTGGCCTCCTCCAGCCGGCGCAGCCGGGTGCGGACGGTGGCTTCGTTGACGCCCATGTCGCGCGCGAGATCGCGGTTGGCGATGCGGCCGTTCTGGCGCAGCGCGGCGATGATCCGCTCATCCATATCGTCGGTTTCGAACTCGGCAGCTTCCCTGCCGTTCTGGGCCTTGCCGCGTCCGCGACGTTCCCCCTTGGCTTCTGCTCGCAACGCAATTTCTCCAGTTGGGTGCAGATGTACATTTGCGCGCCCGATCGTCAACACGCTTCACCGAACACGGTCGAATATCACACTTTGCGTATTAATTTTCTCTTTTCGTAACGCATTTCGCGTGCGACAACCGCCGGCAAACAAGAGAGGGATTGCTTTACCGTGGCAGCGAATGAGGAAGTCGACCTGCTCGTCATCGGCTCGGGCGCGGGCGGGCTGACCGCCGCATTCACCGCGGCCGACGCCGGTGCGAGCGTGCTGGTGGTGGAAAAGGCGGCGAAGTTCGGCGGCACCTCCGCCACCTCGGGCGGCGGCATCTGGATCCCCAACAGCGACGACGCACGCGCCAAGGGCCATGCCGACGATCCCGGCGAGGCTTTCGGCTACATCAAGGCGCTGATCGGCGACGACGTCCCCGATGCCAAGCTCCACGCCTATATCGACAATGCGCATCGCATGTTGAGCTACCTCGAGCAGAAGTCCGAGGTGCATTACACCGCCTATGCCTATGCCGATTATCATATGGACGTGGCGGGCGCGCGCGGCGGCTGGCGGACGCACGATCCGATCCCGCTGATGGCCGACCGGCTCGGCAAGGATTTCGAGCGGATGGAGCCGCCGCACACGCTCACCCTCACCTTCGGCCGCTTCACCTGGACGATGGAAGAGGCGAAGCTGCTGCTGACGATGAGCCCCGGCGCCAAGTCTTTGCTGTTCAAGCTGATGACGCGCTACATTTTCGACATTCCGTGGCGCTTCAAGACCAAGCGCTCGCGCCGGCTGACCGGGGGCAATGCGCTGATCGGGCGGCTCAAGCTGTCGCTCGACCAGAAGGGCGTGCCTTTGTGGCTCAACGCGCCAATGGTCGAGCTGCTACGCGAGAACGGCCGCATCACCGGCGCGATCGTCGAGCGCGACGGGCAGAAGGTGACGGTGCGCGCGCGCAAGGGCGTGGTGCTGGCGAGCGGCGGGTTCGATCACAATCTCGCGCTGCGCCAGAAATATCTCCCCGGCCCAACCGGCGACTGGAGCGCGGGCGTGCCGACCAACACCGGCGACGCCCTCGCGGCGGGCACCGCGGTCGGCGCGGGCACCGATCTGCTCGATTCGGCGTGGTGGGGACCCGGCTTCATGCTCGAAGGCGAGGATCGCGCGCGGATCATGTTCGTCGAGCGCGCCCTGCCCTCGTCGATCATCGTCAACCAGGCGGGCAAGCGCTACATGAACGAGGCGGCGTCTTACCACGTCGCCGGCGGCGAAATGCATCGCGCCAACAGCCCCGAGGGGCCGACCGTGCCGAGCTGGTTCGTGTTCGATGCGCGGTATCGCGGCAAATATATGCTCGGCCCGATGATGGCCGGGAAGCCGAGCGCCGACAAACGCATCCCCGCAGCGATGCGCAAGATCCTCAGGAAATCGGACACGATCGAGGGGCTGGCGCGCGAGATGGGGGTCGATCCGGCGGCCTTCTCCGCTGCGGTGGCGCGCTTCAACGGCTTTGCGGTGAAGGGCGAGGACCCCGATTTCCACCGCGGCGTCTCGGCCTATGACCGGCATTACGGCGACGCCTCGGTCTCGCCCAATCCGACGCTGGCGCCGATCGAACAGGGGCCGTTTTACGCGATCCCGATCTATCCGTGCGATCTCGGCACCAACGGCGGGCTCTCGACCGACGCCAATGCCCGGGTGCTCGATACCGAGGGGCGGCCGATCGACGGGCTTTATGCGATCGGCAATGCATCGGCGGCGGCGATGGGCCGCACCTATCCGGGCGCGGGCGCGACGCTCGGCCCGGCGATGACCTTCGGCTGGCTCGCCGCGCGCCACGCGACCCGGGTCAACCAGTGACGCTCGCCCCGACCGACCTGATCCTCTCCGCCGGCAGCATGATGTCGGTGCCGGTGCTCGATCGGCTGCGCCCGGCGCGCGAGGCGGGGTTCGCCGGGGTCTCGCTGATGGGGGCGGATTATCAGCAGATGGTCGCGAGCGGGGTGAGCGCGGAAGACCTGCGCGAGCGCGCCGCCGACGAGGGGCTGGTCGTCACCGAGGTGGAGGGCATTTATCTCGGGCTGCCGGGGCGCGAGCCCGGCCCGACGATGCCGGCGTCGCTCGCGCAATTGCTCAAGGGGATGGATGCACCGCGTTATCTGGCGGTGGCGGTGGCGGCGGGCGCCTCGTCGATCACCGTCATCGACATGTTCGACGGCGCGGTCGATATCGATCAAGCCGCCGAGGCCTTCGCCGACATCTGTGATCGGGCGCGCGATCTGGGGCTCACCGTCCAGCTCGAATATGTCGTCGGCGGGGGCATCGCGACCTATGCCGACACCTGCGAGGTCATCCGGCGCGCGGGCCGCGGCAACGGCGGGCTGATGATCGACAGCTGGCATCTGTTCCGCGGCAATGTGACGCTCGACGAACTGGCGCGCACCCCCGGCGACCGCGTGTTCGGGGTCCAGATCAACGACGGCCCGCCGCCGACCGACGCCGATCCGCTGCGCGAAATGACCAAGGGCCGGCTGATGCCGGGCGAAGGCATTTTCGATCTCGTGGGCATGATCCGCACGTTGGACGCGATCGGCAGCAAGGCGCCGATCTCGATCGAGGTCTTTTCCGATACGCTGTCGGCGCTCCCCGCCGACGAAGCCGCGCGGCGCTGCGCCGAGACCACCCGCGCGACGCTGCACAAAGCAAGGGGCTGATACGCATGACGGACACTCTTGGCGCGGTCGTCGTCGGCACCGGCTTCGGGCTGTTCACGCATGTCCGCGCGTTGCGCGATGCGGGGATCGAGGTCCGCGCGATCGTCGGGCGCGATCGCGCGCGCACCGCCGAGCGCGCCGCGCCGCTCGGCATCCCGCATGTCGCGACCAGCCTTGCCGAAGCGCTCGCTGCCGATGCGTCGATCCGGCTGGTGACGGTCGCCACCCCGCCGCACACGCATTTTCCGATCGTGATGGAGGCGATCGCCGCCGGGCGGCATGTGCTGTGCGAAAAGCCCTTCGCCAAGGATCTCGCCGAGGCGCGCGCGATGCTGCGGGCGGCGGAAGCGGCGGGCATCGTGCATATGCTCGGCGCCGAATTCCGCTTCGATACCGCGCAGGCGCTGCTCGCGCGGGTGGTGAACGACGGGATGATCGGCGAGCCGCAGCATTTCCAGCGTTTCTATTTCCAGCCCGGGTTGCAGGACCCGACCGAGCCGCTGTCGCCCTGGTGGGAGGATGCCGCGCAGGGCGGCGGGTTCCTTGGCGCGTTCGGCGCGCATATGATCGATCAGGTGCGCACCACTTTGGGCAAATTCCGCCGGGTAAGCGGAATGCTGCAAAAGCTCGCGCCGGGGCGGCCGACGATGACCGCCGACGATTGCTACAGCTTCCAGTTCGAGCTCGCCAACGGCGCACAGGGGCTGATCGCCGCGGGGATGGCGATGCCGGGGCCGCTGGTCATGTCGACCCGCGTCGTCGGCAGCGAAGGCGGCGCATGGATCCAGAGCGGCAATGCGTTCGGCGAGCCTGAGCAGGTGTGGGTCGCGCGGGGCGGCGAGGCGCGGCAGATCGAGACGCCGGCCGATCTGGTCAATCCGCCCCCTACCCCCTTCCCGATCGGCGAATTGGTGCAGACCGAGCAGGATCGTTGGCACAGCCAGGGCTTCGACGTCGCGCCCTATACCCGGCTGTTCGGCGAGATGAAGGCGCGGATCGAGGGCCGCGCGGTCGACAGCCGCGAGCACGCCGCCGACTTCCGCGACGCCGCCGCCGGACAGGCGGTGCTCGACGCGGTGCGCCGCTCGGCCGCCGAGCGACGCTGGGTCGATGTGGAGGCGGTATGACGGTCAAGACGATCGCGCTGCTCAAGGCCAAGCCGGGGGTCAGCCGGGCTGAGTTCATCGCTTATTATGAGGCGAACCACGCACCGCTGGTTCGCTCGCTGATGCCGGGGATCGTCGATTACCGGCGCAATTATCCCGAGGCCGAAGGCGCGTTCGCGTTCGCCGAGACGCCGCCGTTCGACTACGACAGCGTCACCGAGATCTGGTACGCCGACCGCGCGAGTTACGACGCGGCGATCGCGGCGGTGTCACAGCCCGAAGCGGCAGCACGGCTCGCGGCGGATGAGGAGAATTTCATCGACCGCGCGAGGACCCGGATGTTCGTAGTCGAGGAACGGCGCAGCGAGATCTGAACGGCAAAGTTCACAAAGTTCACACGAGTGACGATCGGCGGGAATTGGGCTCCGGCTCCAAGTATTCCGGCTAATACAATAAGTTACCGTCATGCCGGGCTTGACCCGGCATGACGGTGTCGGTTCAGCGATTCACCGCGCCATATACCCCCCGTCCACCGCGAGCGGGTGGCCGGTGATGAAGCTCGCTTTGTCCGAGCAGAGGAAGATCACCGCATCGGCGATCTCCTGCGCGCGGCCCATCCGCGCCATCGGGGTCATCTGATCGAGCACGGCGCGGCCCTGCGGGTCGGCGGCGATCGGGGCGGTCATCGGGGTTTCGATCACCCCGGGGCACACCGCGTTGACCCGCACCCCCTCCGCGGCGAAGCGCAGCGCGGCGGAGCGGGTGAGACCGATCACCGCGTGCTTGCTGCCGCAATAACCCGCACCGCCCGCGCCCGACAGGCCGGCGATCGACGAGGTGTTGACGATCGCGCCGTTGTTGCGCGGCGCCATGTGACGCAATTCGGCGGCCATGCACAGCAGCACGCCGCGCTGGTTAATGTCGATCGTCTTGTCATAGGCGCCGACATCGCCCCACGGCGTATCGAGCATCTCGAGCGTGACGCCGGCATTGTTGAACGCGCAGTCGAGCCGCCCCCAACGCGCCACCACCGCATCGACCGCGGCATTGACCGCCGCCTCGTCGGTCACGTCGAGCGCGATCGCAAAGGCCTCGCCGCCCGCGGCGTTGATCTCGTCGGCGACCGCATCGGCGCCGCGCAGATCGGCGACCGCGACCTTCGCGCCTTCCGCCGCGAAGGACAAAGCGGTGGCGCGGCCGATCCCGCTGCCGCCGCCGGTGACGAACGCGGTTTTCCCTTCGAACAGGCCGGCCATCATCGCTCTCCTTTGTAGGTTCGTCATTCCCGCGGAGGCGGGGATCCATTCGCGCAGGTCACGGCAAGAGTCGCGAAGCCAGCCAGAATGCATTCCCGCCTCCGCGGGAATGACGGATGCTTGTCAGATAATCTCGAACAGCCCAGCCGCGCCCATCCCGCCGGCGACGCACATCGATACGACGACGTAGCGCACCCCGCGGCGCTTGCCCTCGATCAGCGCGTGCCCCGTCAACCGGCTGCCGGTCATCCCGAACGGGTGACCGATCGCGATTGCGCCGCCGTTGACGTTGATCTTGTCGGGATCGATCCCGAGCTGGTCGCGGCAATAGAGCGCCTGGCTGGCGAACGCCTCGTTCAGTTCCCACAGCCCGATATCGTCGACCGTCAGCCCGGCGCGCTCGAGCAGTTTCGGCACCGCGAACACGGGGCCGATCCCCATTTCGTCCGGCCGGCAACCCGCAACCTGGAAACCGCGATAGACGCCGAGGATCGGCAGCCCCTCGCGCTCGGCGGTGGCGCGGTCCATCACGATCTGCGCCGAGGCGCCGTCGGACAGCTGGCTGGCGTTACCGGCGGTGACGAACTTGCCTTCCTTGACGAACTCGCCGTCCTTCCACACCGGCTTCAGCCCGGCGAGCGCCTCGTAGGTGGTGCCCGCGCGCACACCCTCGTCGCGGTCGAGCGTCACCGTCTCGGTGCCGGCCTTGCTGCCGTCCTTTTCGTAGAGCTGCTTTTCGATCGTGATCGGCACGATCTCGTCGGCGAACTTGCCCGCGGCCTGCCCGGCGGCGGCGCGCTGCTGGCTCTCCGCGCTGAACCGGTCCTGCGCCTCGCGGCTGACATTGTAGCGCTCGGCGACCAGTTCGGCGGTCTCGATCATCTGGATATAGATCGTCGGATCGGCCGCCTTGGCCGACTTGTTCTGATAGCGCGGCGCATCCTTGGTGATCGTCATCGAGATGCTCTCGACCCCGCCCGCCAGCACGACATCGTTATCGCCCGCGATGATCGAGCGCGCGGCGAGCGCGATCGCGTTGAGCCCCGACGAGCATTTGCGATCGAGCGTCATCCCCGCGACGCTTTCGGGGATGCCTGCCACCAGCGGGGTCAGGCGGCCGACGTTGGCCGCCTGCGTCAGCCACTGGTTGCCGACCCCCATGATCACGTCATCGATCCGCGCGGGATCGATCCCGGCGCGCTCGACCGCCGCCTTGGCGACATGGCCGGCGAGCGCGGGCGCCTCGGTCATGTTGAAGGCGCCGCGATAGGCCTTGCCGATTCCGGTGCGAGCGGTGGAGACGATAACGGCTTCGCGCATGTCTTATCCTTCAAATCCGTGCATGTTGGCCGGGCCGAAATAGGCGCGCATCTCGATCACCTTGCCGTCTTCGTTGAAGCGGAAGGTGTCGATCACGTCGACCCGCTTCTCGCCGCCGTAGTTGAGCGTCACCGAGAAAGCGAAAGCGGCATAATCGCTCGCGGTGCGCACCGGGCCTTCAAGCTTGAGCTTGGCGCCGGTCGCCATCGAGGCGGTGTAGAAGGTGCGGATCGCCTCCAGCCCGCGATGCGCCGGCGAACCGATCGGATCCTCGACCGTCGCATCCTCGGCGAACAGCGCGACCACGCCTTCGGGATTCTGATTGGCGAAGGCGTCGATATAACTCTCGACGACGCGCACCTTGTCTTCGTGGCTCAACATCTTGTGCTTACTCCGGGAAATAGCGGCTGATCGTATCGACGACGCAGGCCGGCCTGTCGCTGCCCTCGATCTCGATCGTGACGCGCACGATCGACTGGACCGCGCCCTTCACCTCCTCGACCTTGACCAGCTCGCCCACCCCGCGAATGCGCGAGCCGACCGGGACCGGGGCGAGGAAACGCAGCCGATCGGCACCGACATTCACCGCATGCGCGAAGCCGCGCACCTCGACGAGCTGCGGCAGGAAATAATTGGCGAGGCTGAGCGTCAGATAGCCGTGCGCGATCGTCTTGCCGAACGGGCCCTGCTTCGCCCGCTCGGTATCGACGTGGATCCACTGATGATCGCCGGTCACGTCGGCGAAGCCGTCGATCCGGTCCTGCTCGATTGGGAGCCAGTCGGTCGGGCCGAACTGCCGCCCCTCCTGCCCGATCAGGTCGCGCGGCGACGCGAAGACCGCCGGCCCGCTCATGCGCGCTGGCTGGAGACCGAGACGGTCTCCCCGGTCATATAGCTCGACAGATCGGAGGCGAGGAAGATCATCACGTTGGCCACTTCCCACACCTCGGCAGGACGGCCGAACGCCTCGCGCGCGCTCAGCTCGGCGAGCAGATCGTCGCTCGTCACCTTGGCGAGAAAGGCGTGCATCGCGATCGACGGCGCGACCGCGTTGACCCGCACGTTATGCTCCGCCGCCTCGACCGCCGCGCAGCGCGTGAAGGCCATCACGCCCGCCTTGGCAGCGGCATAATGCGCCTGCCCCTTTTGCGCGCGCCAGCCGAGCACCGAGGCGTTGTTGATCATCGCCCCCGACTTGCGGGCATACATGCCCGGCAGGAAGGCGCGGGTCATCCGCATCACGCTGGTCAAGGTCACGTCGAGCACGCGCGACCATTGATCGTCGGTCATGTCGACGATCGGCACTTCGCCACCCAAGCCGGCGTTGTTGATCAGCACGTCGACATGCCCGAGCGTGTCATGCGCCGCATCGCGCAGCCGCTGGACATCGGCCTCGACCGTCACGTCGCACAATATCGTCGCGGGGCGCGGGGTGCCGGTTTCCGCGGCGATGCGGTCGGCGGCCTCGCCGAGCCGGCGCTCGTGATAGTCGCTGATCAGCAGCTTCGCGCCCTCCTCGGCGGCGCGCTTGGCGACCGAATAGCCGATGCCGGTGCCGGCGGCGGCGGTGACGACGACGGTCTTGCCGGTGAGCAGCCCGCGCGGGGTGGGATAGACCGGGAGGATCATGCGCCGGTTCCATAGACCGGCTTGGCCGGGTTGCGCCGCGCGACCAGATCGCCGACGACCGCGCCCACCTCATCGGCGCGCAGCGCGCGGCCGACATTGGCCGACGTCGGGCCGTCGGTCCAGCCTTCGGCGAGGCGGATCGTGCCGCCGAACGGCTCGAACACCTGCCCCGTCACCGCCTGCGACTGCTCGCTCGCCAGCCACGCGACCAAGGGCGCGGTATTTTCGGGCGCATAAGGATCGAAGGCGGCTTCCTGCATCGAGGTCATCGTGTCGGCGAAGGCGGTCATCGTCATGCGGGTGCGCGCATTGGGCGCGAGCGCATTGGCGGTGATGCCATACCGCCCGAGCTCGGCGGCCTGGATCAGGGTCAGCGCGGCGATCCCGGCCTTGGCGGCGGAATAAGCGCTCTGCCCGATGCTGCCCTGCAAGCCGGCGCCGGAGGTGGTGTTGATGATCCGCGCATCGATCGCCTCGCCCGCCTTCTGCCGCGCGCGCCAGAAGTCTACCGCGTGGCGGCTGGTGCAGAAATGTCCGCGCAGATGGACCCGCGTCACCGCATCCCATTCCTCCGGGGTGCAGGAAACGAACATGCGATCGCGCACGAAGCCGGCGTTGTTGACCACCGCATGCAACGTCCCGAACGCGTCGAGCGCGGTCTGGACGATGCGCTTGCCGGCATCCCAATCCGCGACGTCGTCAGTGTTGGCGACCGCCTCGCCCCCCGCGCCGCGGATCTCGTCGACGACGCGTTCGGCCGCGCCCTTGGTCTCGCCGCTCTCGCCGTGCGTCCCGACGCCGAGATCGTTGACCACGACCTTCGCGCCCTCCGCCGCCAGCCCGAGCGCATAGGCCCGGCCGAGGCCGTTGCCCGCCCCGGTGACGATGACCACCCGTCCTTCGCAAATTCCCATTACAGCCTCTCGATAATCGTCACATTGGCCTGCCCGCCGCCCTCGCACATCGTCTGGAGGCCGTAGCGGCCGCCGGTGCGCTCGAGCGCGTTGAGCAGGGTGGTCATCAGCCGCGCGCCGGTGGCGCCGATCGGGTGGCCGAGCGCGATCGCCCCGCCCTGCACGTTGACCTTCTCGTGCGGCACGCCGAGTTCCTTCATCCACGCCATCGGGATCGATGCGAACGCCTCGTTGCATTCGAACAGATCGATATCGGCGATCGACATGCCCGCCTTGGCCAACGCGTGCTGGGTCGCGGGGATCGGGCCGGTCAGCATCCACACTGGATTGGCGGCGCGGACCGAGAGGTGGTGGATGCGCGCGCGGGGCTTGAGCCCATGCGCCTTCACCGCCGCCTCGCTCGCGATCAGCAGCGCAGCGGCGCCGTCGCAATTCTGGCTGGCGACCCCGGCGGTGACCGCCCCGCCCTCACGCACCGGCTTGAGCGCGGCGAGGCCCTCAAGGCTCGTCGCAGGGCGGATCGTCTCGTCCGCCTCCAGACCGGCAAGCGGCGCGATTTCGCGCTTGAACCAGCCGGCCTCGGTCGCGCGTTGCGCGCGGGCGTGCGATTCGACCGCGAACGCCTCCATCGCTTCGCGGCCGATGCCCCATTTGTCGGCGATCATCTCGGCCGACTTGATCTGGTTGACTTCCTCGTCGCCGTAGCGCGCGAGCCAGCCGGCCGAACCGAGGAACGGGCTGTCGAAGCCATAAGGCTGGCCGGCGAACATCGCGGCCGAGATCGGGATCGCGTTCATCGCCTGGCTGCCGCCGGCGACGACCAGATCCTGCGTCCCGCTCATCACCCCCTGCGCGGCGAAATGCACCGCCTGCTGCGAGGAGCCGCACTGGCGGTCGACCGTCACCCCCGGTACTTCCTCGGGCAGCCCTGCAGCGAGCCATGCAGTGCGGCCGATATCGCCCGCCTGCGGCCCGATCGTGTCGCAGCAACCCCAGACGACGTCATCGACCGCCTTGGGGTCGACGCCGGTGCGCTCGATCAGCGCCTTGATCGGGTGTGCGCCGAGATCGGCGGGGTGGACCCCCGCAAGCGTCCCCTTCTTGCGGCCGATCGGGGTGCGCACCGCGTCGACGATATAGGCTTCAGCCATGTGTCATTCCTGTCTCGAAACTCTGATCGGGGCCGATCGCCATCGCACCGCCGATCACGGCGTCGTCGAGGCGACGGAGGTGGAAGGCGCGGTCGCCCCACGCACCGGCGAGCGCCCAGGCGCGCTTCATCCAGTAATGGAGGTCGACTTCATAGGTGTAGCCCATCGCGCCGTGGACCTGGATCGCGGTCTCCGCCGCCTGCACCGCGGCGTCGGTCGCGGCGAGCTTGGCGTGGCTGACATGGACCCCGGCGCGCTCATGCCCGTTTTCCAGCGCATAGGCCGCGCGCCACAGCGCCGGCCGGGCGAATTCCAGCGCCACCGCGACGCTCGCGAGGTGATGCTTGATCGCCTGAAACCCGCCGATCGCCTGACCGAATTGCTCGCGATCCTTGGCGTAATCGGTCGCCAGCGTCAGCATCCGCTCGCCCGCCCCGACGAGCTGCGCCGCCGCGATCAGCGCGGCGTGATCGAGCATCCGCGCATCGGCCTCCGCGCGCGCCACCGCGAACAGCCGGCGGAGCGGATCGGCGCTTTCCAGCCGCTCGCCGGTCGCGCTGCCGCCGAGCACCAATCCGGCCTGATCGGCATCGGCGACCCATGGATTGACCGGATGCGCCAGCGCGACCTTGAGCTCGCCCGCGGCGATCGCCGCGAGCTGCGCCTCGTCGGCGATCAGTCGCGGCGCGACCAACGCGCTGTCGGCGACCGGCTCGGACACGTCGGCGCGGCCCAGCTCGACCGCGACCAGCGCCGCTTCGATCAGCCCCAGCCCGAGCCCGCCCTGCGCCTCGGGGACGATCAGCGCGGTCAGCCCCATCTCGACCAGCCCGCGCCAGATCACGGGATCGCGCCCGCCCTCCGTGTCGAGCCGGCGCAACACCTCGGCGCCGTGGGTGCCTTCGAGATAGGCGCGAACGCCGTCGCGCAATTCGATCTGTTCGTCGGTGAACGCGAAGTTCATCAGCCCGCCCCCAACCGCGGCAGACCGAGCAGCCGCTCGGCAATGATGTTGCGCTGGATCTCGTTCGATCCGGCGTAGATCGGCCCGGAGAGCGAGAAGATATAGCCCTCCAGCCATTGATTGACGCGCCCGCCGACCTCTTTCAGCTCGGCCGCCGCGCCCAGCAGGCTCATCGCGGTGCGATGCAAAGCGCGATCGAGCTCGGACCAGAAGATCTTGTTGAGGCTCGCCTCGGCGCCGATCTTGCCCCCGGCCATCACGGTCGAGGCGACCTTATAGGTGTTGAGCGCATAGGCTTCCGCCTCGGCCCACGCCTTGATCACCGCCTCGCGCGCGCTCGGCGCGGCATCGCGCTGATGCGCGCGATAGAGATCGACCAGCCGCTTCGCCGCCGCCTGAAAGCGCGCCGGGCTGCGCAGCATCAGCCCGCGCTCGAACCCGGCGGTGGCCATCGCGACATTCCACCCCTCGCCCTCGCCCGCGATGCGGTTGGCGGCGGGGACGCGGACCTCGTCGAAAAAGATTTCGGCAAACCCCGTCTCGCCGTGGAGCTGGCGGATCGGGCGGATCGTCACCCCCGGCGCGTCCAGGGGCACGAGGATGAAGCTCAGCCCCTTGTGGCGCCTCGACTCCGGGTCGGTGCGGAACAGCCCGAAGCACCAATCGGCAAAGGCCGCGCGGCTCGACCAGGTCTTCTGCCCCGAGATGACATAATCGTCGCCGTCACGCACCGCGCGCGAGCGGATCGCGGCCATGTCCGATCCCGCATTGGGCTCGGACCAGGCCTGCGCCCACATGATCTCGCCCTTCGCCATCGGCGTCAGGAAGCGCGCCTTCTGCTCGTCGGTGCCGAATTCCATCACCGTCGGGCCGAGCAGGAAGATGCCGTTCTGATTGGCGCGCAGCGGCGCCCCGGCGCGATAATATTCTTCCTCGAAGATCAGCCAGCGGATGAGATCGAGCCCGCGCCCGCCATAAGCCTCGGGCCAGGTGACCATGCCCCAATTGCCGCCGGCGAGCGTGCGTTCCCATTCGACATGCGCGTCAAACCCGGCACGCCCTTCGAGCGTCAGCAGCGGCTCCTTGGGGACATGCGCCTCCATCCACGCGCGGACTTCGGCGCGGAAGGCTTGTTGTTCAGGGGTGTAGGTGAGGTCCATCAGAACTTGGCCGCCCCCTTGTTCTCGACAAAGGCGTCGCGCGATTTCTGGCTGTCCTCGTGCATGTACATTTCGAGCGTGAAGCCCTGTTCGAAGCGATAGCCGTGATCGACGTCGCGCGGCTCGATGCCGTTGAGCGCCTCCTTGGCGATCACCAAAGCCTTACGGCTCTTCGACGCGATCACCGCGGCGAAGGCGCGCGCTTCCTCGTACAGCTTGTCGAGCGGCACGAGTTTCTCGATCGCGCCGATGCGATAGGCTTCCTCGGCCGGGATGCGCCCACCGGTAAAGAAGGCCGCGCGGACCTTCTGGATCGAGAACATGCGCTGGAGGTGGCTCGCCCCGCCCATCGCGCCGCGATCGACCTCGGGCAGCGAGAAGAACGCGCCCTCGGCGGCGATCACCACGTCGGAGGCGCCGCAGATGCCGATCCCGCCGCCGATCACGAAATTATGCACCGCGGTGACGACCGGCACCTCGCAGTTCCGCACCGCGCGGAAGGTGCGGTAATTGCCACGGTTGAGATCGACGATCCGCTCGGGATGCGCCTGCATCTCCTTGATATCGACCCCGCCGCAGAAACCCTTGCCCTCGGCGCGGATCAGCACGCAGCGCACGTCGGGGTTGCGCCCAAGCGTCTCGATGATGCCCGGCAGCTCGTTCCAGCCCGCGCTGTCGAGCGCGTTGACCGGCGGGTGATCAAGGATGACCTCGCCGATATTGTCGGCGACATAAGTGCGGATCGGCATCAGGCGGCTCTTTCGTTGGCGACGGTCGCGGTCAGCGCGGCGATGCGCGCCCGCGCCTCGCGCTCGATATCGGCGAGAAGTTCGGCACAGGTCGGCAAGGAAGTGATCCGCCCGGCGACGAGCCCGGTGGCCATCACGCCATGCTCGATATCGCCGTCGACCACCGCTTTCTGGATCAAGGTCGGCGCGGCGGCGGCGAGCATCGCCTGCATGAAGCGCAGCCCGCCGTGACTGGTCATCCCGCGCGCGGCGGCGATCAGCTCGCGCCCGCTCGCGCCGGTGCGCTTCTTCATCGCCAGCCCGCCCTCGATCGCGCGCAGCCACATGCCGAGCGGACCGGATTTCTCAATGCGGTCGAACATCGCCGTGCGCACCATGCGCTGCGGCAGGCCATCGATCTTGGTGGTGACATGGATGTCGTCGGTGCCGGCCTTGAGATAGACCTGCTTGGCCGCGTCCGGCGGCGCGCTTTCGGCGGTGAGCAGGAAGCGCGTGCCCATCGCGATCCCCACCGCGCCATAGGCCAGCGCCGCCGCCAGCCCGCGTCCATCGGCGAACCCGCCCGCCGCGATCACCGGCACCTTCACCGCGTCGAGCACCTGCGGCAGCAGCACGGTGGTGGCGACCGCGCCGGTATGCCCGCCGCCTTCGCCGCCCTGCACCGTCACCATGTCGCAGCCCAGCTCGACCATCTTCTTCGCGTGCTTCACCGCGCCGACGGTCGGCACGCACAGGATGCCCGCCTCCTTGCAGCGACCGCTCACCCTAGCGTACCGCCCGAGCCCGAAGCCCCCCGCGCGCCCCCGGTCGAGATTGGCGAGCATCGTCTCGACGATCTCCCCCGCGCCGGGCTGGAACAT
>JAFIGU010000074.1 GCA_017849555.1 Sphingomonas sp. | reverse complement strand
TTGCGACCGACCCGATGCTGGATCCGGGCCTGCGCCGGGGTGGATCATATCTTGGGTACAATGCTCCGCGTGCAATCCTTCCCCGTTCCGCATCGCCTCAGCCTTCGCGATGATATGGGTGGTTGGCAAGGATCGAGGTAGCGCGGAACAATTGCTCCGCCAGCATCGCCCGCGCGAGCAGATGCGGCCAGGTCGCGCGCCCGAACGAGATCAGCAGATCCGCCTCGCCGCGCGCGGCATCGTCGAACCCGTCGGCCGCGCCGATCATGAAGCGCGCCTCGCGCACCCCGTCGTCGCGCCACCGCCCGAGCAATTGCGCGAAGGCGAGCGACGCCATCACCTCGCCACGCTCGTCGAGCAGCACGCGGCGCGTCTGCGGCGGCGCATCGGGGATGCGGCCACCGGTGTCGGGCAGTTCGGTGATCTTCGTCGGCCAGCCGATTCGCTTCATGTAGCGATCGACCAGCTCGGCCTCCGGCGAGCGGCCGATCCGGCCGCGCGCCACGATATGCAGCAGCAGCTCAGGCGTTCCCGGCCGGCGGCGCGTCCCCGAACGACCACATCCGCTCGAGATTGTAGAAAGAGCGCACCTCGGGGCGGAACAGATGGACGATCACGTCGCCGGCGTCGATCAGCACCCAATCGGCGGTCGGCAGCCCCTCGATCCGGGGAGAGCGGCCGGTTTCGGCCTTGATCTTCTCGGCGAGCTTGGACGCCATCGAGGCGACCTGTCGCGTCGAGCGCCCCGACGCGATCACCATATGATCGGCGATCGACGATTTCCCGGCGAGCGGGATCGAGATCATATCGGCGGCCTGATCATCGTCCAGGCTGTCGAGCACGAGCTTATGGAGCACCGCGACACCGTTGGCGTCGGGCGATCGATAGGCGTTGGCGGATGCGGGCAAGGTTACTCCTGGGCAAAAGGTTTGGCGGGGGCGCCGCGGAAGCGGCGATGCCAGGACGGGTCGGCAGCACGAAGCTGCGTCGCGGACGTCGGATCGGGGCGGAAACGCAACAGCACCAGCGCCGGCACACTCCACTCGGTCCAGTTCCTCGCCTGACATGCGGGCCTCTGGAAGCGCCGCAGCCAGCCCATCGCGTGGGCCGCGTGGGCCGGGCCATCATATCCCGGCCGCGCGATCACCGCAATCGGAACCGTCCGCGCAATCCGCCGCCAGTCGCGCCAGCGGTGGAACTGGACGAGATTGTCCGCCCCCATCACCCAGATGAAGCGTCGTTTGGGATAGCGCTGGACGAGTTTCGCCAGCGTATCGGCGGTGTAGCGCGTGCCGAGCCGCGTCTCGATATCGCTTGCGCGGATCGGCGCGCGGCGCGCCATCGCCCGCGCCGAGGCGAGCCGTTGCGGCAGCGGGGCCATCCCTGCTTTGGGCTTGAGCGGGTTGCCCGGCGATACGAGCCACCACATGTCGTCCAGCCCCAGCGCGCGGATCGCCGCGAGGCTGACCCCGCGGTGACCACGATGCGCCGGGTTGAACGACCCGCCAAGGAGACCGGTGCGGGTCAGATTCCGCACCGCGACCGGCCTCGTGTCATCAGATCGGTTCGCCGACCACCGGGGGTGCCGACGGCGGATCGCCGACCAGCGCGCGATAGCCGAAGCCCGCGAGGATCCCGCCGACGATCGGCGCGACCCAGAACAGCCAGAGCTGCTGGAGCGCGAGCCCTCCGACCATCAGCGCCGGCCCGGTGCTGCGCGCCGGATTGACCGAGGTGTTGGTCACCGGGATGCTGATGAGGTGGATCAGCGTCAGCCCCAGCCCGATCGCGATCGGCGCGAAGCCGGAGGGCGCGCGGGTATCGGTCGATCCCATGATGATCGCGAGGAAGGCGAAGGTCATCACCACCTCGATGATCAACGCCGAATGGAGGCCGTAGCCGCCCGGCGATTGCGAACCGAAGCCATTGACCGCCAGCCCGTTGGGCGCGAGTTCGAACCCCGGCTTGCCGCTGGCGATGCACCACAGGAGCGCCGCCGCAACGATCGCGCCGACCACCTGCGCGACGACATAGGGAATGATGTCCTTCGCCGGAAAGCGTTTGCCCGCCCACAGCCCGAAGGTGACCGCGGGGTTGAGGTGGCAGCCGGAGATATGGCCGATCGAATAGGCCATCGTCAGCACGGTCAGCCCGAAGGCGAGCGCGACCCCGAGGAGCCCGATCCCGACGCCCGGAAAAGCCGCGGAGAGCACGGCGCTGCCGCATCCCCCCAAGACCAGCCAGAAGGTGCCGAATGCTTCGGCGGCACAACGCTTGTGTATTGGCACCATATCCCCTTGTCCTCCTTTGCGACTTTGTGACGATCGTTCTTCATTCTCCCACGTAATAACGGGAGGATAAGGCACGGATATCATTGGGGCAAGCGGGGGGAGCGCAAGGTGCTGGAGGGCGAGAACCGAGCGCGCCGTGCATCGGCGCTGAGCGGAAAAGCGCGCGCCGGAGCGATGATGCCGAGGGCTGGCGCGGATTAGACACCTATCGATCCGGCCACCCGCGTCTTGTTCGATAAAGCTATCCCCACATTCTACGGATATACGAAAACACAATGCTATTTACTTAGCGAACCGCGCACTCGATGCTAAGGCCTGGAAAATCCCGCGAACTACCGAAGCGAATGACGCCCGGGGCGATTGCAGTTTGAGGGCAGATGCAGATCTGAGTGAATAACAACGGGGGAGGAAAGCACGATGGTCGCATATGCTCTTGGCGATGATCATCATAGAATGTCGGTGGGCAGGGCGTTCGCACGGGCTTTTGCGATAATCCGTGCTCATCCATTGCTGACCATCGGCACGACATTCGCGATGACGATGATCCCCAGCCTGCTGTTCAGTGAAACGAGCCTGAGCGAGGCAATAACCGGCGCTTATTATGGCGCGCTGACCGACAGTTTCTTTCTCAAGATGATGATGGGCTGGGTGGTCCAGTTGTTTTTCTGGGCCGTCGCGGTCGCGGCGGTGATTCAGGCGGGGCTGGCCTATGTCGAGGGACGGCGGCCCGACCTCGGCGAAATTCTATACACTGGCGGAATGCGCAGCCTGCCGATGCTGGCGGTCTACCTGCTCTACGCGATAGCGACCGGGATCGGCTTCACGCTGTTGTTGGTGCCGGGCATCTTTCTTGCGGTGATCTGGTCGATGGCGATGGTCGCGATGGTCGCAGAAGAACCCGGCGTATTTGGTGCGTTCAAGCGCAGCGCCGCGCTGACCAATGGCGCGCGGTGGAAGATATTGGGGATACTCCTGCTGACCGTCGCGATCGCCCTGATCGTCAATTTGCTCGGGGGATTCGTCGTCCTCACCGCCGGGCTTCGACCGGAAACGCAACCGGCCGCCCTACCTGCACAGATCGTCATGTCGCTGCTCAACACGATCGTCCTGACCTGGACGACAACGATGTTCACGGCGCTGTTCGTCGAGTTGCGCGAATGGAAGGACGGACCGGACACCGATCGGCTGGGTGACATTTTCGCCTGACCAAGACGATCGCCCCGGCGAAACCGCGGACGGCTGCCCCACCCGGCATTGTCCGGGCGGCGGGTCAACTTGCGCCGATCACCCCCGCACCTGCCCCGTCCCCAGCCCGAGCCATTTGTACGTCGTCAGCCCCTCCAGCGCGACCGGCCCGCGCGCGTGGAGCCGCCCGGTGGCGATGCCGATCTCCGCGCCCAGCCCGAATTCGCCGCCGTCGGCGAATTGCGTCGAGGCGTTCCACAGCACGATCGCCGAATCGACCTGCGCGAGGAAGCGCTGCGCCACGCCTTCATCGGCGGTGACGATCGCGTCGGTATGGTGCGAGGCGTGCCGCGCGATATGCGCCAGCGCGCCCTCCAGCCCGTCGACCAGCGCGACCGAGGCGATCGCGTCGAGATATTCGGTGTCCCAATCGGCATCGTCCGCCGCCGCGATCCCGGGCGCCACCGCACGCGCGCGGCCGTCGCCGCGCACCTCGCAGCCGGTCGCTACCAGCGCGGCGATCAGCGCCGCCGGATCGGGATAGGCGATATCGATCAACAGGGTTTCCATCGCCCCGCAGATCCCGGTGCGCCGCATCTTCGCATCGACCACGATCCGCTCGGCCATCGCGCGATCGGCGGCGGCGTGGACGAAGACGTGATTGATCCCGTCGAGATGCGCCAGCACCGGCACCCGCGCCTCGGCCTGCACGCGGGCGACGAGGCTCTTGCCGCCGCGCGGCACGATGAGGTCGATCAGCCCGTCGGCGGTGAGCATCGCGCCGACCGCGGCGCGATCGGTGGTCGCGACGCGCTGCACCGCCCCCGCGGGCACGCCGGCCTGCGCCAGCCCGGCGACGAAGGCGCGGTGGATCGCGGCATTGCTCTCCACCGCCTCCGATCCGCCGCGCAGCACCGCCGCATTGCCCGACATCACGCATAACGCAGCGGCATCGGCGGTAACGTTGGGGCGGCTTTCGTAGATGATCCCGATCACCCCGATCGGCACGCGGACGCGGCGCAGCACGAGGCCGTTGGGGCGCGTCACCTCGTCGATCGTCGCGCCGACCGGATCGTCGAGCGTCGCCACCGTCGCCACCCCGTCGGCCATCGCCGCGACGCGCGCGTCGTCGAGCCGCAGCCGATCGAGCATCGCCGGCGAGAGGCCGTTCGCCGCGCCGCGTTCCATATCCAGCGCATTGGCGGCGATGATCTCGGCGCGCGCGGCACGCAGCGCTTCGGCGGCGGCGCGCAGCCCGGCGCGGCGCTGCTCGGTGGAAAGAAGCGCGAGCGCCTGCGCGGCGGCGCGCGCCTCGCCGGCCATCGTCGCGATCAGGGCGGAAGGGGACTGGCTGTCGAGCATCGGGCCTGCGCCTATCATGCCGGGGTGCGAGTGGGAATGGCGGCACGCATCAATCACGATTGTCGCCTCTACCGTTCGCCCTGCGCCTGTCGAAGGGCGTCCTGCCATCCGAGGGGTGGGGCCGCCCTTCGACAGGCTCAGGGCGAACGGTTCATATTTGGCACGCGATGCGCTAGATTAACGGCATGACCAACGCCAACCGACGCAATTTTCTGCTCGGCATGCTCGCCGGCGGAATCGCCAGCGCGGCGCTGGCGGCGCCGGAACGGTTCGAAGTCTCCCTCACCGACGCGCAATGGCGCGCCCGGCTCTCCCCCGCGGCCTATCGCGTGCTGCGCCAGGCCGCGACCGAGCGGCCGTTCAGCAGCCCGCTCAACAGCGAGCATCGCACGGGCACCTTCGTCTGCGCCGGCTGCGCGTTGCCGCTGTTCGCCTCGCGCACCAAATTCGACAGCGGGACGGGGTGGCCGAGCTTCTGGGCGCCCTTGCCCGATGCGGTGCGGACGCGCACCGACAAGACGTTGGGGATGATCCGCACCGAGGTACTATGCCGGCGCTGCGGCGGGCATCTCGGCCATGTTTTCGACGATGGACCGAGACAGACCGGCAAGCGTTATTGCATGAACGGCCTCGCGCTCGCTTTCCGGCCTGCGTGAGGTTGCCCACCGTCCTCCCAGCCCGTAAAGGCGCGCCATGCCCGACAAGCCGACCGACAAGCCAGCGCTCGACCTGCTGATCGCCGCCCCGCGGGGCTTTTGCGCCGGGGTCGACCGCGCGATCCGCATCGTCGAGCTGGCGATCGAGAAGCACGGCGCTCCGGTCTATGTCCGCCACGAGATCGTCCACAACAAATTCGTCGTCGACAGCCTTCGGAAACGCGGCGCGATCTTCGTCGAGGAATTGGACGAAGTGCCCGATGGCGCCCCGGTGGTCTTTTCGGCGCATGGCGTGCCCAAATCGGTGCCGGCCGATGCCGATGCGCGCGGGCTCGACTATCTCGACGCGACCTGCCCGCTGGTCAGCAAGGTGCATCGCCAGGCGGAGCGGCTGGTCGCCGCCGGGCGCCATATCGTTTTCATCGGCCATGCCGGCCACCCCGAGGTGATCGGCACCTTCGGCCAGGTGCCCGCGGGGGCGATGACTTTGGTGCAGGACCTGGCCGACGTCGAGGCACTGACCCCGGCCGATCCCGACAATCTCGCCTTCCTCACCCAGACCACATTGTCGGTCGACGATACCTCGGAGGTGGTGGATGCGCTCCAGCGGCGCTTCCCGACGATCCAGGGGCCGCGCGGCGAGGATATTTGCTACGCCACCTCGAACCGGCAGAGCGCGGTCAAGGCGATCGCCGCCTCGTGCGACGCGATGCTGGTGATCGGTGCGCCCAATTCCTCCAACTCGCTGCGGCTGGTGGAGGTCGCCGAGCGCGAGGGTACGCGCGCGCGGCTGATCCAGCGCGCCGCCGAGCTCGACTGGTCGTTCCTCGACGGGGTGCGCACGCTCGGGCTGACCGCGGGAGCATCGGCGCCCGAATTGCTGGTGCGCGAGCTGATCGACCTGCTCGCCACCCGCTACGCGATCAACGAACGCGAAGTGGAAACGACGCGCGAATCGATCGCGTTCAAGCTGCCGCGCGGGCTCGAAGCCGTCGCCTGAGGCGGTTTTCAATCTTGCCTTTTCCATCGTCATGCCGGACTTGATCCGGCATCCAGAGCAACGAGCGAAAGCCTTTGTGGCTCTGGGTGCCGGGTCGAGCCCGGCATGACGGCGGGTGGGTAGCGGGCCAGCACCGCAAATATAATCAAGGGGTTAGAATGGCGGTCTATACGCAGGTGTCGGCTGAGGTGCTGGCAGCGTTTCTGACGCGCTATGACGTGGGCGAACTCGTCTCGGCCAAGGGGATCGCCGAGGGGGTCGAGAATTCGAACTTCCTCGTCGAGACGACGCGCGATCGCTTCATCCTGACGCTCTACGAAAAGCGTGTCGCGGCGGCGGACCTGCCGTTCTTCATGGCGTTGCTCGATCATCTCGACGCCAAGGGCCTGCCGGTGCCGCCTGCGATCAAGGATCGCGACGGCATCGAGATTCAGGAGCTGGAGGGGCGCCCGGCGTGCCTGATCCGCTTCATGCCCGGCGTCTCGCTGTCGCACCCCACCCCGGCGCAGGCGCTCGCCGCGGGCAGTGCGATGGGCGAGATGCACCGCGCGGTCGCCGATTTCGCGCCGACCCGCGAAAATTCGATGGGGGTCGACACATGGCGCCCGCTGCTCGATCGCTGCGGGCGCAGCCTCGATCAGATCGCGCCGGGGCTGTACGACGATCTCGCCGCCGCGCTCGATCATGTCGAGGCGCGCTGGCCGCGCGACACGCTCGACCGCGTTGCGATCCACGCCGATCTGTTCCCCGACAATGTGCTGATGCTCGGCGACACGGTGACCAGCCTGATCGACTTCTATTTCGCCTGCACCGATATCCGAGTCTACGATCTGGCGGTGATGCACGGCGCCTGGGCGTTCGACGGCGCCGGGCGGAATTACGACGCCGCGGTCGGCGAGGCGCTGATCCGCGGCTATGAGCGGCATTTCCCGCTGAGCGCCGAGGAGCGCGGCCTGTTCGCCACGCTCGCCAGCGGCGCGTGCATCCGCTTCGCGCTGTCGCGCGCGTGGGACTGGCTCAATACGCCGCCCGATGCGCTCGTGATGCGCAAGGACCCGCTCGCCTATATGCGCCGCCTCGGCCATTATCATCCCGCGCTGGCGATGCGCGTCGCATGAACGAATTGTCCGAGGTCGAGGCGTTCACCGACGGTGCGTGCAAGGGCAATCCCGGCCCCGGCGGCTGGGGGGTCGTGCTGCGCATGGGGGTGCATGAGAAGGAATTGTCGGGGGGCGATCCTTCCACCACCAACAATCGCATGGAACTGACCGCGGCGATCGAGGCGCTCAACGCGCTGAGCCGGCCGTGCCGCGTCCGACTGTATACCGACAGCCGCTATGTGATGGACGGGCTGACCAAATGGATCCACGGCTGGCAGCGCAACGGCTGGAAGACCGCGGACAAGAAGCCGGTCAAGAATGCCGAATTGTGGCAGGCATTGCTCGCCGCGGCGAAGCGTCACCGGATCGAATGGCAATGGGTGAAGGGCCACGCCGGCCACCCGGAAAACGAGCGTGCCGATAAATTGGCAAGCGATGCCGCGATCGCGGCGGGGCGAGCCGGGCGGGTTTAATTAGCCAGGCCGATTGCGCCGCAATCACCCCTCCCCGTTCGGGCTGAGCTTGTCGAAGCCCTGCACTTTTCTTCCTCGCGAAGAAGAAAGCAGCCCTCCGGCGGGTCCCATGAAAGTATTACTTTCATGGGCGCCCTCACAAGCTCAGGGCGAACGGCTTTATTTGCGCGCGCCTTCCCTTATTCGGCAAACCGATCGGGCAGATACATCGCGATGTCGATCCCCGACGGCGGTGCCTCGCCCAGCAGCAGCGCCGCGCCGATCGCCGCGGCGGCAGGCGCGGTCTGGATGCCGAACCCGCCCTGCCCCGCGAACCAGAAGAACCCCGGCCTATCGGGCGCGAAGCCGTAGACCGGCAACCGATCCGGCGTGAAGCTGCGCAGCCCGGCCCATTTGCGCTCGACCTGCATCACCCGCCAGTCGACCGCCTGCTCCATCCGGTCGATCGCGATCGCGACGTCGAGTTCCTCGGGCTGGACATCGCCCGGCGCGACCGGGGTCTCGTCGTGCGGCGAAAGCCACAACCGCCCGCCCGCTTCGGGCTTGAAATAGAAAGCGCCGCCGAGATGGACGACATGCGGGACCCCCGCCGCCACCGGCGGATCGACGCGCAGTTGCGCCAGCGTCCGGCGATAGGGCTGGATGCCGATCGGCGCCGCCCCCGCCTGCCGCGCCACCAGATCGACCCACGCCCCGGCGGCGTTGACCAGCACCGTCGCCTCATAGCGGCCCGAGTCGGTCTCGATCCGCCAGCGGCCGTCGACGCGCGCCGCGCTGGTCACCGCGCTGCGCAATGCGAGCTCCGCCCCCGCCTTGCGCGCGCGCGCCAGTGCATCGGCGTGGAGCGCGGCGACGTCGATATAGGTGCAGCTCGGCTCCCATATTCCGATCGTCCAGCCGGGGCGCAGCCCGGGAATATAGGCCGCGGGGTCGACGCGTTCGAGCGTCACCCCGGATTCCTCGAACGCGGCGAGAAACGCCTCGGCGCGCGCCGCATCCTCCGCCTGCCCGATATGCAGCGACCCAAGCGGATCGAGGAACCCGCCCGCCTGCAGCGCCGGCCCCGATAAAGTGGTGAGCGGCTGGACGCCCGGCCCGCCATAGGTTTCGGACCAGAAAGCCGCCGAGCGCCCGGTGGCGTGATAACCCGCGATATCCTCCGCCTCGAGCATCACCACGCGGGCGCGGTCGCCGATCGCGGCAGCAAGGGTGGCGCCGGCAATGCCCGCGCCGACGATCGCGATATCGTAGGTCATCGCGCGCGCGTTTCGAGGAATTGGTCGATCGCCGCAAGCGCGCGATCGCGCACCGGATCCGCCTCGCGCAACAATTCATGCGCGGCCTCCGCGCCGAAGCGGACGACCGTCGCATCGGGCAGCCGATCGGCGACGCGCAGCGCCGCCGCCGGATCGACCAGCGCATCGGCCTCCGCCACCAGCAGCATGATCGGCACCGCGAGCGATTCGATCCGCCGGTCCGCCTGGAGCGCGCGCGTCCCGGCGAAGGCGTGCGCGAGCCACGCCCAGCTCGGCGGGCCGAGCTGGATCTCGGGCTTTTCGCGATACCAATATTGCTCGTCGTCGTAGCGCGACGCGTCATGCGTCAGCAGCGCGCGGCGTTCGAGTCGCGCGCCGGGACGCTCATGGCCCTTCCACGCCGCGCGCGCGGGGTTGCCGATGTGGGTCATCAGCCGGGCGACCGTCGCGCCGAGCCACGGCCCGACCGGCGCGCGCAGCCCGAGCATCGGCGCGACAAGCACCGCCGCCGCCGGGGTCACCGCGCGATCGAGCAGCGCACGGAGCACGAGATAGCCCCCCATCGAATGCCCCATCACGACTCGCGGGCCGGGCGCATCCCAGGCGTGCCAGAAAGCCGCGATATCGGCGATCCACGGTGCGAAATCGTCCACATGGCCGACATGCGGATCGGGCGACAGCCGCCCCGATCCGCCCTGCCCGCGCCAGTCGAACGACGCGATCGTCCACCCCGCGGCGTGCCAATGCCCGAAGGCTTCGAAATATTTCTCGAACACGTCGCCGCGCCCGCCCTGAAACAGGATCGCGCCGCGCGGGGTGCCTTCCGCCGGCCAGTCGAAACGGCGGATCGTCCAGCCGTCGGGCGCCGACCATTGGGTGATCGTCGCGCCGGCCGGAATCGCGCGGCGGAGGGGCGCTGCGATGGTCATCGGGGATGGTTACGGTTTGGAAAGCCATTCCGTCTAGTCAGTTGCATCAATGGGGTGGGTTCTTCTTTCCGGCGCGCTGCCTGTGGCGCTTCTGCTTCTGCTGTTGTCGGCGGGAATCGAGGACGTGCGCACGCGTGAGATCGCTAATTGGAAGAATGCCGCGATCGCGTTGCTCGCGCCCTTGTGGTGGCTGGCGATCGGGCTGCCGCTGTGGCCCGGCGTCGCGCTGCGCATCGGCGTGGCGCTGGCGGTGTTCGCATTATTCTGCGTCGCGTTTCACTTCGGGCAGATGGGCGGCGGCGACGTCAAGCTGATCGGCGCGCTCGCCTTGTGGCTGCAGCCGATCGCGGTGCTGCAGATGCTCGTCCTCATGTCGCTGGCCGGCGGGGTGCTGACGCTGGTGATGCTGGCCGACCACCATTTTCGGAAAAGCCAGCGGACTCTGGAGATTCCCTACGGTGTTGCGATCGCGATAGCCGGCCTCGCCGCGCTTCGCGAACCCCTTCTTAACCAGTTTGCGTAATCATAGCCGGCGCGAAATCCGGCCGGGCGGACGCTTGAAAGGCACGTTTTGTCATGGATACTCGCAAGGTCGTATTGCTGGTCGGGGCGCTGTTCGTCGCGGCTGTTACGGCATTCTTCGCGCGAACCCTGATCGCAGGAAACGCCGCGCCGCAAGCGCAGGCGGTGGCCGCCGTCGCGCCCCCGGCGGAGGGGCCCAAGGTGCTGGTCGCGACGCGTGCGCTGCCGGTCGGAACGATCATCGATCCGGCGTCGGTGAAGTTTCAGCCGTGGCCGAAGGAGCTGGTCGAGGGCGCCTATTTCCAGGAGGGCGCCGGCTTCGACATGAAGAATGTCGTCGGCACGGTGGTGCGCACCGCGATGACCGCCGGACAGCCGATCACGCAAGGCGCGCTGGTCAAGCCGGGTGACCGCGGCTTCCTCGCCGCCGCGCTCGGCCCGGGGATGCGCGCGGTGACGGTGCCGGTTTCGACGCAATCGTCGGTCGCCGGCTTTATCTTTCCCGGCGACCGCGTCGATCTGCTGCTGACCCAGTCGGTCGCCGGCGGCGGCGAAGGCCCGCCGCTCAAGGCGTCCGAGACGATCATGCGCAACCTGCGCGTGCTCGCCACCGATCAGCGCACCTCGGACGAGAAGGACGAAAAGGGCAATACGATCGTTCACACCTTCTCCACCGTCACGATCGAGGCAACTCCCAAGATCGCGGAGGAGATTGCGGTGGCGCAGACGCTCGGCACGCTGTCGCTCTCGCTGCGTTCGATCGCCGACAATCAGGGGGAATTCGATCGCGCGATCGCCTCGGGCGCGGTGAAGCTGCCGACCAATGGCGATCCCAAGGCCGAAAAGGCGTTGATGACGCAATTCGCCAGCCTGCCGCAGACGGGCGATTCGACCTATTCGGTCGGCGCTGACGTCTCGCGGTTCCAGCGCAGCACCGTGCCGGGCAAGGCGCAGGATAACAGCGCGGCGGGGGGCGCCGCCGGTGCCGCGCCGCCGATCGGCCCGATCGTCCGTGTTGCCCGGGGTACTGCTGTGACCGCCGTTCCGGTGGGGGGGAAGAACTGACATGCGTATTCGTTCGAAGCCGATCGGCCTGCCGATCGCGGTCGCGCTGACCGCCGTCGCGGTCGCCGCGACGCCGGCCGCCGCCCCGGCCCAGCCCGGCATGACCGGCACGGCGGTGGTGCAGCTCGCCACCAGCCGCGGCCGGTTGATCACGCTGGCGCGGCCGATGACCGACTTGTTCGTCGCCAATTCGGACATCGCCGACGTGCAGGTCCGCTCGCCGACCCAGCTCTATATCTTCGGCAAGAAGCCGGGCGAGACGACCGTTTCGGCGACCTCGCGCGGCGGACAGGTAGTCTATGCGGCCACGGTCCGCGTCGGCAACAATTTCGATTCGCTCGGGCAGATGCTCAAGCTCGCGATGCCCGAGGCGGCGATCACCGCGACGACGATGAACGGGGTCGTGCTGCTCACCGGCACGGTCGCGCAGCCCGACGACGGCGCCGAAGCCGAACGGCTTGTCACCGCTTTCGTCGGCGAAGGGACCAAGGTGGTCAGCCGGTTGCGCACCGCGACCCCGCTGCAGGTCAACCTGCAGGTGCGCTTCGCCGAGGTGAGCCGCAGCTTCGTCAAGAACATCGGCTCGAACATCATGACGCGCGATATGACGTCCGGCTTCAACTTCGGCATCGCATCCGGGCGTCCGAATTTCGGCACCATTTCCAACAATAACACCACCGGCCTGCCGATGGCCGACGCATCGGCGCTCTACGGCCTGCCGACGGGGACGCTGTCGCTGCCGTTCAATCCGGCCACCAAACAGTTCATCACCGGCACGCAAACCACCGTCAAGCAGGGCAGCGACCGTACGACCCTGGGATTCGCGGGCAAGCTGTTTGGCCTCGATGTGCTTCAGGCGCTCGATCTCGGCGAACGGATCGGGCAGGTGACCAGCCTCGCCAACCCGAATTTGACCGCTCTGTCGGGCGAGACCGGCACCTTCCTCGCCGGCGGCGAGATCCCGATCCCGATCGCGCAGGGGCTGGGCGCGGTGTCGATCGAATATAAGCAATATGGCGTCAGCCTGGCCTATACCCCGACGGTGCTCGCCGACGGGCGGATCAGCCTGCGTGTCCGGCCCGAAGTGTCGCAATTGTCGTCCGACGGCGCGGTGACTTTCCAGGGCACGTCGATCCCCGCGATCACCACCCGCCGCGCGGAGACGACGGTGGAGCTCGGCTCGGGCCAGAGCTTCATGATCGCCGGGCTGCTGCAGAACAGCCACAACAATTCGATCGACAAGACGCCGGGCATCGGCGACCTGCCGGTGCTCGGCGCGCTATTCCGCTCCAACGGTTTCCAGCGCAACGAAACCGAGCTGGTGATCGTGATCACGCCGTATCTGGTGAAGCCGGTTAACGCCAACGACATCGTTCTGCCGACCGACGGCTATAAGGCGCCGACCGATCTCGATCGCGTGCTGTTCGGCCAGCTGGGCGGCGGCACCAACGGCGGGTCGCGGCCCAAGCCGGCGATGGAGGCGGGTCCGCCCGCGCAGCCGGCGCTCGGCGCGACCGCGCCGGTCGCCCCGGCCCCCGCGCCCGAACCCCGCGCGCCCGCGACGAAGCCAAAGGACGCCAAGGCGCCCCCCGCCCCGGCCCCCGGCTTCTCCAACAATTGATGCGCCAGCACGAGGACGTGAACATGTTCAAGCGCACCCTGCTTCTCGCCACCCTCCCGGCCCTGTTGGTCGGCGGGTGCAGCGGCACCAAGAACCGCGGGCTGGAATCGGTCCATCAACCCGTCGTCAGCCGGACCGATTATAGTTTCGATGTCGGCACCGCCGGCACCGGACTTGCGCCGGGCGAGGAACAGCGGCTCGCCGGCTGGATGGCCTCGTTGCGGCTCGGTTACGGCGACAGCGTCGCGATCGACGATCCGGGCGGCAGCGGCAAGCCGGCACGCGAGGCGGTGGCGCGCGAGGCGGCGCGCTTCGGGCTGCTCGTCTCCGACCAGGCCCCCACCACCGGCGCACCGATCACCCCGGGCACGCTGCGCGTCGTCGTCAGCCGCGCGCGCGCGCAGGTGCCGGGCTGCCCCGATTTCTCGCGCACGCGCCAGCCCGAATTCGAAAGCAACACCTCGTCCAATCAGGGTTGCGCGATCAATTCGAACCTCGCGGCGATGGTCGCCAACCCGCTCGATCTGGTGCGCGGCGAGCCGGGCACGCAGGTCTATGACGCGGCCACCGGCACGCGCGCGATCACCGAATATCGCAAGGCCACGCCGACCGGCAACGGCGGCACGACGATCAAGGCCGAAAAGGCGGGGAGCAAGTAAGATGAACGCGCCGTGGAAACCAGCCGCGCTTCGCGAACCGTTCGTCGCCTTCGTCTGCGACGAGACGACCGCGGAGGCGATCCGCCCGATCGCGCTCGAGATGGGATGGCTGCCGGAAAAGGTGAACAAGGGCGGGCTGCGCAACGCGGTGCAATCCTTGTCGGTCGCGGCGAGCCCGCACATCCTGTTCGTCGATCTCGCCGAATCCGGCGATCCGCTGAGCGACATCAACTCGCTCGCCGAAGTGTGTGAACCGGGAACGATCGTGATCGCCGCGGGCCAGATCAACGACGTGCGGCTCTATCGCGATCTGCTCGCCAGCGGGCTGCAGGACTATCTGCTCAAGCCCCTGTCGGCCGACGTGCTGCGCGATTCGTTCGCGCACGCCCAGGCAGTGCTCAACGCCCCGAAGGCGAACGACGGCGTGACCGAGCGGCCGCATTATGCGGTGGCGGTGATCGGCACGCGCGGCGGGGCCGGCGCCTCGACCGTCGCCACCTCGCTCGCCTGGCTGATGAGCGAGAAGGAAAAGCGCTCGACCGCGATGCTCGATCTCGACGTGCATTTCGGCACCGGCGCGCTCGCGCTCGATCTCGAGCCGGGTCGCGGCCTCACCGACGCGATCGAGAATCCGGCGCGCATCGACGGGCTGTTCATCGAACGCGCGATGGTCCGCGCGTCCGAGCGGCTCTCGGTGCTGTCGGCAGAGGCGCCGATCAACACCCCGGTCGTCACCGATGGCGCGGCTTTCTACCAATTGCAGGAGGAAATGCGCGCCGCGTTCGAATGCACGGTGGTCGATCTGCCGCGCAACATGCTGGTCGCGCACCCGCATCTCGTCAGCGACATGCAGGCCGCGGTGATCGTGACCGAACTGACGCTCGCCGCCGCGCGCGACACGATCCGTATTCTCTCGTGGCTGCGGTCGAACGCGCCGCACCTCAAATCGCTTGTCGTCGCCAATCGCGTCCACCCGGGGCAGCAGCTCGAGATCTCGCGCAAGGATTTCGAGAGTTCGATCGAGCGCAAGATCGATTTCATCATCCCGTTCGATCAGAAGCTCGCCGCGCAGGCCGCGAAACTGGGCAAGCCGCTCGCCGAGACGGGCAAGGGATCGAAGACCATCGCACCCTTCGCCGATCTCGCCGCACAGCTTTGCGCCGCCGGCGACGCCAGCGGCACCGCCCCCGAGGGCAAGGCCGCGAGCGCGAAGGTCAAGGGCGCGTCGCTGATCGGCAAGTTCACCGATCTTAAGTCTTTTCTGCCTAAGAAACCGGGCGGGGCGAAGGCGGGTTGATCGTGAGTCGCGCCCCACGCGGCGCTCGATCGCATCGAACGATTGGATGAAGCCACGATGCCGTTGATGCCGATTGTCATGCTGGCGCTGGGCACGATGACCGTGATCGGGATGCTCCTGTTCGCGTTCGCCGGCCCGTCGGCGGCGCGTGCCAGCAGCCGCCGGCTGGTCGCGCTGCGCGAGCGCCACTCCACCTCGCCCGCGATGGCGGTGGAGGCGCAGATGCGCCGCATCACCGGCAAGAACACCAGCAAGGCCGACGAGGCCGCGATGCGCTTTCTGCCGCGGCCGGCCGAGCTCAAGAAGCGGCTGGTGCGCACCGGCAAGAGCTGGACGGTCGGCCAATATGGCCTGGCGACGCTGGGCATCACATTGTTCATCGCGCTCGCGCTGATGGTGAAGGGACTGCCGACGCTGCTCGCGCTGCTGACCGGGCTGGCGATCGGCGCGGGTCTTCCGCATCTCGTCGTCGGTTTTCTCATCAAGCGCCGCATCGCCCAGTTCAACGCCAAATTCCCCGACGCGATCGAGCTCCTCGTCCGCGGCCTTCGCTCGGGCCTGCCGATCACCGAGACGATGGCGGTGGTGGCATCCGAGGTGCCCGATCCGGTCGGCGAGGAATTCCGCATCGTTTCCGACAAGATGAAGATCGGCCGCTCGATGGACGTCGCGCTGCAGGAAACCGCGGAGCGGATCGGCACGCCCGAATTCCAATTTTTCTGCATCACTATCGCGATCCAGCGCGAAACCGGCGGCAACCTCGCGGAAACGCTGCAGAATCTCGCCACCGTGCTGCGCCAGCGTGGCCAGATGAAGCTCAAGATCAAGGCGATGTCGTCGGAATCAAAGGCGTCGGCCTATATCATCGGCTCGCTGCCGTTCATCGTCTTCGCGCTGATCTGGTCGATCAACGGATCCTATATGCAGAACTTCTTCAGCGATCCCCGGCTGATGGTCGCGGGCGGCGGCGGGCTGGTGTGGATGGCGATCGGCGGCTTCATCATGGCCAAGATGATCAATTTCGAGATCTGACGCGATGGAAACGGTCCACAACCCGACGCTGCTTGGAGTCGACGTCTATCTGGTGGCGACGATCCTGTCGGGCATCGCCTCGCTCGCGGTGCTGGTGGCGATCTATGCCGCGCTCAGCGTGCGTGATCCGATGGCCCGGCGGGTCAAGGCGCTCAACGAGCGGCGCGAGCAGCTGAAGGCGGGGATCATCGCCCCCAGCGGCAAACGCCGCGCCAAATTGGTCCGCCAAAGCGACGGCGCGGATCGCATGCGCGCGTTTCTCTCCTCGCTCAAGGTGCTGCAGGACAGCCAGCTCAAGGAAGCCCAGCTCAAGCTGCTCCAGGCCGGCATCCGATCGAAAGAATGGGCGGTCGGCGTGATCTTCGGCCGGCTGATGCTGCCGATCTTCATCGGCGGGCTGATGGTGTTCCTCGTCTACGGCACCGACAGTTTCGCCGACTGGACCCCGCTCAAACGTTACGGGCTGGTCGCGATCACCTTCATCGTCAGCTACAAAGCGCCCGACATCTTCCTCAAGAACAAGATCACCAAGCGCTCGCAGGCGATCCGCAAGGGCTTGCCCGATGCGCTCGACCTGCTGGTGATCTGCGCCGAGGCGGGGCTCACGGTCGACGCCGCCTTCCATCGCGTCGCGAAGGAGCTCGGCAAAGCCTATCCCGAGCTCGGCGACGAATTCGCGCTCACCGCGATCGAATTGGGCTTCCTCACCGACCGGCGGCAGGCGTTCGAGAATTTCGCGACGCGCATCGCGCTCGACGACATCAAGGGGATCGTCACGACGATGATCCAGACCGAGAAATACGGCACCCCCTTGGCCTCCGCGCTGCGCGTGCTGTCGGCCGAGTTCCGCAACGCGCGGATGATGCGCGCCGAGGAAAAGGCCGCGCGGCTCCCCGCGATCATGACGGTGCCGCTGATCCTGTTCATCCTGCCGGTGTTGTTCGTCGTCATCCTCGGCCCGGCGGCGTGCTCGATCAAGGACTCGTTCATCAACGGCGGGCATTGATCGGGCGGGATTTCTGCGTTCGCTCTCCGACAAGCTCAGGGCGAACGGGATTTGCTAGTCCCGATTGGGCCAAGCTTCGGCCGCAATCGCTTGGCAAATCTACCCCCGACTCTCTAAGGGCCGGGATATATGAGCGACCGCGATACCATCCTCACCGCCGTCAAGGCGCAGATCGAACCCTTCAACAAGAAGGGCGTCACCGTCACCGAAGCCACCACCTTCCAGGGCGATCTCGAATGGGACAGCCTGACCGTGATGGATTTCGTCGCCGCGATCGAGGATGAGTTCGACATCATCATCACGATGAACATGCAGGCGGAAATCGAGACGGTCGGCCAGTTGGTCGATGCCGTCGCCAAGCTGAAGGCGTGATATGAGCGACGACGGCGTCCAATCCGACCTTCCCCCCGCCGCCGCCGCGGTGCCGGCCGAACGCGACCTGTTCGACAAATTCGCGCCCTTGATCGCCGAGCGCGAGGCGCTGCTCTCCAGCGGCGTGCGCGATCCGTTCGGGATCGTGATGGAGGAGGTGAAATCCCCCACCGTCGCGGTGATCAAGGGCAAGGAAACGATCCTGCTCGGCACCTATAATTATATGGGGATGACGTTCGATCCCGACGTGATCGCCGCGGGCAAGGAAGCGTTCGACAAATTCGGCACCGGCACCAACGGCAGCCGCGCGCTCAACGGCACCTTCCACGACCATATGGAAGTCGAACAGGCGCTGCGCGAATTCTACGGCACCACCGGCGCGATCGTTTTCTCGACCGGCTATCAGGCCAATCTCGGCGTGATCTCGGCGATCGCCGGCAAGGGCGAATATGTCATCCTCGATGCCGACAGCCACGCCTCGATCTACGACGGCTGCGCGATGGGCAATGCCGAGATCGTGCGCTTCCGCCACAATTCGGTCGAGGATCTCGACAAGCGCCTCGGCCGGCTGCCCAAGGAGCCGGGCAAGCTCGTCGTGCTCGAAGGCGTCTATTCGATGCTCGGCGACGTCGCCCCGCTCAAGGAGATGGTCGCGGTCGCCAAGAAGCATGGCGCGATGGTGCTGGTCGACGAGGCGCATTCGATGGGCTTCTTCGGCCCCAACGGGCGTGGCGTCTACGAGGATCAGGGGCTGGAGGATCAGGTCGATTTCGTGATCGGCACCTTCTCCAAATCGGTCGGCACGGTCGGCGGCTTCTGCGTCTCGAACCACCCGAAGTTCGAGATCCTGCGCTTCGTCTGCCGCCCCTATATCTTCACCGCCAGCCTGCCGCCGGCGGTGGTGGCGAGCGCCGCCACGTCGATCCGCAAGCTGATGCACGCGCACAACAAGCGCGCGCATCTGTGGGAAAACACTCGCCAATTGCACGGCGGCTTGAAGCGCCTCGGCTTCCGCCTGCCGACCGATGAGCCGCAATCGGCGGTGGTCGCGGTGCTGCTCGAAGATCAGACGCAGGCGGTGGCGATGTGGCACGCGCTGCTCGAGGCCGGGCTTTACGTCAACGTCGCGCGGCCGCCGGCGACCCCGGCCGGCACCTTCCTGCTACGCTGCTCGGTCTGCGCCGAGCACACCAACGAGCAGATCGCGCAGGTGATCGCGATGTTCGAAGCCGCCGGCCGCGCGACCGGGGCGATCGGCTGACCGGTTTGCGGTAGAGCGGGATGCCCTGTCCCGTTCGTGCTGAACCAGTCGGAGCCCTGCCCTTCGACTGGCTCCGGGCGAACGGATATGTATGATCGCATATCCTTCCCCTGAATCGCCTGCTCTGGTAGGGAGATCGCCGTGAACGGGAACGTCTGGGAAGCGATTCCGGAAGGGGCTGTGTCCAGGCTGCGCGCCATTGCGCTGGCTGTAATGGGGCTGCTGGGCGTTGCCGTGCTCGTCGGGCTGATCCTGACGCTGGGCGAGGCCAACCGCCAGCGTGACCGCGCGATCCAGCTGCAATCGCACAGCTATGACGTGATGATCCTCGCGCGCACGCTGACGGGGACGATCGCCCGATCCGAGGCGACGCTCGGCCGCTTCGTCATCTCGGGCGATAAGCGGCTCGGGCAGCGTTATTATGACGACTGGCAACTCGCCGGGAAGCAGATCGAACGGCTCGCCGATCTGACCCGCGACAGCGACAGCCAGGCGTCGCGGATCGCGCGGCTGCGCGCCGATTACCAGGAGCGCGGCAAGCAATTGTCGCTGATCGCGCTCAGCACCAATTATCATAAGAACGATCAGGCGCTGTCGCTCTATTATGCCGCGCGCAAGGCACCGGCGCTGACCGGGATCGACACGATCCTCGAGGAGATATCGGGGATCGAGCGCGATCTGCTCGATCGGCGCACCGCCGAAACGCGCGCGGCGATCGATCGCTCGACGCGGCTCGCGGGGATACTCTCCTCGTTCGGCATCCTGATCCTGATCGGCGCGATCGCCCTGGGCATGCTCACCGTCCGCGCGCTGACCGAGCGCGGCATCGCGCTCGCCGAGGCCGATGCCGAGCGCAAGCGCGCCGACGAATTCGCCGCCGCGGTCACGGTCGCGACCGACGAGCTGCGCGATCAGGAGGCGCGGCTGCGCCAGGTGCAGAAGATGGAGGCGGTCGGCCAGCTCACCGGGGGCATCGCCCATGATTTCAATAATATGCTCGCGGTTGTTATGGGCGGACTCGAGCTGGCGCAGCGCGGCGTCAACGGCGATGCGACGCGCGCGGCGATTGCGCGGCAGCTCGATAGTGCGATGGAAGGCGCGAAGCGCGCCGCGGCGCTGACCCGCCAGTTGCTCAGCTTCACCCGCGAAGGCGGGATCAACCCCGAGGTGATGCGCGTCGGCGAGTTGCTCACCGGCATGTCCGATCTGCTCGATCGCACCCTGGGCGACCGCATCTCGGTGGTGATCCGCGACGAGAGCCGGGGGTGGCGGCTCCGCGCGGATCGCGTCCAGCTCGAGAACAGCCTCGTCAACCTTGCGGTCAACGCCCGCGACGCGATGGACGGACGCGGGACGCTGACGATCACCGCGGGCGCCACCACGCTCGCGGCGGGTGCGCGCGAATGCCCGGCCGGCGACTATCTGACGATCGCGGTGGCCGACACCGGCTGCGGGATGACCGCGGAGGTGGCGGAGCGGGTGTTCGAGCCGTTCTTCACCACCAAGCCGGTCGGCAAGGGCACCGGGCTCGGGCTCAGCCAGATCTTCGCCTTCGTCCGGCAGCAGGGCGGCGCGGTCGCGCTCGACAGCATCCCGGGCCAGGGCACGACGATCACGCTGTTCCTTCCGCGCGTCGTCTCCGCCGAGGACGGCCCGAGCGCCTCGCCGTCTGCGCCCGCCGCGCCCGTTGGCGCCGATATCGCGTCGGTCGACATATTGGTGGTGGAGGACGATCCACGCGTGCTCGGCGCGACCGTCCGCGCGCTGCGCGAGTTGGGGCACCGGCCGATCCCGTGCGACGACCCGCTCGCCGCCCCCGCGCTGCTTGCGACGCATAAGTCGATCGGGCTGATCCTGTCGGACGTGCTGATGCCCGAGCGTACCGGGCCGGAGATGATTGCCGCGCTCGATCCGCAATATGCCCATCTGCCCGTGCTGTTCGTCACCGGCTTCGCGGGCGAGATGATGGAGCATGAGGCGTTTCGCGGGCGTCAGGTGTTGCGCAAACCTTTCACGCTCGCCGCGCTGGAACGCGCGATCGCGACGACGCTCAGGGGCGTCGGCCCGGTCGGGGAGGATCAGGTGGCTGCGGAATAGGATTAATTCGGTATATTATATACCTTGGCACGATTCTCCTCGTGTGAACTTCGTGAACTTTGCCAAACCACGGACCGTCACCCCGGCCTTGAGCGGGGGTCCATCGTGCCGCACGCTCCACGGCCAGAACCTCTTGCTCCGCGCTTGCCTCCCGAAGGACCCCGGCTCAAGGCCGCGGTGACGGTGGGGAAGGCAGGAACATCTATCTGAATCCGCCCGGAAGGCCGGACACAATGGACGCCGGCGCAGGAACGGCGCGGCGGATCACGCCTCTCGAAACCGCCGAATTTCAACCCACCCTAGCGCCATTTTTGCCACGATCGCCCACCCACCCGATATTTCCGGCTGACGCCCGCCGCGCGCGCGCCTATACCCCCGCTATCTTTCGCAGCGCCGAGTGTCCGTTCCCCGCCCATGAAATCGATCGACCGCTACATGGCCCGGCTGATCGCGCTGCCGCTGTTCTCCACACTGCTCCTGGCGGCGATGTTGCTGGTGCTCGATCGCATGCTGCGGCTGTTCGACTTCGTCGCGACCGAGGGCGGGCCGGTTTCGGTGGTGTGGCGGATGCTCGCCAATCTGCTGCCCGAATATCTCGGGCTCGGCATCCCGATCGGGCTGATGCTCGGCATCCTGCTCGCCTTCCGCCGCCTCGCCACCTCGTCCGAGCTCGATGTGATGCGCGGCGTGGGGATGAGCTACGGCCGGTTGCTCCGCGTCCCCTATATGTATGCCACCGCGCTGGCGCTGCTCAATCTGGCGATCGTCGGCTATGTCCAGCCCAAGGCGCGCTACGCCTATGAGCAGCTCCGCTTCGAGCTGCGCACCGGCGCGCTCGGCGCATCGATCAAGGTCGGCGAATTCACCAAGCTCGGCGACCGCATGACACTGAGGATCGAGCAGAGCCGCGACGACGGACGCCAGCTTTCGGGCATCTTCGTCCACGCGCAGACCCCCAAAGGCGACTGGATCGGGGTGACCGCGCAGCATGGCCGCTTCCTCGCCACCGACGATCCCGATGTGATCATCCTGCGGCTCAGCAACGGCACGTTGGTCCACAATCGCAGCGATTTCAGCGTGCCGCGCGTGCTGAACTTCAACAGCCACGATCTGCCGATCAACCTGCCCAAATTCGAGCAGTTCCGCGTCCGCAGCGGGCTCAGCCTCGAAGCGACCCTGCCCGAGCTGGTCAAATCGGGGCGCAGCGCGCAGACGCTCCACGAGCGCGACGCGAGCCGCGCCGAATTCCATTTCCGCATGGCGGAGATCGTCTCGATGTTCCTGCTGCCGCTGCTCGCGGTGGCATTGGGGGTGCCGCCGAAACGCTCGACCTCCGCGCTCGGCGTATTCCTGTCGATCGTGATGATCGTCACCTATCACAAGGTGAACCAATATGCCGCCTCGGTCGCGCAGCTTGGCGGGATCGATCCGTTGATCGCCTTGTGGGTGCCGTTCCTGATGTTCGCCGGGCTGGTGCTGTGGATGTATCGCACGATCGCTTATGTTCCCGGCGGGCAGCCGATCGGCGCGCTCGAACGCGTGGCGGGCAAGGCGTGGAAGGCGGTGGTCCGCTATCTGCCCGGCCGTCGCCGCCACCGGACGGAGGCCGCGGCATGACCTCGTTCTTCCCGTCGCGCACCGTGTCGCTGTACATGGGGCGGATGTTCCTGATCCGCACGTTCGGCATCCTCGCCGGGCTCGTGCTGGTGCTCCAGGCGCTCGATCTGCTCGGCGAATCGGGCAAAATTCTCGCGGTGCCCGGGAACAGCGACGCACAGGTGTGGCATTACGTCTCGCTGCGCGCGCCGCAGATCATCGCGCGCTTCCTGCCCTTTTCGGTGCTGCTCGGGACGATCCTGACGCTGATCACGATGAACCAGAACAGCGAGGTGATCGCGCTCAAGGCGTCGGGGCTGTCGGCGCATCAGGTGCTCGCGCCGCTGATCGTCGCGAGCATCGGGGTGGCCGCGCTGAGCTTCGCGTTCAACGACCGCATCGTGCCGCGCGCCACCGCGACGCTCAACCGATGGCAGAAGGTCGATTACGGCCCGATGCCGGTCGATCGCGGCGACCGGACCAATGTGTGGGTGCGCTCCGGCCCCGATCTGATCGAGGTCGAGCAGATCAATGGCCGCGGCAGCGCGGCGCAACTCGGCGGGATTACGGTCTATGACCGCCAGGGTGGCGATCTCCACGCGGTCATCTTCGCCCAGCACGGCCGCTACAGCGGGAACGGCTGGACGATCTGGCCCGCGCGGCGCTTCGACGTCGCGGCCGGCAAGATGGCCGATATCGGCGAGACGGTGACGGCGCGCGGCGTGACTCCCGATCAATTCACCCTCGCCTCGGTCGACGCCGACGAATTGTCGTTCGGCGCGCTCAAGGCCGCGATCGACGATCTCGCCGCGGCGGGGCGCCCGACCAAGGCGCTGGAAGGCGCGCTGTGGCACAAATTGTCCGGCCCGATGTCGTCGGTGCTGATGCCGTTGCTCGGCGCGGTGGCGGCGTTCGGGATCGCGCGATCGGGGAAGTTGTTCGTCCGCGCGGTGATCGGCATGGCGTTGGGCTTCGCCTATTTCGTCGCGGACAATTTCGCGCTGGCGATGGGCAATCTCGGCGCCTACCCGCCGTTCCTCGCAGCCTGGGCGCCGTTCCTGCTGTTCCTGTTCATCGGCGAAACGGTGCTGCTGCGCACCGAGGAATAGCAGTTAAATCGAGATTCCCTGTCCTCGTTCGGGCTGAGCCTGTCGAAGCCCTGCGCTTTCTTCCGAAGAAGTGCAGCCCTTCGACAAGCTCAGGGCGAACGGTGAGGATAAGCTCGTGACGCCTTACCGCGGCAGCATCGTGCTCCGCGCGATCTTGCCGACCAGATAGCCCAGGCTACGATAATTGGCGTTGTGATAGGTCGACGCCGGTTCGAGCACCTCGATCAGCCGGCGATGCGCCTCGCCGAGCGAATGATAGGGCAGCCCCGGCAGCAGGTGATGCAGCGCGTGATAACGCAGCCCGACCGGCGCCCACAAAGCCGGCAGCAGCGCCGGCGGCGGGACATTGACCGAATCGAGATATTGCGCGGTCACCGTCATCGCCTCTCCCTCATTCTCCCACAAGTGCGCGACGAGCGTGCGAACCTGATTGAGCACCGCGACGCCCGACGCGACCGCCAGCATGATGCCGAGCGCACGCAGCGACAGCACGCCCGTCGCCGCCAGCGCGACCAGCGCGATCGCCCACAAGGCGCAGGCGGTCTCGATCCGGTTCCACTGCGCGCGGAACTCGCCCTCGGGCATCCGCCGGCGGAAGGAGGGGTTGATCGTCAGCGCCGAGTAGCGCTCGACCACCGCGCGGCGCAGCGCGGGGCTGACCAGCGACAGCGGCGTGAGCACCCCGTAGCGGAAGATCAATGCCACCGGCGCCAGCGCGGCGACGATGATGAACACCGGCAGCGTCCACGGCTTCATCAGCGCGAGCGGCAGATATTCGGGATCGTCGACGGTGCCGTAGCGCGTGCGCGCGTGATGCAGGTTATGCACGCCTTCGTACATGAACGACGGCACCAGCATCGGCACGCCGATGAACAGATTATAGGCGAAGCGGAAGCCGGGCAGCGACGCATGACGCACATGCGTCAGCTCGTGGATGAAGCTCAGCGCGCGATACAGCGCCAGCACCGCAACCACCCCCGCCACGACCGTCAGCGCGGTGGATTGCACGACGATCGCCGCGACCAGCGCGGCATAGCCGACCGCGACCGAACCGAGGAAATCGCCCCAATAGACCCCCGGCCGCGGCGCGTTGATATCGCGCGTCAGATCGGCAGCGGCCTTCAGCATCGCGCGATCGTCCGCGATCGGCGTGCGATCGGCCGGCGCGGCGCCGGCGCGGTCGAGGGTGATGGTCGTCATGGCGTGGTCCATTGCCGGAAGATAGTGGCGAGACGGTGGCCTTTACAGCGCCTCGATGACGGAAAGGCCACTCGCCATGATCGGGCAAGCCGATTATTGCATCACCGTCATGGCATCACCGCTCACCATTCGCCCCGTTCTGACGAAGCGCGATCGCAAGATCTTCGTCGACCTGCCCTTCCGCCTCTATCGCGACGATCCGAACTGGGTGCCGCCGCTCAAGGGCGAAGCGCTGGGGCTGATCACCCCCGAGAAGAATGGTTGGTACAGCCATGCAAAGGCTCAGCTTTTCCTCGCCGAGCAGGATGGTCGCGTGGTCGGGCGGATCTCTGCGCATATCGATACGCTCGCGCTTGAAATGCCCGCCGAGCGCGGCTTCGGCCCCGGCACCGGCTTCTGGGGGCTGATGGATGCGGAGAATGAAGAACAATTCACAGCGCTGATCACCGCTGCGGAGGGCTGGTTGCGCGAGCAGGGGATGACGCGCGCGATCGGCCCGGTCTCGCAATCGGTGTGGGAGGAGCCTGGGCTGCTGATCGAGGGGTATGACCACCCCCCGACGGTGATGATGGGCCATGCCAAGCCCGAATATCGCGGCTGGGTGGAGCGCGCGGGCTATCTGCCGGTCAAGACGCTTTACACCTATGACCTGCCGATCAGCGACGGTTTTCCGCCGATCGTCAATCGCATCGTCGCCTCGGGCGAGAAGAACCCGCGGATCCGCATCCGCGAGGTCGACAAGTCGAAATTCATGGAGGAAGCCGAAATCATCCTCGGCATCCTCAACGATGCCTGGTCGGACAATTGGGGCTTCATCCCGCTCACCGAGCCCGAGATCAAGGACATCGGCGTCAAATTGAAGCCGATCGTATTCAACGATCTGATCCGCATCGCCGAGGTCGACGGGCGGCCGGTGGCGTTCATGATCACGCTCCCCGACCTCAACGAAGCGATCAAGCCGCTCAACGGCAATCTGCTTCCGTTCGGCTGGGCCAAATTGCTGCTGTGGCTGCGCCGCCCCAAGGCGCGCACGATGCGCGTGCCTTTGATGGGGGTGCTCAAGGAATTCCAGTCGACGCGGCTCGCGAGCCAGCTCGCCTTCATGATGATCGAATATATCCGCCGTCCCTCGGTGGCGCGCTATGGCGCGAGCCGCGCGGAGATCGGCTGGGTGCTCGACGACAATCAGGGGATGCGCTCGATCGCCGACGCAATCGATAGCAAGATCAACAAGGTCTATCAGGTTTACGCCAAGACCCTGTAAAAACGGGATGCGACCCGCGGCCGAGGGAAAGAAGCCGCGGGTCGCCCCGCCCGCCTTCTCACTTGGCGAACGGATCGATACCCAATTTGGCCCATTCGGCGCGGGTGTGGCACATCCGCACCGGCACGCGCGAACCGGTGATTTCGTCGACGAGGCACACCCGCTGGTTCGGCGACGGCGTCGCGGTCGAAACGGGCGCCGGCGCGATCGGGGCAGGCGCGACGGTGCGCGCCGCAGCCGGGACTGCAATGATGGCGGCGGCGGTGGCGGCGATCAGAAACTGGGCTTTCATGACATCTTCCTCCGAAAAATCCGGCAGCATCGTTCTGCTGCGATCATCGAAGTGCATTAGTCGTGCCAAACAGTTAAGTCTTTGATTTATAATAAATCTTAGTTTCGAAAACGTTCTGTTTTCGCTACTTGTTGGCGAAGGATGCGAGTTTGCGGCGGATTTCGCCATTCGCCGCGCCACTCCTCCATCGCGCCGCGCGGAGGGCGACTACATTTTGGTGCTGGGAAGCTTCTCTGTGTCCCCGCGAAGGGCCCCATCAAAGTATTACTTTGATGGGAACCCAAGGCGGGGACCCAGACTGGGCTCCCGCCTTCGCTGGGGACACCAGGAAGTGGATTACCGAATCTGCGCCCAGGTCGGCGCGTGGTCGCTGGCCTTTTCGCGGCCGCGATAGTCGCGATCGACCCCCGCCTCGACCAGCCGGTCGGCAACCGCCGGGCTGAGCAGCAGGTGATCGATGCGGAACCCGGCGTCGCGCTGCCACGCGCCGGCCTGATAGTCCCAGAAGGTCCACACCCGGCCCTGCGGGTGGCGGGTGCGCAGCGCGTCGGTCCAGCCCTGTGCCACCAGCGCGCGATACGCCGCGCGGCTGCCCGGCTGCATCAGCGCGTCATCGGCCATCGCCTGCACTGAATAGACGTCGTCATCGTTGGGGATGACGTTATAATCGCCGGCGAGCACTGCGGGCACTTCCGCCGCCAGCAGCGCGCGAGCGCGCTGCGCGAGCCGTTCCATCCAGCGCAGCTTGTAATCGAATTTCGGCCCCGGCTGCGGATTGCCGTTGGGGAGGTAGATCGAGGCGACCACCAATCCGTCGACATCGCATTCGAGATAGCGACTGTGATCGTCCTCGACCTCGCCGTCGAGCCCGCGTTGGCGCTCGACCGGATCCGCGCCGCGCGCGAGGACGGCAACGCCGTTGAACCCCTTCTGCCCGTGCCACACCGCGCCATAGCCGGCGGCGCGGATATCGGCCTCGGGGAAGGTCTCGTCGCTCGATTTGAGCTCCTGAAGGCAAACGATATCGGGTTGCTGCTCGGTGAGATATTCGAGCAGGCGCGGCAGGCGCGCCTTGATCCCGTTCACATTATAGCTGACGATCTTCACGCGGCGATCAGACCGAGAAACTGGTGCCGCAGCCGCAGCCCGACGCGGCATTGGGATTGTCCACCTTGAATGCCGCGCCGCCGAGCGATTCGACATAATCGACCGACGCGCCGCGCACGAGATCGATGCTGATGTCGTCGACCGCCAGCGTCACCCCGTCGGTCTCGACCGTGATGTCGCCGGGCTCGACCGCATCGGCGAGGCCGAAGCGATATTGGAAGCCCGAACAGCCCCCACCCTCGACCGAGAGCCGCAGGATCGCGGGCTTGCCCTGCTTCCCCGCGATCGCCGCGACACGCGCCGCGGCGGAGGGAGTGAGCGCGATTTCGGATATGACGCTGGCCATAGGCTGGAAATAGGGCGCGCGGGCCGGGTCGGCAAGCGCCGCGCTCATCTGCACACCGACAGCAAGGATGTGTCCCCGCGGAGGCGGGGACACGGGTTGTTACCGCAGATCGAACCGGTCGAGGTTCATCACCTTGGTCCACACCTTGGCAAAGGCATCGACGAACGCACCCTCCGCATCGTCGGTCGCATAAACCTCCGCCAGCGCGCGAAGCTGCGAGTTCGATCCGAAGATCAGATCGACCCGCGTCGCGACATATTTCTGCGCGCCGGTCTGGCGATCGTGCGCGGTGAAGGTGCCGCCCTCGCCCGCCTGCCATTTCATGCTCGTGCTGGTTTCGAGCAGGTTGCGAAAGAAGTCGTTGCTCAGCGTCTCGGGTCGATCGGTGAACACGCCCAGCTCGGAGCCGCCGAAATTGGCCCCCAGCACACGCAGCCCCCCGATCAACGCGGTCATCTCCGGCGCCGACAGCGTCAGCAGATTGGCGCGATCGATCAGCAATTCCTCGGGCGACCGTGAACTGCGCTCGCCGGCATAATTGCGGAAACCGTCGGTCCGCGGCTCGAGCGGCCCGAAGGAATGCGCATCGGTCTGTTCGGGGCTGGCGTCGGTACGCCCGGGCGCGAACGGCAGTTTCACGTCATGCCCGCCCTTCTTCGCCGCCGCCTCGACCGCGGCATTGCCGCCGAGCACGATCAGATCGGCGAGCGACACCTTCTTGCCGCCCGCGCCCGCGTTGAAGTCGCGCTGGATCGCCTCGAGCTTGGCCAAGGTATCGGCCAGCTCGGCCGGCTCATTGACCGCCCAGTCCTTCTGCGGCGCAAGCCGGATGCGCGCGCCATTCGCGCCGCCGCGCTTGTCCGACCCGCGGAAGGTCGAGGCCGAGGCCCAGGCGGTCTTGACCAGCCGCGAGATCGACAGCCCCGAAGCGAGGACCTTCGCCTTGAGCGCCTCGGCGTCGGCGTCGTCGATCAGCGGATGATCGACCGCCGGGACCGGATCCTGCCAAATCCGCGGCTCGGCCGGCACCTCGGCGCCGAGCAGCAGCTCATGCGGCCCCATGTCGCGGTGAGTCAGCTTGTACCACGCCTCGGCGAATGCCTTGGCGAAGACATCGGGGTGTTCGTAGAAGCGCCGCGAGATTTTCTCATAGGCCGGGTCGAACCGCAGCGAGAGATCGGTCGTCAGCATCGTCGGCCGATGCTTTTTCGACGGATCATGCGCATCGGGAACGATCTCGCCGACGCCCTTCGCCACCCATTGATGCGCGCCCGCCGGGCTCTTGGTCAGCTCCCATTCGTTCTCGAACAGGCTCTTGAAGAAGCCATTGTCCCAGGTGGTCGGCGCGTCGGTCCAGATCACCTCCAGCCCGCTGGTGATCGTGTCGTCGGCATTGCCGGTGCCATAGCTATTGGCCCAGCCCAGCCCCTGTTGCTCGATCCCCGCGCCTTCAGGCTCGGGCCCGACATATTGCGAGGGATCGGCCGCGCCGTGGGTCTTGCCGAACGTGTGGCCGCCCGCGATCAGCGCCACCGTCTCCTCATCGTCCATCGCCATCCGCGCGAAGGTCTCACGGATATCGCGCGCCGCGGCGACCGGATCGGGGTTGCCGTTCGGCCCTTCGGGATTGACGTAGATCAGTCCCATCTGCACCGCGGCCAACGGATGCGCGAGATCGCGGTCACCGCTGTAGCGCTCGTCGCCGAGCCATTCGCGCTCCGGGCCCCAATGGACGTCGTTCTCCGGCTCCCAGATGTCGACGCGGCCGCCGCCAAACCCGGCGGTCTTGAACCCCATCGATTCGAGCGCGCAATTGCCCGCGAGGATCATCAGATCGCCCCACGACAGCTTGCGGCCGTATTTCTGCTTCACCGGCCACAGCAGCATCCGCGCCTTGTCGAGATTGGCATTGTCCGGCCAGCTGTTGAGCGGGGCGAAGCGCTGCGTGCCGTGCCCGCCGCCGCCGCGCCCGTCGCCGATGCGATAGGTACCCGCGCTGTGCCACGCCATGCGGATGAACAGCGGCCCGTAATGGCCGTAATCGGCCGGCCACCACGCTTGCGATTCGGTCATCAGCGCGAAGATGTCCCGCTTCACTGCGGCGAGATCGAGCGTCTTGAATTCGGCGGCATAATCGAAATCAGCCCCCATCGGATCGCCCGCCGGCGGATTCTGATGCAGCACCGAAAGATCGAGTTGGTTCGGCCACCACAGCCGGTTGGTCATTTCAAACAGAACGGCGGCGCCATCCAATTTCGCACCGGTAACCGGACATTTCGATTCGGCGTCCATGGCTCTCTCCTAAGCTTCAGCTCGTCGGGGGTAGGCGAAGCGATGATTGCGCGGCGGCGAGGCGCTGTCCAATCGCTAAATTCCGTGAGACTGATCGAAAGAGCGCCGCGAAGTCGCCTTATCGGCCTGCAAGAAATTCTTGCTGCGCTGCGGAAGGCCCCGGCCCTTAATCTGGATTTTCGAAGCCCCACATAGACTTCGGGCCGCCGCAACCGGCCGCGCCAGATAAATTACAACCGAAAAAGGGATTCCTTCATGCACAGTCAGCGTATCGCGAGGTTCGTCACCGTATCGCTCATCGCGCTTTCCGCCGCGCAGACGGCGCAGGCGCAGGAGAGCGCGCCGCCGCCCGCGCAGGACGACATCATCGTCACCGGCACCCGCGCCGTGGGACGCACCCGGCTCGACAGCGCCGCGCCGGTCGACGTGCTGTCGGCCAACAGCCTCCAGCGCCAGGGGACGACCGAACTCGCCACCGCGCTCGCCTCGGTCGCGCCGTCGATCGATTTCCCGCGCCCCTCGGCGACCGACGGCACCGACGCGATCCGCCCCGCCACGCTGCGCGGGCTCTCGCCCGACCAGACGCTCGTGCTGATCAACGGCGTGCGCGGCCACACCGCCGCGTTGCTCAATACCAACGGCTCGGTCGGCCGCGGCGCGGCGGCGGTCGATCTCAACACGATCCCGACCGTCGCGCTCGACCGGATCGAGGTGCTGCGCGACGGCGCATCGGCGCAATATGGCTCGGATGCAATCGCCGGCGTGGTCAATCTGCGGCTGCGCGAGGCGAGCAGCGGCGGCGGCGCCAGCGTCAATTACGGTTTCTACAACACCGACATCGACACCGCGCGCGGCAGCCGCAGCGTCAACGGCGAACATGCCGTCACCGCATCGGCCTGGCAGGGGCTGAAGCTCGGCGAGGACGGGTTCCTGACCATTTCCGGCGAATATATGAAGCGCGAGCCGACCAACCGCGCCGATTACGATCCGCGCGTCACCCCGACGCGCGTCACCGGGCGGTTCGGCGATCCCGAGGTCGAGCAATATACGGTGTTCGCCAATGCCGCGGTGGCGCTGACCGATACGTGGCAGCTCTACGGCTGGGCCGGCTATCAGCATCGTGAATCGAGCAGCGCCGCCTTCCCGCGGCTCGCCACGACCGCGGCGGCGAACGGGGTTGGCACGCTCTATCCCAACGGGTTCCTGCCGCTGATCAATACCCGGTCGAAGGATATCAACAGCGCGCTCGGGCTGCGCGGCGATCTGGGCGAGTGGAAGATCGATCTCAACGTCAGCTACGGCCGCAACCAGATCGATTTCCGCACGCTCAATTCGGCCAATTATTCCTACGGCACCGCCTCGCCGCGTAATTTCTACGACGGGCGGCTGACCTATCAGCAATTCGTCGCCGGGGCCGATGTGTCGCGCAAGTTCGACGTGTTTCAGTCGCTCAACCTCGCCTTCGGCGTCGAAGGGCGACGCGAATGGTTCTCGATCGGCGCGGGCGAGCGCGCGTCCTATGATTATTTCGATCCCAACAATCCCTCAGGCACGCCGGGCGCACAGGGCTTCGGCGGCTTCGCCCCGCGCAACGTGATCGACCGCAGCCGCCGCAACATCAGCGGCTATGTCGACTTGGAAGCGCAGGTGACCGATGCCTTCCTGATCGGCGTCGCCGGCCGCATCGAGGATTATTCGGACTTCGGCTCGACCGCCAACGGCAAGGTTTCGGCGCGCTACGATTTCACCCCATGGTTCGCGCTGCGCGGTTCGGTCTCCACCGGTTTCCGCGCGCCGGCGCTCCAGCAGCAATATTTCACCCAGGTCGCGTCGGTGGTGGTCAACGGCACGCCGATCCTGACGGGCACCTATCCTTCCACCGATCCCGTCGCGCGGGCGCTGGGCGGGTTGCCGCTCGAGCCGGAGAAGTCGACCAACTTCTCCGCCGGCACGGTAATCCGCGCGGGCGGGTTCGAGCTGACGGTCGACGGCTATTACATCAAGATCCGCGACCAGCTCGGCCTGTCGGAGAATATCTCCGGGGCGCCCGGCACGACGGTGGGCAATTTGCTCGCGCCCTATAGCGTGTCGGCGGCGCGCTTCTTCATCAACGGCCTGCGTTCCACAACGCAGGGCATCGATGCGGTGGCGCATTACCGGCTCAACACCGCGACCGCGGGCACGTTCGACTTCACGCTCGCCGGCAACGTCAACAAGATCAAGGTCGAGCGCCACATCACCGGTGTGGCGGGCGCGCTGATCCCGCCGACCGCGCTGTTCGCGCGCAGCCGCATCCTGACGATCGAACAGGGCACCCCCGGCGAAAAGCTGACCGGCACGGTCGACTGGTCGCTCGACAAGATCGGCGCGCTCGCCCGCGTGACCTATTACGGCAACGTCAACCAGCCCGGCACGACGCCGGCGGCGGACATCAACACCGGCCGCCACGCGATCACCGATTTCGAACTGCGTTATCAGGCGCCTAAGGGCGCACAGATCGGCATCGGCGTAAGCAATCTGTTCGACGTCTACCCCGATCGCACGATCGCGGCAAACAACTCGACCGGTGTGGTAGGCTTCCCCTACTTCTCGCCGTTCGGTTTCAACGGGCGTTACATCTATGCCCGCGTCGGCCTGAACTGGTGACGTGATCCGGCCCGGCCGCGATATCGGCCGGGCCATTGTCGTTCATCGCTATCGACGGACGGCGCCGCCCGCGATAGGCAAGGTGTTCATGGCGACGCCTCGCGCATCCGATCGACGCCGCTCGCCGGCACTTGCGACGTGGCTCGCGCTTGCCGCTGCGACCACATTGGCCGGCTGCCACCGCAAGCCCGCGGTCCCCCCGCCGCCGCGGCTCGAAATCCCCGTGCATTTGCCGGAAACCGCCTCCACCGTCGTGGTGCCGATCACCGCCCAGCTCGCCGATCTCGAACGCGCGCTCAATCGCGCGGTGCCGCAGACCTTGTGGTCGATCGACCGGGAAGAGCCGCGCTGCGTGTCGGCACAGCGCGTCAAGGTGTTCGGCGAGCGGATCAAGGTCACCCCCGATCTCGCCTGCCGCATCGTCGGGACGGTGCGCCGCGGGCCGATCACGCTGAGCGGCAGCGGCGAGACATTGCGGATCAACCTGCCGGTCAACGCGACGATCAGCGCGGAGGATGTCGGCGGGATCATCCGCCGCGAAACCGCGACCGGCGCGGCGTCGGTTCACGGCGATGTCCGGCTGTCGGTAAACCCCGATTGGACGCCGACCGCCAAGGTTTCGATCCGATACGACTGGACGACACCGCCGGGCGTCACGCTGTTCGGCAAACGCATCACTTTCGTCGACAAGGCCGATCAAAAGCTTGCCGGGGTGATCGCCGGGCTCGAGCGCGATCTGCCGAAGGAATTGCGCGCGCTCGATGCGCGCGGCCAGGCCGCGGCGGCGTGGCGCGAGGGCTTCACCGTGCTCCAACTCAACGAAGACAATCCGCCGGTGTGGCTGCGCATCACCCCGACCGAGATCGGCTATGCCGGCTATCGGGTGGTAGGGCGCGAATTGCGGCTGACCGCGATCGCCAAGGCGCTGACCCAGACCTTCGTCGGAGACCGCCCGGCCGACCCCACCCCCACCCCACTACCCAATCTGGTGCGGCAATCAAAACAGCCGCACCTCACCTTCCAGATCCCGGTGGTGGCGGATTATGCGCAGCTCGAGCCGGTGCTGGCGCGCGCGCTGAAGAAGCTCGCCGCGCGCGGCATCACGATCCCCCGCGCCGGCCCGGTCGATGCCAAATTCGACGATGTCACCATCTATGCCACCACCGACAACCGGCTGGCGGTGGGGATCACGGTCGAGGCGAAATTGCGCAGCGGGGTGATCGAGAAGACGCGCGGCCGCGTATGGCTGACCGGGGTGCCGGACAATAAAGCCAATTCGGAAGAGGTCGAGATCCACGATCTGCGGATCGCCGCCGAGACCGATCGAGAGGCGGTCAACCTGCTGATCGACCTGTTCAAGACCCCCGAGGTCGTCGAAGCGATCCGCCAATCGCTGACGCAGGATTTCGCGCGCGATTACGACAAGGTGATCGGCTCCGCGCGCAAGGCGATCGCCGCAAAGCGGCTCGGCGATTTCATGCTCCGTGTGAACATGAAACAGGTGACGCATGGCCGCGTCGTCCCGACCGGATCAGGCTTGTTCCTGGCGGTTCAGGCGCGCGGCGACGCGAGCATCGCTTATCAGCCGCGCCCGCGCGCTGCGTCGACGCTCCACACGCCCGGCCCGGCGAAGACCAGATAGAGGAAGATGAAGCAGAACAGCACGGCCGCATCGCCGCCGTTGCCGCCTGGCCAGAAGCCGTTGGGCATGTGCGCGGTGAAATAGGCCACCGCCATCTGCCCCGAGCAGATGAACGCCGCGATGCGGGTGAACAATCCAAGCGCGAGCAACGCGCCGCCGACCACCTCGATCACCGCCGCCACGACGAGGATCGTCGGCAACGGGCTCGGCACGCCGGGCTGGGCGAGCGGGAAGGCGAAGAGCTTCATCAGCCCGTGTTCCATGAACAGCAACGCTGCCATGATCCTCAACACGCTCAACATCCGCGGCTGCCAAGCGGCCAGAAGCTGCGTCATACCCCGTCCTTCCCTCGCAAATATGGCACGGAAGATAGATGATTATTCGCGCCGGCACAGCCCGGCCCGAAGAGACGCTGCGTTTCCGATTTTTGCGCTCTGTTGCATAAAGCGCCTTGCCCTTTTCGCGCGCGTGCCGGAGGCCTGCGGCACCCGGCGCGAGCCCTGATGTGGACGGTGACGATGATCCTCAGCCCCTTCGACGAAGAGAATTTCCCCGAAATCCGCGAGGGCGTACGCAAATTATGCGCCGAATTCCCCGGCGACTATTGGCGCAGGCTCGACGAGAAGCGCGAATATCCCACCGCCTTCGTCCAGGCGCTGACCGCCGCGGAGTATCTCTCGGTGCTGATCCCGGAGGAATATGGCGGCTCGGGGCTCGGGCTCAGTGCCGCGGCGGCGATCTTGGAGACGATCCAGTCGGAAGGCTGCAACGGCGGGGCGTGCCACGCGCAAATGTATACGATGGGAACGATCCTGCGCCACGGGTCGGAGGCGCAGAAGCGCGCCTATCTCCCCAAGATCGCCACCGGCGAGCTTCGGCTACAGGCGTTCGGGGTGACCGAGCCGACGAGCGGCACCGACACCACCGCGCTGCGCACCACGGCGGTGCGCGACGGCGACGATTATGTCGTCAACGGGCAGAAGATCTGGACGAGCCGCGCCGAACATTCCGATCTGCTGCTGCTCCTCGCGCGCACCACCCCGCGCGACCAGGTGGCGAAGAAGACCGACGGCCTCTCGACCTTCATCGTCGACATGAAACAGGCGCTCGCCGACGGCTCGCTGACGATCCGCCCGATCCGCACGATGATGAACCACGCGACGACCGAGATCTTCTTCGACAATATGCGCATCCCCGCCGCCAATCTGCTCGGCGATGAGGGCAAGGGCTTTCGCTACATCCTCTCGGGCATGAACGCCGAACGCGTGCTGATCGCCGCGGAATGCGTCGGCGATGCCAAATGGTTCACCAGAAAGTCGGTCGATTATGCCGGCGAACGCCATGTGTTCGGCCGCGCGATCGGCAAGAACCAGGGCATCTCCTTCCCGATCGCGCGCGCCTACGCCAATATGCGCGCGGCCGAGCTGATGGTGCATGAGGCGGCGCGGCTCTACGAGGCGGGCAAGCCCAATGGCGCCGAGGCCAATATGGCGAAGATGCTCGCCGCCGATGCCTCGGTCGAGGCGGGCAATGTCTGTATCCAGACCCACGGCGGGTTCGGTTTCGCCGAGGAATATGACGTCGAGCGCAAGTTCAGGGAGACGCGGCTCTATCAGGTCGCGCCGATCTCGACCAACCTCATCCTGTCGTTCCTCGCCGAACATGTCCTCGGCCTGCCGCGGAGTTATTGAGGGCCCCTATCCCTCCACCCTCTCGAACGCGGTGAGGATCGGGCAGGCCCGGCCCTCACCGCTGCCGCATTCGGTCGCGAGCCGCACCAGCGCTTCGCGCGCGCCACGCAATTCCGCGATACGCCGATCGAGTTCCGCCACGCGACGCAGCGCCAGTTCGCGCGCCCGCGGGCGATCGTCGACCGCGTCGAGCCGGAGCAATTCGCCGATCTCCTCCAGCGTGAACCCTGCCGCCTGCGCGGCACGGATGAAGCTCAGCCGGCGCACGTCGTCGCTCCCGTAGCGTCGCACCCCGGAAAGCGGGCGCTCGGGCTCGGGCAACAACCCGCGACGCTGATAATAACGTATCGTTTCCACCCCGACGCCGCCGGATTCGGCCAGTTTTGCAATCGTCATCGCGGTCAAGGCTTGACTCCGTACTATGGTACGGACCCTATATGCGCCGGCACCAACCAATAACAAGCCGGTGCCAATCATGACGACCGCCTCTCCTCGCACAGCCCAGCTCTATCGCATGGTGATGCCCGGCCACACCTGTCCCTATGGGTTGAAGGCGCTCCATTTGCTGCGTCGAAAGGGGTTTACGGTCGACGATCACTGGCTGACTACCCGCGACGAAACCGATGCGTTCAAGGCGCAGCAGCAGGTGCAGACGACCCCGCAGATATTCGTCGAGGGCGAGCGCATCGGCGGCTATGACGCGCTGCGCCGCTATTTCGGGATGCATGTCGCCGCTCCCGGCGAGACGAGCTACCGCCCGGTGATCGCGGTGTTCGCGATGACCGCGCTGATGGCGCTCGCGGCGAGCTTTGCCGCCTTCGGCACGCCGCTGACGATCCACGCCGGCGAGTGGTTCATCGCGTTCAGCATGTGTGTGCTGGCGATGCTCAAGCTGCAGGATGTCGAGCGCTTCTCGTCGATGTTCCTCAACTACGATCTGCTCGCGAAGCGCTGGGTGCCCTATGCCACGATCTACCCCTTCGCCGAGGGGCTGGCCGGGGTGCTGATGGCCGCGGACGTGCTGATGTGGGTCTCGGTGCCGGTCGCCTTGTTCATCGGCAGCATCGGCGCGGTTTCGGTGTTCAAGGCGGTCTATATCGACCGGCGCGAGCTCAAATGCGCCTGCGTCGGCGGATCGAGCAACGTCCCGCTCGGCTTCCTGTCGCTGACCGAGAATGTAATGATGGTCGCGATGGCGATCTGGATGGTGGCGAAATAGCCAAGGGCCAGCACCTCACTTTTCGTCATGCCGGACTTGATCCGGTATCCAGAGTAATGACCGATACCCTTTGTGGTTCTGAATGCCGGGTCAGCCCGGCATGACGGTGGCATGCGTAGCGCTTCCCTAACCCACCGACCGACGATAACAGGCGGGCATGGCCACGCTCGCTCCCCCAGCCGCCGACCACCCGCTTGCCGCCGTCGACGCCGCGGTCAACCGCGCCGCCGCCGCGCTCACCGATGCGCAGCGCGCCGACGGGCATTGGGTGTTCGAGCTCGAAGCCGATTGCACGATCCCGGCCGAATATGTCCTTCTGCGCCACTATCTCGGCGAGCCGGTCGATGCCGTGCTGGAGGCGAAGATCGCGCGCTATCTGCGCCGTATCCAGTCTGCCACGCACCACGGCTGGGGGCTGTTCCACGCCGGCGGTTTCGATCTCAGCGCAAGCGTGAAGGCTTATTATGCGCTCAAGATGATCGGCGACGACGTGGACGCGCCGCATATGGCCCGCGCGCGCGCCGCGATCCTTGCCGCGGGCGGCGCGGCGGCGAGCAATGTCTTTACCCGGATCCAGCTCGCGCTGTTCGATGCCGGGCCGTGGTCGGCGGTGCCGACGATGCCGCCCGAGATCATCCTGCTGCCGCGCTGGTTCCCGATCCATCTCTCCAAGATGAGCTATTGGGCGCGCACCGTGGTGGTGCCGCTGCTGGTGCTCGCCGCGCGTCGGCCGGTCGCTCGAAATGCGAAGAACATCCGGGTCGACGAATTGTACACCGGCAAGGCCGCACATCTCGAGACGCGCGCCGCCGATCCCAAATGGCTGTGGACCAAGGGGTTCAATGCGCTCGATCGCGTGCTCAAGGCGGTCGACGGGCTGTGGCCGACGAAGCTGCGCGAACGCGCGATCAAGACCTGCGAAAATTGGGTGGTCGAAAGGCTCAACGGCGAGGACGGGCTCGGCGCGATCTACCCGGCGATGGCGAACAGCGTGATGATGTTCGACCTGCTCGGCTATCCCGAGGATCATCCGACGCGCGCGATCGCGCGCCAGTCGGTCGAGAACCTCCTCGTGATCGGCGAGGAGGAGGCTTATTGCCAGCCCTGCGTCTCCCCGGTGTGGGATACCGCGCTCGCCGCGCATGCGATGATGGAAGCGGGCGGCGAGGTCAATCAGGCCCGCGCCGAAGCAGCGCTCGATTGGCTCAAGCCGCGCCAGGTGCTCGATGTCGAGGGCGACTGGGCCGAGGAGCGCCCGGGTGTGCGGCCGGGCGGCTGGGCGTTCCAGTATAACAACGATCATTACCCCGATCTCGACGATACCGCGGTGGTGGTGATGGCGATGGACCGCGCCGCGGTCGCCGATCGCATGCCGATCGATCGCGGGGTCGAATGGACCGTCGGGCTGCAATCGAAGAACGGCGGCTGGGGTGCGTTCGACGCTGACAACAGCTACGACTATCTCAACAACCTGCCCTTCGCCGATCACGGCGCGTTGCTCGATCCGCCGACCGCCGACGTTTCGGCGCGCTGCGTGTCGATGCTCGCGCAGCTCGGCGAAGGACGCGACAGTCCCCGGATGGCCGCCGCGCTCGATTATCTGCGCCGCGAACAGGAGCCCGACGGGAGCTGGTTCGGCCGCTGGGGGGTGAATTACATCTACGGCACCTGGTCGGTGCTGTGCGCGCTCAATGCGGCGGGGCTGGAGCCCGAGGAGCCGATGGTCGCGCGCGCGGCGGCGTGGCTCCGCGCGATCCAGAATCCCGACGGCGGCTGGGGCGAGGATTGCGACAGCTACGACCTCAAACGCACCGGGCATGTTCCCGCCCCGTCCACCGCCTCGCAGACCGCCTGGGCGTTGCTCGGGCTGATGGCCGCGGGCGAGGTGGAGAGCGAGGCGGTGCGGCGCGGCATCGAATGGCTCGCGGCGCATCAGGAAGCCGACGGGCTGTGGGGGCAGGAATATTATACCGGCGGCGGTTTCCCGCGGGTCTTCTACCTGCGCTACCACGGCTATCCGAAATATTTCCCGCTGTGGGCGATGGCGCGTTACCGCAACCTCAAACGATCGAACACCAAGCGCGTCACGGTCGGGATGTGACGCTGATCGTCGCCTGCGGGCTGAAGCGCGAGGCGCGGATCGTTGCCCGCGCCAGCGGCGATGTCGTGACGGTGATCGGCGGCGGCGATGCGATGCGGCTTGAGGCGGCGCTGGAGCGTGCGGCATCCGCCGCTCGCGCTGAGCTTGTCGAAGGATCTGCCGCTATCATCCTGTCGTGCGGCATCGCGGGCGCGCTTGTGCCGTCGCTCGAACCCGGCGAAATAGTGATCGACGGCGATGCGGCTGTGGTCGAGCGACTGGGTCAGGCGCTGCCCCGCGCGCATCGCGGAACGATCGCCGGGAGCGACACGATCGCCGCGACCGTCGCCGAGAAACGGGCGCTCGCCCAGCGCACCGGCGCGCTCGCGGTCGATATGGAGAGCCATGTCGCCGCGCGTGTCGCCGCGCGACATGGGCTGCGCTTCGCTGCGTTGCGGGTGATCTCCGACCGCGCGACCGACGATCTGCCGCCCGCCGCACTGGTCGGAATGCGCCCCGACGGCGGGATGGCGCTCGGTGCGGTGCTGGCGTCGCTGGCACGCAACCCCGCGCAGCTTCCCGCACTGATCCGCACCGGGCGGCAGGCCGACCGCGCGTTCAGCAGTCTGTCACAAGCGTTCGAGGCGATCATCCGCGCCGGGATCGATCGCCTCTAACCGTCACGCCGCGTTCTGGACGCGCTTATACCCCTCGGGGTCGGCGGCCTTGATCCGCTCCAGCTCGCGCTCGACGTGGCTCGAATAGACGTCCTCCGCCGGCCGCGCGTTCGAAAGGTCGACGTCGGGCGCCATCGCCCCCTCGGTCTTCACCCCGTTGCGCCCGAGCTTGAACATCTTGAGCGGGTGGCGGATCGCATCGGTTGCGGCGGTGCCCTCGAAGCCGCAATGCGTCATGCAGTTCGAGCATTTCTCGTACTTGCCGACGCCATACTGCTCCCAGTCGGTGCCTTCCATCAGCTCCTTGAAGGTCGCGACATAGCCCTCGCCGAGCAGGTAGCACGGCTTCTGCCAGCCGAAGATCGTGCGCAACGGCATCGACCAGGGGGTGCATTCATAGGTCTGGTTGCCGGCGAGGAAATCGAGGAACAACGGCGAATTGGTGAAGGTCCACGCCTTGCCGCCGTCGCCGCGCGCGAAAACGTCGCGGAAGAAGCGCTTGGTGCGCTCACGGTTGAAGAAATGCTCCTGATCGGCGGCGCGCTCATAGGCATAGCCGGGCGAGACCGTGATCTCGACGCCCAGCGCCTCCATCTCGTCGAAGAATGCCGCCAGCCGCCCGGCGTCGGCGCCGTCGAACACGGTGCAATTGACCTGGACGCGGAACCCCTTCGACTTGGCGAGCTGGATCGCCTCGATCGCCACCTCATAGGTGCCCTCGCGATCGACCGCATGATCGTGCATCTGCCGGTCGCCATCGAGGTGGATCGACCAGGTGAAGAACGGCGACGGCGAATATTCGTCGATCTTCTTCTTCAAAAGCAAAGCGTTGGTGCAAAGGATCACGAATTTCTTCTTCGCGATATAGCCCTTTACGATCCGCGCCATATCGCGATGCAGCAGCGGCTCGCCGCCGGCGATCGAAACCGCGGGCGCGCCGCATTCGTCGATCGCTTCCATGCATTGCTCATAGGACATGCGCTGATTGAGGATCGCGTCGGGATAATCGATCTTGCCGCAGCCGGGGCACGCCAGGTTGCAGCGGAACAGCGGCTCCAGCATCAGCACCAGCGGATAGCGCCCGCCCTTGATATGCTGCTTCAGCGTGTAGGCGCCGATCCGGGCGACTTGCGCAAGCGGTAAACTCATCCGATCAATCCTATTCCGCGGCCATTGCCCGTCTGAGCTGGGCCGGCAGGGTGAATTCGATATCTTCCTTAACACCGTCCAGCTGCCGCACGGCAACCGGGCGCACCGCGGCGAGCGCGGCGATCACATTCTCCACCAGTTCATCAGGCGCGGATGCCCCGGCGGTGATGCCGACGGTCCCGACGCCGTTCAGCCATAGCGGATCGACGGCACTCCCGTCATCCACCAGATAGCTTGGCACGCCCATCTCGTCGCCGATCTCGCGTAACCGGCTCGAATTGGAGCTGTTGCGCGCGCCGACGACGATCAGGAGATCGCTCTGCCGCGCCAGATCGCGCACCGCGGTCTGCCGGTTCTGCGTCGCATAGCAGATATCGGCGACGTCCGGCCCGACCACATCGTCGAAATGCTGGTGGAGCGCCGCGATCACCCCGCGGGTATCATCGACGCTCAGCGTGGTCTGGGTGACATAAGCGATCGGCGTATCGGTCGCGAGCGGCAGCGCGACGACGTCCTCGGCGGTCGAGACGAGATGGACCGGCGCATCGATCTGCCCCATCGTGCCGATCACCTCGGCGTGGCCGGCGTGGCCGATCAGCACCAGCGTCCGCCCCGCCTTGACGTAGCGGCGCCCCTGCACGTGGACCTTGGTGACCAGAGGACAGGTCGCGTCGAGCACCGGTAGATCGCGCGCGGCGGCGGCCTCCTCGACCGAACGTGCGACTCCGTGCGCGCTGAACACGGTCGGCGCGCCGGCGGGAATCTCATCGAGCTCCTCGACGAAGATCGCGCCCATCGCGCGCAACCGCTCGACCACCCGCCGGTTGTGGACGATTTCGTGCCGCACATAGACCGGCGCGCCATAGAGCTCGAGCGCGCGTTCGACGATATCGATCGCGCGGATCACCCCGGCGCAGAAACCGCGGGGGCTGGCGAGCAACACATTGAGCGGGGATGAAGCAGAATCACCGGTCATCTTACGCTAAACACCATCATTTACCGGCTCCCGTGCGCTGCAGATAGTCGCTCTATCCTCCTTACAAAAGAAAGAAATATGCGAGGCGACGCAAGTCCCTGTCGCGTCGAGGGGTGGACGCCCCTGCATTGAACACGTTACTCTAGCGGCAACCGTTTTCGGAGTGTTCGATGCGTATCCCCTTCGCTGCCGCCTTGCCTTTCGCGCTGATCGCGGCCGTTCCCGCCCAGGCGCAGACCGATCCCGCGCGCACCGCGGTGCAGGGGCTGGACGACGGCCTTCTCGCGATCATGAAGGCGAAAGGAACGGTCAAGAGCCGCGCCGCGTCGATCGCCCCGGTGATCGACCGCGCCTTCGATCTGCCGCTGATGACGCGGCTCGCGGTCGGCCCGGCCTGGACCACCACCGCCCCCGCCGATCAGCAAGCGCTGGTCGCCGCGTTCCGCCGTATGACGATCGCGCAATATGCCACCAATTTCGACGATTGGTCGGGCGAACGCTTCGTCATCGCCGATCGGATCGAGGCGCGCGGCGGCGACAAATTGGTCCGCACCACGCTCGCCGCACCGGGCAAGGCGGATATCGCGATCAGCTATCGCCTGCGTCAGATCGGCGGGGCGTGGAAGATCATCGACGTCTTCTATCGCAATTCGATCAGCCAGGTCGCGACGCGGCGCTCGGATTTCGCGAGCGTGCTCGCCAGGGGCGGCGCGAAGGCGCTGGTCGCGCATCTCGACAGTCTCGCCGCCAAGGGTAGCTTTTGACGGTCCCATTCCTTCTTCCCGTCGCGGTGCTGGTCGCCGCGCCGGTGCAGGCCCAACCGATCGACACCGCGCCCCCGGCGGCGGTCGTCGTTCCGGCACAGGCCGCGCCGCCGGTCGTCGTCGTGCCACCGCCGCCGGCCGCAACGCCGGCGAGCGCAGAGGCGCCGCGCGAGCTGGCCGATCCGCTCGCCGATCCGGCCACGCCGACCGCCGCCGCGCCGCCCGCCCCCGCGGCATCGCGCCATTATCCCGGCGACCCGCTCGAAGGCTTCAATCGCGCGATGTTCGGCATCCACCAGGGGCTAGACAAGGCGATCTATCGCCCGGCGGCGATGGGCTACAAACATATCGTGCCCAAGCCGGTGCGGTCGGGGGTGCGCAATTTCTTCAGCAACCTGACCGAGCCGGTCGTTTTCGCCAATTATCTGCTGCAATTGCGCTTCGGAAAAGCGCTGCGTCCGTTCGCGCGCTTTCTGGTCAATTCGACGATCGGGATCGGCGGGCTGTTCGACGTCGCGAAGCGCAAGCCGTTCCATATCCCGCACAAGGACAATTTCTTCGGGGATACGCTGGCCTATTATGGCGTCGGCCCCGGCCCGTATCTGTTCCTGCCGCTGGTCGGCCCGACGACGTTGCGCGACATATTGGGCGGTCCGCTCGACGGCATCGGCTGGCCGCTGGTGATCGGCGAGCCGTTCACCAACTGGCGTTATCAGTTCGGCAGCCTTGCGGTCACCGGGCTTGATCTGCGCGCCGAATCCGATGCCGATCTGCGTGCGCTGTTCAGCGGCGCGGTCGATCCTTATGCGACGCTGCGTTCGGTCTCGCTGCAGAACCGCGCGGCGGAAGTCGCGGCGCTGCATGATCACGGCACGGGAGAAACGCCCGCGACCGAACTCGACGATCCGCTGCACGATCCCGGCGCCGGCACCGCGCCGCCGGCGGCTAAATCCGATAACCCACGGGAATTGCAGGATCCGCTAACCGATCCCGCCTCACCCGTGCCGCATTGATGCCCTGATCACGACGATTGTTTCAGGGATATGACGAATTAAGTAAGGCGCCCCATGACCATTAGCTTCGAAACGCCATTGCTTGACACGATAGCCGATCCGTTGGCGCTGCGTCGTTTGCCGCCTGAGCGGTTGCGCGAGGTGGCGGACGAGCTGCGCGCGGAGACGATTTCGGCGGTGGGCCAGACCGGGGGGCATCTCGGCTCGGGTCTG
>JAFIGU010000073.1 GCA_017849555.1 Sphingomonas sp. | reverse complement strand
GGTGCAGGACGAGATCGAGCACGAAGGCACCTACATCAAGATCCCGCGCCGCCCGATCCACCCCAAGCCGTTCCAGAACCCGCACCCGCCGATCTATATGGCCTGCACCCGCGAGGCGACGCTCGTCGCCGCCGGTTCGCGCGGTATCGGCGCTTTGGTGCTGGGCTTCGCCGGCCCGGACGATATCGCCAAGAAGAATGCGGTCTATCGCGAGCATTTCCGCAATCGTAAGCCCGAGGATCAGGTCGGCTTCCGCCCGACCGAGCATCTCGCCGCGCTGTGCCCGTCGATCGTGCTCGATGACCGCGAAAAGGCGCGCAAGATCGGTCTGCGCGGGCAGCGCTTCTTCGTCGAGAGCCTCGGCCACTGGTATCAGGGCGGCCCGAAGCCGACGATCGACGAGGAGCTGACCGGCGACCAGCAGGCGGCGATCCTCCAGCAGGAGAAGGAAGCGGTGGTCGCCTATCTCTCCGAGGAGAAGATCGCGATCGGCACCGAACATACCGGCAGCTACGAGGAAGTGCAGGACGCCTACGGCACCGCCGACGACTGCATCCGCTATGTCCAGCGGTTGTTCGACTCGGGCGCCGACGAGATCCTGTTCCTGTTCCAGATGGGCGGCGTGCCGCACGCCGCGATCATGGAGACGATCCGCAACATCGGCGAGAAAGTCATCCCGCACTTCCGCGCGTTGGAAGCGGCTAAAAAGGCGGCCGAATAATCTCCCTCCCACCTGGCCTGCCCAATCGGGCGGGCCATTTTTTTAGGCGAGGAGAGAGATATGCGCGCGATTGCGATCACCGGCTTCGGCGGCCTCGAGCGGCTGCAACTGGCCGACTTGCCCCAGCCGACGCCGGGACCGGGCGAGGTGCTGGTCAAGGTGGCCTATGCCGGGGTCAACCCGGCCGACTGGAAGGCGCGCGAGGGCAAGCTCTCGCGTTATTTCGAGTATAAATTCCCGTTCGTACTTGGGTTCGATCTTTCCGGCACGGTTGCGGCGGTCGGTGCCGGGGTCGAGGGGGTGAAACCCGGCGACGCGGTGTTCGGCATGTCGAAACAGGGGCAGGGCGAGAATGGCGCTTATGCCGACTATTGCCTCGCCTGGCCGGCGATGCTCGCGCCCCCGCCGCCCGCGATGAGCGCGGCCGAAGCCGCCGGGCTGCCGGTGGCGGGCGTCACCGCTTATGGCGGGCTGGTCGATGCCGGCGCGCTCAAGGCCGGGCAGAGCGTCCTGATCAACGGCGGCGCCGGCGGGGTCGGCAGCCTCGCGATCCAGATCGCGCGCGCGGTCGGCGCGCGGGTCGCGGTGACCTGCGGTGCGCGCAACGCGGATTATGTCCGCGAGCTCGGCGCCGAGCGCGCGATCGATTATGCCAACGAGGATGTCGTCGCCGCGGTGCGCGACTGGACCGGCGGCGCAGGGGTCGATCTGGTGCTCGATGCGGTCGGGCTCGATACGTTGCTGCCGCGCGCGACCGAACTGGTGAAAGCGGGCGGCCGTTTCGTCGAGATCGAGACGTTGATCTCGGCGGCGAGCGAGGAGCAGGTCGCCGCCGCGGCTACGAAGGGCGTGACGATCCTCTCCAATATGGTCGCGGTGATGCGCCAGCCCGAGCATCTCGCGGGGCTCGCGGCGATGTGTGCCGCGGGCAAGGTGCGCGCCGCGCCGACCGAGGCGCTGCCGCTCGCCGATGCCGCCGAGGCGCACCGGCGCGTCGAAAGCGGGCATGTCCGCGGCAAGATCGTGCTCGCGGTGGCGGCGCAATGACCGCGGTGCAGATCATCGACGATCTCGTCGCGCGGCCGGGCGAGGGCAAGGCGCTGCTCGATGCCTATATGGCCGATTACGCCCCCGGCGCGCGGGCGCGCGGGATGGTGCTCGATCGCGTGCTGGTCAGCCCGCCCTTGTGGATGGACGATCAGCCCAACACGCTGACGATCGTCTGGAATGTCGAGGGGGCCGCGGGCTGGTGGGGGATGCGCCTCGCCGCCGGCGCCGATCCGAGCGCGACGGCGTTCTGGGAAACCGCCGGCGCCCGGCTGGTCAGCCGCGCGCGCCGCTTCGCCGCGGCGCCCGAGGATGTGGAGACGCTGTGCAATGGCTAAATTCACCGCGCTGATCACGCTCCAGCCCGGCGCCGATCGCGCCGCCTTCGCGCGCAATATCGGCGATACGACGCTCGCCCAGCCGACCTTGCCGGGGGTGTTCGACGGGGGCGACCTGATCCTCCACCGTCAGGTCGCGAACGAGGCCGTCCCGAGCGACGCGGCGATCGCGCATATCGACAGCGCCGTCTACGAACCGATCGGCGGCGGCGCGCATGAGCCGGGGCTGCGGAACGGGGTCTATCGCTGCCTGCTGCTCGCGGTGAAGCCGGGCACGCCGGAGGCGACGGTACGTCAGTTCGAAAGCGAGACGCTGGCGATGCCGCATTATATCGGCACGATCCGCAACTGGCGGTTGAGCCGGGTGACCAAGGCGAGCGGCGCGCGCGTGTGGACGCATGTGTGGGAGCAGGAATATGCCGATATCGGTGGGCTGCTCGGGCCGTATATGACCAACCCCTATCATTGGGCGCGGGTCGATCGCTGGTTCGATCCGGAATGCCCGGAGTGGATCGTCGATACGCGGCTGTGCCACAGCTTCTGTGCGTTCGAGCGGAGCGTGCTCAATCCCTGAACAGCGCGAACGGCCCCATCAAAGTACTACCTTGATGGGAACCCAAGGCGGGGACCCAGACTGGGCCTCCGCCTCCGCGGGAGCACATTAAGTCCGCGCGCTCGTCACCACCGGGCCTTGCGACAGCGCGCAAGTATAAACGCGCGCCTTCACCCGCCAGCCGTCGGAGGTGCGGACCAGCACATCGTCATATTGCCCCCACATCGAATAGAGCGCGCCGGGGAAATCACCCTGGCCGAGATGCACCGCATAATAATGCACCTTGGCCCGCGCACTATCGCCGTCGACCGCGATGCGGAAATTACCGACATTGTGATGCGTCGCGCCGCAATTGGAGTTCGGCCCGAGATTGGCGTGCATCGAGGCAATCAGGCTTGCGCGGTCGGGGCTGATCACACCGGGGCCGAGCGCCTGGGTATAATCACCCGTCGCATCGGCGGCGAAGACTTCGTGCAGATCATCGAAAGTCTTCCCGTCGACGATCTCGCAATAGCGGATATAGACCTGCTGGATCGCGCGCTCGTCGAGCAGCATTTGCAGCGACATAGGAATCCTTCCTCTCACGAAGCCTGGGGGATTGCGGCACCGAGCAGCGACGGATCGCCGACATGCGCGGCGAGCGCATATTCCCAGCGCGTCGCGCGCCACCCCTCGGCGGTGCGGCGCCAGCGCACATGATAGCGGCCGATCGCCTCGTAGACGCGCGTCGCGTAGAGCTGATCGCAATGGAAGGCGCGGAACGGAGTGGTGCTGGTCGCGGTATCGCCCTCGACGGTAGCGAGCGTTGGCCCGAACAGATGCTGCGTCGGCCCGCACGGATCGAGGAAGCCGCTGATCATCGCGACGAAATTGGCGCGTCCGCGCACCGCCTCGGGGGCAAGCGTCACCGCGGCGACGTCTTCGGCGAACACCTGATCGAGCAGCGCCCAGTCGCGCGCGTCGAGCGCCTGCGAATAGGTCGCCATCGCCACTTCGATCGCTTGCCGATCGTCCATCGCTCTCTCCTGATTCGTAATTTGATTGCTTGAATGTAGCGCAAAGTGGGTCGAAGGTACGTAAAAGATATCTGCTTGCGTGAAGGAGACGGGTGTGGGGCGGTTGAGCGGAAAGACGGCGCTGATCCTGGGCGTCGCGCCCGGCAATCTCGGCGAGCATATCGCGCAACGCTTCGTCGACGAGGGCGCGCGGCTGATGATCGCCGGGCGTCGTGCGGAACCGCTCGACGAGGTGGCCGCGCGGGTCGGCGCGCTCGCGCAGGTCTGCGATATCGAGAAGGAAAGCGATATTCGCGCGCTGGTCGCGGCGGCGCAGGAACGGCTGGGTCGAATCGATATCGCGCTCAACGCCACCGGCTGGGGGCTGCTCAAGCCGTTCACCGAGCATGACCGCGCCGAGCTGGAGCGGATGTGCGCGGTGCAGTTCATCGGGCCGTTCCAGCTATTCCAGTCGCTGGTCGAGGTGATGCCGGCGGGCGGGTCGATCATCCAGATCTCCTCGGTCACCGCGACGATCATGTTCGATCACCACGCCGCTTATATGGGGACCAAGGCGGGGCTCGATCACGTTATCCGCTGCGTCGCGCACGAATATGGCCATAAGGGCATCCGCGCCAATTCGCTGTCGCCGGGCGGGATCGCCGATACGCCGATGTCGGGCGGCGGGCTCGATCTGCCCAAGGTGCGCGATCTCTATGCGCGCGAAATCCCGCTCGGGCGGCCCGGGGTGGCAGGGGACGTGGCGGATGCGGCCTTGTGGCTGGCGAGCGACGAATCCGCCTTCGTCACCGGGCAGAATATCCATGTCAGCGGCGGGCAGACGCTGCGCCGCAATCCGTCGATCGGGGAAGTGTTTGCCGCTTTCGGAGGGTGAGCGCGATGCTTGAAGGGGCGTATCGGATCGGGCTGGGGCTGATCGTCGCAATGGGGCTGATGGCCTTCGCGACGACGATCCGCGCCCCCAACGGCTATGGCCGCTATCTCAATAAGTTCGAGGGGACGATCGCCGCGCGCCCCGGCTGGCTGATCTTCGAGGCGCCGCAGTGGATGGCCTTCGCGCTGACCTTCTGGTTCGCCGCGCGCGCGATCAATATCAATGCGGCGACCTTGCTGCTGTTCGGCTTGTGGCAGGCGCATTATCTCTATCGCGGGCTGGTGATGCCGTTTCTGATGCGGATTGGCAGCAAGCGGCTGCCGATCGCGACGATCTGGTTCGGGCTGCCGTTCAATGCGCTCAACGGTTTCGTGAACGGCTATGCGGTCGGGCATGCCGAGCATCTGGCGAGCGCTTCGTGGCTGGGCGATCCGCGCTTCATTGCCGGCCTCGCGATCGCGGGCGTAGGCTGGGTGATCAACGTCCATTCCGACAATCTGCTGTTCCGGCTGAGGAAGCCCGGCGAGACGGGGTATCGCGTGCCTTACGGCGGGATGTTCCGCTTCGTCTCCAGCGCCAATTATCTCGGCGAGATCATGTTGTGGATCGGCTGGGCGATGATGACCTGGACCGCGGCGGGGCTGATCTTCGCACTGTTCACGATCGCCAACCTCGGCCCTCGCGCGCTGAGCCACCACAAATGGTATCGTGCGACCTTCGCCGATTACCCGCCCGAGCGAAGGGCGCTGATCCCGTTCATCCTGTAACGTCATCCCCGCGGAGGCGGGGATCCATTCTGGCTGGTCGATCGGATTAAATCGCAACCTCAGTGTGAATGGATTCCCGCCTTCGCGGGAATGACGGAACGGGCGCTACCGGTTCGCCCGCGCGACATGCCGGGCGACGCGGCGGCCGGAGAAGAAGCAGTCGGCGTAGGACAGCCCGCTGACATAGGTCTGCGAGGCGATGCCGACCGCGGTGCGCCCGGCGGCGTAGAGCCCGGGGATCGGCTTGCCCGCCTTGTCGAGCACCAGCCCGCTCTCCTCCTCCACCCGCAGCCCGCCGAAGGTGATGACCGGCAGCGGCAGGAATTTGCTCTCTACCGAGATATCCATCGCGTAGAACGGGCCGCGCTCGATCGGCTGCATATCGCTGCGCTCCTTGCCGAACGCATCCTCCACCTCGCCGCGCGCGGCGCGGTTATATGCCGCGACCGTCGCCGCGATCGTTGCGCGGTCCAAGCCGATCTTGTCGGCCAAGGCATCGAGCGTCGGCGCCTTCACCGCGTTGAACGCCAGGTTGAGCAAGGTCACGTCGCGCTGGAACGGCACGAGCATCGGATCGCGCGCCTGTTTGAACGCCTGTTTGCGCAACGCCGCGTCATAGATCAGCCAGCCGATACCGCCCTGATGATCGCCGATATGTTCGCCGAGCGTCGCGCCATAAACGGTTTCGTCGACGAAACGCTCGCCTTTGGCGTTGACGACGATCGCATCGGACCACGCCTTGGGCGGGTTGATGAAGCGCCACGCGCTGATCTTGTCCATCAGCGCGGTCGATCCGCCCGCGGTCATCCCCAGCACGATCCCCGCGCCCTGATCGCCGAGCGTGCCGTTGGGCATCCCCTTGGCATAGGCCGGCGCATAACGCGCGACCATCGCCGGGTTCATGATGAACCCGCCCGCGCTGAGCAACACACCGTCGCCTGCGCGCAGCCAGCGTTCCTCGCGCGCGCTCGCCTCGATCTTCATCGCTTTCCGGAGGAAGTGATTGCCGAGCCCGATCGTCACCGAGGCGAAAGGGAGGGAGGGCGGCAGCGCGGCGAGCAAGGTATTGGCGCGGCGGATACAGCGGGTGAAGCGCGCCGCGGCGGCAGAACCGGCGGGGATCGACAGCACCTTGATCCCGACCACCCGGCCGTTGCGGTCCATCACCAATTGCCGCGCCTCGGTCAGCGGGTGAAAGGCGAGGCCGAGCCGCAGCGCCGATTGCCGCAGCGGATCATAAATCCCGACACCGAGCCCCCAGGCTTTCTTGCCGTTGCGGGTATAGGCGCGGTGGCCGCGCGCGGCTGGCCTGGCGATCTTGCGATAGCTCGCGACGAGCGAATTGTCCGGGTGGTAGAGGAAGTAATCGAGCGGCGGATAGGACGCCTTCTTGCGCCACACCTTGGCATTGAGCTTGCCGCCGTGCTTTACAATCCAGTCGATCGTCGCCGGGCTTTCCTCGACGAAGCGGCGCAAGGTCGCATCGGCGACGACCTCGCCCGCCTCGACTTTGAGATATTTGTACATCTCCTCCGGCGTGTCTTCCTCGCCGGCCTCTTTCTGGATCGCCGTCCCGCCGCCGGCATAGAAGACGCCGCCGTTCGCCGCGGTCGAGCCGCCGCCCTCGTAGCGGTCGATCGCGATCACGCTGACTCCGCGTTCGAGCGCCTCCAGCGCCGCCGCCACCCCCGCACCGCCGAGCCCGACGACGACCAGATCGGCGGTCTCGGACCAGGGGTGCGCATCGGGATCGTCGAGAACGAGCGGGTCTTCGACCGCGAGGTTCAAACCGGCGGCAAGCGGCGAAACGGTCATGCTGCGGCGATCGTCCCGAGAAATTCGACAAGTGTGGCGTTCACGTCCGGGGTCCGTTCGAGCTGCATCATATGCCCCGCCTTGGGCAAAATGCGCACCGCGCGGACATCGGCGTGATGATCGGGGATATGCGCGATCGGATCGTCGCCGTGCCACGCCTCCAGATCGACGTCATTCTCGCTGCCGATGAAATAGAAAGGCGGCGTGCTCTTGACGCCCTCGAACGCGCGGCGCTGTTCCCAGCGCAGATCCATCGCGCGATACCAGTTGAGCCCGCCGGTGAACCCCGAGCGGCTATATTCGGAGACGAAGAATTCCAGCTCCAGCTCGTTCAGCCACGCCCAGGGCAGCGGCGGCGGCTCGGGCAACGCGTCGATATAGGCGGTGCCGGGCGGGTGGCTCCAGACGTTGAGATAGCGGTAATCGCCCGACAGAGCGTAGAACACTTTCGACAGGAACCGCCGTGGTTCGGCGTTCAGCGCGGTATCGGCCGGGCCGTAGGGGCGGAAATAGTCGATGTGGATGAAATGGTCTTTGGCGTGTTGCGCCGCCTCGGCCAGCGGCGAGATCGCCGGATCGTGGACCGGGAAGGGGTTCTCCAGCCCGATCACCGCGCGCACGCGTTCGGGGTGGCGCAGCGCAAGGTCGTAGATCGTGAGGATGCCGAAATCGAGCCCGACGAACACCGCCTGTCGTTCGCCGAGATGGTCGAGCAGCCCGATCAGATCGCCGACGGTGTGATCGACGTCATAAGCGCGCGGGTCGGCCGGCGCCTCGGTCTGTCCCATCCCGCGCATGTCGGGCGCGACGATGCGCCACCCGGCCGCGGCGAGCGCGGGTATCTGGCGGTGCCAGCTGAACCAGATGTGCGGAAAGCCGTGGCACAGGATGACCAGCGGGCCTTCACCCTGTTCGACATAATGCATGTCGATATGGTTGATGCGGGCGTAGCGGTGCATCCACGCGGCCATAATCAGCCCTCCGTCAGCGCGGGATAATCGGTGTAGCCCTCGGGGCCGGCGGCATAGAGCCCCTTGAGCTCGAATGGCGCGAGCGCGGCGCCCTCGCGGAAGCGGCGGACGAGATCGGGGTTGCCGATATACGGGCGGCCGAACGAGACCGCATCGGCGCGACCGTCGCCGACGATCTGCTGCGCCTCGGCGAAGTCGATGCTTTCGTTGAGGATCAGCTTGCCGCGCCAATTGGCCGCGGCGACCGCCACCCCGTCGACCTGCGGCACGTTGAGCCGGATCAGGTGGAGATAGGCGACGCCGAGCGGCGCGGCCGCCTGCAACAAGGCGGCATAGGTTTCGGCCGGGTCGTCGTCGTGGATGTCGTTGAACGGATTGCCGGGGCAGATGCGGAAACCGACGCGATCGGCGCCGATCGCGCCCGACAAGGCCTCCAGCACCTCTACCGTGAAGCGGATGCGATTGGCGACGCTGCCGCCGTAGAGATCGGTGCGCCGGTTGGTCCCGGTCGAGAGGAATTGCATCGGCAGATAGCCCGAGGCGCAATGCAGCTCGACCCCGTCGAACCCTGCCGCCAGCGCGAGCCGCGCCGATTGCGCATATTCCTCGACGATCCCCGCGATCTCGTGCGTTTCGAGCGCGCGCGGCATATCCATCTCGACCTGCCCGGCGCCGTCGGCGAAGATCTTGCCGCGCGCCTGCACCGCGGAGGGGGCGATCGTCTCGGCATCGGGATGCTTGTTGAGCCGGCTGGCGATGCGCCCGCAATGCATCAACTGGACGACGATCCGTCCGCCCGCGTCATGCACCGCATCGGTTACCGCGCGCCACCCGGCGGCCTGTGCCGCATTGTGCAGCCCCGGGGTGCGGCAATAGCCCTTGCCGGCCGCGCTCGGCTGGGTGCCCTCGGTGACGATCAGCCCGGCGCTGGCGCGCTGGCGGTAATATTCGGTCATCAGCGCATTGGGCACGTCGCCCTCGCCGGCGCGGCTGCGCGTCATCGGGGCCATCACGATCCGGTTGGCGAGCGACATCGCGCCGAGCTTTACGGGATCGAACAGGGTGGCCATCGTCAGCGTACCCGGACGCGCGGCGCCTCGGCGGTGCCACGCATACGATTGATGAACTGGTCGAGCGGCGCCGGTTCGGGCACCGGTCCCTCGGGCGCGCCACTACGCGCCCAGAATTCGCGCCACGAAGGGAAGAGTTCGTGGAACCCGCCTTCATAGGGTTCGCGCCCCGGCCAGCGCATCTTGCGGTCGCCGATCGGCGGCTTGTTGAGATCGGTCGCGTACCAATAGAGCGGCAGCCGGCGACGGAAATACCAGCGCCCGTCGATCCGCTCATAATCGTCGACATACATCATCTGCATGATCACCCATTCGGGGCCGGTCTCATGCTCGTTCTTCGAATAGACGATCCCGCGCGCGTGATCAGGATCGTCGAACTCGATGATGTGCCCGCCGATATGATGCGAGGTGCCGTTGAACTGCACCCGCATCGTCTCGTCGAGATAGGCGCGCAGCGCCTCGCGCCCGCTGGTTTCCCTGCCGACGCGGACATCGGCGGGGAACAGCCCGACCATCGCGTCCATGTCGCGCATGTCGAGCGCCAGCGCATATTTGGCGGGCAACTGGCGGATCGCGTCGAGCGATTCGAGCCGGTCGATCCGCGCGGCGAGATCGTCAGACAAAATACGAGCCTCCGTTGACGGTGACGACGCTGCCGGTGGCGTAGGAGGATTGGTCGCTGGCAAGGAACAATGCCGCCGCGGCGATCTCCGCCGGCTGCGCCATTCGGCCGAGCGGGACGGCGGCCTCCATCGCTTTCACCGCATCGTCAGGGACGCTTTGCATGATCGGGGTGTTGGTCGGGCCGGGGTGGATCGCGTTGACGCGGATGCCGCGCGGCGCGACCTCGCGCGCCAGCCCGCGGGTCAGCCCGACGATCGCCGCCTTGCTGGTGACATAATGGATCGGGCCTTCGCCCGACGCCGCCGAGGTGGAGGCGATATTGACGATCGACCCCCTGGTGCCGTCGCGCGCCATCAGCCGCAAAGCGGCGCGCGCGCACCAGAAGGCGCCGTCGAGATTGACCCCGATCACCCGCCGCCAGCCCTCGTCGGACATATGGATCGTCTGATCGGGATAGGCGCTCGGCGTCTCGCCGCGCGCTATCTGTGCCTGTCGCTCGGCGACCGCGGCATAGAGCTCGGTGCTGCCGTCATTCGGCCCCTGGCCGGTGCCGGCATTGTTGACGAGGACATCGACCCCGCCGAACTCGGCATCGATCCGCGCGAAGGCCGCGTCGACCGAGCCGCTGTCGCTGATGTCGCAGGCGACGCCGAGCATCCCCGCCGCGATGCCGTCGACCCGCATGTCGAGCACCGCGACCCGCGCGCCCTCGGCGCGGAACGCCTCGGCGATCGCGCGGCCGATCCCGCTCATCCCGCCGGTCACCACCGCGCGTTTGCCGTCGAGCCGCATCGCTCAGTCTCCCCGCTTGAGCAGGCGGAAGAAATCGTAGGAGGGGTCGGTCGGACCCGGCTGGCCGAATTTCGATCCGGCGAGGAACGGGTGGTCGCGATCGATGATCGAGGGCGCGTGGACATTCGCCCAGTCGGTGACGATCGCGCGGTGGAGGAATTTCCACTTGCCGCCGCGGCGTTCGTATTTGTCGAAATAACGCCCACCGACCAGCACGTCGATCGGCCCGTCTGGCGTCCGCGCGCGGTGCATCGCCAGCAGATAGACCTCGCCCTCGGCATAATCGCCGTCGATCGCGAGATTGATCGTCGTGACATTGTGATGAAGGATTTCCATCGGTGCCTGGATCTCGGGCAGCTTGTCGATGAATTCCATCGCGGGGCCGGAAAACATCGCGCCGTGATCGTCGATCGCGTCCGTGTGATAGAGGCTGCGCATCTTGTCATGATCGTGCCGGTCGGCGGCGTTGCAATAGCTGGTGATGAGCTGGCGGATCTCCTCGCGGTCGAGCAGGTCCTGCAATCTGGCATCGAACGTCATGTGTGTCTCCAGACAAAGAGAGGGCGGAGCGACGATCGTCGCTCCGCCCGAAGTTCCCAGAGAGGAGCGGTGCGCTTCAGAAGCGCACGCCCAGGGTCACACCATAGGTGCGGGGATCGGGATAATAGGCGACGGTGAGGCCGCCGAAGCTCGGGCCGAAATCGATGAAGTTCTGCGGCGCCTTTTCCTTGGTCAGGTTGCGCACCCAGAGCGAGAGTTCGCCCTTGACCGCACCCAGCGGCAGATCGGCGAAAGTGCCGCGCAGATTGACGATGTTACGCCCCGGCGAACGCGTCGTGCGTGCATTCTGGTCCGATGGATTGTTG
>JAFIGU010000072.1 GCA_017849555.1 Sphingomonas sp. | reverse complement strand
CGCGCATCCTTGTCGCCGTAAAATCAGCCCGAAGCGCCACTGCCGCTGCCATCGCAAACCTCCCTCAGGTTCGCGACCATTGAATCGAACTTCAGACCGTTTGGGAATCCCCTATGAGTCACCGATCACGAGATTTGGTATAAGGCAGTCCGTCTACACGCTCACTCCGTCCCCCCGGCCTCGAGCCGGAGTCCATCGTGCCTCAGGCTTCGCGGCAAGAACCTCATGTCTCGCGCGTGCCTCCCGATGGACCCCGGCTTGAGGGCGGGGGGACGGGGGGTGAATATCGATCAGTGTGCGCATGAAGGATAGCGGGGGTTGCCTCCCCGCCCGCAAGGGCTATGTCCCAACCCAATTCCCGCTGGAAACATGAAGCGAGCGACCATGGCTGACGAATTCGACTTTGACGTGCTGGTGATCGGTGCCGGCCCCGGCGGCTATGTCGCGGCGATCCGCGCGGCGCAGCTCGGGCTCAAGACCGCCTGCGCCGAGAGCCGCGAGACCTTGGGCGGCACCTGCCTCAACGTCGGCTGCATCCCGTCGAAGGCGATGCTCCACGCGTCGGAATATTATGACGCCGCGGCCAACGGCGCCTTCGCCAAGCTCGGGATCAAGGTGACCCCGGAGCTCGATCTCGATACGATGCACGGCCAGCGCCGCGATGCGGTCAAGCAGCTCACCGGCGGGATCGAATTCCTGTTCAAGAAGAACAAGGTGACCTGGCTCAAGGGCAAGGCCAGCTTCGAAGACGCGCATAAGGTGAGGGTCGGCGACCAGACAGTCACCGCGAAGAATGTCGTCATCGCCACCGGTTCGTCGGTCACCCCGCTGCCCGGCGTGACGATCGATCAGAAGGTGGTGGTCGATTCGACCGGCGCGCTCGAACTGCCCAAGGTGCCCCAGCATATGGTGGTGATCGGCGGCGGGGTGATCGGGCTCGAGCTCGGCAGCGTGTGGCGCCGGCTCGGCGCCAAGGTCACCTGCGTCGAATTCCTCGACCAGATCCTCCCCGGCTTCGACGGCGAGGTCCGCAAGGAAGCCAATAAGATCTTCAAGAAGCAGGGGATCGAGTTCAAGCTCGGCACCAAGGTGACCAATGTCGCGGTCAACGGCGACACCGCGACGCTGACGTTGGAGCCCGCCGCGGGCGGCGAGGCGACGACGATCGAGGCGGATAGCGTGCTCGTCTCGATCGGCCGCAAGCCCAACACCGACGGGCTCGGCCTCGAAAAGATCGGTCTCACTCCCAACCAGCGCGGCCAGATCGAAACCGATCACGATTTCCGCACCGCGGTTTCGGGCGTGTGGGCGATCGGCGACGTCATCCCCGGCCCGATGCTCGCGCACAAGGCCGAGGACGAAGGGATTGCGGTCGCGGAGAATATCGCCGGCCAGCACGGCATCGTGAACCATGATGTGATCCCCAGCGTCGTCTATACCTGGCCGGAGATCGCCGGGGTCGGACTGACCGAGGAAGCCGCCAGGGAGCGCGGCGAGGTCAAGGTCGGCAAATTCCCGATGCTCGCCAACAGCCGCGCCAAGACCAACCACGAGCCTGACGGCTTCGTGAAGGTGATCGCCGATGCCAAAACCGATCGCGTGCTCGGCGTGTGGTGCATCGCCTCGGTCGCGGGGACGATGATCGCGCAGGCGGCGCAGGCGATGGAATTCGGCGCGACCAGCGAGGATATCGCCTACACCTGCCACGCGCACCCGACGCACAGCGAGGCGATCAAGGAAGCTGCGATGGCAGTGACGGGGAAACCGATTCACATCTGACCGCGCCAAGCCGCAGCGAAAGCTGCGGCGCGGCCTCGCCGCGGTCAGATCGACCGGCGGCGCCTCAAGCGGCGTCCGACGACGCGGCTTTGCCGCGGCGGGCCGGCTTTGTGTTCAACCGTTCGCCGCGAGCCCGTCCTTCGACGAGCGCATGGCGAACGGAGAGGCCGTAGCGCCCGATACGCCGCTTAACCCGCCCCCAGCTCCTTGCGCACGATCCGCGTGCCCTCGACCATCGCCGCCAATTTGCCGAAGGCCACGTCGCGCGAATGGTATTTCATCCCGCAATCGGGCGCGATCCACAGCCGGTCGGCCGAGACGTGGCGCAGTGCCTCGCGGATCCGCGCGGCGATCAGTTCGGCGGGCTCGATCTCATTGTGCGACAGGTCGAGCACGCCATACATGATGATCTTGTCGGGCAGCTCGGCGAGGATCGACGGATCGAGCCCCGGCTGCGCCGCCTCGACCGAGATGACGTCGATCCGCGAGCGGTTGAGCTCGGTCAGGAAGTCATAGGCCTTGGGCTTGGTCACCGAATTGCCGTGGACCAGAGCATAGCCGAAGCAGATGTGGAGCGCGGTGGTGCCGGTCACCCCGTCCAGCGCGCGGTCGAGCGCGGCGAGCGCATAATCGCGCGCATCGTCAGCGCGCGCCTGCATGTACGGCTCGTCGAGCTGGACGACATCGACCCCGGCGGCGAACAGATCCTTGATCTCGGCATTGACCGCATCGGCATAGTCCATCGCCAGATCGGCGTCGGTGGCATAATGGTCGTTCTGCGCCTGTTTGGTCATCGTGAACGGGCCGGGGAGGGTGAGCTTCACCGGGCGCGACGAATGGCGCTTGAGGAATTCGGCGTCCTGCACCTCGATCCCGCCGATGCGGCGGATCGGGCCGGCGACGCGGGGTGCGGGATTGGGCTTGCCGGTGCGGTCCATCGCGACGCCCGGATTGTCGATGTCGATCCCGCTCAGCGCATTGGCGAGCCGATTGGAATAGCTTTCGCGTCGCATCTCGCCGTCGCCGACGATATCGATCCCGGCGAGCTCCTGATCGCGGATCGCCACCAGGGTCGCGGCCTCCTGCGCGTCGCCCAGCCACGGCTCGGGGATGCGCCACAATTGCTGCGCGCGGACGCGCGGCGGTAGGCTCGCCTTGAGTCGCTCGCGATCGATCAGCCAGTCGGGTTGCGGATAGCTGCCGACGATCGTCGTCGGCAGGAGAATGTCGTTGGCCATATCGCCCTTTCAGCAAAGATGCCTCAGGGTACTTAGTGAGCTAAATAATATCAAGCGTTGTGGCTGTAAGCTCCCCTCCCTCGTGAACGGAGGGGCTAGGGGGGTATGGGGGTTGCCGATCTGCTTCCTCGCAGGCCAACCCACCCCCGCCCCCTCCCTCGTGAAGGGAGCATCTGTGATGTTGATCAAGCGGGTCGAGGTATCCATGGCCGGTTTTGAGCGACGAGAGAGTTAGCGAGGACGAGGAGTTTTCGCATGACGGCGGTGATGGCGACTTTGGGTGGTTTTCCGTTGGCGATGAGG
>JAFIGU010000071.1 GCA_017849555.1 Sphingomonas sp. | reverse complement strand
TCGAGCTGGAGGATGAACTTGTCCACCACCCGCGCGACCACCTCGGGCGGGAGATAGCCGAACGGCACCACCGCATCGAGCCGGTTGCGGAATTCCGGCGTGAACATGCGTTGCACCGCCTGCTCGTCCTCGCCTTCGCGGGTGAGGTTGCCGAAGCCCAGCGTCTCGCGCGCCATGTCGCTCGCCCCGGCATTGGTGGTCATGATCAGGATGACGTTCCTGAAATCGACCGTCTTGCCGTGGTGATCGGTGAGCTTGCCGTTGTCCATCACCTGCAACAGGATGTTGTAAAGATCCGGGTGCGCCTTTTCGATTTCGTCGAGCAGCAGCACGGCATGCGGGTTCTGGTCGACCGCGTCGGTGAGCAGGCCGCCCTGATCATAGCCGACATAGCCCGGGGGGGCGCCGATCAGCCGGCTGACCGAATGCCGCTCCATATATTCCGACATGTCGAAGCGCTGGAGCGGGATGCCGAGGATCGAGGCGAGCTGTTTCGCCACCTCGGTCTTGCCCACGCCGGTCGGGCCGGTGAACAGATAGCAGCCGATCGGCTTTTCGGGATCGCGCAGCCCGGCACGGCTGAGCTTGATCGCCGAGGACAGATTCTCGATCGCCTTATTCTGCCCGAACACCACGCGCTTGAGATCGGTCTCCAGCGTTTCCAGCACCTTCTTGTCGTCGGTGCTGACGGTTTTCGGCGGGATGCGCGCCATCGTCGCGATCACCGCCTCGATTTCCTTCGGGGTGATCGTCTTCTTGCGCTTCGACGGCGGCACCAGCATCTGCATCGCGCCGACCTCGTCGATCACGTCGATCGCCTTGTCGGGCAATTTGCGGTCGTTGATGTAGCGCGCCGACAGCTCGACCGCCGACTTGATCGCATCAGGCGTATATTTCACGCTGTGATGATTCTCGAAGGCGGAGCGCAGCCCGGCGAGGATCTTGATCGTATCCTCGATCGTCGGCTCGTTGACGTCGATCTTCTGGAACCGGCGCAGCAGCGCGCGATCCTTTTCGAAATGGTTGCGGAACTCCTTGTAGGTGGTCGAGCCGATGCAGCGGATCGTCCCGCCCGACAGCGCGGGCTTGAGGAGGTTGGACGCGTCCATCGCCCCGCCGGAGGTGGCCCCGGCGCCGATCACGGTGTGGATCTCGTCGATGAACAGGATCGCGTCGGGAAGCTTCTCAAGCTCGTTGACGACCTGCTTCAGCCGCTCCTCGAAATCGCCGCGATAGCGCGTGCCGGCGAGCAATGCGCCCATATCGAGCGAATAGATCACCGCCGGCTTGAGCACGTCGGGCACGTCGCCCTCAACGATCTTGCGCGCCAGCCCCTCGGCGATCGCGGTCTTGCCGACGCCGGGATCGCCGACATAGAGCGGGTTGTTCTTCGAGCGGCGGCACAGGATCTGCACCGTGCGATCGACCTCCGGCCCGCGGCCGATCAGCGGATCGACCTTGCCGTTCTTCGCCTTCTCGTTGAGATCGACGGTGAACTGCTTGAGCGCGCTTTCGCCCTTCTGCTTGGGCTCGATCTTTTCCTTCTTCTCTTCTTCGGCGCCGCGTGGCGGGGTCGCCTCGGCGGCCGCGGCGCCCTTGCCGACGCCGTGGCTGATGAAGCTCACCGCATCGAGCCGGCTCATGTCCTGCTGTTGGAGGAAATAGACCGCATAGCTCTCGCGCTCCGAGAACAGGGCGACGAGCACATTGGCGCCGGTCACCTCGTCGCGGCCCGAGGACTGGACGTGGAGGATCGCGCGCTGGACGACGCGCTGAAAGCCGCTGGTCGGCGAGGGATCGGTCGCGGCCTCGACCTTGAGCGCGCCGAGCTCGGTATCGAGATAATGCGCGACGGTGGACTTGAGCTCGCCCAGATCGACGCCGCAGGCCGCCATCACCTGGCTGGCGTGCTCATCGTCGATCAGCGCGAGGAGCAGATGCTCCAGCGTCGCATATTCGTGCCGGCGGGAGGATGCGGCCTCGAGCGCTTTGTGCAGCGTGGTTTCGAGGGCGCTGGCAAAGGATGGCATTACGTTACTCCTGACGGGCCGCGACACAATGCGTGGCCCCTTGCCTGATATGTCGGGAGGGTGGGGCCCCGCATCAAGCGCTGGGGCCTTCCGCACCGGAAGCAACGCGCCGACCCGGTGCGCCAGCGCTCATCGCTTGAATAGAGCTTCTGCGCTTGCGCGGTGGTTAACGGCGCCGCTGATCTTGGCCCGGCAGCGCGCGATTTCGCCCTCCAATGCGGTGACGCGTGCTTCCAGTTCCGCCACCGAAAGGCGATCGAGGTCCTCGCGCAGCAGCGCGGTCAGCGGATCGTCGGGCCGGGGGCCGAGGATATCGTCTAGGTCCACGGTGCAAACGTTGACCCCCGAAGGGGCGAAGTCAATAAGGAACCCGAACAGGGGATTGATACAGATGAACGAAATTCCGGCGACGATGATCGCGATCGATCCCGCTGCGCCCGGCGGGCCGGAGGTGCTGGTGCCGGTCGAGCGCGCGGTGCCGCGTCCCGGCGCGGGCGAGGTGCTGATCCGCGTCGCCGCGGCGGGGGTCAACCGGCCCGATGTGGTGCAACGGCTCGGCGCCTATCCGCCGCCGCCGGGGGCGCCGTCGATTCCCGGGCTGGAATTGTCTGGCACGGTGGTCGCGCTGGGCGCGGGGGCGGACGAGGCGCTGCTCGGGCAACGCGTCTGCGCGCTCGTCGCGGGGGGCGGCTATGCCCAATATGCCGTCGCCGATGCCGGCCTGTGCCTGCCGGTGCCCGAGGTGGTGACGCTGGTCGAGGCGGCGGCGATCCCCGAGACGCTGTTCACCGTGTGGACCAATTTGTTTGAGCGCGCCTTTGCGGTGGAGGGCGATACCGTGCTGGTCCACGGCGGGACCAGCGGGATCGGGACGATGGCGATCGCGCTCGCCAATATCTTCGGGCTGGAGATCATCGTCACTGTCGGGTCGGACGAGAAGGTCGCGGCGGCGAAGAAGCTCGGCGCGGATCATGCGATCAACTATCGCCGCGAGGATTTCGTCGAGCGGGTCGGGGAGATCACCGGCGGCAAGGGCGTCGCGGCGGTGCTCGATATGGTCGGGGGCGATTATGTCCCGCGCAACATGAAGTGCCTGGCGGACGACGGCCGCCACGTCTCGATCGCGATCCAGGCCGGGCCGGTCGCGACGATCCCGATCTTCGAGATCATGCGCCGGCGGCTGACGCTGACCGGATCGACGCTGCGCCCGCGCTCCGTCGGATTCAAGGCGCTGGTCGCGGAGGAATTGCGCCGCACCGTCTGGCCTTATGTCGAGGGCGGGCGGCTGCGCCCGGTGATCGACCGCACCTATCCGCTCGCCGACGCGGCCGAGGCGCACCGCCGGATGGAGGCGGGCGATCATGTCGGCAAGATCGTGCTGACGATGGACGCATAAGCGGGACTTTTCACCCGCGCCGCGGCTTTCGTTTGCGCGCGGCGTCGGCGCGCGGCAGGGTCGCGGCATGAGCGGCCTGATCCTTCACGAATATGCCCCGTCGGGCAATTGCTACAAAATCCGCCTCGTTGCGGCGCATCTCGGCATTCCGCTCGAGCGGCGCGGCTATGACATCCTGCGCGGCGAGACGCGGACCCCCCGGCGTTCCTGTCGGAGGTGAGCGCCAACGGGCGTATCCCGGTGTTGCAGGCGGGGGACGATTATCTGCCCGAAAGTGGCGCGGCGTGCGTCTATCTCGCATATGGTTCGGCGCTGATCCCGCACGATCGCTTCGATCATGCCGACATGCTGCGCTGGATGTTCTGGGAGCAATATAATCACGAGCCCAATATCGCGACCTTGCGCTTCTGGCGCGCCTTCATCGGCGAGGCGAATTTGAGCGCAGCGCAGCGCGCCGCGCTCCCCGCCAAGGAAGCGGCCGGGCATGACGCGCTGGCGCTGATGGACGCGCATTTGGCGCGCACCGACTGGTTCGCCGCGGGGCGCTTCACGCTCGCCGATATCGCGCTCTATGCTTATACCCATGTCGCGGGCGAAGGCGGGTTCGATCTGTCGCGCTATCCCGCGGTCGAGGCGTGGCTGGCGCGCGTCGCGGCCTTGCCGCGGCATGTGGCGATGGGCGCGTGAAAGCGGACCGCTCCCCTCCCTGGTGAAGCGAGGGGAGAGGCGTGTCCCTGACTTCAAACCGTCATCGCCGCGAGATACGGGCGTAACACGCGGCGGGCATAGGGGGCCTTGAGGGAGGGCCCCTATGCCGACGACCGTGAAAACGATCGCAACTATCGGTGAGCTCGCCGATTTTACCGACTTCACCAACAGCCGTCCGAACCAGCCCGAGCGCGTGGTGACCGAGCGGCGGCGCTATCGCACGATCTGGATCAGCGACATCCATCTCGGCACGCGCGGCTGCAATGCCGATATGCTGATCGACTTCCTCGATCATGTCGACAGCGAGACGATGTATCTCGTCGGCGACATCATCGATGGCTGGCGGCTCAAGAAGAAATTCTACTGGCCCGCGGCGCATAACGACGTGGTGTGGCGGCTGCTCAAGCGCGCGCGGCGCGGGACGCGGATGATCTACATCCCCGGCAATCACGACGAGGTGTTCCGTCAGTTCTCCGGGCTCGACTTCGGCGGCATCGCGATCCGTCGCAAGGCGATCCACGAAACCGCCGACGGGCGCCGGCTGCTCGTGCTCCACGGCGACGAATTCGACGCGATCACGTTGGCGCACCGCTGGCTCGCGCATGTCGGGGACACCGCCTACACCGCGTTGATGGTGCTGAACCGCTGGGTCAACGCCTTCCGCCGGCGTTTCGGCATGCCCTATTGGTCGCTGTCGAAACACGCCAAGGCGCGGGTCAAGAATGCGGTCGCGTTCATCTCGCATTTCGAGGAAGTCGTCGCACATGCCGCCGGCGCGCGCGGGGTGGACGGGGTGGTGTGCGGGCATATCCACACCGCCGAGATCCGCGAGATCGCCGGGGGGAATTATTATAACGACGGCGATTGGGTGGAGGGCTGCACCGCCTTGGTCGAGCATTTCGACGGGCGGATGGAGGTGCTCCACTGGGCCGACGAGATCGCGGCGCGCGCGCCCGATACGATCGTCGCGCTGGCGGCGTGACGATGCGCGTCGCGATCGTCACCGATGCGTGGGCGCCGCAGGTCAACGGCGTGGTCCGCACGCTTGACGCGGTCACGCAGGAATTGCGCGCGATGGGGCATGATGTGGGGGTGATCGCGCCCGACGCGTTCCGCTCGCTGCCGTGCCCGACCTATCCCGAGATCCGCCTCGCGCTCGCCGGGACGCGTGCGGTGGGCGGGCGGATCGCCGAATTCGGCGCGGAGGCGGTGCATATCGCCACCGAAGGCCCGCTCGGCGTCGCGGCGCGGCGCTGGTGCGTCGCGCGGGGGCGGCCGTTCACCACCGCCTATCATACGCAATTCCCCGATTATGTCGCGGCGCGCACCGGGGCCAACCCCGAATGGGTGTGGCGCTATATCCGCTGGTTCCATTCGCCGGCGCAGAGCATCCTCGCCTCGACCGCGACGATCGAGGCGACGCTGGCGGCGCACGGGCTTACGCAGGCGCGGCGCTGGGGGCGCGGGGTCTCGGCTGAATTCCGCGCGCACGGCCGGCTCGATGCCGCGCTCGCCGCGCTGCCGCGGCCGATCATGCTCTATGTCGGGCGGGTCGCGGTGGAGAAGAACGTCGCCGCCTTCCTCGCCGCCGATCATCCCGGCAGCAAGGTGGTGGTCGGCGACGGGCCGGCGCGCGCCGCGCTCGAAGCGCGCTTCCCGCAGGCGCATTTCCTCGGCAGCCGCTTCGGCGAGGAATTGGCGGCGGCCTATCGCACCGCCAACGTGCTCGTCTTCCCGAGCCGCACCGACACCTTCGGGCTGGTGATGATCGAGGCGCTGGCGTGCGGCACCCCGGTCGCGGCCTATCCGGTGACCGGGCCGGTCGACGTGCTGACCGCGGAGAGCGGGGTGATGCATCACGATCTCGCCACCGCGATCGCTGGCGCGCTGGCGCTCGACCCGCGGCGCTGCGCCGAACTGGGGGCGAAATTCACCTGGCGGGCGAGCGCCGAGCAGTTTCTGGCCGCTCTGGCGCCGGTTCCGGCGGCATTGGCGGCTTGATGACTTGCCCTAAGGCGCGCGTCGCACTAAGTCGGCGGGCGTGAGGTGGCCGCTCCGGTAAGGGGCGGCCCTATTTGTTTCCGACGGAGTTTTCGCCGTGGCCCAGCCGCTCATGCCCCATGCGACCGCTTCCTGGCTGGTCGATAACACTGCGCTCAGCTTCGAGCAGATCGCCGATTTCTGCGGCCTGCACATCCTTGAGGTGCAGGCGATCGCCGACGATACCGCCGGCACCCGCTTGACCGGGCGCGATCCGGTGCGTGCGCACGAACTGACGATGGACGAGATCGAAAAGGGGCAGGCCAACCCCGATTATCGCCTCAAGATGACCAAGGGGCCGGAGCAGGTGCGCCGCACCAAGGGCCCGCGCTACACCCCGGTGTCCAAGCGGCAGGACAAGCCCGACGGCATCGCCTGGATCATCCGCAACCACCCCGAGATTTCGGACGGCACGATCTCGACGCTGATCGGCACGACGCGCAGCACGATCCAGGCGATCCGCGAGCGGACGCATTGGAACATCGCCAATATCGTCCCCAAGGACCCGGTGACCCTGGGTCTCACCACCCAGCGCGAGCTCGATGCGGCGGTGGCCAAGGCGGCCAAGGCCTCGGGCGTCGAGGCGGCGCCGACCGACCACCGGCTCGAGGGTGACCGCGAGGCGCTGATCGAACAGCTCCGCGCCGAGCGCCAGCAGGCGGCGCGCGATGCCGAAGCGGCGGGCGAGGAAGCGAACGATCTCGGGTTCGAGGATCCGTTCAAGCATTGATTCCACCCCGTCACCCCGGCTCAGGGCCGGGGTGACGGGTGCGATAATTTCTAAGCCGCTCGTTTGAGAAAAGCGCGTGACGCGGATGCGTCGCGGTGGCACGGTCGCGCCGATGCCAGTCAATATCCAGCGCACCCTGATCGGCGACGAAGGGCTGACCCCCACCAGCCACGCCGGCCTGACCTTTCCCTTCGGCGAGCGCGGGCCGCTGCCGGGCGAGCTGCTCACCGTGGCGGAGGGTATCCGCTGGTGGCGCGTGCCGATGTCGGGCCCGCTCAAGCACGTCAACGGGCTGATCCTCGACGATGGCGACGGCGCCGCGATGGCGATCGATACCGGCACCGCCTCGCCGCGTTCGACCGAGGCGTGGAACACGATCCTCGACGGCCCGCTCGCGGGGACGCGGATCTCGCGGGTGCTCGGCACCCACCTTCATCCCGATCATATCGGCCTCGCCGGCTGGCTCTCGCGCCGGTTCGACGACGCGCCGCTGGTGATGACGCGCACCGAATGGCTGATGGCGCGGATGCTGTCCGCCGATGCGCGTCCCGATGTGCCGCAGGAACAGCTCGATTTCTGGCGCGGTGCGGGGTGGGACGAGGCGCAGGTGGCGCGCGGCGCCGGGGCGGGCTGGTCCAATTTCGCCAAGATGATCTCGCGGCTGCCGCTGCGCTACCACCGCATCCGCGACGGCGAGACGCTGCGCATCGGCGGCGCCGACTGGCAGGTCGTCACCGGCACCGGGCACAGCCCCGAACATGCCTGCCTCGTCGATTATGAGCGGCATATCCTCATTTCGGGGGATCAGGTGTTGCCGCGGATCAGCTCGAACGTTTCGATCCACGCCAGCCAGATCAACGACGATCCGCTCGGCGACTGGCTCGAATCGATCGCCAAGTTCAAGCAATTGCCCGATGACCTGCTCGTCCTGCCGGGGCATGGCGACCCGTTCTACGGGCTTCATGCGCGGCTCGATGCGCTCGATCGCGAACATCGCGAGCGGCTCGACGCGCTGGTCGATCTGATGGCCGAAGGGCCGCTGCGCGCGGTCGATTGCTTCGCCACATTGTTCCGCCGGCCGATCGGCCCCGAGGTGATCGGCATGGCGACCGGCGAGGCGCTCGCGCATCTGCGCCGGCTGGAGATCGAGGGGCGCGCGATCTGCGAGACGCGCGACGGCGTGTGGTGGTTCGCCCGGGCCTGAGATCACCCGATCGTCACCCCGGCCTCGATCCGGGGGCGATCCAAGTGCTTCCATATCGGCCCTACCTCATTATGATCCGCCCGCCGCCGGGGGGCGAATCGGAGTGTGGTTATGACCGATCCGTCGCTGCGCGATCGCGCCGTCCGGCTGTATGACGCCTATACCCACGAGCATCGCGATCGCCGCACCCTGCTGCGCGAGATGACCGCGCTGGCCGGGTCGGTCGCGGCGGCCGAGGCGTTGATCGCCGGGATCGGCGCCGCGCCTGCCGCCGCGTCGATCACGCCGCCCGACGATGCCCGGCTGATTACCCGCACGGTTCACGCCACCGCGGCGGGCAAGCCCTCGATCGTCTATCTCGCGCGGCCCAAGACCGGCGGCAAACCGCTGGGCACGGTGATGGTGATCCACGAGAATCGCGGGCTCAACGATCATATCCGCGATGTCGCGCGGCGCGTCGCGCTGGCCGGTTTCCGCGTCGTCGCGCCCGATTTCCTCGGCCCGCAGGGCGGCACCCCCGCCAATGAGGATCGTGCGCGCGACATGATCGCCCACGCCGATTACGATCTGGTCATCGCGCAGGGGCTGGAGATCCTTGCCGAAGCCAAGAAGGGCGCGGCGACCAGCGGGAAGGGCGGTATCGTCGGTTTCTGCTGGGGCGGCGCGCTGGTCGACCGGCTGGCGGTGGCGGGCGGCGCGGCGATCGACGCGGCGGTGGCCTATTACGGCCCGGCGCCGGCCCCGGCGGAGGCGGTGAAGGTCGCGGCACCGATGCTGCTCCATTATGCCGGCAAGGACGCGCGCGTCGCGCAGACCGGCGAGCCGTGGGTCGCCGCGCTCAAGGCGGCGGGGAAGACGGTCGAGGCGTTCACCTATTCCGGGGTCGATCACGCCTTCAACAACGACACCTCGGCGGAGCGCTACAACAAGCCCGCCGCCGATCTCGCCTGGGGGCGCACGATCGCCTTCCTGCACAAATATCTTGACGCCTGATGCTGCAAATGTTCCTAATTTGTTCCATGCGAATCGATAGGAGATGATGGCGTGAACGACTTGATTTTCTACACCAATCCGATGTCGCGCGGGCGTGTCGCCCGCTGGATGCTGGAGGAGGTGGGCGCACCCTATGAAACGGTGGTGCTCGATTACGGCACGACGATGAAGGGGCCGGATTATCTGGCGATCAACCCGATGGGGAAGGTGCCGGCGATCGTCCACAACGGCCGCGCGGTGACCGAGGGCGCGGCGATCGTCGCCTATCTTGCGGAGGCGTTTCCCGAGGCCGGGCTCGCGCCGACCGCGGCGGAGCGTGCCAACTACTACCGCTGGATGTTCTTCGCCGCCGGTCCGCTCGAGGCGGTGACAGCGGACAAGGCGCTGGGGGTCGCGCCGACCGCCGATCAGCAGCGGATGGTGGGCTATGGCTCGCTCGACCATGTCGTCGACGCGCTCGAAGGGGCGGTGAAGGCCAATCCCTATATCGCGGGCGACCGCTTCACCGCGGCCGACGTGTTCGTCGGCAGCCATATCGCCTGGGGCATGCAGTTCGGCACGTTGCCGCAGCGCGATGCGTTCGACGCCTATGTCGCGCGGATCATGGGGCGCGAAGCCGCGGCGCGCGCGCGAGAGATCGATGATGCGCTGATGCCGCAGCCGGTGAGCTGAGAGGCGGCCGGAAAATGGCGCCCCCCTTTTCCCCGTTCGCCTCGTCGCGCCGGCGCGGGCCGGGACGGCGGGGGAGCGTCATTGCCGGCGTAAAAAGTTGTGAGGCAGTTCGTGCTGCGCTGCGTCATTATGATTGTGCGCGCGGGAAACCCGCGTTGCGCGCCCGTCAGGCTGGGCTGGGGGGCGTTTCGGTCGAGGAGATGACGTGAAAGGGCGAGCGCTCCTTCGTCCGTGCGATCAGCGCATCGAGTTCGCGCTCGATGATCGTGCTCAGTTGCGCGCACAACCGCCGGAAATCGCGCCCCTGTTGCGCGGTGACGACGATCCACTGGCACAGCCCGCCGCCCAAGGTGTTGATCAGATCGGCAAGATCGGCGCGCGCCGTGGCATAGCGGTCGCCCGGGGCGCAGGCGGCGAGCGCGGTGAGCAGGGTATTCTGGATCTGGTCGCTCAGCGTCGCCAGCACCGCGGCGATGCGCGGATTGCGCGCGGATTCGGCCATGATCTCGGGCATCAGCCGATAGCCCTCGAAATCGTCGCTATAGCTGACGAAAGTGAGGATCCACGCGCGGATGCCGGCGATGTCGCCGACGCGGATCGCATGATCGAGCGCGGCCTCGTCGAGAAAGCGCGACAGGTCGCGCGCGGCGATCGCGGCGACAATGTCTTCCTTGGACGCGAAGTCGCGGTAGATCTGGCCGACCTTGACCCCGGAGGCGCTGGCGATCTGCGCCACGCCGGTGCCGTGGAATCCGTTTTCGATGAACAAACGGCGCGATATTTCAAGGATATGCGCGCGCCGTTGCGCGGCTCGGCTGGAACGGTCGTCGATGCTGCAGCGCAAAAATTTTCCTCCGTTCATGGATCTTTCGGGCTTGCTCTCAATTATGGGCGGGCGTATCTGGCGCAAATTGTGAGTGATCGATCACTCACGCATTAGCATAAAAATCGGGGACGTTCGTGAGGAAATTCGCGCCTGCCCTTGCGGCCGTGCTGCTGCTTTCCGCCTGCAGCCAGGGTGCCGCACCGCAGCAGCAGGGACCGGCCGAGGTGAGCGTCGTCACCGTGCGGACCCAGCCGGTGACGCTGACCACCGAGCTGCCGGGCCGCACCGTGGCCTATGAAAGCTCGGACGTCCGGCCGCAGGTCAACGGGCTGATCCTCGCGCGATTGTTCGAGGAGGGCGATCAGGTGCGCCAGGGGCAGCCGCTCTACCGCATCGATCCGCAGCCCTATCAGGCCTCGGTGGCCAGCGCGCGCGCCGCGCTGGGCCGCGCGCATGCCGCGATCGCCTCGACCGCCGCGCTCGCGCGGCGCTATGGCGAGCTGGTCAAGATCAACGCGATCGCCCGGCAGGATTATGAGAATGCGGTGACGCAGGCGCAGCAGGCGCGCGCCGATGTTGCCGCGCAGGAAGCCGCGCTGCGCACCGCGCAGACCGATCTGGCGCGGACCACGATCCGCGCCCCCACTTCCGGGCGGAGCGGGCGGTCCGAGTTCCCCACCGGGGCCCCGGGCACCGCGGCGCAGGCCAATGCGCTGACGACGATCCAGCGG
>JAFIGU010000070.1 GCA_017849555.1 Sphingomonas sp. | reverse complement strand
CGGCGAAGGCCGGGGTCCAGCATCGGGCGGCTTGTAACTGGACCCCGGCCTTCGCCGGGGTGGTTGCTCTGACTGCTCCGACCCTCAGCTAAATTCGCTCAACCACTCCGCCTCCGCCGCACGCGGGCTGCGTGCGCGGTTGGCGGGCTCCTCCGCATCTTCGAACCCGATCGCCACGCCGCAGAACAGCATCCGCTCCGGCGGCGTCCCGAGGAACGCCTCGACCGTCTGCGGATAGACCGCCCAGCATTCCTGCGGGCAGGTCGCCAGCCCCGCCTCGATCGCGAGCAGCATCAGATTCTGCAGATACATGCCGAGGTCCGCCCATTGCGGTGGCCCCATGCGGCGATCGACTGTGACGAAATAGGCCGCCGGCGCGCCGAAGAACTGGAAGTTGCGCGCGAACCAGATCGCTCGCGCGCGCCGGTCCTCGCGCGGGATGCCAAGATGGCCGTAAAGGATCTCGCCGATCTCGAAGCGACGCTGCTTCATCGCCTCGGGCATCTCGCGCGGGTAGATATCATAGCCCGGCGTCTCGCTTTCGCGCCGCTCGATCTTGCCGCGCATGATCTCCTTGAGCCGCTGCATGGAGGCGCCGTGGACGATATCGACGTGCCACGGCTGGAGATTGCCCCCGGTCGCCGCGCGCGCCGCCTTGAGCGCCAGCGCCCTCAGCAGCGCCGGCTCGACCGGCGTGTCGAGAAACCCCCGCACCGATCGCCGCGCTTCCACCGCTGCGCTTACCTCCATTTACGTCTCCACCCCTTGCCGTTTACGTCAATTCGCGCCAAATGCGGATTGTGGGATAACATCTGTTATGGAGAGTCGGAAGATGCCTGAGGCGTATATCGTCGAAGCGGTGCGGACGGCCGGAGGACGGCGGGGCGGCAGGCTTGCCGGCTGGCACCCGGTGGATCTCGCCGCCAAGGTGCTGGATGCATTGGTCGAGCGCTCGGGCGTCCCCGCCGATGCGATCGACGACGTGATCATGGGCTGCGTCAGCCAGGGCGGCGAACAGGCCGGACAGGTCGGCCGCAACGCCGTGCTCGCCTCCAAGCTACCCGAAAGCACCCCCGCGGTGACGATCGACCGCCAGTGCGGCTCCTCGCAGCAGGCGATGCAATTCGCCGCGCAGGCGGTGATGTCGGGCACGCAGGATGTGGTGATCGCCGCCGGCGTCGAGAGCATGACGCGGGTGCCGATGGGGTCGACCTTCAAATTGTTCTACGATGCGGGGCTCGGCAAGGCCAAGTCGCCGGGGCTGGAAGAGAAATATCCCGGCATCGTCTTCAACCAGTTCGCCGGCGCGGAGATGATCGCCAAGAAACACGGCTTCTCGCGCGAGGTGCTCGACGAATTCTCGCTCGGCAGCCACCGCAAGGCGGTCGCGGCGACCCAGGCGGGCAAGTTCCGCGACGAGATTGTCGCGATCGAGATCGAGACCCCTGAGGGCAAGGAAGTCCATAACGCCGACGAGGGCATTCGCTACGACGCCTCACCCGAAGGCATGGCCGGGGTTAAATTGCTCGCCGAGGGCGGCGCGCTGACCGCGGCCTCGGCCAGCCAGATCTGCGACGGCGCCAGCGCGGTGCTGATCGTCAGCGCCGAAGCGCTCAAGAAATACAATCTCAAGCCGATGGCGCGGATCGTCAACCTCACCGTCACCGCGGGCGATCCGGTGGTGATGCTCGAGGAGCCGCTGTTCGCCACCGACAAGGCGCTCAAGAAGGCCGGGCTGTCGATCGACGATATCGACCTCTACGAAGTCAATGAGGCGTTCGCCTCGGTGCCGATGGCATGGCTCAAGCATACTGGCGCCAAGCCCGAGCGGCTCAACGTCAACGGCGGCGCGATCGCGCTCGGCCATCCGCTCGGCGCCTCGGGCACCAAGCTGATGGCCACCCTGGTCCACGAACTTCGCCGGCGCGGCGGGCGTTATGGCCTGCAGACGATGTGCGAGGGCGGCGGGGTCGCCAATGTCACGATCATCGAGAATTGCGACTGGCAGACCGCCTGACGCCACCCTTTTTGCCGTCATGCCGGACTTGATCCGGCATCCAGAGCCGCGGACGATGGCTCCTGTGGCTTTGGATGCCGGGTCGAGCCCGGCATGACGGGGATCGGATTCTGATTCACTCCTTTGACTAGAGAGGATTTCCAATGAAGCTCGACAATACGATCTCGGCCGTCGTCACCGGCGGCGCCTCCGGCCTCGGCGCGGCGACCGCGCGGCTGCTCGCCTCCAAGGGGGTGAAGGTCGCGATCTTCGACTTGCAGGAGGAGAAGGGCGAGGCGATCGCGCAGGAACTCGGCGGGGTCTATTGCAAGGTCAACGTCACCGACGACGCGTCGGTCGACGAGGGCTTCGCCAAGGCGCGCGCGGCGATCGGTCAGGAGCGCGTGCTGGTCAATTGCGCCGGCACCGGCAACGCGATCAAGACCGCGAGCCGCAGCAAGGAAGACGGCTCGATCAAGCACTTCCCGCTCGACGCCTTCAACTGGATCATCCAGATCAACCTCGTCGGCACGTTCCGCTGCATCGCCAAATCGGCTGCCGGGATGCTGACGCTCGACCCGCTGGCGGATGGCGAGCGCGGCGCGATCGTCAACACCGCCTCGGTCGCGGCGGAAGACGGGCAGATGGGCCAGGCGGCCTATTCGGCGTCGAAGCGCGCCGTCGATGGCATGACGCTGCCGATCGCGCGTGACATGATGGGCGAGGGCATCCGGGTCAACACGATCCTGCCGGGGATCTTCAACACCCCACTGCTCGCCGCCGCGCCGCAGAATGTGAAGGACGCGCTGGCCGCCTCGGTCCCGTTCCCGAAGCGGCTCGGCGACCCGGCGGAATATGCCGCGCTCGCGACGCTGATGATCGAGAACGGCTATTTCAACGGCGAGGATGTGCGGCTCGACGGCGCCATTCGCATGGCGCCACGGTAAGCCGCAGCTGGCACGCGGATAGCAAGGCTATCCGCGAGACCAGCAAGGCCGGCCGGCGGGTCGCGCAGCGAACCCGTCCGACGACGCGGGATTAACTCCCGCGTCGGCCCCCGCCCCTTAACGAAAGGCAGCCCCGATATGCCCCGCCCCGCCGCCTGGCGCCTCTCGCCGGACAGCTACCCGAAGCGCGAGGAGATCCAGACGCGCTATCAGGATCTCGATCCCAACGGGCATCTCAACAATGTGGCTTTCGCGGCGCTGTTCGAGACGGTGCGGGTGCGGATGAACCACACTATCGGCGACGCCCAACGCGGTAAGGACTTCCGCGCGGTCGTCGCGCGCAACGAGATCAACTATCTCGCCGAGGGCAGCTTTCCCGCTCCGGTCGAGATTGCGATCGGCATCGGCAAGATCGGCAATCGCAGCTGGGAGATGCTGGCGGCGATGTTCCAGAACGGCGTAGCGATCGCGACCTGCGACACGGTGATCGTGATGACCGCCCCGGCCGGCGAGCCGCTCCCCGATGCGATGCGCGAGGGGCTGAAGGCACTGCGGGTGCGCGAGGGGTAACGCCCTTCCCCTTCCT
>JAFIGU010000069.1 GCA_017849555.1 Sphingomonas sp. | reverse complement strand
TAAAGCTCATGCGCGAACAATTTGCCGGTGCGGCCATAGCCCGCCTGCACCTCGTCGAGCACCAGCAGCAGGCCGTGCTCGTCGCACGCCTTGCGCAGCCCCTGGAGGAATTCCTGCGTCGCCGGGCGGATGCCGCCCTCGCCCTGGATCGGCTCGACCAGGAAACCGGCGGTATTGTCGTCGATCAGCGCCAGCGCGCCGGCGAGATCGTTGAACTGGGCATATTTAAAGCCCGGCAGCAGCGGCTCGAACCCGTCGCGCATCTTGGGCTGGTTGGTCGCGGAGATCGTCCCGAGCGTCCGGCCGTGGAAGGCGGTATCGAACGCGATCAGGTCATGCCGCTGGGGGTTGCCGTTGGCGAAATGATAGCGCCGCGCGGTCTTGATCGCGCATTCCACCGCCTCGGCGCCCGAATTGGTGAAGAACACCGTATCGGCGAAGGTCGCATCGACCAGCCGCTGCGCGAAATGCTCGCCCTGCGGGCTGCCGTAGAGGTTGCTGACATGCATCAGCGTCGCCGCCTGATCGGCGATCGCCTTGACCAGCTTCGGGTGGCCGTGGCCGAGGCAATTGACCGCGATGCCGCTGGCGAAATCGAGATATTTCTCGCCGCGCTCGCCGAACAGATACGCCCCCTCGCCTCGCACCGGCCGCACCCCCGACCGGGGATAAACGGGCATCAGGGCGGTGATGGTCACGGGGCATCTCCTGCAAAAAGAGCAAGGGCGACCCCGGAAAGGGGTCGCCCGGAAGCCGCTAATACCGGCGAGCGCGGCGGAGCGTCAACATCCCGCCTTTCGGCCCGCACAACCACCCCGGCGAAGGCCGGGGTCCAGTTACGACCGGTTCGATGCTGGACCCCGGCCTGCGCCGGGGTGGAAGGGATTTACGGCTGTCTGCTCGATCCCTCTTCTCTTCCGTCATTCCCGCCTGCGCGGGAATGACGGAGGCATCACGCGTCGATCGTTTCCTCGTCGATCCGCGCAGCATTTTCCTGGATGAAGGCGAAGCGGTGCGCCGGGTTGGTGCCCATCAGCCGGTCGACCAGGTCCTTCACGCCGGCGCGCTCCTCATATTCCTGCGGCAGGGTGATGCGGATCAGGCTGCGCGTCGCGCTGTCCATCGTCGTTTCGCGGAGCTGACCCGGGTTCATCTCGCCCAGCCCCTTGAAGCGCGCGACCTCGACCTTCTTGCCCTTGAACGGCCCCGCCTCGATCTCGGCGCGGTGCGCATCGTCGCGCGCGTAGAGCGACTTGCTCCCCGCGGTCAGGCGGTAGAGCGGCGGCTGCGCGAGATAGAGGTGCCCGCGGCGCACGATATCGGGCATCTCCTGGAAGAAGAAGGTCATCAGCAGCGTCGCGATATGCGCGCCGTCGACATCGGCGTCGGTCATGATGATGACGCGCTCGTAGCGCAGGTTGTCCGCCAGACAATCCTTGCGCGTGCCGCAGCCCAATGCCTGGATCAGATCGGCGATTTCCTGATTGGCGAGGATCTTGGCCGAGGTCGCCGACGCGACGTTGAGGATCTTGCCGCGGATCGGCAGGATCGCCTGCGTCTTGCGGTCGCGCGCCTGCTTGGCCGAGCCGCCCGCCGAATCGCCCTCGACGATGAACAACTCGGTCCCCTCGGGGCTGTCGGCGGCGCAATCGGTGAGCTTGCCCGGGAGGCGCAATTTGCGCCCCGAGGTGGCGGTCTTGCGCTTGACCTCGCGCTCCTGCTTGCGGCGCAGGCGATCGTCCATCCGCTCGAGCACATAGCCAAGCAGCGCCTTGCCGCGTTCCATATTGTCGCTGAGGAAATGATCGAAATGGTCGCGCGCGGCCTTTTCGACCAGCCCCGCCGCCTCGGGCGAGGTCAGCCGGTCCTTGGTCTGCGACTGGAATTGCGGATCGCGGATGAACACCGAGAGCATCAGCTCCGATCCGACCATCACGTCGTCGGCGTTCAAATCCTTGGCGCGCTTGTTGCCGACCAGCTCGCCGAACGCGCGAAGCCCGCGCACCAGCGCCTGCCGCAGCCCCTGTTCGTGGGTGCCGCCGTCCGGCGTCGGGATCGTGTTGCAATACCAGCTATAGCTGCCGTCGGACCACAAGGGCCACGCCACCGCCCATTCGAGCCGCCCCTGCCCGTCGGGAAATTCCTGCGTCCCCGCGAAGAAATCCGCGGTCGCGCATTCGCGCCCGCCGAGCTGTTCGCGCAGATGATCGGCGAGCCCGCCGGGGAATTGGAACACCGCCTCGGCCGGGGTGTCGTCGGTGATCAGCTCGGGGGCACATTTCCAGCGGATCTCGACGCCCGCGAACAGATAGGCCTTGGAGCGCGCGAGCCGATAGAGCCGCGCCGGTTTGAAATGCAGCTCGCTCCCGAAAATCTCCTCGTCGGGGGTGAAGGAGACCGAGGTGCCGCGCCGGTTGGGCGCCGCGCCGACCGTCTCCAGCGGGGTCAGCGTCTGCCCGCGCGAGAAGCTCTGGCGGTAGAGCTGGCGGTCGCGCGCCACCTCGACCACCGTGTCCGACGACAAGGCGTTGACCACCGACACGCCGACGCCGTGCAACCCGCCCGACGTGGCATAGGCCTTGCCGGTGAACTTGCCCCCCGAGTGGAGCATCGAGAGGATCACCTCGAGCGCGCTCTTGCCGGGGAATTTGGGGTGCGGATCGACCGGCATCCCGCGTCCGTTGTCGACGATCGTCAGCCGGTTGCCGACCGCCAGCGTCACCTCGATCCGCGTCGCATGGCCCGCAACCGCCTCATCCATCGCATTGTCGAGCACTTCGGCCGCGAGGTGGTGCAGCGCGCGCTCGTCGGTGCCGCCGATATACATGCCGGGGCGCCGCCGCACCGGCTCCAGCCCTTCGAGCACCTCGATCGACGAGGCGTCGTAGCTGTTGGCGGTGGCGGAAGAGGGGGAAGCGAACAGATCGTCGGACATGGAACGGCTATATCGGGGCGCGCGGCGACAGCAAACCCCGGCGTCCGACCTTCGCCGTCATGCCGGACGCGGCTCGACGGTCGAGGGCATTTACCCCACCAGCACCGCCGCGCCGCAGCGCATCCCGGTGACGCGCAGATCGGCCTGGCCGATCCCCACCCCCAATGTGCCGGTGACGGTCATCAGCAACGTATCGAGCGCGGGCGAGACGAGCTGCAGCGCCGAGGTCACCGGCTGGAGCAGCGGCGAGACCGGCACCCGCAGGCCGGCGAGCACCACCGCCAGATTAGCCTGCTGGACCAGCGAGGTGGCGAGCCCGTTGACCGGCACCGTCTGGCTGATCGTCTGGCTCTGCCCGGCCTGGATCGCGGGCAGGCCGAAGGTCAGCTGCTGCCACGGTTCGCTTGCCCCGGTCGAGATGTTGCTGCTGCCGACCACGTCGACCAGCAAGGCGTGGACCAGCGTGGTTTCCGTCGGGTTGATCGGCGTGGAAAAATCGTTGAGCGCCGAGGTGTTGATGTTGCCGATCGCGGCGCGCACCGCATCGGTCCGGGCGTCGAGCGTCGTGCTCGGCGTCGTCCCGCCGGCGCAGTTGATCGCGTTGAGCCGCCCCTCCGCGCCGGCGAGCTCGACGAACAGCGGCAGGTTGATCGAGACCAGCCCGCCCAGCCCGGAGATCAGCGTCGGTGCGAGCTGGGCCTGGACGAAGAGCCGCGTCTGCGCGGTGTGGAGGATCGGCGCGCCCGATGCGGTGATCGTGATCCACGGCGATTGCGCCTGCCGCTGGCCCACCGCCAGAAATACCTTGGTCGAGGCGAGCCCCGGCACGCTCGCGCCCAGATCGAGCGCCACCTGTCGCTGCTGCGACGCGAGCTGGAGCACCGCGGTGGCCATCGCCAGCGCATTGACCTTGGCGAGCCCGGTCCCGCCCTCGCTCTGCGTCGCGAACGGCCCGGCATCGATCAGCGCGGACAAGGTGAGCGATTGCCCGCCGCTGACGTTGAGCAGATTCTTGATCGCGGTCGCCGCCGCCGGCTGGCCGTCCGCCGACAGCGCGGAGGCGATCGCGTTGAGCACCTGCGGCGTCGAGACATTGCTGTTGAGCACGTCGCCGAACGTCAGCGCCTTCAGCCCGGCGGAGGTGCGCAGCAGCGGCAGGAAGCGCAACAGATCGACATCGGCGCCGACCAGCGACTGATAATCCATCACCGACAGCGAGACATTGCTGCCGGTCAGCGCGGAGAGATACGAATTGAGCAGCCCGCCGTTGAGGCTCGCCAGCCGCGACCCGATCGAGAAGGCCGCATAACGCTGTTGCGCCGCGGTCGCCTGGCGCGAGATGACGATATTGGTCTTGCCGAAAATCCGCGCGAAGAAGGTCGGCGAGGTCGATTGCAGCACGACCCGCATGGCGTTGCCGCTGCCGTTGCTCAACGGGGTGAAGCGCGACGCGGCCGCGATCGACGCATCCTGTACGTAATTGCCGGGAATGACCTGCGCTGTCACCGATCGCGGAAAGCCGGCGGCGGTGACCGCCGCCTGCGCCGTCACCTGCGCCTTGGTCGGATCGCCCGACGCCGCGGCGAGCGCGGCGGCATCCGCCACCCCCTGCAGCCGCCGGGTATCAAGCTGCACCGCGCCGAGATCGACCGCGAAAGCGGCCATCCCGATCACCACCGGCAGCGCCGCCGCGACCAATATCCCGGCGCCCGCGCGGCGATCGCGGAGCAAACGGAGGGGATGCGGCCACATCACAGGACACCGCCCTGCTGGATCACCGCGCTGCGAACGATCGTCGGATCGGGCATCGGCAGCAAATTGAGCCGGTACAGGCCGATCCGGCTGGCATCGACTCGCACCTGCACCGTCACCGACGGCAGCGACTCGCTCACCGACAGCGTCGCGCTGGCGACCTCCGGCAGATTGGGAAGCTCGCGCGTCAGCGCGGCCTGGGCGAGCGATTGACGCTCGGCGCTGCTCATCCCGGCGACCGTCGCCCGCGCGGCGTCATTCGCGATCTGCTGCGCGCTATGCGCAAGCAGGAAATACTGGCCGTAGCCGAGTATCCCCAGCAGGATCATCATCAAGAGCGGTGCGATCAGCGCGAATTCAACCAGGCTCGCGCCGCGCGAATCGTTGGGAAAAAACCGAACGACATGACGTGCCATGAGACCCCCCCCTCATGAGAGAGGAAGGTCCCATTTCCCTATTAACATTGACTTAAATACGCAGCGACAATGGCTCGAATGGCGATGCACCCATTTCCCTTAACTCCCCTCCCCGGTGAAAGTAGGGCTGGGGGTGGGTGGGTATGAGGCGCGCGCAACGGTAGCCTCGCGGGCCAACCCACCCCCGACCTCTCCCTTGTTCAAGGGAGGGGAGAAGAACTAGCGAATGCCTATCAGCGCATCCGCGGGCCGCCGAACGGCAGCGGCGGGGCGCGACGGTCACGACGCGGCAATTGCGCCTGATAGGCGTGGCCGCAATGCTCGACGCAATAAGGGAAACCGGGGTTCACCTTGTCGCCGCAGAAGTGGAAATCGGGCTCACCGGGGTGGCCGAGCGGCCATTTGCAAACCTTGTCGTTGAGATCGAGCAGGCTGGTCTTGCCGGCGATCTCGGGCGAGGGCTTGGCGGGGACGAGTCGGCGCGGCGGCGCGGGGGCGATCGGCGGCTGCTGCTCGCCCGGCGCCTGACGCACGAAACCGCCCGGCCCGACCGAGCGCAGCACCGGCTGCTGGTCCGACGGCGTGCGCGGCGACAGATCGGTGGTGATCGTGATCGGCTTGGGCTCCGACGCGCGCGGTGCCGCGGGCGCCGCCGCAACAGGGGCAGCCGGCGGCGCCGGCGGTGCCGCCGGCGCAGCGGC
>JAFIGU010000068.1 GCA_017849555.1 Sphingomonas sp. | reverse complement strand
TCGCTGTTTTTGTTTGTAGACAGCGGGATCGAAAGGTTCGGGAGTACCTCCCCAATTCGTCGCATGCTGCTTTCCTCTCGACGCTGTATCTCCGCGCCCGTTGACCGACCAATTTTCCAGCACACGCTGGACGTAATTGCGTGTCTCGGTGAACGGGATCGCCTCGATCCAGTCGAGCATGTCGACCGAGCCGGTACGCGGATCGCCGTTCGCGTTGAGCCATTTGTTCACATTGCCCGGCCCGGCGTTATACGCCGCGATCGCTAGCGGGTAGCTGCCGAACATATTGAAGATGCGCTGGAAATAATTGGCGCCGAGCTGGATGTTGTAACTCGTGTCGGTGGTCAGCGCGCCGGCGTTATAGGCGAGGCCAAGCTTCGCGGCCTGTTCGCGCGCGGTGCCCGGCATCAGCTGCATCAGCCCGCGCGCGCCCGCGCCCGAGATCGCCATACGATCGAAATTGCTCTCCTGCCGGGCGATCGCGTGGATCATCGTCCAGTCGCTCTCGAACCCGCTCGGCACCGATACGGTGGGGAAGCCGCTGGCGCGATATTCGGTGAGCCCGTTGAGCATCGCGCGCCGCCCGACCAGCACCCCGAGATCGGGGCGGCCGATCGCGCGCGAGAGTTCGTCGGCGAGCAGGTGATCGCTGTCGCTGTCCGCATCGAGCGCGATTTCCTTCACAAAGGCGGTCTGGTCCTGCCAATTGCCGGTCGCGCCGAGATATTGCGCGGCGCGCACCACCTCGCGGTTGTAGAAAGCGGCGCGGGTCGCGGGGTCGATCGCGGGGGTGCCGACCGGCGGTGGCGCGACCAGCGCGCGGCCGAGATGCTCGTTGGCGAGCTGGCCGTAATATTGATCGCGGAACCCCGCGGCGCGTTCGTAGAAAGATGAGGCCTCGCTCGCGCGCCCGGCAGCCTCGGCGGCGCGCGCCGCCCAGTAAAAGCCCTTGGCGCGGACCTGCGGCGCGATCGTGCCGCGGCCGTAGCGCTCGAACATCGGCATCGCATCCGCCGGGCGGCCCAATTTGTTGAGCGCGACCTGCCCGGCGAGCCAGGCGAGGTTGGTATATTGATCGCGTTCGCCATAGGATTTGGTCGAGACGTCGGTCCCCGCGGGATAAGCGTCATCGATTTGCCGCGCGATATCGTAAGCGGTCTGCCACTGGCCGTCGGTCGCAGCGCTCTTGGCGTTGGAATAGAGCGTCGCGTAGAATTTTTCCGGGTTGCCCGGCGGGTTCATCCCCGGCGCGCGGGTCCGCGCGAGCCACTGGCGCGCCGCGGCGGGGTTGGTGCGGCCGAGCCAGATCGCCTTGTCGGCGATATAGCCGGCGTCGCGCTCGCCCACAGCGTCGGTCGTCGCGGCGAGCTCGGCGGCATTAGCCGATCCGCTGCGGAACGCGAGCCGCGCGGTGAACAGCGGCAGGCGGGAGGAGGAAACGAGCACGATCTGCCGCGCCGCGATGCTCGTCGCGCCCTGCCACAGAAGCGCGTCCATCCGCGCATCCTGGTCTTCGGCGCGGAGCGCATTGCCGAATTGCTGCTGGAGCGCGGCCTCGTCGTTGGCGGCGAGCGCGCCGCGCCGCCACGCCGCGCGCGCCGCCTCATTGGCCTCGCTGCTGCGGCCGGTCGCGGCGAGCGCGCGGGCATAAGCGAGCCCGCCGGTCGCGGACTGCGGCGGATAGCGGCGGAAATAGGCGACCGCCGCGCTGGGCGAGGCGGTGTCGGCCTTGCGTTCCGCCGCGCGGCGGTTGGCCGCTTCGCCCGGCCAGCCGGGATGCGCGATCAGGAAGCTGGCATAGCTGTCGAACGGCAGGGAATCGGTCTGGCGCAGCGCGGTCCATTGCGCGATCGGCCCGGCGATCGCGGCGGCATTGGGCGCGAACGGCACCGCCGGGGTGGTCGGTGCGCTCGGCGACGCATTGGTCTGCCCACCCTGTTGTTCGGCGCGCATATTGGCCATCCGCGTCGCGTAAGAATCGTCCTGATCCTGCGCGAGCGCCAGGGCCGCGCCGGCCATTAGAGTCAATCCGATCAAAGCACCTGCCTTCAATTCGAGCCACCGTTATGGACAGACTAGCGGTTCAACCCGTATCTGTCCTGAACGAACCTTAACTTATCGCCATTTCGGGGGCGTAAAATCATGTTTTCCGGCTCAATTCCGGCGCTCGTCACGCCGTTCGACGCGCATGGCGAGTTCATCGAATCGGCGTATCGAGATCTCGTCGAGTGGCAGATCGCCGAAGGCTCCGCGGCGTTGGTGCCGTGCGGCACCACCGGCGAGGCGGCGACGCTGACCAAGGACGAGCAATTCGCGATCGTCAAAGTGTGCGTCGATCAGGCCAAGGGGCGCGTGCCGGTGATCGCCGGGGCGGGATCGAACGACACGCGGGTCGCCGCGGCCAATCTGATCGCCGCGAAGGAAGCCGGGGCGGATGCGGCGCTGATGGTGCCGCCTTATTACAACCGCCCGTCGCAGGAGGGGATCTACCAGCATTTCGCCGCGCTCGCGCCGCAATCGCCGCTGCCGATCGTGCTGTACAACGTCCCCGCGCGCACCGTGACCGATATCCAGCCCGAGACGCTGATCCGCATCGTCAGCGACTTTCCCGAGCTGTTCGTTGCGGTGAAGGATGCCTCCGGCGTGCTCCAGCGCGTGTCGCAGCACCGCGCCGCGCTGGGCGACGGTTTCTGCCAGCTTTCGGGCAATGACGATCTCGCGCTCGGCTATAATGCCACCGGCGGGGTGGGGTGCATCTCGGTCACCGCCAATGTCGCGCCGCGACTGTGCGCCGATTTCCAGGCGGCGTGCGCGGCGGGCGATTATGCCAAGGCGCTCGAACTCAACGACCGGCTGTTCGCGCTCCACGTGTCGCTGTTCACCGATGCCTCGCCGGGGCCGGTGAAATACGCGATGACCAAGGTGCGCCCCGGTTTCCCCGAGGGGCTGCGGTTGCCGATGACCTGGCCGGGCGAAGCCGCGCGCAAGGCGGTCGACGCGGGATTGGCGCGCGCCGGATTGTGACGCGCGCCGGACACGGCTGCGCCACAATCGCGGCGCAGCCTCGCCGGGATGGAGTTGCTGCTGCTCGCGTTGCAGGCTGTCGCCGGACCGGTGCTGGCGGAGGCGCGGCCGCGTCTCGCGGAGAGGACCTGCCCGCCGGCGCGTGAGGGCGAGGTTACCGTGTGCGGGCGGCGCGAGGAGCCGTTCCGGCTGAAGCGGCTGCCCGAGCGCTATGACGAGAGCGCGTTGCCCAAAGCCGAGACGACGGTGCTCGGCAATGCCAGGCTCGGTGTCGAGACCGATCAGGGCTCGGTCGGCGGGGTTTCGAGCAATCGCGCGATGGTGAGGCTGAAGGTCCCGTTTTAGCGTCATTTTGCCGTCCGGCTCTGGACGGAGGCGATGTCGGGTTTCCGAATGCCTCGCACGCCCACGTTGCCCTCGTCGCGTTTGGACCCTACATCGCGCGCCTTATGCCGCGTCCCAAGCCAGCCACATTCGACAAGAAGAAGATCGTCGCCGAGAACCGGCGCGCCCGCTTCGACTATTCGATCGAAGACAAATTCGAGGCCGGGATCGTGCTTACCGGGACCGAGGTGAAATCCTTGCGCTTCGGCGAAGGCTCGATCGCGGAAAGCTATGCCGAGGTCAGCGATGGGGCGGTGTGGCTGATCAATTCCAACGTCCCCGAATTCAGCCACGGCAATCGCTACAACCACGAGCCGCGCCGACCGCGCAAATTGCTGCTCCACGAGCGCGAGATCAACCGGCTCCACGGCGCGGTCGCGCGCGAGGGGATGACGCTCGTCCCGCTGTCGGTCTATTTCAACGCGCAGGGGCGCGCGAAGGTCGAACTGGCGCTCGCCAAGGGCCGCAAGGCGCACGACAAGCGCGAGGCGATCAAGGAGCGCGAATGGAAGCGTGAGGCCGGGCGGCTGATGCGCGACCGGGGCTGATGGCCTCCGCCGCGCCGGGGCTGTGGCAGCGATTCGCCGGCTGGTGCGCGCGCAACCTGCCAACCCGCGAATCGATGGAGAACAGCCGGCTGCTGCGCCCGGTGGCGCATCGCGTGCTCGCGCCGCATCTGTGGCGGTTCACCCGCCGCTCGGTGCCGCGCGGGGTCGCGCTGGGGATGGTGACCGGTATCCTCTTCCCGGTGGCGCAGATTCCCTTCTCCGCGATGCTCGCATTGCCGCTGCGCGCCAATATTCCCGCGGCGGCGCTGACCACTTTCATCACCAATCCCTTCACCACGCCGCCCTTGTGGGTGGCGGCTTATTGGATCGGGAAATGGGCGTTGCGCATCGATGCGGCGCTGCCCGGCGATCCGGTACGTGAGGCAGCCAATGCCGGCTGGGCGCAATGGCTGCTCTCGGACGCCGCGCCGGCGACCGCGGTCGGGCTGCTGATCGTCACCGGCGCCTTTGCGATCGGCGGCTATTTCCTGTCGATGTTCGGCTGGCGGATGTGGATCGCGCGCAAATGGCGCAATCGTCGCACTCGTAACCAAGATTGACGAGGCGTCTTATCGAGGTAAATCACACGCATTCGAAAGATCGAAAAGGGGCTTTCCCAGATGCGTGCGATTGTTCTCATTACCCTGCTCGCGGGCGCCGCGACAGGCGCCGTCGCGCAGACCGCGCCGCAGCAGCAACCAGCGGCGGCGAGCGCCGACCGGCCCGAAATTGGCGATTTCGGCTTCGATCTCGCGGGGCGTGACACCAGCGTCGCGCCGGGCAAGGATTTCTACGATTACGCCAATGGCGACTGGCAGAAGGTGACGCAGATCCCGGCGGATCGCTCGGCCTACGGCATGTTCCACCGGTTGCAGGATCTGTCGCAGCAGCGGCTCCGTTCGCTGCTCGAGGAAGTGGCGAAGCAGCCGGGCAACAAGTCGGGCGACTTCTACACCAGCTTCATGGACGAAGCCGCGATCAACGCCAAAGGTGCCACGCCGATCAAGCCGTGGCTCGCCGCGATCAAGGCGACCAAGGATCGCCGCGCGCTCGCGATCGAGGCCGCGAAGATGCAGCGCTATGGCGTGTCGGGGCTGTTCAGCGCCGGGGTCGGGCAGGACGACAAGAACCCCGATGCCTATATCGTCGGGCTCTCGCAGGGCGGGCTCGGGCTCCCCGATCGCGATTATTATTTGAAAGACGATGCCAAGCTGGCCGAGACCCGCACCGCCTATCAGGCCTATCTGACGCGGATGCTCGAACTGGCGGGCGAGCCCGATGCGGCAAAGCGCGCGGCGGCGGTGTTCGCGTTCGAAAAGGCGCTTGCCGGCGTGCATTGGACCCGGATCGAGAGCCGCGACGCCGACAAGACCTACAATAAATTCGCCTTCGCCGATCTCGCGCAGCGCGCGCCGGGGTTCGACTGGAGCGATTTTGCCAAGGCGGCGGGGATGCCGGTGACCGGCGATTATCTCGTCGCGCAGCCGAGCGCGCTGACCGGCGAGGCGAAATTGTGGGCCGAAACCCCGCTTGCCGTGCTCAAGGATCATCTGATGCTGCACGTCATCGGCAGCTATGCCCGCTTCCTGTCGAGCGATTTCGACAAGACCCGCTTCGCCTTCTACGGCACCACGCTCTCCGGCACGCCCGAGCAGCAGGCGCGGTGGAAGCGCGGCAGCGATCTGGTGAAGAACGAACTGGGCGAGGATATCGGCCGCGCCTATGTCGCCAAATATTTCCCGCCCGAGGCGAAGGCGGCGGCCGATGACCTCGTCAAGAACGTCATCACCGCGATGGGCGAGCGGCTGCGCAAGCTCGAATGGATGGCGCCCGAGACCAAGCAGAAGGCGCTGGCCAAGCTCGCGACCTTCCGCCCGAAGATCGGCTATCCGGTGAAATGGCGCGATTATTCGGCGCTGGAGGTGAAGCGCGACGATCTGGTCGGCAATGTCGCGCGCGCCAACGAATTCGATTTCCAGCGCGATCTGAACAAGCTCGGCAAGCCGGTGGACCGCGACGAGTGGTTCATGACGCCGATGGAGATCAACGCTTATTACAACCCGCCGATGAACGAGATCGTCTTCCCGGCGGCGATCCTGCAGGCGCCGTTCTTTGATCCGAAGGCGGATCCGGCGATCAACTACGGCGGGATCGGCGCGGTGATCGGGCATGAGATCAGCCACGGCTTCGACGATCAGGGCCGCAAATATGATGCCCACGGCAAGCTGACCGACTGGTGGACCGCGCAGGATGTCGAGCGGTTCAAGGGCTTCACCGACAAGCTCGTCGCGCAATATGACGCTTACGAGCCGCTGCCGGGCCAGCATGTCCAGGGTGCGCTGACGCTGGGCGAGAATATCGCCGACCTCGCCGGGCTGACCGTGTCGATCGATGCCTATCACGCCTCGCTCGGCGGCAAGCCGGCACCGGTGCTCGACGGCACGACCGGCGACCAGCGCTTCTATCTCGGCTGGGCGCAGGTGTGGCGGGTCAAGATGCGCGAGCCGATGCTGCGCCAGAGCCTGCTCACCGATCCGCACGCGCCGGGGCACCAGCGCGTGTTGACCGTGCGCAATCTCGATCCGTGGTACGGCGCCTATAATGTGAAGGCGGGGGATGCGCTGTATCTCGCGCCTGAAGCCCGCGTTCGCATCTGGTGAGCGTATTCGCCGCCCGTTGCGCTTGACGCGTGACGGGCGGCGAAGGATCACGCAGGAGTCATGGCTTCCCGACCGATCGCTCCTCCGATCCACTTGACCCAGCGCAGCGCGCTGCTCGCCTCGCTGCTCGCCGGGGGGATCGCCGCGCTGATCGTGCTGTGGCTGACCGGCAGCGCGGTGTTTGCCGGCGGGTTCCTCGGCGCGGCGGTGGTGCTGGCCGGGGCGGCGATGACATGGCGCTCGCTCGCGGGCGCGGATGAGGCAACCGCGGTCGAGGTCGACTGGGGGCTGGCGCGCGCGATCGCGCAGACCGCCGCTGATGCGATCGCGATCACCGACCGGGCGGGGCGGCTGGTCTGCGCCAACGATCGCTACGAGGCATTGTTCGGCGGCTTTCCCGCGCCGCCCGATCTGCCGCTGGGCGAGGGCGGGGCGGCGGCGCTCGCCACCGCGGGGCGCGCGGCGTGGCGCGACGGGCGCGCGCCGAGCGGGCCGCTGCGGCTCGACCGCCAGACGATCACCGCTGAGGTGACCCGCGCCGGCGAGCAGCAGGACATGCTGATCTGGCGCTTCGAGCCCGCCGCCGATGCGACGCGCGTCGACCGGCTCACCGACGCGCTGGCCGGCGATCTCGGCAACCGGCTGGGCGAGGCGGGGATCATGGCCGCGCTGATCGCCCCCGATGGCCGCGTCCTCAGCGCCAATCCGGTGCTGTCGCATCGTGCGCTCGGGCAACCGGGCGGGACGATCGAGGGGCAGGATTTCGCGCGTTTCCTGATCACCGACAGCCGCGGGCTGGTGCGGTTCGAACGCGAGGGGCTCGACGGCAATCCGCTGCGCCCGGTGCAGGTGCCGTTCGCCGAGAATGAAAGCGAGGGCGGGCCGATCCTGATCGCGCTGCTCGACGAAGAGGATGCGCCGGTCGCCGACGGGCCGACCGCGGCGAACCATATCAGCACGCTCGTCTCGCTGATGCCGGTCGGGATCGCCTTGGTCGATCGCGAGGGGCGGTTCGTCCAGATGAACGAGGTCTTCACCCGCGCCGCCGGGATCGATCCCGCGGTGCCCCCGCTCTATCCGGGCGATCTGGTGGTGCGCGAGGACAAGGCCGCGGTGGCCGATGCGGTGCGGCGCTTCGCCAATGGCGCGGCCGCGCCGAGCGACATGGCGGTGCGGCTACGCGATCACCCCGAGGAGCCGGTGGTGCTGACGATCGCCGGCGCACGCGGGATGGGCGCGGCGGCGGTGGTGCTGAGCCTCAAGGACAATAGCGAGGAATCGCGGCTCAAGCGTCAGGTGGCGCAGGCGACCAAGATGCAGGCGGTGGGGCAGCTCGCCGGCGGCGTTGCGCATGATTTCAACAATATCCTGACCGCGATCCTCGGCCATTGCGATCTGATGCTGATGCGCCACTCCCCCGGCGACAGCGATTACGACGACATCCAGCAGATCCGCAGCAATTCGAACCGCGCCGCCGGGCTGACGCGGCAGTTGCTTGCTTTCTCGCGCCAGCAGACGTTGCGGCCGCAGGTGCTGCAATTGCCCGACGTGGTGTCCGAAGTGTCGAACCTGCTCAAGCGGCTGCTCGGCGAGACGGTGACGCTCAACGTCAGCCACGGCCGCGATCTCGGCCCGGTGCGCGCCGATCCGGGGCAACTGGAGCAGGTGGTGGTCAATCTCGCGGTCAATGCGCGCGATGCGATGCAGGCCAAGAACCCGCACGGCGGCGGCACGCTGACGATCCGCACCCGCGCGGTCGGCCCGGCCGAGGTGCGCGAGCGCGGGTCGGACATCATGCCCCCGGCGGATTATACCGCGCTGGAAATCTCCGACACCGGCACCGGCATTCCGCAGGAGGTGCTGCCGAAGATCTTCGAGCCGTTTTTCACCACCAAGGAGGTGGGGAAGGGCACCGGGCTCGGGCTGTCGACGGTCTATGGCATCGTCAAGCAATCGGGCGGCTATATCTTTGCCGATTCGAAGCCGGGACAGGGCGCGACCTTCACCATCTACCTCCCCGTCCACGCCGCCGGCGCGGTCGCCGTGCCGCGCGCACCGGTGCGCACCCGGCAGGCCGAGATGTGGGGCACCGGCACGGTGCTGCTGGTCGAGGACGAGGCGATGGTCCGCGCGGTCGCCGAACGCGCGCTCTCGCGACAGGGCTATACCGTGCTGAGCGCGGAAAATGGCGAGGCGGCGCTCGAATTGCTCGAAACCTGCCAGGCGCCCGATCTGCTGATCTCCGACGTGGTGATGCCGCAGATGGACGGGCCGACGATGGCGCGCCACGTGCGCGAGCGTTACCCGCATCTGCCGATCCTGTTCATGTCAGGCTATGCCGAGGAGCAATTGCGCAAGTCGATCGACCTCGACAATGTCGCCTTCCTGCCGAAGCCTTTTTCGGTGCAGCAACTGGGCGAAGCCGCGCGCGATGCGTTGAGCCAGGCGTGAAGCGGCTTGCGCGGCGCCCTGCGCTCGCTATGGCTGAGCTATGCGTAACCGGGTCCTGATCGTCGAGGACGAACCTCTTATCGCCATGATGTTGGAGGATTTTCTTGATGCGCTCGGCTATGCCGGCGGCGGCATGGCCGATTGTGCGGCCGACGCGCTGCCGCTGATCGCGGCGGGCGAGATCGATTGCGCGATCGTCGACGTCAATTTGCGCAACGGCGAAAAGAGCTGGGCGATCGCCGATGCGCTGGCCGGGGCCGGCATCCCGTTCGTCTTCGCGACCGGCGGGGGCGACGAGGCGATCGCCGATCCTTATCGCGATCGGCCGCGGCTGATGAAGCCGTTCACGATCGACGACGTGGCGCGCGCGCTCGGCGAACTCGGCGGCTGACGCGCAAGGCTTGCGCCCGGGGCGACGCAGCCGTAGCGCGAGCGCGATGAAGCCGATCATCCCGATATTGCTCACGACGACGCTGCTCGCCGGCTGCAAGGCGCAGCCCGTCGCGACGACGAGCGAGGTCACCGGCATCGCCTGCGCCCCCGGCGGCGCGGCGAACTTTGCCCCGGACTGCGGGCTGGATCGTATGCCGACGGCGCGCGGGACAGTGCTCGTGCTGCGTCACCCCGACGGTGGGTTCCGCCGCCTGCTGGCGAGCAAGGACGGGCTGGTCGCGGCCGACGGCGCCGAGCCGGCGAAAGTCACCAAGCTCGACAAAGGCATGATCGAGGTTGCGCTCGGCACGAACCGCTATCGCCTGCCGGCGACGCTCGGTGCGCGGCCGTGATGCCGCTCGACGGTCGCCCGATCCTCACCGCTGCCGCGATGCGCGCGGCGGAGGAGCAGATCATCGCGACCGGCACCAGCGTCTCCGCGCTGATGGAACGCGCCGGGGCGGCGGTCGCGGCGCAGGTGCGTCGCCTTGCCGGCGATCAGGAGGTGCTGATCCTGTGTGGTCCCGGCAACAACGGCGGCGACGGCTATGTCGCCGCGCGATTGCTGGCGGCGGCGGGGCAACGCGTGCGCGTGGCGGCGACCGGCGCCCCGCGCAGCGACGCGGCGATCGCCGCGCGGCACGCGTGGGGCAGGGATGTCGAGGCGCTCGGTGCGGCCGCGCCGGCGCCGGTGCTGGTCGATGCCCTGTTCGGCACCGGGCTGTCGCGCGGACTGGGCACGGATGTCGCGGGCGCGCTGACGCGGCTTGCCGCGGCGGCGGCGCTGACGATCGCGGTCGATCTGCCGAGCGGCGCGGCGACCGACGACGGACGGCTGCTTTCACCGGTGCCGGATTACGATCTGACGCTGGCGCTGGGGGCGCTCAAGCCGTCGCACCTCCTTCAGCCAGCCGCCGCTCGGTTGCGGCGCGTGATCGTGCTCGATATCGCGGTGCCGGTGGCGAGCGAGGCGTCGGTCCTGGCCCGGCCGCGTCTGTCGGCTCCTGTTGTCGATGCGCACAAATATAGCCGCGGGATGGTCGCGGTGGTCGCGGGAGCGATGCCCGGCGCGTCGGTGCTTGCGGCGACCGCTGCGGCGCGGGGTGGTGCCGGTTATGTCCTGCTGCTCGGCGGCGCGAGCGACCGCGTGGCGCATGCGATCGTGCGGCGACGGTTCGATGCGGCGGTGATCGCCGACAAACGCATCGGCGCGCTGCTGGTCGGTCCCGGTCTTGGCCGCGATGAACGCGCGCGCGAACGGCTCGAGGCAGCGCTCGCCACCGACCGGCCGCTGGTGATCGACGGCGACGCGTTGCGTTTACTGACCCCGCAAAAGCTCGCTGCACGCAAGGGGCCGATGATCCTCACCCCCCATGCCGGTGAGTTCGACGCGCTGTTCGGCGCGGACGCGGGGAGCAAGATCGACCGTGCGCGACACGCCGCCGCGACGAGCGGCGCGACGATCGTCTTCAAGGGCCCGGATACGGTGATCGCCGCTCCCGACGGAGGGGTGGTGGTCGCACTGGCCGCTTCCTCTTGGCTGTCGACCGCGGGGACAGGGGATGTGCTCGCCGGACTGGTTGCCGCGCGGCTGGCGGTCAACGGATCAAATGCGATGCCTGATCCTCTAGCAGCCGCCGCGGAGGCGGTGTGGCTTCACGGCGAGGCGGCGCGCCGCGCCGGCCCCGCTTTCATCGCCGACGATCTCGCGCGGCATCTGCCGGAGGCGATCGCCGCATGTCTGTGACCGAGACCGAAATCATCCGGGTCGCGGCACGGGGCGACGGGGTGACCGCCGATGGCCGCCACGCGCCCTTCGCCGCGCCGGGGGACATGCTGGCCGACGACGGCACGCTGACCCCCGGGCCGCATCACGCGACCCCGCCGTGCCGGCATTTCCCGGCGTGCGGCGGATGCCAGCTCCAGCATCTCGACGATGCGACCTGGGGCGATTTCATCGTCGATCGCGTCGCCTCGGCGCTCGCCGCACAGGGCCTGGAGGCGGAGATTCGCGCGCCCGCGCTTTCGCCGCCGCATACCCGGCGCCGCGCCACCTTGCATTGGGAGCCCGCCGGGCGGCTCGGCTTCACCGGCGAGAAAAGCCACGCGATCGTCGATCTCGCCGAATGCCATGTCCTTGCGCCCGAATTGTTCGCGCTGGTTGCGCCGCTCAAGCGGCTGCTCGGGCGGTTGCGCTTGAAGCGACGGCTCGATCTGCACCTGACGCTCGCCGATCAGGGGGTGGACGTGCTGATCATCGGCGCGCTTCCCGAGGGACTCGAGGCGGCGGAGGCGGTCACCGATTTCGCGCAGCGCCACGCGCTCGCGCGGGTGGCGTTTGACGAGGGGTACGGCGCCGAAGTGCGCTGGGAACCCGATGCGGTGACGGTGACGCTCGGCGATGTCCCGGTGCCCTTGCCCCCCGCCGCCTTCCTGCAGGCGACGCGCGAGGGCGAGGCGGCGCTGGTCGCGGCGATGCGGGAGGCGGTGGCGGGTGCGCCGACCGTCGCCGATCTGTTCGCCGGGCTCGGCACGTTCGCGCTGACCTTGCCCGCGAAAGTCTATGCCGCGGAAGGCGCGCGCGACGCGATCCTGTCGCTCAAGGCCGGCGCGGCGCGCGCGCAGCGGCCGGTGTTCACCGAGCATCGCGACCTTTATCGCCGGCCGCTCACGACGACCGAGCTCGATCGCTTCGCCGCGGTGGTGCTCGATCCGCCGCGGGCCGGCGCGCGCGAGCAGGCGCAGGCGCTGGCGGAGAGCAAGGTGCCGGTGATCGGCTATGTCTCATGCAACCCCAGCAGCTTCGCACGCGATGCGAAGATGCTGGTCGACGGCGGTTACGTCCTCGAATGGGTGCAGCCGGTGGGGCAGTTCCGCTGGTCGACGCATGTCGAACTGGCGGCGCGCTTCACCCGCGCGGATAGTCAGCCCCGATAAAATACAGCCCGTCGGGTGGCGCATTGTGGCCGAGCGCGGCGCGGTCGCGCGCGTCGAGCGCGGCGGATACGTCGTCCGGGGTCCATTTGCCCTGGCCGACCAGCACGAGGCAGCCGACCATCGACCGCACCTGATGATGGAGGAACGACCGCGCCGAGGCGAAGATGTCGATATCCGCACCCTCGGCGGTCACATCGAGCCGGTCGAGCGTCCTGAGCGGGCTGTCGGCCTGACAATGGACCGAGCGGAAGGTGGTGAAATCGTGCCGCCCGATCAGCCGCGCCGCGCCCTCGCGCATCGCCGCGATATCGAGCGGGGTGGTGACGCGCCACGCCAGCCCGCGGTCGAAGGTCAGCGGGGCGCGGCGCTGGACGATGCTGTAGCGGTAATGCCGCCCGACACAGGAGAAACGCGCGTGCCAGTCGTCGGGGACTTCCTCGGCGGCGAGCACCGCGACCGGCGCGGGGCGGACGCGCGCGTTGAGCGCCTCCATCAGCCGGAAGGCAGTGATCGGGCGCGCGACATCGACATGCGCGCGCATCGCGGTGGCATGGACCCCGGCGTCGGTGCGCCCGGCGGCCTGGACCGCGGCCGCCTCGCCGGTGATCGCGAAGACCGCCTCTTCCAGCGCCTGCTGGACGCTCGGGCCGTGCGACTGGCGCTGCCACCCCATGAACGGACGGCCGTCGAATTCGATCGTCAGCGCGAATCGAGTCACAGGAACGTCCCGGGCGGGACGGCGAAGCCGCGGAGCAATTCCTGCGCGGGCATCACCCCGCGACCGGCACGCTGGACGAGGGTGGGGCGGATTGCACCGCTCGCGCAGGCGATCGTCAGTTGGTCATCCAGCACCTCTCCCGTTCGCCCTGAGCTTGGCGAAGGACCGTCTTTCTTCTGCGGAAGAAAGGGCAGGGCTTCGACAAGCTCAGCCCGAACGGAATCTGGCACCACGGTTGCCGCCAGCACCCGCACCCGCTCGCCATTCGCCTCGAACCACGCGCCGGGCGGGTTGAACGCGCGGATCTGCCGTTCGACCGCCGCCGCATCCTGCGCAAAATCGAGCCGGGTTTCCTCCTTGGCGATCTTGGCGGCATAGGTGATGCCCTCTTCCGGCTGGACGACCGCCGGATAAGCATGGAAATCCGCCAGCACCTCGACCATCAATCGTGCGCCGAGCGCGGCGAGTTCGTCGGTCAGGTCGCCCGCGGTCTTGCCGTCGATCGGGGTGCGGCCTTCGAGTCGCACCGGGCCGGTATCGAGCCCGGCTTCCATCTGCATGATGCCCACACCGGTTTCGGCATCCCCGGCGAGGATCGCGCGCTGGATCGGCGCCGCGCCGCGCCACCGCGGCAGGAGCGAGCCGTGGACGTTGAGGCATCCGAGCCGCGGCGCGTCGAGGACGGCGCGCGGCAGGATCAGCCCATAAGCCGCGACCACCGCGACATCCGCATCGAGCGCCGCGAAGGCCGCCTGTTCCTCGGGCGATTTGAGGCTGACGGGGGTGCGCACCGGAATCCCGCGTTCTTCCGCGCGTTTTTGCACCGGCGAGGGGACGAGCTCGCGCCCGCGCCGCCCGCCGGGGCGGGGGGGCTGGCTGTAGGCGGCGGCGATCGTGTGCCCGGCATCGGCCAGCGCATCGAGCGTCGGCACCGCAAAGGCGGGCGTTCCCATGAAGATGATCCGCATGCCCATGTTCTCGACACGCTGGCGGCGCGCGACGCAACCCCCTATCTGTTCCGCTTATGGCATCGCAGGAGATCGAGGCGCTGACGAGCGCGCTGGCGCGGCTTCCCGGATTGGGGCCGCGCTCGGCGCGTCGTGCGGTGCTGCACCTCGTCAAGAAACGCGAGACGGCGCTGGTTCCGCTGCTCGCCGCGCTGACGGAGGTCGAGGACCGACTCTCGACCTGCTCCATCTGCGGCAATGTCGATACCAGCGATCCGTGCGCGGTGTGCGCCGACCCGCGCCGCGATGCGCGGTCGTTGTGCGTGGTGGAGGAGGTCGCCGATCTGTGGGCGCTCGAACGGTCGCGGCTGTTTCCGGGGCGGTTCCATGTGCTCGGCGGGCGGCTTTCGGCGCTCGAAGGGGTGCGGCCCGAGGATCTGGCGATCGAGTCGCTCGTCCGCCGGATCGAGGCGGGCGGCATCGACGAGGTGGTGCTGGCGATGAACGCCACTTTGGAGGGGCAGACCACCGCGCATTATCTCGCCGAGCGAATCGAGCGCTTCCCGGTGCGGGTGACTCAGCTCGCGCACGGGCTGCCGGTGGGGGGCGAACTCGACTATCTCGACGAGGGGACGTTGGCGCAGGCGCTGCGCGCGCGGCGCCCGGTCGCTTGACGCGTGGCGCCGGCGCTCCTAGCTCAGCCTTATGACTGTGTTATCGATCGTCGAAGTTCCTGATCCCCGTCTGCGCCTCGTCTGCGAGCCCGTCGCGGCGGTCGATGACGAGGTGCGCACGCTGATCGCCGACATGTTCGAGACGATGTACGCGGCGCGCGGCATCGGGCTGGCGGCGAGCCAGGTCGGGGTGATCCGCCGGGTAATGGTGGTCGACCTGCAGGAACGCGAGACCGAGGAGGAAGACGCCAAGCCCGAGGCGCGGCGCGATCCGCATGCCTTCGTCAACCCGGAGATCGTCTGGGCGAGCGACGAGCTGTCGACCTATAACGAGGGCTGCCTCTCGATCCCCGAGCAATATGCCGAGGTCGAGCGCCCCGCGCGTTGCCGCGTGAAGTGGCTCGACGAGAACGGCCAGCCGCACGAGGAGGAATTCCACGGGCTGATGGCGACCTGCGTCCAGCATGAGATCGATCATCTCAACGGCGTGCTGTTCATCGATCACATCTCGCGCCTCAAGCGGCAGATGCTGCTCAAGAAGCTCGACAAGGCGCGCAAGGCGGCCGCCTGAGGCTTCCGACTTGCGGCCGGAGTTACGATTTGCGTAATTTTCGCGCCTGACACTCCCTTGAGCCGCGCTTCATGCTCGCCTAAGTCGCGGGCATGACATCGACCAACGATATCCGCCGCGGGTTCCTCGACTATTTCGGCAGCAACGGGCACCAGATCGTGCCCTCCGCGCCGCTCGTGCCGCAGAACGACCCGACGTTGATGTTCGTCAACGCCGGAATGGTGCCGTTCAAGAACGTGTTCACCGGGCTGGAAACGCGGCCTTATTCGACCGCGACCTCGTCGCAGAAATGCGTCCGCGCCGGCGGCAAGCATAACGATCTGGATAATGTCGGCTATACGGCGCGACATCATACCTTCTTCGAAATGCTGGGGAATTTCTCGTTCGGCGACTATTTCAAGGAACAGGCGATCACCCATGCCTGGACCTTGCTGACCCGCGATTTCGGGCTGCCGGCGGATCGGCTGATGGTCACCGTCTATCACACCGACGATCAGGCGTTCGATCTGTGGAAGAAGATCGCCGGGCTGCCCGACGACCGCATCGTGCGCATCGCGACCAAGGACAATTTCTGGTCGATGGGCTCCGACGGGCCGTGCGGGCCGTGCTCGGAGATCTTCTACGACCACGGCGACCATATTCCGGGCGGCCCGCCGGGATCGCCCGACGAGGATGGCGACCGCTTCGTCGAGATCTGGAACCTCGTCTTCATGCAATATATGCAGGAAGCCGATCAGATCGTCGGCGATCTGCCGCGCCAGTCGATCGACACCGGCATGGGGCTCGAGCGGATCGCCGCGGTGATGCAGGGCGTCCACGACAATTATGATACCGACACGTTCAAGGCGCTGATCGCCGCGTCCGGCGCGCTGACCCACACCGCGACCGACGGCGAGATGAAGGCCAGCCACCGCGTGATCGCCGATCATTTGCGCTGCTCGGGCTTCCTCGTCGCCGACGGCGTGTTGCCGGCCAACGAGGGGCGCGGCTATGTGTTGCGCCGCATCATGCGCCGCGCGATGCGGCATGCGCATCTGCTCGGCGCGAAGGAGCCGTTGATGCACCGGCTCGTCCCGGCTTTGGTGGCGGAGATGGGCGCGGCCTATCCCGAACTGGTCCGCGCACAGCCGCTGATCGAGGCGACGCTGGCGCAGGAGGAAACCCGCTTCCGCCAGACGCTCGACAAGGGCCTGAAATTGCTCGACGAAGCCACCGTCGGGATGAAGGCGGGCGACGTGCTGCCGGGCGAGACTGCGTTCCGGCTCTACGATACCTATGGCTTCCCCTACGATTTGACCGAGGATGCGCTGCGCGCGCAGGATCTGGCGGTCGACCGCGCCGGGTTCGATGCGGCGATGGCCGAGCAGAAGCGCGCCGCGCGCGCCGCCTGGAAGGGCTCGGGCGCCAAGGCCTCGGACGAATTGTGGTTCGATCTCGCCGAGGAACTCGGGGCGACCGAATTCACCGGTTACGCCAACGAGACCGGCGAGGGTGTAGTGCTCGCGCTGGTCAAGGACGGCGCGCGGGTCGACCGCGCCGGGGCGGGGGATGCGGTGGAGATCATCGTCAACCAGACGCCTTTCTACGGCGAGAGCGGCGGGCAGGTCGGCGACAGCGGCACGATCACCGGCGACCACGGCTTTGCCGCGAGCGTTTCGGACACATCGAAGCCGCTCGGCAAATTGTTCGTCCATCACGCCAAGGTCGATGCCGGCGAAGTGAAGGTCGGCGATCCGGTCAAGCTCGCGATCGATGTCGCGCGGCGCGACGCGATTCGCGCCAATCACTCGGCGACCCATTTGCTGCACGAGGCGCTGCGCCAGCGGCTCGGCAATCACGTCGCGCAGAAGGGCTCGCTGGTCGCGCCCGATCGCTTGCGCTTCGACGTGTCGCACCCGGTGGCGATGACCGCGCCCGAGCTCGCCGACGCCGAGGCCGCGGTCAATGCGATGATCCGCCAGAACGGCCCGGTCACCACCCGGCTGATGACCCCCGACGATGCGATCGCCGCCGGCGCGATGGCGCTGTTCGGCGAGAAGTACGGCGACGAGGTGCGCGTCGTTTCGATGGGCAGCGAGGATGGCGACAAGGTCTATTCGCTCGAATTGTGCGGCGGCACCCACGTCAAGGCGCTGGGCGATATCGGGCTGTTCAAGGTGGTGAGCGAGGGCGCAGTCTCCTCCGGGGTACGGCGCATCGAGGCGCTGACCGGCGAGGCGGCGCGGACCTGGTTCGCGCAGCGCGACGAGAAATTGCGCGAGGCCGCCACCGCGCTCAAGACCACCCCCGACGAAGTGCCCGCGCGCGTCGCCTCGCTGCTCGAGGAGCGCAAGCGGCTCGAGCGCGAACTGGCCGAGGCGAAAAAGGCGCTCGCGCTGGGCGGCGGCGGTGCGGCGGCACCCGCGGCGACCGAGCAGGCCGGCGGCGTGGCGTTCGTCGGGCAGGTGCTCGACGGGTTCGAGGCCAAGGGGCTGCGCGGCGCGGTCGACGAGGCGAAGCAGCGGATCGGCTCGGGCGTCGCGGCGCTGGTCGCGATCAACGACGGGCGCGCCTCGGTCGCGGTCGGGGTGACCGACGATCTGGTCGGGACGCTCAGCGCGGTCGATCTGGTCAAGCGCGCGGTGGCGGTGCTCGGCGGGCAGGGCGGCGGCGGGCGCCCCGACATGGCGCAGGGCGGCGGGCCGGATGCGGGCAAGGCGGCCGATGCGCTCGCCGCGGTGCGCGCCGCGCTGGAGGAGATGCGCGCGGCGGCGTGATTGCCGTTTTCGTTAACGCGCGACCGTTCGGGCTGAGCCTGTCGAAGCCCTGCGCTTTCTTCCGAAGAAAGAAGCGCAGCCCTTCGACAAGCTCAGGGCGAACGGGCTCAGAAGTCCTGTTTTCTATCTGCATCGTCATGCCGGGCTCGACCCGGCATCCAGAGCCCCAAGATCATCGCTCGCGGCGCTGGATGCCGGATCAAGTCCGGCATGACGGCAAAGGCGCGCCTTACGGCTTGGGCGCGCCGCTCATCGCGGCGGCGAGCTGCTCGGCGGTCAGGCCGATCGTCACGCCCTTCGTGCCGGGGCCGAAGCCGGTGATCGGCAGCCGCGCGTCGCCCTTCGGCGTGGTCAGCGTCACGAACTGCGAATCGACCGCCTTGATCGTGCCGAGCTCGGTGCCGGCGCTGCCGTAGACGGTGGCGCCGGGGACCAGCTTCGCCTTGAAATCCTCGGATGAGGTCTGCGCCTGCTGGCCGGCAGCGGCTTCGAGCTCGGCCTTGGTCATGCCCAGCGTCGGCCCCTTGGGGCTCGACCCGAACGAGCTGAGCGCGATCGCGGCCTTTACCGAGCCGGTATCGACCACCGCATTGGTGCCGTCGGTCGAGGCGATCGTGCCGACCACGCCGCCCTGCGCGTCATAGACGGTCGCGCCGGCCTTCACCGCGGTCGATGCGCTGGCGGCGGGGGCAGCAGCAGGGGCATTGGTCTGCGCGAGTGCCGGGGCGGCAACCATCGCACCCGCGATAAGCAGATACACTTTATTGAACATGATTACTCCTCGGATGATTCCAGGAAAGAAACCACCCCGCCGAGGCAGGGTTCCGCAAGCGCGGTGCGGCGGAACGGACCACAAAGTCGATGAAGCGGCGATTAATAATCACGGCATTGTTGCGGCCAGGATTGGGCCGTAGCATGGCCGCATTGCAATAGAACGGACCTCATGATGAGCGATCTCAACGCCTTCCCGATTACCCAGCGCTGGCCGGCGAAACACCCCGATCGCATCCAGCTCTATTCCTTGCCGACGCCGAACGGCGTCAAAGCCTCGATCATGCTGGAGGAGACCGGGCTGGACTATGAGCCGCACCTTGTCGACTTTGCCAAGGATGACCAGAAAAGCCCTGAATTCCTGTCGCTTAATCCCAATGGCAAGATACCCGCGATGATCGATCCGAACGGGCCGGGCGGGGCGCCGCTGGCGCTGTTCGAAAGTGGTGCGATGCTGCTGTATCTGGCGGACAAGACCGGGCGATTCATCCCCGCCGATCCCGCCGGGCGATGGCATGCGGTGCAATGGCTGATGTTCCAGATGGGGGGCGTCGGGCCGATGTTCGGCCAGGTCGGGTTCTTCAACAAATTCGCCGGCCGTGAGTGGGAGGATAAGCGCCCGCTCCAGCGTTACGTCGATGAGGCGAAACGGCTGTTGAACGTGATGGACCGAGCGCTCGCGGGGCGAACCTGGTTCGTCGGCGAAGAATATTCGATCGCCGACATCTCGATGATCGGCTGGGTGCGCAACCTGATCACCTTTTACGAAGCGCGCGAGCTGGTCGAGTTCGACGGTTACGCCAATGTCGCGGCGTGGCTGGAGCGCGGACTGGCGCGGCCGGCGGTGCAGCGTGGGCTGAACATTCCGGCGCGGGGGTAAACCCTGTTTTTCCCTGGTGAAGGGAGGGGAGAAGGGGTTCAGCGGGGTGGACGTAAAGGCGTGTGCAGCGGGCTAACCTCGAACTTCACCCCCTCCAGCCGCACGGCGCGGCCGCGCGCGCATAGCGGCGCCGCGATCAGCCGCATCCAGCGGTTCGGCGCGCCGTTCGCGGGAGCGATCTCCACATCGAGCGTGAAGCCGCGCCGATTGGCGATCGCATGCGCGCGGAGCTGCTCCATCGCGGTGCGCGATTCGCCGACATAGCATTCGACCGCGCTGCGCCGGGTGAGCTGGGTTTCGGGCTCGAACCCGAACAGGTCGTAGACGCCGCGCTCCCACATCATCCGTCCGGTGATGAGGTCGAACGCCCAGCGCCCGCCGATCGCGCCGCTATCCTGCGGCCAGGATGCGAGACGCGCGTCGCGTTCGGCCAGCGACCAGCTAAACTCGAGCGGCAGGGAATCGGGGGAAAACATCGTCACACCTGTTGCTTCGTACCCGTTAACACGCCGTGAGCGTGTTCCCCTATCGTTCCGGTGCTGCTAAGGACGATGGCATGGCCCGGCTTCAGAAACGTTTTGTCTGCCAATCGTGCGGATCGGTCTCGTCGCGGTGGCAGGGGCAATGTGTCGATTGCTCGGAATGGAACACGATCGTCGAGGAGACCCCGGCGGTCGTCACGCCGTTTCAGGCCAAGCATAATCTGCAGGGCGGCGGACGCGCGATCACCCTCGTCGGGCTGGATACCGAGGTCGCCTTGCCCGCGCGGCTGGCGAGCGGGATCGCCGAGCTCGATCGCGCCTTGGGCGGCGGCTTCGTCGAGGCATCGGCGACGCTGATCGGCGGTGATCCGGGGATCGGCAAATCGACGCTGCTGCTTCAGGCAGCGGCCAAGCTCGCGCTGGCCGGGGCGGACGTCGCCTATGTCTCGGGCGAGGAGGCGGCCGATCAGGTGCGGCTGCGCGCGCAGCGGCTCGGGCTGGGAATGGCGCCGGTGCAGCTCGCCTCGGCCACCTCGGTGCGCGATATCCTCACCACGCTGGGGCAGGGGCGCCCGCCGGCGCTGCTGATCATCGATTCGATCCAGACGATGCACTCCGATCTGATCGAGGGCGCGCCGGGCACGGTGAGCCAGGTCCGCGCCTCGGCGCAGGAGCTGATCCGCTTCGCCAAGGAGCGCGGCACCGCGCTGGTGCTGGTCGGGCATGTCACCAAGGACGGCACGATCGCCGGCCCGCGCGTGCTCGAACATATGGTCGATACCGTGCTGTCGTTCGAGGGCGAGCGCAGCCACCAATATCGCATCCTGCGCGCGATCAAGAACCGCTTCGGCGGCACCGACGAGATCGGCGTCTTCTCGATGCAGGCGGAGGGGCTGGCCGAAATCTCCAACCCCTCGGCGCTGTTCCTGACGCAGCGCGAGGAGGGAGTGACCGGCACCACCGTCTTCCCGGCGCTGGAGGGGACGCGGCCGGTGCTGGTCGAGATACAGGCGCTGGTCGTCCGGCTGGCGAGCGGGGCGGCGCCGCGGCGCGCGGTGGTCGGCTGGGATTCGGGGCGGCTGGCGATGATCCTCGCGGTGCTCGAGGCGCGGTGCGGGCTGAGCTTCTCCTCGGCCGAAGTGTATCTCAACATCGCGGGCGGCTATCGCGTGCAGGACCCGGCGGCGGATCTCGCGGTAGCGGCGGCGCTGGTCTCGGCGCTCAGCGAGCGGCCGGTGCCGGCGGATGCGGTGGCGTTCGGCGAGATCGCGCTGTCGGGCGAGGTGCGCCCGGTCGCGCACGCCGCGCTCCGCCTCAAGGAAGCGGCCAAGCTCGGCTTCGAACGCGCCTTGCTGCCCGCGGCGCTTGCCGGGGAGCGCAGCGAGTTGCGGCTCGCCGGATTCCGCACGCTCGGCCAATTCGTTGACCATATGCTGGGGCGCGGGTAGCGCGTCTTTGGCCAGCCACCCACATAAGCGGACCGCAATGAACCTCAACGGAATCGACATCATGGTCCTGCTGGTGGTGGGGGGAAGCGCCCTGCTGGGGATCAAGCGCGGTTTCGTCACCGAGGTGCTGGCGCTGTTCGCCTGGGTGGCGATGATCTTCGCGCTCAAGATGTTCCATCTGCCGATGGCGAAGATCCTGACGGGGACGATCGGCACCCCCTCCGGCGCCGCGGTGCTGGCGTTCGCGGTAATTGGGGGCATCACCTATTTCCTCGGCCGGCTGGTGGCGAATGCGATCGGCACGCGGGTGCGCACCTCCGTGATCGGCCCGGTCGATCGCGCGCTCGGCTTCGGCTTCGGCGCGCTCAAGGGGCTGATCCTGTCGAGCCTCGTCTTCCTGCTGCTCGTGCTGGTGCTCGATACGATCGACGGCGGGCCGAAGATGCGCCCGGCGTGGCTGATGCAGGCGCGCACCTATCCGTTGCTCAATGCGACGAGCGCGAGCATCGCCGATTTCGTCGACCGGCGACGGCGCGGGCAGGCGGTGTTCGGATCGCATTTCCCCGCGGCCGACAACAATAGCGACGCGACGTCATGACCGCGCCGCTCTACAATGAGCATATCCTGCGGCTGACGACCGAGGTGCCCGATCGCCGGCTCGCGGCGCCGATGGCGACGCGCGAGAAACGCTCGCCGATCTGCGGCAGCCGGGTGACGGTGGACGTCAATCTCGCGGCGGACGGACGGGTGGCCGAGATCGGCATGCTCGCCCGCGCCTGCGCCCTGGGGCAGGCCTCGGCGGCCTTGCTCGCGGCGCATGTCGTCGGGCGGACGCCGGACGCGCTCGCCGCCGCACGCGATGCGCTCGCTGCGTGGCTGGCGGGCGAGGGGCCGATGCCCGACTGGCCCGGGATCGACGTGTTCACACCGGCGCTGGCGCATCCGGCGCGTCATCCCTCGATTCGCCTCGCGTTCGAGGCGGCGGCCGAAGCGGCGGCCGAAGCGCGGAGGGCTCTGACCGATGCATGATACCGGCACCGCCTCATCGCTGCTGCGCGACGGGTTCATCCTGCTCGGCGCGGGGCTCGCCTTCGTCCTGCTGTTCCGCCGGCTCCGGCTGGGCGCGACGCTGGGTTATCTCGTCGCGGGGGCGGTGGTCGGGCCGCAATTGCTCGGGCTGGTCGGCGATGCCGACAGCAAGATGGGGGTCGCCGAACTCGGCATCACCTTGCTGCTGTTCGTCGTCGGGCTGGAGCTCAATCCGGCGCGGCTGTGGCGGCTGAAAGAGGATATCTTCGGGCTCGGCCTGATCCAGGTCACCGTCTGCGGGCTGGCGATCGCGGGGATCATCTGGGGCTTCGCGGGTTTCTCGCTACAGGCAGCGCTCGCGCTGGGGCTGCCGCTGGCTTTGTCGTCGACCGCGCAGGTGCTGCCGATGCTGCAATCGGCGGGGCGGCTGCGCACCCCGTTCGGCGAGCGCGCCTTCTCGATCCTGCTGTTCCAGGATCTGTCGATCATCCCGATGATCACGATCATCGCCGCGATGAGCCGCAACCCGGCCGATACTGCGGGGCCGCCGGGGTGGCTGCTGGTGATCTATACGGTCGCGGCGATCGCCGGGCTGATCGCGGCGGGGCGCTTCGTGCTGCGGCCGCTGTTCCGCGGGATCGGCAATATGGGCGAGCGCGAGATGTTCGTGTTCGCGGCGCTGTTCACCGTCATCGCCAGCGCGGCGCTGATGCAGGCGCTGGGGCTGTCGACCGCGCTCGGCGCGTTCGTCGCGGGGGTGATGCTCGCCGACAGCCCGTATCGCCACGAATTGGAAGCGGACGTCGAGCCGTTTCGCTCGATCCTGCTCGGGCTGTTCTTCCTGACGATCGGGATGACGCTCAATCTTCACGCGATCGCCGAGCGGCCATTGTTCGTCGCGGTGATGGCGCTGGCGCTGATCGCCACCAAGGCCGGGGTGATCACGCTGATCGGGCTCGCTTTCCGCATGACGTGGCGCTCGGCTTTGGGGCTTGGCGTGCTGCTCAGCCAAGGGGGCGAATTCGGCTTCGTATTGTTCGCGCAGGCGAGCAACGCCCAGCTCGTCGCCCCCGAGGCGGCCTCGCTGTTCGGCGCGATCGTCACTTTATCGATGGCGACCACGCCGTTCCTGATGATGGCGACGCGGCGGCTGCGCGAACAGCCGGTGACCGAGGCGGAGGAGCGCGACGGGCCGCAGGACGACGGCGCCAATGCGCTGGTCGTCGGCTACGGCCGGTTCGGGCAGACGGTGGGGCAGATCCTGCTGGCGAGCGATATTCCTGTCACCTTGATCGACACCGATATCGAGATGATCGACGTCGCGGGCGAATTCGGCGCGAAGGTCTATTATGGCGACGGCACGCGCATCGACGTACTGCGCCAGGCCGGCGCGGCGGAGGCGGAACTGATCATGTTCTGCATCGACGGCGATCAGATCACCCCGGATATCCTGGAAGGGGTGCACGAGGCCTTCCCCAATGCCGCCATCTACGTCCGCGCCTATGATCGGCGCGCGCTGGTCAAGCTCAAGAACGGGCCGGCGTCGTTCGTCGTGCGCGAGGTGCTCGAATCCGCGGTGAAGATGGCGCGGCTGGCGCTCGACGGGCTCGGCGTCGACAAGAGCGATATCGACCGCGCCGAGGATATGTATCGCGCGCGCGACAAGGAACGGCTGCGCATCCAGATCGAGGCCGGCGATGTCCGCGCCGCCCGCGCGCTCACCGCGCAGCAAGTGCCGTGGGGAGATGGGTGACGATATGAACCTGCTGATCCTGTTTGCCGGTGTGTCGGGCGCGCTGGCGGTCGCGGCGGGGGCGTTCGGTGCGCATGGCGCGAGCGGCGCGGCGGCCGAATGGCTCAAGACCGGGGCGCATTACCAGCTGATCCACGCGATCGCGGCGCTGGTCGCGCTGCGCTTCGACGCGCGCGGGCCGGCGTGGCTGTTCATCGCGGGCGGCGCGGTGTTCGCGCTGACGCTCTACCTGATGGCATTGGGCGCACCGCGCTGGCTGGGCGCGGTGACGCCGATCGGCGGGGCGCTGCTGATCGCGGGGTGGCTGTGGTTCGCTTGGGGTGGGCTGCGGGGGTAGGAGTGCCTGTTGGCTGCCTCCGATGTCGAGACGCCGACCCGATCGCTATGACTACGGCTTCAACGTGCTGGGAGTTGTACTTACCCTCCTGTTTCTTGCATTGCGAAGCAGCAAGGGTGGTCGACGCTGTTATCGCTTGGTCTGCTTGTGGTGGTGTCGATACCGATCGGCTTAGCGCTCGGATGGCTCAAATGGCGGTTGCAGACCCGTCCGCGCAATGACAGCTAACTATCCAAGATCGCCGAAGCGGCGTCGCAGTCGTTTGTAATTCCGCCATCCTCGCGAAAACCGGGTGACGGAAGGCCGAACCTCAGCCCGCTGCCCCCAAAAAAGCCTCAACCGCCCGCAGATCGACATCGCGGTCGAGATACGTCTGCCCGATCCCGCGCGCGAGGAGGAAAGGAATCCGTCCAGCGCTGGCCTTTTTGTCGTGGCGCATATGCTCGACCAGCCGCGACGCCGGGGCATCGATCCCCGCCGCCGTCAGCCCGTCGGGCAGCCCGCTCTCGCGCCAATGCGCTGCGACCCGCGCCGCGTCGGCCGCATCGCACAGCCCCTGCGCGGCGGAGAAACCGAACGCCAGCGCGCACCCCGCCGCCACCGCCTCGCCGTGGAGCAGCCGGTCGGAGAAACCCGCCTCGGCTTCGAGCGCGTGGCCGAAGGTATGACCGAGATTGAGCAACGCGCGCCGCCCCGAGGTCTCGAATTCGTCGTCGCCGACGATCCGCGCCTTGGCGGCGACCGAATAAGCGATCGCGTGCGTCCGCGCCGCCGCGTCGCCGGCGAGCAGTTTGGCGCCGTTCGCCTCGCACCAGGCGAAGAAATCCGCGTCGTCGATCAGCCCGTATTTGACCACCTCGGCATAGCCGGCGCGGAGCTGGCGCGGCGGGAGGGTATCGAGCACGTCGGGATCGATCAGCACCATTTTGGGCTGGTGGAAGGCGCCGACGAGATTCTTGCCCGCGCGCGCGTTGATCCCGGTCTTGCCGCCGACCGACGAATCGACCTGCGCGAGCAAGGTCGTCGGCACCTGGACGAACCCGCAACCGCGCTTGAGGATCGCGGTGGCGAAGCCGACCAGATCGCCGATCACCCCGCCGCCCAAAGCCACGACATGATCGCCGCGCTCCACGCCGAGATCGAGCAGCCGGTCGGTCAGCGCCTCGAGCGTCGCCCAGCTTTTCGACCCTTCGCCCGCCGGCAGCACGATCGGCTCGCTCGCCACCCCCGCCGCGTCGAGCGCGGCGCGCAGCGTTTCGAGATGGGCCGAGACATTGGCATCGGCGACGATCACGATCGGCCGCCCGCGGGCGAGCGGCGCGAGATGCCCGCCGGCGCGGCCGAGCAGGCCGGATTCGATGATCACCGGATAGCTGCGCGCACCCAGCTCGACCTTCACCACGCTCACTTGCCGATCGCCTCCAAAATCGCCTTCACCGTCATGTCGTGCGGCACGTTGTTGCTCGGCACGCGAATCGGCGCCTGCGCGTAGAGCGGGTTGCGCACCGCCGCCAGCTCGCGAAGCACCTTCGCCGGGTCCTTGCCGACCAGCAATGGGCGGTGGCCGCGCTTGCGCACCCGCTCGACCAGCACGTCGATCGAGGCATCGAGCCAGATCGCCAGCGCCTCGGCGAGGATCAATGCGCGCGTCTCCTCGTTGACGAACGCGCCGCCGCCGGTCGCGATCACCTTGGGCGATCCGTCCATCAGCCGCGCGATCACTCGCCGCTCGCCATCGCGGAAATATTGTTCGCCATAGGCCGCGAAGATCTCGGCGATCGTCATCCCCGCCGCCTGCTCGATCTCGGTATCGGCATCGACGAAGGGGACGCCGAGCCGCGTCGCCAGCCGCCGCCCCACGGTCGATTTGCCCGCGCCCATCAGCCCGATCAGCACGATCGGCTGACCGGTCCAGATCGGAGAAGCGGGCTCGGGGCTTTGCAACATCGTCAGCCGGGCTATACAGCGCAGCGACGCCGTGACCATAAACTTTGCGTATCAAGGGATGTGGCTCTGGGATGGCGTCGGACAGGATAGGTGTGATGTCGCGTTTGGTCGTCTCGCTGGTGGTGCTGCTGGTGATCATAGTCGGTGCGCTGTTTTTCTTTGCAGGTCGCGCGACTGAAAAGCCGGTGACGCGGATCGAAAAGGCGGTCGAGCTTGGCAATCTCGCGAGCTAAGGTTGCGGCGGCGGCGCTGGTCGCCGCCTCGCTGGCCGCGGCCGCGGTCGCCCAGAGCAACAAGAACCCCGAATCCCTGCTGCCGCCCGGCTTCGACGAGCCGCCGGCACCGCCGGCCGCTGCGCCGGGCAAGACGCCCGCGGCGAATTCGACCGCGCCCGCCGCGCCGACGGTGCAGCCGTTGCCGTCGCTCGCGCTCGGCAACAGCAGCGAGCCTGCGCCTACGCCGAGCGCCACCCCGACCCCCGATGCCGCGCAGCTCGCGCAATATGAGATGCCGCCGTTCGCGCGCCGCTCGCTGTCGCTGGTCGGCCCGACCGGCACCACCGAGGGCGGCCTCGCACCGAATGCCTGGGGCAATGCCGACGGGCGCTATCTCGAGATTCTGATGCGGCGGCTGTCGGCGCCGCTGCCATCGCGCTGGCTGTCGATCGCGCTGCGCCGCGCGCTCCTGTCGCAGGTCGACACGCCTTACGGGCTGAACGGCGCGGACTTCGCCGCCGAGCGCGCGTGGCTGTTGCTGCGGATGGGCGAATCGGTTTCGGCGCGCGCGCTGGTCCAGTCGGTCGATACCGCCAACGTCAGCCCCAAATTGCGCGACGTGTGGATGAACGCGGCGCTGGCGACCGCCGATCCGGGGGCATTGTGCCCGCTGACCGATGCGGCGCTGCGCGACGACAACCAGCCCGGCTGGGTGCTCGCGCAGGCGATGTGCACCGCGCTGGTCGGCAACCCGGGCGAGGCGCAGCCGCTGATCGCGCAGGCGCGCCGCGCGCATATCGCCGACGGGATCGATCTGCAGCTCGCGCAGAAGGTGGTCGGCGCCGGCGCGGACAGCCGTCAGGCGATCACGATCGAATGGACCCCGGTGGTCCAGCTCAATGTGTGGCGCTTCGGGTTGGCGACCGCGACCGGGATCGCGGTGCCCGATTCGCTTTACGATACGGTGGGGCCGCAGGTGACCGGCTGGCGCGCGCTGGCCCCGGCGATCCCGCTCGCCGATCGCGTCGCCCCGGCCGAGCGCGCGGCGGCAATGGGGGTGCTCTCCAACCTCGCGTTGGTCGACCTCTACGGCGCGATCGACGCGGCGGAGGATATGCCGGCGGCGCTTTCCGCCACCGCCGCCGATCTGCGCAGCGCTTATGCCGGCGCGGATGTCGCGACGCGGCTCGGCGCGCTGCGGCAATTGTGGGAGGGCGGGACGACGCCCGACGGCAAATATGCCCGGCTGATCCTCACCGCGCGCGCCGCGGCGCGCGTCCGCCCCGGCGACGGCAAGGACGAGGCTGATCGCATCGTCGCCTCGATGCTTTCCGCCGGGATGGATCGCACCGCGATGCGCTGGCGCGATACCGTGGCGCAGGGCAGCGACGGCTGGGCGATGCTGGCGCTCGCCGATCCCGATGCGGCGACGCGGGTCGGGTACGGGCAGGTCTCGGGCTATGCCAGCGCGCGCAAGCAGCAATTGTTCTTCGCCGGGCTCGCCGGGCTGGGGCGGCTGTCGCCGGCCGATATCGAGCGCGGCGCGCAGGCGCTCGACGTGAAGATCGGCACCGACAATGTCTGGACCCGCGCGCTCGACCGCGCGACCCGCGATCGCCAGCCGGCGACCGTGCTGCTGCTCGCCGCGATCGGGATGCAGACGTCGAGCTGGCACGGGGTGCCGCCCGACATGCTCTATCGCATCGTCACCGCGCTGCGCGTCGTCGGGCTCGATGCCGAGGCGCGGATGATCGCGGTCGAGGCGCTGACGCGCATTTAGGGCGATGGTTTCGACGCGGTCCCCTTCTTGCTCCCCTCCCTGGAAGGGAGGGGCTGGGGGCGGGTGGACCCGCGAGGAGGCGGATCGGTGCTCCCCATGCCGACCCACCCCCAGCCCCTCCCTTCCAAGGAGGGGAGAATGAGCGATCGCGCCCTGATCGAACGCTTCCTCGAGATGATGGCGGCGCAGGCGGGCGCCGCGCGCAACACGATCGCGGCCTATCGTAGCGATCTGCTGCTCGCGTCCGGCGAACTGGGCGGTGCGCTGGCGAGCGCGGACGAGGCGGCGCTGGCGCGGCTCGGCGAAAGCTGGCTGCCGCTGTCGCGCGCCAGCGTCGCGCGCAAGGCGGCGGCGCTGAGGCGCTTCTTCGCCTTTCTGGTCGACGAGGGGCTGCGCGGCGACGATCCGGGCAAGGCTTTGCCCCGGCCGGGGACTCAGCGTGGGTTGCCGAAAACCCTGTCGCATGCCGATATCGACCGCCTGTTCGCGACGATTGCCGAGCGGCTCGCGCGCGACCCGCCCGATCCCAGCGATCGCCGGATGGCGGCGCTGTTGGAGCTGCTCTACGGCTCGGGCCTGCGCGCGACCGAATTGGTTTCGCTGCCGCGCAATGCGATCCAGCCCGACCGGCCGTTCCTGATCCTGCGCGGCAAGGGCGGGCGCGAGCGGCTGGTGCCGGTGTCCGATCGCGCGCGCGCCGCGGTGGCGCTGTGGCGCGAGCATGTCGCGGCGGACCGCGCGTTCCTGTTCCCGTCGGGGAAGGGGCATCTGTCGCGGGTGCGGCTCTATCAACTGATCCGCGCGCTGGCGGCGGCGGCGGGGATTCCGCCCGATCGCATCAGCCCGCACGTCCTGCGCCACGCCTTCGCCACGCATTTGCTGGAGGGCGGGGCGGACTTGCGCGCGCTCCAGTCGATGCTGGGGCATGCCGATATCGCGACGACCGAAATCTATACCCATGTCGACAGCCGCCGGCTGGTCGAGCTGGTCAATGAACGCCATCCGCTCGTTGACGTGGCGAAGCGGGCATCCTAGCGCAGCCGGATGCCGACTTTCCTCGATTTCGAGAAGCCGATCGCCGAGCTTGAGGCGCGGATCGCCGAATTGCGCGAGACGGGCGCCGATGGTGGTGTCGATCTTTCCGCGGAGATCGCCAAGCTCCAGGCGAAATCCGACAAATTGCTCCGCGACACCTTCGCCAGGCTCACCGCGTGGCAGAAGACGCAGATCGCGCGTCATCCCGAGCGGCCGCATTTCAAGGATTATATCGCCGGGCTGTTCAGCGAGTTCGTGCCCTTGGCGGGCGATCGCGGTTTCGCCGACGATCAGGCGATTCTCGGTGGTTTTGCCACTTTCCGCGGCCATCGCGTGATGGTGATCGGGCATGAGAAGGGCGACGATACCGCCTCGCGGCTTCGCCACAATTTCGGGATGGGCAAGCCCGAAGGCTATCGCAAGGCGGTGCGGCTGATGGAGCTGGCGGACCGTTCGGGGCTGCCGGTGCTGACGCTGGTCGATACGTCGGGTGCCTTTCCCGGGCTGCAGGCCGAGGAGCGTGGTCAGGCCGAGGCGATCGCGCGTTCGACCGAGGCGAGCCTCGCGCTCGGCGTGCCGATGGTCGCGGCGGTGGTCGGCGAGGGCGGCTCGGGGGGCGCGGTCGCGCTCGCCTGCGGCAATCGCGTGCTGATGTTCGAACATGCGGTCTATTCGGTGATCTCGCCCGAGGGCTGCGCCTCGATCCTGTGGCGTACCGCCGACAAGGCGCCCGAGGCGGCGGAGGCGATGAAGGTCACCGCGCAGGATCTTAAGGCGCTGGGGGTGATCGACACGATCGTGCCCGAGCCGATCGGCGGCGCGCACCGCCAGCCGACGGGCGCGATCGCCGCATTGGGTGATGCGCTCGATCATGCGCTGGGCGAACTGGTCGGGCTGTCGCCAGAGGCGCTGCGCAAGGAGCGTCGTGCCAAGTTCCTCGCGATGGGCCGGGTGTGAACGATGTGTTGACCGGGATCGCGCAGGCGGCACCGGCGATCGGGATGATCGCGGCGTTCGCCTGCCTGATCGGCGGGCTTTATCTGGTGCGGACCGGCAAGGATCGCCGCAAGGGCGTGCTGCTGCTGATCATGACCGCGGTGCTGGTCGGCAATGTGCTGATCTGGACCTTGCCGACCGGGCGCTGATCGGCAGGAATTTCCTAGCCATTCCGTCATTCCCGCGCAGGCGGGAATCCATTCTGGCTGGCGGTGCGGCTCTTTCCCCGACCCGCGCGAATGGATCCCGCCTTCGCGGGGATGACGGTGGAATTGTTTCAGCGGATCGGCGAATCCGGGGCCAGCCGCATGTCGAGATAATTGTCGACCGACTTCATCAGGTCGTCCATCTCATGCTCGAAGAAATGGTTGGCGCGCGGGATCACGTCGTGGTGGATCGTGATGTGCTTTTGCGTGCGCAATTTGTCGACCAGCTTCTGCGTCGCGCCGGGGGTCGCCACTTCGTCCTGCTCGCCCTGGATGATGATCCCCGACGAGGGGCAGGGGGCGAGGAAGGTGAAATCGTAGAGATTGGCTGGCGGTGCGATCGAGATGAAGCCGCGGATCTCCGGGCGGCGCATCAACAGCTGCATCCCGATCCACGCACCGAACGAAAAGCCCGCGATCCAGGTGGTCGAGGCTTCGGGGTGGAAGCTCTGCACCCAATCGAGCGCGCTCGCCGCGTCGGAAAGCTCGCCGACGCCGTTGTCGAACGTCCCCTGGCTCTTGCCGACCCCGCGGAAGTTGAAGCGCAGGGTAGCGAAGCCGCGGCGCTGGAAGGTCTTGTACAGCGCCTGCACGATATGGTTGTTCATCGTGCCGCCGGCATTGGGATGCGGATGCAGGATCATCGCGACCGGTGCGCGCGGCTTGGGGGCGGGGACGAAACGTCCCTCGAGGCGGCCTTCGGGGCCGGGGAAAATGACTTCGGGCATCGTTACTCGTTTGTTATGGGCGCGAGTGTCGCACCGGGCGATGCGCGCTATATAGGGCGGATCACCGGATTTGGAACGAGTTTTGCCGGAATCAGCCACACCTGCCGTGCTCCCGCGGCTTTATCTCGATCATGCCGCCACCACGCCGATGACCGCGGGGGCGATCGCGGCGGTGGCGCGCGGGCAGGCGATATGGGCGAATCCCTCCTCGCCGCACGCCGAGGGCCGCGCCGCGCGCGCCGCGCTGGAGGAGGCGCGCGGGGCGGTTGCGGCGGCTTATGGCTGGCGCGGCGAGACCTTGCTGACCAGCGGGGCGAGCGAGTCGCTTGGGCTGGCGCTGGGGCGTGGGCTGATCGAGCGGCGGATCATCTCGGCGGTCGAGCACGACGCCGCGATCCGGGCTGGCGGCGACGCGGTGGTGGTGGCGCCGGTCGATGCGAACGGGGTGGTCGATCTCGACGCGCTGGCGGCGCTGCTGAGCGGGGCGCCCGCCTTGGTCTGCCTGCAATGGTGCAACAGCGAAACCGGGGTGCGCCAGCCGATCGCGGCCGCGGCGGCGATCGTGCGTGCCGCGGGCGGGTTGCTGCTGGTCGATGCGGCGCAGATGCCGGCGTCGACCGAACTCGCCGATCATGCCGATTTCGTCGCGCTCTCCGCGCACAAGCGCGGCGGGCCGCCGGGCGTCGGCGCGTTGCTGGTTCGCGATCTGGCGACGCTTCGCCCGACCGGCGGGCAGGAGCGCGGCTACCGCCCCGGCACCGAGAATCTGCCCGCCGCGCTGGGCTATGCCGCCGCGCTCGCCGAGCCGGAGCCGGATCATCAAGCGTTGCGCGCGCGGCTCGACGATGCGATCCGCCGCTCGGGCGGGATCGTCGTCGGCGAGAACGCGCCGCGTCATCCCGCGATCGGCAGCTATCGTCTGCCTGGGCTGGCTGCGACCGCGCAGCTGATTCGCTTCGACATCGCCGGGATCGCGGTCTCGGCCGGCAGCGCCTGCGCGAGCGGCAGCATGAAGCCGAGCCATGTGCTGCGCGCGATGGGCTGGCGCGAGGAGGAGACGCGCGAAGTGGTCCGCGTCAGCTTCGGGCGGACGACCGGTGACGGCGACGTGGATCGCTTCGTTTCTGCATGGCGCGACGTGGCGCGGCAGGCGCGGCGGCTCGCGGCATGATTTACCTCGATTATCAGGCGACCACCCCGCTCGCGCCCGAGGCGTTCGAGGCGATGCTGCCGTGGCTCCGCGACAGCCACGCCAATCCGCATTCGGCGCATTCCGCCGGGCGCAAGGCGAAGGCGGCGATCGAGGTGGCGCGCGGCGAGATTGCGGGGCTGTTGCCCCCAGGGGGCCGGGTGGTGTTCACCTCGGGCGCGACCGAGGCGTTGAACTGGGCGATAAAGGGTGTCGCCGGCCCCGTGGTGACGATCGCGACCGAACATGCCGCGGTGCTCGATACGGTGCGTGCCGGCGGCGCGGCGCGGGTGGTTGGAGTCGATCGCGAGGGGCTGGTCGATCGCGATGCGCTGGCGGCGGCGCTGCCCGGCGCGGCGCTGGTCGAGGCGATGCTGGTCAACGACGAGATCGGCGTGATCCAGCCGATCGCGGAGATCGCCGCGGCGGCGCATGAGGCGGGTGCGCTGATGCTGTGCGATGCGGTGCAGGGCTATGGCCGCGTAACGATCCCGGCGGGGTGCGATCTGATCGCGCTTTCGGCGCACAAGATTTACGGGCCGAAGGGCGTCGGCGCGTTGTGGATTCGCGACGGGGTGACGCTCGATCCGTTGCTCCACGGCGGCGATCAGGAAGGCGGCCGCTCGGGGACGTTGAGCCCGGCCTTGTGCGTCGGGTTCGGGGTCGCGGCGCGGCTGATGAAGACGCGCGCGGCCGAGGATGCAACGCATGTCGAGCAGCTCTGGTCGCTGGCGATCGACCGGGTGACGGGCTGGACGGTGAACGGATCGACGACGCAGCGCTATCGCGGCAATCTCAACCTGCGGCGCGAGGGGCTCGACGTGAACCGGTTGATGTCCGATTGCCGCGACATCGCCTTTTCGGCCGGATCGGCCTGCGCCAGCGGATCGGGGCGGCCGAGCCATGTGCTCAAGGCGATCGGGCTCGACGACCGGCAGGCGCGCAGCTCGATCCGGCTCGGCTTCGGCCGCTATACGACCGAGGTGGAATTGGCGACCGCGCTTACCCGGATCGCCGCCGCCGCCGATGCGCAGAGGATCGCCGCATGAAGGTGCGTTTCATCGCCACCGACGGCTCGGTGCGGGAGGCGGAAGCGACGCCGGGCGAGACGTTGCTCGAGGTCGGCCAGCGCGAAGGGCAGCCGCTGGAGGGGACGTGCGAGGGCCAGATGGCCTGCGCCACCTGCCACGTCATCGTCGAGCCGGATGATTTCGACCGGCTCCCCCCGGCGAGCGACGACGAGGAGGATATGCTCGATCTGGCTTATGCGGTGACGCGCACCAGCCGGCTGTCGTGCCAGATCGTGCTGAGCGACGCGCTCGACGGCCTGACTGTAAGATTACCGACGGGTTCACGGAACATGCAGGGGCGATGACCTAATCTTCGGCTCATCTGGGGAGATGAGTAAGGAGTATTCCACATGAATCGCATGAGTCTGGGATTCGCCGGCTTGATGGCGGCGACGCTTTTCATTCCCGCCGCGGCGCAGGCGCGCCCGTGGGACGATGGCTATTATCGTCACGATCGGGGCCACCACCGCGGCTGGGATCGCGGCTGGGATCGGGGTCGCGACTGGCGCGGCGACCGTGGCTGGCACCGCGGCTGGGATCGCGACGTGCGCTGGGATCGTGGCCGCGGCTGGCGCCGCGTGTGCGAGTGGCGCGGCTATTATAACCCGCGTCAGGTCTGCTACCGCGTGCGTGGCTGGTAATCTCTAAGTCGTTGGAGAAGCGAGATGAAGCTGATCGCATTGACCCTCGCCGGCGTTGTCGCGGCGAGCGCGCTCGCCCCCGTGCCGGCCGCGGCGGATCGTCGCGACGACGGGCGCCGCTGGCATGACAACCGCTATCATCATCCGCAGCGCTGGCACCACGGGCCGCGCTGGCGGCAGGTGTGTCGCTGGCACCACGGGCACTACGGCAAGGTGCGCCGCTGCTATCGCGTGCGGGGCTGATCATCAGGCACCTTGAACCTTCCGCCCGGCTCCGCCATATGGCGCGCGGGAGTCGGGCGGACGTGGTCGTCGCCAACCTGGTCAGATCCTGACGGAAGCAGCCACAACGATTTCGCCACGGGTCGTTCCGGCTCCCACCCGCGCAGCCGATGAGCGCACGATCGCATCGCGCCACATCGACAAGCGCGGGCGGCAGCGCAGAAGCGCCGTCCGACGCCGCGGCTTCGCCGCGGCGCTGCCCCCATCCAAATCTTTCCCGCTGACGAACGCGCTCACAGCGCCTATCTAGCTCGGCGTGACACAATTCCTCTCCCTCGCGCGCCGATGAGCGATTCTCTCGGCCTCGACGAACCGCCCCAGCCGCATCGCGCCGGCGGCGACGCCTATCGCGTGCTCGCGCGCAAATATCGCCCGCAGACCTTCGCCGCGCTGATCGGGCAGGAGGCGATGGTGCGCACGCTGGAGAATGCGATCCGCCGCGATCGCATCGCGCACGCCTTTCTGCTCACCGGGGTGCGCGGGGTGGGCAAGACCTCCACCGCGCGGCTGATCGCCAAGGCGTTGAATTGCGTCGGCCCCGACGGGCAGGGCGGGCCGACGATCGATCCGTGCGGGCAATGCGAACCGTGCCGCGCGATCGCCGAGGGGCGCCATATCGACGTGATCGAGATGGATGCCGCGAGCCATACCGGGATCGACGACATCCGCGAGATCATCGAGGCCTCGCGCTATGCCGCGGTCTCGGCGCGCTACAAGATCTACATCATCGACGAAGTCCATATGCTGTCCAAGGCGGCGTTCAACGGGCTGCTCAAGACGCTGGAGGAGCCGCCGGCGCATGTGAAATTCCTGTTCGCCACCACCGAGGTGAACAAGGTCCCCGTCACCGTCCTGTCGCGCTGCCAGCGGTTCGACCTCAGGCGCATCCCGGCGGACAAGCTCGCCGAGCATTTCGCCTGGGTCAGCGCCGAGGAGCAGGTCGAGGTCGAAACCGAGGCGCTGGCGCTGATCGCGCGCGCGGCAGAGGGCTCGGCGCGCGACGGGCTGTCGATCCTCGATCAGGCGATCGCCCACGCCGATCTCGAAGGCGGCGGGGTGCGCGCGGCGGCGGTGCGCGAGATGCTCGGCCTCTCGGATCGCGGCGCGGTGCGCGATCTGCTCGCGTTGCTGCTCGCGGCGGATGCGCCGGGGGCGCTGGCGGCGCTGCGCCGGCAATATGATCTCGGGGTCGATCCGCAGGCGGTGTTCCGCGCGTTGCTCGAAGCGGTCCACGGCGTGACCCTGGTCAAGGTCGGCGCGCCCGAGGACGCAGCGCAGGCGGCGGAGGAGCGCGACGCCTATCGCGACTGGTCGGCCAAATTGTCGTTCGCGATGCTCCACCGGCTGTGGCAGCTCCTGCTCAAGGGACATGACGAAGTGGTGCGCGCCGCGCTGCCGATCGAGGCGGCGGAAATGGCGCTGCTGCGCATCGTCCACGCCTCGACCCTGCCCGATCCGGGCGAGCTGGCGCGGCAGATCGCGAGCGGGTCGATCTCGGTTTCCGGCCCGTCGACGGCGGCCCCCGCTCCCGCGCAGCGCAGCAACGAATTCGCCGCGGTGATGGCCTTGCTCGAGGAGCGCGGACATCATGCGCTCTATTTCCGGCTGCACAGCAATGCGCGGCTGGTCAGCGCGGCGCCGGGCGAGCTCTCGTTTAGCGGCTCGCGCCCGATCGCCGCCGATGTGCTGACCGAGCTCGCGCAGGTGCTCAAGGCGGAAACCGGGCGCGCGTGGAAGATCGCAATGGTCGACGCGCCCGGCGAACCGACGCTGAAGGAAGCCGCCGATGCCGCCGACGAGGCAGCGCGTCAGGCGATCCTCGGCACTCCGATCGTCGCGGCGGCGCGTGCCGCTTTCCCCGACGCTGAATTGATAGACTGGCCCAAACGGAGCGTATCGTGAAGGATTTGAACGACATTCTTGCCATGGCGCAGAACGTGCAGAACGAGCTGAGCAAGGCGCAGGAAAACCTCGACACGATCGAGGTGGAGGGCGCCGCCGGCGGCGGTCTGGTCAAGGTGCGCGCATCGGCGAAGGGACGGATCGTTGCGGTGACGATCGACGAGTCGTTGCTTCAGCCGAGCGAGAAGCAGATGGTCGAGGATCTGGTCGCCGCGGCGCTCAACGATGCGCGGGCGAAGGCCGATGCGGCGTCGTCGGCGGAGATGGCGAAGATGACCAGCGGCCTGCCGCTGCCGCCGGGGTTCAAGCTGCCGTTCTGAGCCGATCCGTCATCCCAGCGAAGCCGGGATCGCGGGCGGCAGGCGTCGCCCTCGCAGCACGAGACCGCGGCTTTCGCCGGGGTGACGACGCGGCGGGGTGAGCGGCGTCCGGCTAGCAGACCGGCAGGGAAGGGCGTATGACCGCCGTTTACCCCTCATGGACCCCTCATCATCATGCTTGATACCCCGCTGGCGCAGGTGCCGACGCTCAGCCTCAACGATCAGGACGCCGATCCGGTGGCCTTTGCTGCCGCGCTCGGCGGGTCGTTCGAGCGGTTCGGCTTCGCGATCGTCGCCGATCACGGGATTCCCCACGATCTGATCGACCGCGCCTGGCGCGAGACCGCGGCGCTGTTCGCGCTGCCCGACGACGAGAAGCGCGGCTATTTCGTCGCCGGCGGCGGCGGCGCGCGCGGCTATACGCCGTTCAAGACCGAGATCGCCAAGGACGCGAAGCACGTCGATCTCAAGGAATTCTGGCATATCGGCCGCGATCTGCCCGAGGGGCATCGCTTCGCGGACCATATGGCGCCCAACATCTGGCCGGCGCGACCCGAGGGGTTCCGCGATACCTTCCTCGAATTGTTCACTGCTTTCGATCGTGCGGGCGACCGGCTGCTGTCGGCGATCGCGCGGCACCTGAAGCTCGTGCCCGACTGGTTCGACCGCGCGGTGACTGACGGCAACAGCGTGCTGCGGCTGCTGCATTATCCGCCGATCCCGGCCGATGCCGAGGGGGTCCGCGCGGGGGCGCATGAGGATATCAACCTCATCACCCTGCTGCTCGGCGCCGAGGAAGCCGGGCTCGAATTGCGCGACCGCGATTCGGGGCGCTGGCTGGCGATCAAGCCGCCCGAGGGGGCGATGGTCGTCAATGTCGGCGATATGCTGCAGCGGCTGACCAATCATGTCCTGCCGTCGACCACGCACCGCGTCGTCAATCCGCCGCCCGAGCGGCGCGGGCATTCGCGTTACTCGATGCCGTTCTTCCTGCACCCCGCGCCCGATTTCCTGATCGAGACCTTGCCCGGCTGCATCAGCGCGGAAAACCCCAACCGTTATCCGACCCCGATCACCGCGCATGACTATCTGCACGAGCGGCTGGTCGAGATCGGGCTGATCAAGAAATAAGCTGCGCCGTCACCCCGGCCTTGAGCCGGGGTCCATCGGGAGGCAAGCGCGGGGCAAGAGGTTCTAACCACC
>JAFIGU010000067.1 GCA_017849555.1 Sphingomonas sp. | reverse complement strand
GGCTCAAACGTGCGACCGGCATCGATCCGCTGACGATCGATCAGGCAGGTCTGTCGTCGATCCCGATGAACCGGCCCGACGCGGATCTCTACGCCCTCGCCGAACCCAAAGCGCGCGCGGGGTCGGTGGTGCTGATGCGTCACGGCAAGCCCCTCACGGTCGGGCTGCTCGCGGGTTCGGTCGATTTGCAGGTCGTCCATCCCCGCACGACCTCCGTCGCCGGCCGGCCGGACTGGCTTGCAGCGATGGGGCGCAAGCCGGTAGCCGTTCCGCAATCGCTGCTGCCGACATCCGGAACACGGCTGGTCCAGGCATTTCTCGCGAGTGAAGCAGAGGACGCCATTCCCGTGGATCAAATAATAGTCACAGCTGGGCAGACGCCCGCTGTGCTCATGCTTCCCTCGGCCGCAGTCCGCTACGCCATCCAGGAACGCAGCGCGCGATAGCGCATAGCAGCCCGGCTGTCGCTGTGCCAAAAATCGACAGCCAGGTTTCTGGAAGGGATATCACAACCAGGGACGATCGGTTTTAGGCGCACTCCTGCCTGACTGCTAACACACAAATGAGGTTCGCCGTACGCCAGGTCTCTATGATAACGGACGACGAGCAAGCGAGACCCGATGGTGAAGAGTGCGGGGAATAGACAGCCGGGAAGTGGCCGCTCTATCGAGGCGCTGGCAGCGCGCTATGGCGGCGCTTTGCGCGCATATTTCGAACGCCGTTGCGGTGACCGCGCCGAGGCGGAAGATCTGACGCAGGATCTGCTCGCCTCGCTCGCGCGCCGCGCGGAACTGGAAAATATCCAGAATATCGAAGGCTATATATTCCGCGCCGCGAAAAATCTGCTCGCCCGCCGAAGGAGAGCCGCCGCGAGCCGCCCGCTGCTGCAATTCGAGGGCTCGGCGGACCCACTGGGCAAGCTGCGCGACGAATTGTCGCCCGAGGATATCGTGCTGGCGCAGGAGCGCATGCGGCTTTTCGTCAACGCGCTCGATGCCTTGCCCGAACGCGCACGGACGATATTCGTGCTCAACCGCTTCGAGGAGATGACCGGCCGCGAGATCGCGGACCGGCTCGGCCTTTCGCTCAGCCTCGTCGAAAAGGAGATGATCCGATCGATCCGCACCTTGCGGGAGGCGCTGCAATGAAGCCCCTATCGAACAATCAGGTGCCGGTCGATCCGCTCGAGGCGGCGGAATATTGGTCCGCCCGGCGTCGTTTGCAGTCGCTCGGCGCACGCGAGGAAGCGCAGTTTCAGGACTGGCTGGCGGCGCCCGAACATGCGCGCGCCTGGGCGCGCGTCGACGGTCTTGTTCAGGATATCGGGCAGTTCGCGGCGATGCCGGACATCATGGCGCTGCGTCAGGCGGCTCTGGCCGCGGCGCCGCGCGAAAGCGATATCGATCGGGCGCGCGTCGCGCGCTGGCGCAACCGCGGTCTGGCGGGACTGGCGGTGGCGATTTCAGCGATGATCGCCCTGTTCGCGATCCTCCCGGCGATCCGGGCGCTCGCACCGCAACAGGAGGTTGCGGCGACCGCGCATCGCCTTGCAACCAGGGTCGGCGAAAAGCGCGTGCTCAAGCTGCCCGACGGGTCGCTCGTCACGCTGGACACCAATTCGCTGGTCGAGGTGCGCTATACCCGGGGCCTGCGCGATGTCCGGCTGCTCGCCGGCCAGGCCTTCTTCAAGGTGGCGAAGAACCCGGCGCGCCCGTTCGTCGTCACCGCGGCCGATCGGCGCATCACCGCGGTGGGGACGGCGTTCGACGTCCGGCTTGGCGACAAGGGCGCGATGAGCGTGATGCTGGTCGAGGGGCGCGTGGTCGTCGAACCGACCCGCCGACCCGAAGGCGCGACGGGCGTGGACATCGCGGGCCGCGAGGAACTCGCGCCGGGCGAGCGGCTGGTCGTGCCCGCCAGGGGCGCGGCGCGGATCGTCGTCGCCGATGTCGAGCGGAGCACGAGCTGGCAGCGCGGCAAGCTGATCTTCCGCGACGAGCCGATGACCGACGCCATCGCGGAGCTCAACCGCTATACCGAGGTCAAGCTGGTCAGCGGCGATCCGCGGGTGCAATCGCTGCGCGTCAGCGGCGTCTTCAACGCGGGCGGCAACGAGAATTTCGTCGCGGCGATCACGCAATTCTATCCGGTCCGCGCGACGCGGCGCTCGCCCGGAGTGATCGAGCTCGAATGGCGGGCATCGGATTCGTAGAAATTTTTCCGGCGCGGCATGCGGTCGCGCCGAAACCGCGGCTCTTAGCTGATGACGGATCGTGATTGATCGCGGCCGCATTCAGGGAGCGGGTGATGTTTTCCTACAAGGCATGTTTCAGCAGCCTCGCGCTGGCCGGCGTATCGATCGGCTCGCTGGCGATCGCGATCCCGGCGGTCGCACAGGCGCAAAAGCGCTACGCGATCCCGGCGCAGGATCTCGCCGGCGCGCTTGAGCAGTTCGGGCGCCAGAGCGACAAGGAGATCCTGTTCGATCGCGGGCAGATTGCGGCGAGACGATCGAGCGCGGTGTCGGGCGTGTTTTCCGCCGAGGCGGCGCTACACGCATTGCTGAGCGGAACCGGCTTCATCGCGCGCGCCGCCAATCGCGACACCTTCGTCATCGAACGCGATACGCGCGCCGGCGTGGACGACGAAAAGCCGCCCGAGGATGTCATCGTCACCGCGCAAAAGCGCGACGAGCGGCTGATCGACGTGCCGGTGCCCGTGGCGGCGGTCAGCGCGGCGACGCTGGTCAACGCCAATCTGTCGCGTGTGCAGGATTATTATCAGCGCATCCCTGGGCTCAACCTGACGACATCGGGGAACGGCAACGAGACCTCCATCTCGATCCGCGGCATCACCACCGGCGCGGGGAGCAATCCCACGGTCGGCATCGTTGTCGACGACGTGCCGTTCGGCCCGTCGATCACCTTGTCGACCGTGCCCGATATCGATCCCAGCAACCTCTCGCGGATCGAGGTCTTGCGTGGGCCGCAGGGCTCGCTTTACGGCGCGAGCAGCATGGGCGGGCTGATCAAGTTCGTCACCCCCGAGCCGTCGACCGCCGGCATCAACGGGATGATCCAGGCCGGGCTGGCGGGGGTCGATTCCGGCAAGGATGTCGGATTTTCGGTGCGCGGCAACGTCAACGTGCCGCTCGGCGATACGCTCGCGGTGCGCGCCTCGGCATTCTACCGGCGCGATCCCGGCTATATCGACAATGTCGCGACCGGCGCGCGCGACGTCAACGAGATCCGCAGCAAGGGCGGCTATGCCAGCCTGTTGTGGACCCCGTCGTCGACTTTCTCGGTACGGCTCGGCGCGCTGGTGCAGCGTGCGCGGCGCGGCGGCACCGACGAGGCCGACCTGAGCATCGATCCCGACGGGCTGCTTGATAAGGGTCTGCCCTTCACCGGCATCTCCGAGCAGCGCGCCGAAGTCTATAGCGCGGTCATCAAGGCGCGTGTCGGCACGGTCGATGTGACCTCGATCAGCGCATATAATTACAGCGATACGATCAGCCGGCTCGACGCGACGCCGTTGCTCGGCGGGGTCTATGCCGATCTGTCGGACGCGCTGTTTGGCACGCCGTCGACCTATCTGCCCTATTCGCTGCGCACCAAGGCCTATACGCAGGAATTGCGCATCAACGTACCGATCACCGATGGCATCAAATGGCTGATCGGCGGGCTGATCGATTACGAGGATCTGGTGTTCGTCAATGCGATCGAGGCCTTCGACACCGCCACCGGCAATTCGATCGGCACCGTCAACAACACCACGATCACGCAGAAATATCGCAATTACGCGTTGTTCTCCAATCTCGATCTGGCCCTGTCGGACCGGTTCAGCATCCAGATCGGCGGGCGGTTCAGCACCAACCGGCAGAGATCGCGGACGATGCGCAACGGCGCGCTGACCGGCGGTAGCACGATCGATTCGGGCTATCTCAGGTCGAAGGAATCGCCCTTCACCTTCTCGGTCGCGCCGCAATGGAAGATCCGGCCCAATCTGATGGTCTATGCCCGCGTCGCCTCGGGCTATCGCCCGGGCGGCCCCAATATCAACTGCGGCAGGCCGTTCGTCGCCTGCACCTACGGGTCGGATCGCACGGTCAATTACGAACTCGGGCTGAAGGGGGACTTTTTCGACCGCCTCGTCAGCATCGATGCCTCGGCCTATCTGATCGACTGGGACGACATCCAGACTTTGGTCGCGACGCCCAACGGGCGCTCGGGCTATACCGCGAACGGCGGCACCGCGCGCAGCCAGGGCGTCGAGCTTTCGATGACGCTCCGCCCGTCGCGCGCGACGACGATCGAGGGCTGGGTCGCCTATAATGACAGCAAATTGACCGAGGATTTCCCCGCGGCGGCGCGGCTGGCAGCGTTCAAGGGCGATCGCCTCCCCTATAGCGCGCGGTGGAGCGGCAATATCAGCGCCAATCACACGATCGCGCTCAGCGACACGACCGATGCGTTCTTCGGCGGGAATCTGAGCTATGTCGGCAAGCGCATCGGGACGTTCCAGCCCGATCCGTTGCGCGCGGTGTTCCCGAGCTATTGGCAATTCGATCTCACCGCCGGGCTCAAGTGGAACAACGGCTGGCGGTTCAACGCCTTCGTCAACAATCTGACCAACGAGCGCGGCATTTTGCGCGCCGGCGCGGATTCCAATATCCCGACCGCGGTGACCTATATCCGCCCGCGCAGCTTCGGCGTCGCCGTGTCGAAATCCTTCTGATTTCGGCAGGGACACAGCAGATGCGATCGTTAGCGTTGATCGGGACCGGCCTCTTGCTGCTGACGGCGGGATCGGCGGGGGCCGCGAAGGCCCCCGCGGCAAGGGCGGAAAAAGCGCCGGCCGAGGTGTCGGTTCCGAACAGTCACCGGATCCGCTTCACCTCGTCGATCAACGGCCGCGACTATTTGATTTCGGTCGCCGTCCCGCTGGTCCCGCCCCCGGCGCAGGGCTATCCGGTTCTTTACCTGTTCGATCCCCATTTCATGTTCGGTACGGCGGTCGACGCGGCTCGGATGAGCGCTCCCGAGGTGATGGTGGTCGGCGTCGGCTACCCGCTCGACGACGCCGATTTCGTGTCGCGCACGGTGAATGCGGTGAAAGACCGGCTGCCCGACGCCTTTCGCGAGATGCCGCAGCAGACATTGGCGATCTGGGCGCTGCGCACCCACGATCTGACCTTGCCCGCCACCGCCGAAGATCGACGCCGCGGGACCGCCGCCGGGGTTGCCGCGCTTGCCGCGAGCCTGTCCGGCGGGCTCGACACATTTCTCGATGTCGTCGATCGCGAGGTGAAACCGCGCGTCGCGGCGGTCGCGCCGGTCGATGCGTCGCGCGCCGCATTGTTCGGTCATTCGCTCGGCGGGCTCGCGGTGCTGCACGCGCTTTTCACGCGGCCGGAATCGTTCGGCCACTTCATTGCCGCCAGCCCGTCGATCTGGGCCGCCCCGGCGCTGTGGACCGAGGAGACGGCATTCGGTCAACGGATCGCAAGCGCGCCGCACGCGCCGGCGGTGATGCTGGCGGTCGGCGGCCGCGAACAGGATCGCGTCGGCGCAAGCTCGAAGATGATCGACAATATGCGCGAAATGGCGCGACGGCTGCGCGCGATCGAGCGCGCCGGGCCGCCGATGCAGGTCGTGGACGTGGTCTTCGCCGATGAGGACCACGGCAGTGTGCAACAGGCGTCGGTCAGCCGCGCGATCGATTTCGCATTCCGCGGTGCGCGACGATGATCGTGCGCCATCCCGATCCCAACCGTCCGCTGTTGGAAGTGACCTCATGAGAAACGTTTTTGTGCTTTTCTGCGCCTCCACGGTCGCGACCATCGCGGTCGCGCCCGCAGCTTATGCCGCCGACGACGCCGCGATCGCCGCGCAGATCGACCAGAGCGCGCGCGAGGCGATCGCCGCCGGCGAAGCGCCGGGCCTGCAGGTCGCGGTCTATAAGAACGGTAAGCCGCTGCTGGTGAAAAGCTACGGATCGGCTGATCTGGAGCTCAACGCGCCGGTGACCGACGACAGCGTCTTTCGCATCGGATCGCTGACGAAGCAGTTCACCACCGCCGCCCTGCTGAAATTGCAGGAGGAAGGGAAATTGTCGCTCGACGACCGGCTGTCGAAATATTTCCCCGATTTTCCGCGGGCGGGCGACATCACCTTGCTCGAAATGCTCCACCACACCTCCGGCCTGCACAATTACACCGACGAGCCGGATGCCTTCACCCGGCTCGGCCCCGTCACGCAGACGCCGGAGGACATGCTGCGTTATTTCAAGACCATGCCCAAGCTGCTTGACTTCGAGCCGGGCACGAACTGGAACTATAGCAACACCGCTTATTATATCTTGGGTCTCGTCGTGGAGAAGGTCGAGCGCCGGCCGCTCGCCGCGGTGTTCAAGGAGCGGTTCTTCGCCAGGCTCGACATGCAGCATACCGCGCTGGACGACGAAGCCGAAATCGTCCCCGGCCGCGTCGAAGGCTATGCCTCGACCGGCCCCGGCAAGTTCGCCAACGCGCCGTTCATTTCGATGACCGTGCCGGGCGGTGCGGGCGCGATGCGGTCGTCGGCCACCGATCTGGTGCGCTGGAATGCCGCCTTGTTCGGCGGGAAGGTGCTGAGCCCGGCGTCCTTCCAGGCGATGATCGCGCCGGGCCGGCTCAAAGACGGCGAGAAAAGCGGCGCGGCGATCGCCAAGGCCTCAGGCAAGCCGCGCGGTGACTATGGCATGGGTCTGTTCATCGACGATCTGGGCGGCCATCCGAAGATCAGCCACGGCGGCGGGATCAACGGCTTCAACAGTTCGCTGAGCGAATTCCCCAGGGATCATATCAGCGTGGCGGTGCTGGCCAACACAATTGGCAAGGGTGTCGGCGCGGGAAAAATCGCCCAGCGGATCGAGCGCATCGTCCTGGAATTACCATCGGAGAGTAAGTGAACTGCATCAGATGGGCTAGCCCAATCAGGGGCGGTGATCCAACGCCGAGGGAGGAGCCGCCCGAAAGGCCCGTCTCCGATGTAAGCAAGCGGCAGGTTTCAGGGACCGCAATTTTGCTCGTGCACGGCAGGTATGAGGCGCGTTCCTGCCGGAAATTCGTGATCAGAGATCATGACGCGGATCGGCGTCGCTGGGACGATGTGTTCCGTGGGATCTGCGCCGGATTGGACACCGGTAGCAAGGTGAAGATACATGTCCGCCAGCAACAGCGAGACTTCGTCTTGTTCGGTATTTCGCGCGGACGATATGCCGAGTTGCTGCGCGAAGGCGTCAAATTGGCTTCCGACCGCCACAACTGCACCTGGCCCGAATTCTATGTCGATCCCGACGATAGCGTGCTCAAGGATCGGATCTGGTTCTGGCGCGTCCAGAGCGACATGGCTCCCGCACGCAGGAATCAACTGCTCGGCGAGGGCGGCAATGACACGCCAAACAAATATCCGCGTCATCCCCTGGCGAAATGTCAGAAACGCGTGAGTCCGAAATCCGCGTTCGACGACCGCATGCCAAAGCGTAAGAACATTGATCCTGCTGTAACGCCTTTCCGACACAGCATTATAGGGCATACCGAGCCCGGCCCGCACTGTTCAAGGCCGAACCCAGCGAAGGCCTCCGGCTTCGAGCTCAGCGATAATCCGCGCAATGTTCTACACATAGTGATTGGTCGACTGCCCTGACGGCCGCCGGCCTGTGGCTGGTATGCCATTGCCACTCTCCGTGAACGGGCCGGCAGCGAGCCTCTCTCGCCCCCCTTAACCCGTCACGGCGGAGCCGGCCATTCCCTCCCTCTGAAGCGGGCCGTCCTCGGGCGACCGCTGTACAAAATCGGGCGTAGCAAAGCACATGCAGCGGTGCCCCCAGACCTCTATCACCACAATGCCGGGCGCCTGTGTCGCCGATATTTCCTCGAGCGTGGCGCGAGACACCGTCGGGTTAAGGAGCGGCTGCGCCTCGTCTCGGGCGATTCGTGCTGCTACCGACGACTGCTTTCAAACAGGCTGGGTGCCGCCCGCCGGTCCATTTCCGGAGGATCGGATCGCTACCGCTCATGAGAGGCCCGCTCAGGGCGTGACAATATCGCCAGAAACAGTGACGCGCTCGAGTATCCTGTCGGCCGGCCAATAGTCCCCGACCGCGTAATGCTGCGTCGACCGGTTGTCCCAGATGCCGATTGCGTGAGGCGTCCACCGGAACCGGACCTGATATTCAGGCACCTTGATGCGGTCGAAAAGGGTTCGGAGCAGGCGGTCGCTATCCTGGTCGCTCACGCCCAGAATGCGCGTCGTAAAAGTGTAATTGACGTACAATATCTTCTCGCCGGTCTCCGGGTGCGTGCGGACGACCGGGTGCCGCACCGGCGGAAAATCACGCGCAAGCTGGGCGCGCTTCTCCTCGGTGACGCGCCCGCCAAAACTGCGGACGATGTCGTGCTCGGCGTCGAGATTCTCGATCCGCTCCTTGACCGCGATCGGCAGGCCCTCGTACGCCGCCGCTGCGTCCGACCAGATCGTGTCGCCGCCCAGCGGAGGCAACAGCCGCGCGCGCAGGATCGAGGCGATTGACGGGCGCTCGCGAAACGTCACGTCGGTATGCCACTTGTTCGCCGCCTTGAACGGGATTAGCGACTCTTCGGTCAGCTTCACACCCTCGACGCCCTGGATGATGAGTATTTCGGGATGTCCCTCGACATGGGGAATCACCGGGTGCCCTTCGAGCTCGCCAAACAGCCGACCGAGCCGCAAATGGCTCTCGTAACTGATATCCTGATCGCGGAAGAAGATGACCTTCCGCGTCAGCCATGCCTCGCGAATGATCTCCACGTCAGCGCTCTTGAGCGGCAGATTGAGGTCAATTCCCGCTATTTCCGCACCGATCGTGGGCGTGGGCAGCGTGATGGAGATACCGCGACTCGCGGCGTGTTCCTGAAAGTCGGTACTGACCCGAAAGGCGGTGGCCATGGCGCTGCTCCTCATCCTCTCAACGCGCGCGATCCTGACACGGCTCACGCATCGGCGGGCAAAAGGCTTGCTCTGACCACGCCAAGCAGAGCTATATTCCTATCGGATAAGTAGGTATTAGGCAATCGATAGCCCTCTACCTCGACGACTGCGGCTACCGCCCCAGAATGCGCCAGCTCGCTTTCACCTGCGTAGAGCGGCGAGAGCGTGCGCGACCCCGACCTGGCCTGCCGCCGATTTGGCGGACACCGCGACGGGTTGAATTGGGCTACATCGCCTCCGCCTAGCCTAGCTCCACGTCGGAGACTCAGCGGCCGAGATCCTCTCTTCAGTCGGCCTGCCGCGGCACGTAGCGCGAAAGGATGGCGTCTTTCGACCGCCTCAAAATCGCATCGGACTGACCGCTGCCCATCGCCGCGCGGGCGAGCGTGATCGCGCCGATCATCTCCGCTGCGACCGAACTCGCGGCCTCCTCGGGCTGCTCAACCTGCATCGCGCTCAGCAGCCGTTCCAGCCGGCTCGTCAGGATGTCGAGACCTGCACCGAAGCGGCGACGCGCCTCCGTGTCCATCCCGGCAACGTAGCCGCCAAGGCTCGGCAACGGGCAGCCGGCCTCGGGGGCGTCCCGGTGCCGGCGTGAGAGGTAGAAGCGAACGAGCCGCTCGAAGCGGTCAGCCGGTGGGGCATCGGTCTCGGCCCGCTCCACAACCGCGTTAAAGTCGGCGATGGCCGTCTCGACGGCGTGCGCGAGCAGGTCGTCCTTCGACTTGAAGTGCGCATAAAAGCCGCCAACGGTCATGCCGGCCGCCCGCATGACCTCGGCCACGCTCAGCTTCTCGGGTCCGGCCGTACGCAGGACCTTGGCCGCTTCGGTCAGGATGAGGTCGCGCGTCTTGCGCTTATGGTTGGCATCGTATCGCATCAGCCAGTCATTTAAGTGTGTGGTTCATCGGGACAAGCGCCTCACCGTCCGTCGACTCGCACCGTCGCGGTGATCGAAAGGCCGGGACGCAGCCGCGCGACATCGCTTTGGCGGGGGTCGAAGCGGATCTTGACCCCGACCCGTTGGACGATCTTCGTGAAGTTGCCGGTTCCGGGCTCGAACGGGAGGAGCGCGAAATTTGCGCCCGTTCCCGGTGCGAGGCTTTCGACGCGGCCGCTCAGTTTCACGCCGGGCAGCGCATCGACTGCAATCGAGGCAGGCTGTCCCGGATGCATATGGGTGATCTGCGTCTCCTTGAAGAAGGCGGTCGCATAGAGCGTGTTCATCGGCACGAGCATCAGCAGGCGGGAGCCGGGTTGGACGTAATCGCCGGGTCGCGCCTGCAGACTGCCGACCACGCCGTCAATTGGCGCAAGGATCACGGCGTGACGGCGATCCTGCAAGGCAAGATCAAGGGCAGCGCGCGCCTGCGCTACCTTGGCCTCGGCAGCGCGGACGTCGGCTCGCAAGCCGGCACGACGCGCGCTCGTGACCCCGGCATTTTCCTGTGCGACGCGTAGCTGCGCGGCCGCCCGCGCAGCCTCCTGTGACGAGGCGATCGCGGCGGTCGAAAAGCTGTCCGCCTCGCGGCGCGGCGCGGCGCCGGTCTCGGCGAGCGCGGCATAGCGACGCCGGTCCGCCGTCGCCAGCGCGGCTTGCGCGGTGGCTGCGCGGATGCCGGTGCGGGCCATGTCGACCTGGGCGCGCGACAGCCGCTCGTCCTGATCCAGACTGGCGAGCGCCGCACGCGCCGAGTCCAGCCCCGCTTGGGCGTCGATAAAGGCAGCACGCGCCGAGGCGATACGCGCGTCGAACTCCTCGGGATCGATCTCGATCAGGGGCTGACCGCGATGAACCGACTGGTTGTCGCTCACCAGCACGCGCGCAAGGAAGCCGCGAACACGCGGGGCGACCGTGGTGGCGTCGGCGCCGACATAGGCGTCGTCCGTGCTGTGCGACCGCGCCGGGGCAAGAATCCACAGGATTCCCGCAAGACCGACCAGCGACGCCACCGCCACCGCGATAAGGGCGCGACGGCCGGCAAGCCGCGAACGCCTGGGTGCTGCCGCCGTCGAGTTTGTCGGTTCCAGATATTCGCTCATAGCTACCCGCTTGCCAGATTGAGATTATGACCATAATATTATGATCGTAATCCTTCAAGGCGAGTCTTCGGTGGTGGCAAGTGCGGTGATCGACAGCGCGAGCGGGCAGCACCGCGAAGCGGCGGCGAGCCCGGCCGCGCTGCCAAACTCGCGCAAGTTCCTGATCTTCGCGGTGCTCGCCTTCGGCCAGTTCATGGCCTTGCTCGACATCCAGATCGTGGCCGCCTCGCTCAACGAGGTGCAGGCCGGCCTATCCGCCGCGCCAGACGAGATCAGCTGGGTCCAAACCGCTTATCTGATGGCCGAGCTGGTGATGATCCCGCTGTCGGCGTTCCTCAGCCAGGCGATGTCGACGCGCTGGCTGTTCGCCGCCTCGGCCGGACTCTTCACTCTGGCGAGCATCGCCTGCGGTCTCGCCTGGGACATCGAGTCGATGATCGCCTTTCGCGCCATCCAGGGCTTCGTCGGCGGCGCCATGGTGCCGACGGTGTTCGCGGTCGGCTTCACCCTGTTCGAGGGCAAACAACGCGCGATGATCCCGGCGATCCTCGGCGTCGTCTCGGTGCTCGCACCGACGATCGGACCGACCGTGGGTGGCATCATCACCCACGCCGCCGACTGGCGCTGGATCTTCTTCATCAATATCGTGCCCGGCGCCGCGGTTACGGTCCTCGCTACTGTCCTGATCCGCATCGACCGCGCCGACACGTCGATGTTCGCGCGTATCGACTGGGCGCAGCTTGCCGGCATGGCGATCGCCCTCGCGGGCCTGCAATATGTCCTTGAGGAAGGTCCGCGAAAGGATTGGTTCGGCGATCCCGGGATCATGATGGTGGCCTGGATCGCGCTTGTCGCGTTCGGCCTGTTCCTCGAGCGATCCTTCTATTCCGCCAACCCGATCGTGCGCCTGTCACCGTTCCGCAGCCCGACCTTTGCCTTCGCCTGTGTGTTCAACGTCGTGATCGGCTTCGGCATCTATGCGTCAACTTATCTGCTGCCGGTGTTCCTCGGCCGGGTGCGTGGCTTCGACAGCCTGCAGATCGGCACCACGGTATTCGTTGTGGGCGGCGCCCAGCTTGTCAGCACCGTGATCGCAGCGGCCACCTCGAACGCGTTCGATCGACGGATCATCATCGCCATCGGGCTGGTCGGCTTCGCCGGGAGCCTGTGGGCGACCTCGCACGTCGCACCGAATTGGGGCTTTAACGAGTTGCTGGCGCCCCAGCTCCTGCGCGGCCTGTTCGTGATGCTGTGCATCGTGCCGAGCGTCGGGCTCGCTCTGTCGGTGTTCCAGGGGCCGGAGCTTCGCTATGCGTCCGGCCTCTTCAACCTGATGCGTAATCTAGGCGGCGCGATCGGCATCGCGACGGTGAACACCTGGCTCGGCGATGCGACACGGACACAGGCGCTCCGCTTCGGGGAAGCACTGGGCGCCCCCGATCGCGCCGCCCCCGATGTGCTCGCGGCGCTCACCGCGCGGATGAGCGCGATCACCCCCGATCCCGACCACGCGCTGTTGATGGCGCAGGCGACGCTCGGCCGGCTGATTGCGCGCGAAGCGGTGACGATCGCATTTGACGAGGTGTTCCGGATCATGGCGTGGATGTTCATCGCGGCGCTGGTGTTGGTGCCGTTCTGCCGCCTGCCAGCCGCCGACGCGCCGGCCATGCCGGCCGAGGCGCATTGATGAAGCGCGCCCTGCCCGCCGTGGCCTGCGCCGCGCTCACCGCCTGCACGGTTGGCCCGAACCATGTCGCGCCGTCTGTAGCGCTGACGCCGACCTTCGTCCGCGCCGGTGCCATCGACACTCACGGCGATACGGCCGCCTGGTGGCGGAGCTTCGATGATCCGCTGCTCGCCGAGCTGGTCGCGCGCGCGATTGCGAACAATCCCGACATCGAGGTCGCCCGCGCGCGTATCGGTCAGGCGCGTGCCGTAGCCAGGGCAACCGGCGCCGCGCTGCTGCCGAACGTCGATGCCACGGGAGGAGTGACAACGATCAGCCAGTCGCGGGAGACGGCGATCGGCCGGGTCACCCAGGCGCTCGGGCTCGACCGCGGCTACACCGAATATTCGGTGGGTGCCCAGGCGGGCTGGGAACTCGATCTCTTCGGCGGCAACCGACGTCTGCGGGAAGCCAGCCTGCGCGAGCTGGAGGCGAGCGAGGCTGAGGAAGCGGCGGTCCGCGTCGCGATCGCCGCCGAAACCGCCGACGCCTATCTTATGCTGCGCGGGCTCCAGGCGCGGCTCGAGGTCGCCGAGCGACAGGCAACGAACCAGACGACGCTCGTTGCCCTGGTGCGGCAGCGGGTCGACGAAGGCGTGGCTGCCGAGCGCGAACTCAATCGCGCGCGCGCGGCTGCGGAAGCGGTCCAGGCATCGACGGCGCCACTGCGGGCGGCGATCGACGCCCAGCTCAACCGGCTGGATGTGCTGCTCGGCCAGCAGCCCGGCACCGAGCGTGCCGCACTCCAACCCGTCTCTCCCATTCCGTCCGCGCCGATGCCTGCCGGCAGTTCCGCGCCTGCCGAACTGCTCCGCCGACGACCCGACATCATCGCCGCCGAGCGCCGGGTGGCCGCCAGCGATGCGCGGATCGGCGCGGCGCTCGCCGACTATTACCCGCATGTCTCGCTGTCCGGCCTGGTCGGGGTGGCCAGCCTCGGTACTGGCAATCTGTTTACCGGCAACGCCGTGCAGGCTTCAGGCGGTGCGGCCTTGCGCTGGCGGCTGTTCGACTTCGGCCGTGTCGATGCCGAAGTCGCGGGCGCCCGCGCCCATCGCGCCGAAGCGCTCGCGACATGGCGCGGCACCGTGCTGCGCGCCGCCGAGGAGGTCGAAACCGCGCTGTCGCGCCTGGGCGAGGCACATAGGCAGCGGGCGAATCTGGAGCGACAGGTCAGCGCACTCAGCCGCGCCCGCGCGCAAGCCCAGGACGCCTATACCGGCGGCATCGTCGGGCTGATCGAGGTGACTGACGCCGATCGCGAACTGCTCGCCGCTTCGGACACCCTCGCGAGCGTCCGGGCGGAAGAGGCCCGCGCGGCGGTCGCCGCCTACCGAGCCCTCGGCGGCGGATGGATGAGCGACGGCAAGGAGCGATCATGACCGACACCGCACCCCCACCGGACGGGCTGGCCATGCTGAAGGCACCTCGGTGGCGGGTTGCTACCACGCGATAACTCGGCGATCACCGATCATAATCCCGCCTTATCGCGGTGCCGCCGCATTCGATTTCGGAAGGCGCAGTCGGTCTCTTAAACTGTCGACAGGAGGATCGCCCCATGTCCGACACAATCATCCTGCGCCGCTGGTCGGCGCACATCCGTACCGCCGACGAGGCCGACTATATCGCCTATATCGCCGGCACCGGGCTCGACGACTATCGCGCGACGCCGGGCAATCTCGGTGCGCAGATGCTGGTCCGCACGCTCGGCAATGGCGAGAGCGAGGTCACCACCCTCAGCTGGTGGGAATCGCTCGACGTGATCCACGCCTTTGCCGGGGGAGACATCGAGGTGGCGCGTTACTATCCCGAGGACGACCGTTTCCTGCTGACCCGTCCCGACCATGTCGAGCATCACCGGGTCGTCGGGAGTGCCGAGATGATCAAGCTCGACTGAGATGCCACCGCGCCACGCCCTATCTCCGAGAAGCGGCGCAGGGGCGATTGAGGGCGTCGCTCTTGCAGGCCTCGTGATCCGGTTCGCCTTCGACGGACCGGCGGATGGCAGTTATCTCCACTGACACCCGCCCAGCCGCAAACTTTCCCCAGCGAAAGCGCGCTTCGATCACTGGAGCGCGATGATGCCATCCACCGCGCGCCATTCCCGCGGTCCGATGAGCTTGTCATGCGCGATCCGAACCGAATGGAGCGCCGCTTTGATCTCACGTTGCCAGTGATCGAGGAAATCGAACAGCACCGGAAAGTCCGGCGCAAGATCATATTCCTGCCACACGAACAGCTGCAGCAACGACGGGGCATCCGGACGATAATAATGAATCTCCGCCGTCGTCACGCCATAGCCTTCGAGCTGAGCGACGAAAGCCCGGTCGGTCATCAGGAGGATAGCTCCCGCCCCGGACGCTGATCGAGCGTCCGCATCGCGGCAAACAGTTCGTCGATCGGAACGGCGCGCCGCGCGCCCGGGGGCTTTCGCTCGGCCGGCCTGTCGCGGACCGCGTGCCGGTCCGATGCCCAGGACGCGAGGATGGCGCGCTTCACCTCCGGTTCGAGGCTTGGATGGTGCGCAACGTCGAAGGGGTGCAGAAAACGTGAAAACGGTTCCGACATAGCCCTGTCCTCTCTCGTAACTCTCCTTTCCTCCGCGGGACGACGAGCGCCCGCGATGGGCAAAGATTTGGGAAGCAGGCGAGTCGCGTCAAGAGGGGGATATCGCCTGCTAAGCGATTGCAATCAGCGGAATTGGCACTCAAGAGGCACGACTGCCAAAAAATTTCGAGCGGCCCCTTGAACACAAAAAATGGGTGCCCTAGCTGATCGCTGCCCGTCGCCTCCTACGGGGCGACGGGGACATTGACATTCGTTTTGCAACTGGAGGTTTTGCCATGCATTTCCGCCCCTTGCACGACCGCGTGCTCATCCGCCGCCTCGAAGCCGAGGAGAAAACCTCGGGCGGCATCATCATTCCGGATACCGCCAGGGAAAAGCCGCAGGAGGGCGAAGTCGTCGCCGTCGGCCCTGGCACGCGCGACGATGCCGGAAAATATGCCGCGCTCTCGGTCAAAGCCGGAGACCGGATCCTATTCGGCAAATGGTCCGGCACCGAAGTGAAGATCGACGGCGAGGATCTGCTGATCATGAAGGAAAGCGACATCCTCGGCGTGGTCGAGGTCGTCGCGGAACTGAAGCGGGCGGCATAAGCGGCTCGCCTCCCAACTCTCAGGAAGGATCGATAGAAAGGAGTTAGCCAGGATGGCTGCCAAGGAAGTGAAATTTGCGTCGGACGCGCGTGATCGCATGCTGCGCGGCGTGGATACGCTTGCGAATGCAGTGAAGGTGACGCTGGGCCCCAAGGGGCGCAACGTCGTGATCGACAAGAGTTTCGGCGCGCCGCGCATCACCAAGGATGGCGTGACGGTGGCGAAGGAAATCGAACTTGCCGACAAGTTCGAGAATATGGGTGCGCAGATGCTGCGCGAGGTCGCCAACAAGCAGAATGACAAGGCCGGCGACGGCACCACCACTGCGACCGTGCTGGCGCAGGCGATCGTGCGTGAGGGCTCCAAAGCGGTCGCCGCGGGCATGAATCCGATGGATATCAAGCGCGGCATCGATCTGGCGGTGAACGCGGTGGTCAGCGATCTTGCGAGCCACGCCAAAAAGGTGTCGGCCAACAGCGAGATCGCCCAGGTTGCGACCATCTCGGCCAATGGCGACGAGGAGGTCGGCAAGATCCTGGCCGAAGCGATGGCGAAGGTCGGCAACGAGGGCGTGATTACGGTCGAAGAGGCCAAAAGCCTCGCGACCGAACTCGAGACGGTCGAAGGCATGCAGTTCGACCGCGGCTATCTCTCGCCCTATTTCATCACCGACGCCGAGAAGCTCAAGGTGGAACTGGATGAGCCCTATATCCTGATCCACGAGAAGAAGCTCGCCAATCTCCAGCCGCTCGTGCCGCTGCTCGAGAAGGTCGTGCAATCGGGCCGTCCACTGCTCATCATCGCCGAGGATGTCGAAGGCGAGGCGCTCGCGACGCTCGTCGTCAACAAGCTGCGCGGCGGGCTCAAGATCGCGGCGGTCAAGGCGCCCGGGTTCGGCGACCGACGCAAGGCGATGCTGGAAGACATCGCGATCCTCACCGGCGGCAATGTCGTCTCCGAGGAACTCGGCACCAAGCTCGAAAATGTCACGATCGCCATGCTCGGCCGTGCCAGGAAGGTGACGATCGACAAGGACAATACCACGATCATCGACGGGGTGGGCGCGAAGGACGACATCGACGGCCGCGTCGCCCAGATCCGCCAGCAGATCGAGACGACCACCAGCGATTACGACCGCGAGAAATTGCAGGAGCGGCTTGCGAAGCTCGCGGGGGGCGTCGCGGTGATCCGTGTCGGCGGGGCGACCGAGGTCGAGGTCAAGGAGAAGAAAGACCGGGTCGACGATGCGCTCCATGCGACACGCGCGGCGGTCGAGGAAGGCATCCTTCCCGGCGGCGGCGTTGCCCTGCTGCGCGCGTTGAAGGCGCTCGATGCGCTCAAGGCTGCCAATGACGACCAGCAATCGGGGATCGACATCGTGCGACGCGCCCTGCGCGCACCCGCGCGTCAGATCGCCGACAATGCGGGCGAAGACGGCGCCTGGATCGTCGGCAAGCTGCTCGAGAACGGCAATTATAATTGGGGCTTCAACGCCGCCACCGGCGAATATGAGGATCTCGTCAAATCCGGCGTGATCGATCCGGCCAAGGTGGTCCGCACCGCGCTCCAGGACGCCGCCTCGGTGGCGTCGCTGCTGATCACGACCGAGGCGCTGGTGGCCGAGCTGCCCAAGGACGAAAAGCCGGCGGCGACGTCGCCGATGGACTATTGAAAAGCCGACCGGGGCCGCGCGGCCCCGGTCACTACATAACGCGCACGGCCGATGCGACGGGGACGAAGGGGTATGTTCGGTGACGACCTGAGTTATTACCGGAAGCGAGCGAACGAGGAATGATGACGCGCTGCTGGGGAGAATACCCTCGCTGTTACTTGTCCGTTACTTGAACGCCATCGTCCAATACCTTCCGTCGGTTTCAGCTTTCGGCTTCATGGAAAAGCCCTCGGGAGTCCGCAGCGCACGCCTACTGACCTCCTATTTTTCCTGAGTTTGTGGCGCCGTAAGCTCAATCCGGCTACTCAGCGGACGTGACCTCTTCCCCAGACATCATCGGGGCAGTGAACCATGCCATCCGCATAACGGACCCCTGGAACGCGATCGCGGGCGAGAAATGTCGGGCCGTCCAGATCGCATAGGTCGCATCGCTGGCCCAGAATGAATGCGGGCGCCTGCGACCAGCTTGTCCCGGTCATATTCCCGACCATGACGCGGAAACCCATTGCGCGCGCTGTCCGCTCCATCTCCAGCGCGTGGGTCAGCCCGCCGCATTTGTCGAGCTTGATGTTGACGAAATCGACCAGCCCGATCAGCCGCTCCAGATCGTTGCTGTCCTGGACGCTTTCATCCGCGGCGATCGGGATCGTGCGATCGATGTGCCGCAGGTCCGCGTCCTTCCCGAGCGCGAATGGTTGTTCGATCAGCATAACCCCCGCGGCGCGCAACGTCGGCATGATCGCGTCGAGAGACTCCGCATCGAACCCGCGGTTCCCGTCGACGGCGATTTGCGCATCGGGCCGCGCGGCGCGCACGGCCTTGACCCGTTCCGCATCCTCGCCCTCGCCTTCGAGCTTGAGCTTGATCGAGTGCGCATGGTGCATGCTCGCCGATTTGCGTGCCATTTCACCCGGCGACGCGACTCCGATCGTGAACACCGTCGGCAGCGATCGGATCTCGGCGAACCCCGCAAGCTGCCACACGGGTTTTCCGGCGTGCCCGGCCTCGATTTCCCACAAGGCGACGTCGAGCGCATTGCGCGCACCGCCGGCTGGCAGCAAATGCTGAAGCTCAGCGCGGCCGACCCCGCCAGCCGCCAGAATCGGCGCAAGCTCGGTCACCTGTTCGACGATGCGTGCCGAGGTATCGTCGCGATAATATACGCCACACGCTTCGCCGCGCCCGACGACACCGCGATCCTCGATCGTGATCACCGCGATTTCGGCATGGCTGAATGTCTCTCCCGAGATGCGGAAGGGCTCGGCCATCTCCCATTGCTCGGTTCGTGCTTCGACCTTCATCACCATTTCCTCCAGCGGCTTGACCCGAATAGGCGCTCCCGGCGCAAGCGCTTTGCAGTCCGGTTGACGATTTCGCCAATTGGCCGGTCGAAATGCAAAGCAGCCCCTCGCCGGATGTGGCTGCGTGCCGGGATCGTGCCGCCGAAGTTGTTGATCGACGGCGAGCCCGGAGCGTCGAGTGAATTCGTCTTATGCATCCTCCTCTCCGGACGACATCGCCGCGCTGGTCACGGCCTGTCCGCTTGCGTGGCTGGTAAGCATCGATCCGGGCGGCGAAATATTGAGCAGCCAATTGCCGCTCGTTCCGTTACGGCCGGAAAATGGCGCGATGGTGCTGCTCGGTCATATGGCGCGCACGAACCCGTTGGCGGCGCGCCTTCGCAATCAGCCGCGCGCCGCGATCCTGTTCCAGGGGCCGAATGCCTATGTTTCGCCAAGCTGGTACGCCGATCGCGATTCCGCGCCGACCTGGATTTACGTCAACGCGACGCTGACCGCCGATATCACGATCCGCGACGATCTGACCGACCGCGCGGTCAACTTGCTGGTCCACCGCATGGAGCAGGGACGGCCCGACCGCTGGCGCGTCGCCGAGATCGGGCACCGCTATGCCGCGCTGCGCGACCGCGTGATCGGTTTTACTGCAACGATCGCCAAGGTCGATGCCCGCTTCAAGCTGGCACAGGACGAGCCGCCGGCGGTCGTGCGCGAGACGATCGCGCATCTGGCGGACGAGGGGCTGATCCGCTGGGTCGAAACGGCCAATGCCGAACGGCTGGGAAAGGATTCGTGATCGATCTCGCGATCCGCGACGCCACGGTGATCGATGGAACCGGCGCGCCCGGCTTCATCGCCGATGTGGCGATCGAGGACGACCGGATCGTCGCGATCGGTGGCAGCATCGACGGCGCGCGCGAGGAGATCGACGCGGCCGGCCTGACGCTCGCGCCCGGTTTCATCGATGCCCATACCCATGACGATCGTTTGATTCTCGGCGGCGCGGACGCGATGCTGTGCAAGCTGTCGCATGGCGTGACGACGGTGGTGGTCGGCAATTGCGGGATCAGCCTTTCGCCGGTTGCGTTCGATTGCCGCCCCCCCGCCCCGCTCGATCTGCTCGGCGACGCGCGCTGGTGGCGATTCCCGCGCTTCTCGATTTATGCCGCGCAGCTCGCGGAATCGCCGCCGGCGGTGAATGCGCTCGCGCTCATCGGCCATATGCCGATCAGGATCGAGGCGATGGGCGGAGACACCGCGCGCGCCGCCACCGCCACCGAAATCGCCCGAATGGAGGCGCGGCTCGCCGAGGCGCTCGATCAGGGCGGTGCGGGGTTGTCGACCGGCCTGTGGTACGCCCCCGGCGGCGGCGCGGATTTGGACGAGCTGACCGCGTTGGCGCGATGCGCGGCGACGCGCGGCGGTCTCTACGTCACCCATTTACGTGACGAGGGCGATCGGGTGGAGGCCGCCGTCGCGGAGGCGATCGAGATCGGCATCACGGGCGGCCTGCCGATCGTCATCAGCCATCATAAATGTACCGCGCCGGAGAATTTCGGCAGATCGCACGCGACGCTGGCGATGATCGACGCCTGCGCCGCGCGGCACCCGATCGGGCTGGATGTCTATCCCTATTCGGCGTCCAGCACCGTGCTGCGCCCCGATTGGGTCCGCGCCGATATCGAGACGGTGATCAGCTGGTCGGTACCGCACCCCGATCGCGCCGGGCAATCACTCGCCGATATTGCGACCGAATGGGGGGTATCGCTGGCAGCGGCGGCGACGCGGCTGGTGCCGGCGGGCGCGGTTTATTTCTCGATGGACGAGCGCGAGGTGCAACACATCATGGCACATCGGCTGACGATGATCGGCAGCGACGGGCTGCCGCACGACGAGCGGCCGCACCCTCGGTTGTGGGGAACCTTTCCCCGCGTGCTCGGCCACTATGCCCGGGAGCTCGGGCTGTTTCCGATCGAGACCGCCATCCATAAGATGACGGGGCTCACCGCCCGCACCTTCGGGATGAAGGATCGCGGTACGCTGGCGGTGGGCGGCTATGCCGATCTCACCTTGTTCGATGCGGCGCGGGTCATCGATCGGGCCGATTTCACCGCGCCCACGCGACTGTCGATCGGGGTCGTCGCCACCTGGGTCAACGGGCGGCTCGCCTATCGCGAAGCGAAGGGCGTAACCGGCACATGCGCCGGGCGATTGCTCAGGCGCGGCAGTTAAGCGTCGAGCCGCGCCAGATCCTCGGGAACATGCCGCGCGGCGATGAGGTAGAAGGGGATCGAGGCAAAGGCCGCTGCCACGCCGGCGAACATCGCATAACGTAGCGAATCCGCGCCCAGCAGCGGCCTCAGCAGGTCGCTCAGCACGCCGATCACCAAAGGCCCGAGGCCGAGACCGATCAGATTGCCGACGAACAATTGGATCGCCGCCGCCCGCGCGCGCATCGCGGGCGGGGTAATCGTCTGGATCGTCGCGACGCATGGCCCAATGAACGAGGCGCTGAGCGAGACCGGGATCACCGCCGCCGCGATCGCGACCGCGACCTTGCCGGAAAGGAAGAAAGGCACCCAGAACGGCGTGGCAATGATCGCCGCAACCGCGGGCACCAGCAGGTTGCGCTGGATCCCGCCGCGCCGCGCGGCGAGATCGGCGATGCGGCCAGTGGCATAGGTGCCCAGCCCTCCTCCCAGACCGACGATCAGCGCGAAGATCAGCCCCACCTCGGTCGATCCCATGCCATGCGAACGGATCAGGAAGGCGGGGACGAAAGCGGTGATGCCGTAGCCGGAAAAGGCGCTCATCGCGGTGCCGAGCACGATGTAACGATAGGATCGCTGTCGCCACAGAAAGCCGAGCCGAGCCTCCGCGCCGGTCCGTGCGACAACAGCGCGCGGCGGATCACGCAGGATCAGGACCACCAGCAGCGTGAGCACGAGGCCGGGCACGCCCGCCGCGATGAAGGCGGCGCGCCAGCCGTAATTGTCGGCGATCCAGCCCCCCGCAAAAAAGGCGATCATCAGCCCGACGTTGACCCCCGTGGCGTAGATCGCCTGCGCCGTCGCCCGTTCCGCCGGCGGGTAGAGATCGGAGATGATCGATTGCGACGCCGGGCCGGTTCCCGCCTCGCCCACCCCCGTCAGCATCCGCGCGACGACGAGTTGCCAGAAGCGCGCGGCCAGCCCGCATGCCAGCGTCATCACGCTGAAACAGGCGAGCGAGGCGGCGATGATGCGCGATCGGCTCATCCGATCGGCGGCGAGCGCGATCGGCATCCCCAGCGTCGCGTAGAACAAGGCGAACGCCGGCCCGACCAGCAACCCCAGCAATGTATCGGAAACGCCGAACTCGTGTTTGATATGTTCGAGGATGATCGCAAGGATCTGCCGGTCGATGTAATTGACCGCATAGATCGCGCTGAGCAGCAACACGATCGCACCGCGCGGGATCCTCGCACCGCGCGTCTCACGCATCGTCGTCGGCCGCCACTTTGCTCCCGCGCTTGAGGCTGGAGGCGAGATGGCGGACGCGCAATTCGTCGTTCGCTACCTTGCGCATCTGGATCGGCGAAACGCCGAATGCCGCCTTGAACGCGCGGGTGAAGCTCGCGGCATGCTCGTATCCCGTCTCCAGTGCGATCTCCATCATCGACATCTTGGAATCGCGGATGAGATCGAGCGCGAGTTCCATGCGCAGCTTGTCGCGGATACGCCCCACCGTCTCGCCGTAGATCATGCGAAAGCCGATCTGCAGGCGATGGCGCGTCATGCCTACCGCCTCGGCGATTTCATGGACGCTGATCTGCTGATCGATGTTGCCGCGGATCATCTGCATCGCGCGCTTCAACCGCCGGTGGTCTTCCGCCTCGAAACGACCGCCGAACTGCTCGCTGTCGGGCTGGGACAGCCCAAAGAGGATGTGGCAGGCCAGCTCGAGCGCCTTGGCCGACATAAACGAGCCGCGGAAGGCACGCGCGAACGGCGGCGAGATCAGCTGATGCGCGGTCAGCGAGGCCAGTTCCGACAACGGTACGTTGCGGATCGGATAATCGCCGCCCTCGCGGATATAATGCGCAAGATCCGCGGGGATATCGCTCTCGGCGAGCCCGGTCAGCGCGAAGAAGCGCCGCCGCTCGAAATAAAGCGTCACCCAGCGCAGATGATCGCCCGCCTCGTACAGCGTATCGAAGCTGCGCTCGCCGCCGGTGCCATAGATCGTGCAATAACCGTCGGCGAGTTCGCCATCGGTGCCGGCCGGATCGGCCAGCCGGACATTGCCGTTGAGCACCGCCGACAGCGCGAGGTAATCGTCGCAACGGTGGTTGCGCGCGATCTGTCGCCGCGCGACCATGTTCACCAGCGCGACACAGATGCCGTTGTGAAGCTCGTAGAACTCCCACCCGCCCTTGGCGACATTGCTGTCATATTCGTGGCGAAAGCCAAGCCCGCCAGGCGTCGGGTGGCTCCATCCGTCCGCCTTGCGTGTCGAGAGCCCGTCCGCCGACGCCGGGTCGCGCAGCTGCATCAGCATGTCATGCAGGCTGCGGGAAAGGATCTCGGGCGGGTGCGGATCGGTCATCGGATCAGCCGATGCTGACGCCGGGAACGCAATCAGGCCAGCGATCTTTCCACGGCACCGCGCGTTCGAGCTGATAGGCGAGGTCGATCAGCAACGGTTCGCCCCCGCGCCGCGCCGCGAACATCGTGCCGATCGGCACGCCGTCCGATCCGGGCTGGACCGGCAGCGATATCGCCGGGTGGCCGGTCAGATTGTGCAGCGGGGTATAGGAGACATAATCGAACATCAATTTCATGATCTGGTCGAAATCCACGTCGGGGGCCAGTTCCCCGATGCGCAGCGCGGGACGGCCGAGCACCGGCGACAGGATCACATCGGCATCGCCGAACGCGGTGTCGAGCGCGCGGCGCGCATCCTCGATCGCGCGGAACAGATGGTCGACATCGTCGATCGCGGCGCCGGCCGCCCATTCGCCCAGCCCCAGCGTCCAAGGCTCGACGCCGGCATCGGCCGCCGCGCCGAACCGTGCGCGCGCGGCTTGCAGCACGTCACGCGCGAGATAGGCCCAGATCGCCTTGAACGCCGCCATCACCGCCGGCCCGTCATAGGGCAGCGGCGCTTCGAACACGTGATGGCCGAGTTCTTCGCATAGCCGCGCGCTACGCATCGTACTGGCGAGCACCTCGGGATGCGGCTGATCGACGTTCAGGTTGGTCGTGATCACCGCGATCCGTAGCCGCTTGTCGCGCGGCGCCGTGGCGCCGGGCGGGGTCGCGGCGACCGTGGCCATCGCCCATTCCACGTCCCGCACGCTGCGTCCCAGCAGCATGTCGCAGGCGAGCAGATCCTCCATAAGATGCGGCGCGCGGGCGCGCAGCGTCGCGCCGCGCCCTGGCTTCAACCCGACGAGCCCGCAGCATGACGCCGGGATGCGGATCGATCCGCCGCCATCCGCCGCATGTGCCAGCGGCACCATTCCCGTCGCCACCGCCACCGCCGCGCCGCCGCTCGATCCCCCGGGCGAACGATCGCGCGCCCACGGGTTCCGCGCCGGGCCATAGAGCAACGGCTCGGTAGTGGGCAGCAGCCCGAATTCGGGCGCGTTGGTCTTGCCCAGCGCGATCATCCCGCAATCGTCGAACGCCCGGGTGAACGGGAAATCCACCGTGCCCGGCGGGGCGTCGCGGTGCAACCGGCTCGCGCTGCGGTTGGGCATGCCGCGATAATCGAGGCCGTCCTTGAGTAGCCAAGGCACGCCCGCCATCGGCCCGGCCGCTCGCCCCGCACGGTCGAGCGCGGCGTCATAGTCGCGATAGGTGATGACGTTCAGCGCGCCGTCCAGCGCCTCGATTCGCTCGATCGCCCATTCGCACAATTCGCGCGCCGACACCTCCCCGCGACGGACGAGCGCGGCTTGATCGTGCGCATCGAGCCGGCCGATCTCCCAAGCCATCGTCGATCCTGATTTCGCTTGCCTCTGCTGCATCGGTTCCGTCGCCCGTCCCGCAATGATTGGTCGACAAGGATTTCACTCATTCCGCGTGGGATGGTTTAGCCATCGGGGTCCGCCAGTTCGCGATTTTTCGGCCGACACCGTGACGGCTAACGGCTGGCCCGGAATGGCAAAGCGATACGCCGCGCGCTGCGCCATCCGTCATCGCCGACATGGCGACGAGACGAGGGTAACGATGCAGGCACCATATCTGCTTTTCCTGGGTGACGTGGGCGAATTCAGCGCGGCCAAGACCGCTGCCGGGGTCAACCAATGGCGCGGCGAGCTGGTCGCGGCGCAGCATCGATTACCCGGTTGCGCGGTCGATCTCGGCATTGCCGAGATGACGCCGGCCGAGGCCGCCCGCGCCGGCGCGCGGACGATGATCGTCGGGGTGGTGAATGTCGGCGGGTTCATCCCCGAACATTGGGTCGCGACGATGGTCGAGGCGCTGGAACAGGGACTGGACCTCGCCGCAGGGATGCACCAGCGGCTGAACGACATCCCAGCGATCGCCGAGGCGCGAGACCGCACCGGGCGCGCGGTGCTCGATCTGCGCCAGCCCGATCGCGCCTTCACCCCAGGTTCCGGGCGCAAGCGGATTGGCAAGCGCCTGCTGACCGTCGGCACCGATTGTTCGGTCGGCAAGAAATATACCGCGCTGGCGCTTGAGGCGGGGGTGCGCGCGCGCAACATCCCCGCCGATTTCCGCGCCACCGGCCAGACCGGCATCATGATCTCCGGCCGCGGCGTCGCAATCGATTCGGTGGTCGCGGACTTCATCTCCGGCGCAGCCGAATGGCTGTCACCCGACGCGGCGCCCGATCATTGGGACGTGATCGAGGGGCAGGGCTCGCTGTTCCACCCGGCTTATGCCGGCGTCACCCTGGGGCTGATCCACGGCAGTCAACCCGATGCGCTGGTCGTCTGCCATGAGCCGGTGCGCACGCATCTGCTCGGCTTCGACTATAAGGTGCCGGATCTGCGCCGTTGCATCGACATGAATGTCGCCGCCGCCCAACTCACCAATCCGGAGGCGCGCGTGGTGGGGATCAGCGTCAATACGTCGCGCATGGAGCCGACGGCGATCGACGCCGCCATCCGCGATATCGAGACGCAGACCGGTCTGCCGTGCTGCGACCCGATCCGGCATGGCGTCGACCGTATTCTCGATGTGCTGCTGAACTGACCCTTCCGGCTCGTGCTCCCGCCCGCGCGGGAGCACGATCAGCGCGCGGGAACGTGCCGGATCGCCGCTGGATGCCGCCGCTGCTGCATATGCGGGAACCCATTATCCTGCCCGCTGACGAACCGATCGAGGAAACCGAGCGCGAAATCGCCGATCAACCCGTCGATCTCGGCAACGGGGATCGTGCCGTAGACCGCGGGCGGGGTGCGCACGCGGAACATGCGGATCAGATCGGTGAAGGCGAGATGCCCCGCGCCCTCCACCCGAAAGCGGAAATCGTCCGCCGGCGCGACCGCCGCCCACTGCCGGAACGCAAAGTCCATCGGATGCCTGCGAGGATCGCGCGGCTGGTTCGGGTAGAGCGGATAACGCGGCCAATCCGACTGGAGCCACAACATCGGCCGGCCGGCCGCACGATCGAACATCGCCGGGTCATAGGTCACGCCGTCGAGGCTGATCGCGGCGCGGCATCGCGGCTCCTCGACACAGGCTTCCGCCGCGATCCCGCCGCCGAACGACATGCCGCCGAACGCGAGCCGCGAGAAATCCACCGAGCGCGCCACCCTGCCCGCGAGTGTCGACGGCCGGGCGCGTTCGAGCGCGGCGAGCGCAAAGCGGGTATCGGAAAGCCACGCCGCGGTGCTGCGCATCAGCCGGTCCTCCTTCGCCGCCGCGGCATAAGCGGGAAAATGCCGACGCCAGGCCGCGACGCTTTGATCCTTGACCAGCGCCCCCAAGGCTTCGGCCATTGCCGGGGTCACCACCAACGGCGTGGTTTCGCGGCTCCACCCGTCGGCGAATTGCTGCCGGGCGGAATCATAGGGGTGGCTGATGCTCGCCACGACATATCCGTGGCTCGCCAACCGCTCGAACAGCGGCGTGTTCTGCGCCGGGTACATCGTATAGCCGTGGTTGAAGACGAACAACGGATGGCTGCCCCCCGCCGGTTCCGCATCGCGCCGCGCATGGGTGGGGACGGCGGCGAGATGGAGCAGTTCGAACGGATGATGGAACGCGTTGCGCGCGATCGACCCGGCGTCCGCCACGATGGTCGCGCGCGGCAGATAGCGCGCGATCGGCTCGCCGCTGGACGAGGCGGGATACCAAAGCTGCACGATCATGCGGCGAGGCTCGCCCGGCCCATCCTCCAACACCCCGCGCCGTGCGGTATCGACCAGCTCGATCCGCGTCGCGCCGATCGGGTAACGGCCGTCCGGCTCGGGAAGCGAAAAGAGCGGGAACAGATAATAAGGGATCGCCGCCGCGAGAATCCCGATCACGAATATCGTCAGCGCCGCGATCCGCGTCGCGCGCCGCGCGGCACGGCGGCAGCGCATGAAGATCGCGGCGATCGCGGCGATCGTTGCCGCCGGGGCCGCCTGCCAATGAAGCGTGGCCAGCGCCACCAGCGCGATGGCCAGCGCGAGCAGCGCGGCGAGCACCGCCGGCCGTCTCTGCCCCGTCGCGGCCAGCACGCCCGCCGCGGTCAACAGCGCAAAGGCAGCGACGTCGATCAGATACATCGGCTACCCCTTTTCACGGGTTCGACCGCGACCCTGGCCAGCCCTGGGCCACGCAACGCGACGTGTTTCAGAACGCTTTCCCGATCCTGAAGCCAATCTGCCGCGGCCGCGGCACCCCGCCGATCCCGCCGAGCGTCGGATAATAAGGCGAGTGCTCGTTGAGCAGATTGCGCGCGAAAATCGCCAGTTCGAACCCTTCGATCGTCGCACCCAGGCTTGCCCCCAGGAAGGATTGCGGCCCGGTAACGATCCGCGTTACGCCCTGCCCGCCGACCAATTTGTCTTTGTGATTGAAATCCAGATCGATGAAACCGGGGATGGCGGCCGACCAATTGAACGCATAGCTCGCCGCAAGCTGGATCGAATATTTGGGCAGCGCGAGCGGGCTGGTGCCCGGCGGGAAATCCACCTCCGCTTCGGGACTGGAGGCGATGAACACCGATCCCATCACGGTGCCACTCGCCGACAGCTTCAGCGCCCGCACCGGATTCGCAGTCAATTGCCATTCGACACCTCTGATCCGCGTGTTGCCGCCATTGGCGGTATATTGCAGAAACACCGGCGTCAGCACGACACGATCATAGACCTGCCCGCGATAATATTGCTGGAAAGCCGCAAGGTTCACCCCGAGCTTCCCGTCGAGCAGCGTCGCCTTGAACCCCGCCTCATAGGCCATCGAGCGTTCGGGGGCATAGGTCAGCGGTGGCGGAAAGGCGGGATTGACCACCGCGTTGAACCCGCCGCTGCGGAAACCGTTGCCGACGTTGAAGTAGAGGTTCGCGTCGCGCGCGATGTCGTATTTCACGAATGCGCGATAGGTGACACGCGCGAAAGTCCCCGACAGCGTCGGCAGATCGCCGTCGGTGAAGCTACGACTGTCATGCGAATAACGCACGCCCCCGCCCAGCTCGAGCCGGCGGAACAGGGTGTATGAAGCGTCGCCGTAGATCGCCCAGGATTGCGATGTCGTCCTGATCGGTTCCTCGAGGATCGTCACGGTGGTGGACGGCGGATAGAGCAATTCCGCGCCGTCAAGGAAATGGCGCAGCAGATCATCATCCTTGTAGATGCCGCCGACTACCCATTTGAGCGGCCCGTCGCCCTTGGAGGTCAGCCGCAGTTCCTGGCTGGTGATCGACTGTTTGTTGAGATAGCGCGTATTGGCGATCTCCAGGGTGATCGGCGCGGCCGGATCGTCGGTGGCGTAATAGATTTGATCGAGATTGCTGTTGCTGTAGCGCCGGCTGTGCGCAGTATTGCTCATCAGCTCGGCGAATCCCAAGTCGTATTCGATCCTCAAACTGTAAAGATCGAGTTCGGACACGCCGCTCGTCCGCCCATATGGGTCGATCGCGTGGCGGTAAAGCCCGTCCTCATAAGGCAGGATATTGGCGTAGGACGGGGAATCCTCATTATTATGCCGGATATCGATCATGCCGACGACACGCAGCCGCGAATCCGGCTGCCACAACAGCTTGACGCGGCCGTCGTAGATCCGGTTGGAATTGACGTTCTTCGCGCCGGTGCCGACGTTCTTCAACCAGCCGCCATTGTCCTGATATTCGCCGGCGAAGCGCACCGCGAGCGTATCCGACAAAGGCAGGTTGAGCGCCGCCTTCACCTGCGCGGAGGCGCTACCGCCATCGGTGGCGAAGATCGAATAGTCGACGGTGCCGCCGATCCGATCGAGCGTCGGATCGTTGGTGACATAGCGGATCACGCCGCTCATCGCGCCTTCGCCGAACAGCGTGCCCTGCGGCCCCTTGAGCACCTCGACCCGCGCGAGATCGAGCGTTCCCGCATCGGCGTAGACCGGATAGAAACCGTCCTGCGAACCGGTGAGCGGCGTCTCGTCGAGATAGATCCCGACCAGCGACGACGTGCCCCTGAGGCTGTTGATGCCGCGAATCTGGATCAGCTGTTTCCCGCCGCCTTGCGAGAAAACGTCGAGACCCGGCACATTGTCCGCGATATCCTGAAGCGAGCTTGCGCTGCGCTTCGTCAGGTCTGCGCCGGACAGCACGTTGACGGTCAGCGGCACATCCACCACGCTTTGCTCGCGGCGCTGCGCGGTGACGACGACGTCGCTCGGGTGGGCGAGGTCTCCCGCATCCTGCGCGGCCGCGATCCCCGGCGCGAGCAGCGCGGCCAGCGACGTGGCGCAAAATAGCCGCCGGTCTTTCTTCCCCACCATCTTCATACCCTCCCAATAGCATCGGCAATGGGATGCGCCGTGCTAATCGGACGATCTTCGATGCTCGGCGCGCGCGCTGCTTAGCCGAGAGGACGGGCGCTTTTACACATAAGCGTCATGAAACGCGGTTTTCAGAACCTTCAGATCGAAACGCACCCCCTTGCGCCAGCGGTAACGAGCCGCCAACGCCCAATGCCGCTTTTCATCGCCGTGCCGCAACGTATTATCTGCTCAATACACTTCGCAAAGGGGATGGAGGATGCGGAAGATCGTCTGGGTCGCGGCGCTCGCGGTCATGTGTCAGGGCGGATCGATGGCACTGGCGCGCAGCGAGCCGACGCCCGATTTTGCCGCCGCGGTCGCCAAACCGGGCCGGCCAGCGGAGGAAATCGCGCTCGATGAAAGCCGCAAACCGGCCGAGGTGCTGGCGTTTCTCGGCCTGAAGAAGGGCATGAAGGCGGCCGATATCATGACCGGCTCGGGCTATTGGGCGGAGATCATGGGCAATGCGGTCGGCCCCAAAGGCAAGGTGACGGCGTTCGAGCCGAGCCAATTCTATTCGACGCCGGAGGAGCAAAAGAAATGGGCGGCGCTGGTCGCGCGCCGACCCGACATTCGTTTCGTACGCTACCCGTTCGAGGCGTTCAGCGCCGCGCCGAACCAGTTCGATTTCACGATCATCAACCTCAGCTACCACGATCTCTATTGGGAATCGGCCAAATATCGCATCCCGCGCAGCGACCCGGCGACGTTCGTGAAGGCGCTCTACGCCGCGACCAAACCCGGCGGCATCGTCGGGATCATCGATCATGTCGGCCCCGCCGGCGACACGCGCGCGGTGGTCGAGAAATTGCATCGCATCGACCCTGCGACCGTGAAGACCGACTTCACGAACGCCGGTTTCGTGCTCGAAGCGGAGAGCCCGTTGCTTGCCAATCCGGCGGACGATCATGCGAAACTGGTGTTCGACCCTGCCATTCGCGGCAAGACGGATCGCTTCATGTTCCGCTTCCGCAAACCGCATTGACCGTGCACGCCATGCTCTCGCCGTCTTACGGGAGAGCAGGCGACCGCGAGGCGATACGGTTGCCCGGCTTTCGTAGAAGGATCCGATCCGCTCATCTGTCATCGATGAATCCGCTCCATCCAGTCCTCGGGCACGGCCCCTTCTGGACCCGGTATCGGCTGATCCACCGGATGCGCCAGGGGGGCGGCAAGCGAAGGTCCCGGAAATACCGCTTCGCTGCGATAATCGTAGAACCAATCCTCTCCCGGTTCGAAACTGCGCACGACGGGATGGCCGGTGTCGTGAAAATGATGTGTCGCGTGCTGAGAAGGCGATGTGTCGCAACACCCGATGTGGCCACATTGCGCGCAGCGGCGGAGGTGGACCCACCAGCCTCCGGTTTCGAGGCATTCCTTGCATCCGGTCCCGCTCGGCGGAACGCTGGGATCGATCCCGTCACGCATCCTCGACCATCCCTTTCTGGGCATGAGCGGCGATGATGACATCGCTTGCCCGCTCACCCACCATATAGATCGCGCCTGCAATGGACAGGCCTGCGATCCGCGAAAAAATGCTGGACCCACTCGTCCTTCCAGTTCGCCCGCGCGCATCAGGAGGTGGACGGCCTGTGCGGTGCTGGACGCGCTCGGCCGGTTGCGAACGCAGCGACCGCAAGGAGGGAGAACGCCAGCCGGGTATCGATGGAACTGTCGATTCTTGTCCCGCCGAAGCTCATCGCGCCGATCAGTCCGGCATTGTCAGAATCGACGCCGTCTCAGATTCCGTCACGGAACGTATGGGTTTCCACGCGAATTAGCGTAAGCAGGACGCCAACGGGTTGGCGATAACAGGGTGGCGGGCGCATGGGGTGAGGGAGACTGACGCGGCTGAAGCCGGCAAGATCGAACCTGTCGCGGACGTACGGTTTCGGCGTCCCACGGGCATGCTGAGCGACTTCATCACCGCCTATTATTTCGTCGAGATCAGCGGCCCGGCGGGAAGCGAAATCGAGGATCTGCTCCATCCCGAATGGGGCAATTTGCGCTTCCATAGCGGCGAGGATTGGGATGTCGCGACCGGCGACGGCCAGTTCGCGACGCCGCAATCGGCGACATTGTTCGGGCCGACCTCATGCGCGCGGCCGATCCGCGGCCGGCCCGGTATCGTGACCGGGGTCGGCTTTACCCCGCAAGGCTGGGCGCATCTGATCGGGATCAATGCGGCGACATTGGCCGACAAGTTCGCCGCCGCGGGACCGATCCTGCCGGGGATCGGATCGCTCGACATCGCGCTCGCCGGCGCAACCAGTGACGAAGCCCGTGTCGATCTGCTCGAGCGCTATTTTGCGGCGCGATCGGCCGCGCGGCCGGCCTGCGATCCCCGGATCGGTGTGATCGCCACCGCGGTCAACGAAGCCGAAGATGTCCATGTCGAGGAACTGGCGCATCGGCTCGGCCTGACCATGACGCAGCTCGCGCGGGCATCTCAACGCTGGTTCGGCTTTCCCACCAAGACGCTGCTGCGGCGCCAGCGCTTCCTGCGCACGCTCGCGCAATTGCTGCACCCCGACGGCCAGCCGATCGGACGGATCGTCGATCAAGCCTATTACGACCAGTCGCATTTCAATCGCGAGTTTCGATATTTCATGGGGATGTCGCCGCGCGATTATTTCGCGCGGCCACGCTCGATCCTCAGACCTGCAGCCGCCAATCGCATGGCTGAAGTGGGCGCCGCATTGCAGGGACTCCACCGGCCGTGCGCATGAAAAATGCCTCCACGCGCCGCGCGGAGGCGTTTATCGGATAACCGTGCCGGTCAGGCTTCGGCGGGCGTCTTCTTGGGGCGGCCGCGCTTTGCCGGCGCGGCGCCGGCAGTGAACAGCGACGTTAGCATCCAAGGTGACGCCCGCATCAGTCTTATGACCCAGCGATTGGCGCCGCGGCCCGTAAGACTGATTTCGATCCCGCAACGGGAGCCTTCTTCCCCGTCGGAAGTTTCCACCCAAAGAAAAATCCTTTGATCCGGGGCGCTTCAGTCCATGACAACAGGACAGGCAAGATTGTCTGAAAGGTGGAACGCGTTATTCGACGCCGCCGAACGACTCGCCCGCGCCCGAGCGCTCGACGAGGTGGTCGATGTGGTGCGCAAGACGGCGAGGAATGTCACCGACGCTCAGGGCGTAACCTTCGTCGTCCGCGAGGGCGATCATTGCCATTATATCGCCGAGGACGCCATCGCGCCGCTCTGGGCCGGGCGCAGCTTCAGCCTTTCTGAATGCGTTCCGGGCTGGGTCATGCTGCATGGCGAACCGGCGATCATTCCCGATGTCCGCGCCGATCCGCGCGTCCCCAAGGATTTCTACCGCGGAACGTTTGTCGAAAGCGTGGTGATGATGCCGGTCCGCGCCGGCGCCGACGAGGCCGCGATCGGCGCCTATTGGTCCGAGCCGGGCGCGCCAGACGACACGACCGTCGAGCTGATCCGCATGCTCGCACGCTATGTCGGCGCGGCGATCGCCAATGTGGCGCTGCAGGACAGCTTCGAGCTGCTCAACCGGACGGCCGCGGCGGTCGCGGTCGAGCGGGATCTCGATACGATCGTCCAGATGGTCACCGACGCCGGGGTCGAGCTGACCGGCGCCGAGTTCGGTGCGTTCTTCTACAACGAGGTCGACGAAAAGGGAGAGCGCTACACGCTGTACAGCCTGTCTGGCGCGCCGCGCGAAGCGTTCGCGCGCTTCCCTATGCCGCGCAACACCGAGGTATTCGCGCCGACCTTTACAGGGACCGGGGTGGTGCGCTCAGACAATATCCGGCTCGATCCGCGTTACGGCAAGAGCGCGCCCTATCACGGCATGCCCGAAGGCCATCTGCCGGTGACGAGCTATCTTGCGGTGCCGGTCAAATCTCGCAGCGGCGAGGTGCACGGTGGGCTGTTCTTCGGTCATCATCAAGAGGCGCGGTTCACCGCCGACCATGAAACTGCCCTGCTCGGGATCGCCGGGCATGCCGCGATCGCGATCGACAATGCCCGGCTCAACCAGGCGACCGAGGCCGAGATCCGCGCCCGGCGCGCCGCTGAAGCTGAGTTGCGCTACCTCAATGCATCGCTCGAACACCGTATCGCGGAGCGCACCGCGGAAATCCAGGCGCAGGCCGACCGGCTGGCGGAGAGTGAACGGCACTTCCGCATGCTGGTCGAGGGTGTGTCGGACTATGCGATCTACCTGCTCGATCCGCAGGGCAATATCACCAACTGGAATCCCGGCGCCGAGCGGATCAAGGGCTATAACGCCGATGAGATCCTTGGACGCAATTTCTCGACCTTCTATACCGAGGAGGATCGCGAGGCCGGCATCCCTGCTCGCGCGCTGGAGATCGCAACCCGCACCGGCCGCTATGAGAGCGAAGGGTGGCGCATCCGCAAGGACGGGTCGCAGCTCTGGGTGAGCGCGGTCATCGACGCGATCCGCGACAAGGACGGTCAGCTCGTCGGCTTCGCCAAGATCACCCGCGACCTGACCGAGAAACGCGAGATAGAGGAGCAGCTCCGCCAGTCGCAGAAAATGGAGGCCGTGGGTCAGCTCACCGGCGGCATCGCGCATGATTTCAACAATCTTCTCACCATCATCACCGGCAATATCGACATCGCCTTACGAATGCTCGAAAACCCTGCCGACGGCGGGCGCGTCCGGCGCGCGATCGGCAACGCGATGAAGGGCGCCGAGCGGGCAAGTGCGCTTACCCAGCGCCTGCTTGCCTTCTCGCGCCGTCAGCCGCTCGCACCCAAACCGCTCGATCTCGACAAGGTCGTCGCCGGCCTCTCCGACCTGCTCAAGCGCTCGCTTGGCGAGCTGATTCATCTCGAGGTCGTGAGCAGTCCAGGCCTCTGGCCAGTCGAGGCGGATCCCAACCAGCTCGAAAGCGCACTCGTCAATCTCGCGGTCAACGCGCGCGACGCGATTGCAGATAGCGGGACGCTGACGATCGAGACCGCCAATGCCTATCTCGACACCGATTATGCGGCCTCTCATGCCGAGGTGCCGCCGGGCAATTATGTCGTCATCGCGGTCAGCGATACTGGCGTCGGCATGCCTCGCGACGTGTTGGCGCGCGTTTTCGAGCCCTTCTTCACCACCAAGGAAGTCGGCCACGGTACCGGACTCGGACTGAGCCAAGTTTACGGGTTCGTCAAACAGTCCGGTGGACACGTCAACGTCTATTCCGAGGAAGGATGCGGCACCACGGTCAAAATCTATCTTCCACGATTCACCGGCGCCTCGATCGAGGAGGATGCCCCGGTGGAAACCGCATACGAGCCGCGCAGCGCGCGGGGCGAGGCCGTATTGGTCGTCGAAGACGATGCCGAAGTCCGCGCCTTTTCCGCCGACGTGCTGCGTGACGCGGGTTACCAGGTGCTTGAAGCGGGCGACGGTGCAGCGGCGCTGCGCATCCTCGAACGCCGCAATCAACGCGTGGATCTGCTCTTTACCGACGTCGTGATGCCCGGCCTGTCGGGCCGCGAACTCAGCGATCGGGCTCGCCAGCTTCGCCCCAATCTCAAGGTGCTCTACACCAGCGGCTATACCCGCAACGCGATCGTTCACGGGGGACGCCTCGACCCGGGCGTCGAGCTTCTGCCCAAGCCATTTACGTCGCGGAGCCTGATGTTGCGGGTGCGCGACCTCCTCGACGCGCGAACGGGTAAACGGCTGCTGCTCATCGAGGACGACCCGGCCGTCCGCACGCTCGCGATCGAAGCGCTTCGTTCAGCCGGATATCTGTCGGAGCCCGCAGCCAATGCCGCCGAAGGCCTGGGCCGGTTGCGCGCCGCGCAGGGCGGATATGACGCCGTGGTCATCGCGACCGGCCCAAGCGAAAAGGACAGTGACGCGCTTTTGAAGGAAATTCGCGGCCAATGGGCCGATCTCCCCGTGCTGATCACCGGGGCCGCTTCCCCGTCGGCCGAATCCGCGCAGGCCGTCGTTCGCCTTGTACGGCCCTATACCGTCCAATCGATTATCGACGGTTTGAAGAGGCTCGGCATCACATGAGCTGGATGATCTGAAGGTGGAGACACACCGGTCGATTCAACGGTACCGATCTGTTCAGACCCCCGCGCGCCATGATGTCCAGCGGCCTGCCAGCAAAGGTTCCCACGATAGAAACGGGGGCCGCCCAGGCAAGCGCATGATGATCTCCGCGCCACGAACCTGTTCCGCCGAATAATGCGGCGCCTGTCTCGGAGGCGCCTTTCGTTTGGCTTTTGTCTGGTCTGCATCGTCCGCGCCTCCCGCCGGTATTTATCCAAATCCGCCAGCAACGCCTGCCCGGTCGCCTGCGGCCGCGAGGGGACGGCCTTGGACACCTTCGGACGGTGCTTCGGGATCAGCCGTTTTTTGTCAGCGAACTCTTTTTCCCGCCGTCAGGCCGCGGTGGCGGCTGGTTTTTGTTGAGCTGATCCGAGGGACGCCGCGCATCGCCCTCCTGCTGATGCTCGGTGGAGAGATTCGGTCGCCGCGTCTCGCGCGTGGGCTTGATCGCCTTGTCGTCCATCGACGCTTCCTTCCTAGCCATCTTTCGCCGAGCCGGGCTCAGCCATGTTGCGGTGCATTTCGGCGGTGACACTTTCGGGCAGGACATGGCTGGCGGCCGCCTGCAGCTTGTTCTTGAAGCCGTGGACGACATCCGCCTTGCCCGACATGACCGCATCCCACCCGGTCCTCGCGACTTCGCCGGGGTCGTCCTTGCGCTGCTGACCGACTCTCGTGTCCTCCATCCCGGCGCGCCGGAAGAATTCGGTGTCGGTCGCGCCCGGCATCAGCGTGGTGATGGTGACGCCTTGCTTTTCCTTCATCTCGTTGCGAACGGCATCGACGAAACTGTCGATGAAGGCCTTGGTACCATTATAGACCGCCTGGAAGCTGCCGGGCATGAATCCGGCGATCGAACCGGTGACGAGCACCTTCCCTTCGTTCCGCGCCGCCATCTGCCGCAACACTCGCTGCAGCAGGTAGAGCGTGCCGACGATATTGGTGTCGATCACATGCCGCCATTGCGCGACCTCCTGATCGAGAAAGGCATGGCCCAGCCCATGACCGGCATTGGCACAAAGGAGATCGATCTCCCGCCCGCGTGCCGCGTCGAGCAGCCGATCGACGCCCTCGACGGTCGAAAGGTCGACCTCGAGCGTCTCGACATTGCCGCGCGCGCCGGCTGCCGGGTCGTGGAACGGCGTATCGGCGGCAAGCAGACGGTCGTAACCCTCGGCCGCGGCGAGCTTCGCCAACTCGCGCCCGATCCCAGTCGAGGCCCCCGTAACGATCGCGAATTTCGCCATGCTTGCTCTCCTCAGGCCGCTGCGAGGCCGGGCTTCAGCACTACCTTGGTGACCTCGTTCTGCCGGTCGTGGAACATCTTATAGCCCTGCGGGGCCTGTTCGAGCGGCAGCCGGTGCGAGATCAGGAAGGTGGTGTCGATCTTCCCCTCGAGGACCGCCTGGAGCAGCCCCGGCATATAATGCTGGACATGGGTCTGCCCGGTCTTGAGCGTCAGCCCCTTCTCCATGAAGGCGCCGAGCGGGAATTTGTCGATGAAGCCGCCATAGACCCCCGGCATCGACACGCGCCCACCCTTGCGGCAGGCGATGATCGCCTGGCGGATCGAATGCGCGCGGTCGGTGCCCAGGAAGGTCGACGCCTTGATCTGATCCCACACATTGTCGACGAAGAAACCGTGCGCCTCCAGCCCGACGGCGTCGATGCACGCGTCCGACCCGATCCCGCCGGTCATTTCCATCAACGCATCATAGGTTTGGGTCTTCTCGAAATTGATCGTCTCGGCCCCGAACTTCTGCGCGAGTTCGAGCCGGTGCGGGAAATGATCGATCGCGATCACCCGCTCCGCCCCCATGAGAAAGGCGGATTGCACCGCGAACAGCCCGACCGGCCCGCACCCCCAGACTGCGACGGTATCGCCCGGCTCGATCTCGGCATTTTCGGCCGCCATCCAGCCGGTCGGCAGGATGTCGGACAGGAACAGCACCTTCTCGTCGTCGATGCCATCAGGCACGGCGATCGGGCCGACGTCGCTGAACGGCACGCGGACATATTCTGCCTGACCGCCAGCGTAGCCGCCGGTCATGTGGCTGTAGCCGAAAAGACCGCTCATCGGCTGGCCGTAGAGCGTTTGCGCGATATCCTGATTGTCGGCCGGCAGCCCGTTGTCGCACGCCGCATATTGATGCTTGCCGCAATGGTAGCAATTGCCGCACGCGATCGTGAACGGCACCACCACCCGCTGGCCCTTGCGCAGCGTCGAGCGCGGCCCGGTATCGACCACCTCGCCCATGAACTCGTGACCAAGGATATCTCCCTTCCGCATCGTCGGGATGAAACCATCGTAGAGATGCAGGTCCGAGCCGCAGATCGCGGTGGCGGTCACCCGGATGATCGCGTCGCGGGGATTGACGATTTCCGGGTCTTCGACCGTTTCGACGCGAACATCGTGCTTGCCGTGCCAGGTGAGCGCGCGCATCAGCCTTTCTCCTCGTCATGCGCGCGCCGCGTGCGCGCCGCGGTGGCGACCTCGCCGGTTTCCATCAATTGCTTGAACCGGCGCAGATCGCGGCGCGCCTGGATCGCGGGCTCGCGCTGGAACAGCTTCGCCACCAGCCGGCCGATCGCGCCCGCCGGGGGATCGTAGACGATCGTCGCGGTCACCACGGTGCCACGCGCGCCGGCAGGCCGGAAATCGATCCGCCCGCGGTTGGGAACATCGGCCCCCTTTTCCGATGCCCAGGCGATCAGCGTGCCCGGCACCAGATCGGTAATGCTCGAGGTCCATTCGACAATGTTCCCGCCAGGCGCCTTCACCGCCCAGCGCGAGCGTTCGTCGTCGAGCACCTCGACCCGCGCGACATTCTCCATGAACGCCGGAAGATTGGCAAAGTCGCGGAAGAAGGAGAACAATTCGGTCGCCGACCGGTTAATCGTCACAGCCTGCCCGACCACCGTTTCGCCGGCGACGTGCCCGAGACCTTCCCCGGCATATTGGTTTGCGGATCGGTCCTTCGACGCCGCCGGCGGCGCGCTGTCGGTCAAATGTTCGCTCATCGTGCGCTCCCGTGGATCGTTCTCCCCAAGCGCGCGCGACTGGCCGCAGTTCCGGCCTATCCCCGTGTTTTATTGGATGTTTCAGTTATCCATGTTAAGTCAATGGTTGCAGTCGATAGCCAAGAGCGCGAATTCCCGGAAGCCGTGATTCCAACCCACAACTGTCCCGGCGGGTCGCGTCCGCGCATTGACCCGCTTCAGCCGCTCCGATGCGGAGGCGAGCGCCTGGGAAACTTCAGCGCCGGATCGGGATTTTTACTATTCCGGTCTGATCGAGGTTCCCCAAGCGATGCCGCGCAAGCAGAATCTCAAGGTGTTCCGAACGCCGACCGGCTTCCATGACGCCTATGTCGCGGCGCCCAGCCAGAAGGCGGCGCTGGAGGCATGGGGGAGCGATGCGGATCTGTTCGCGCGCGGGGTCGCCGAGCGCGTCACCGATCCCGATCTCATGCGCGAGCCGCTTGAAAATCCCGGCACCGTCATCCGACGCTCGCGCGGCAGCATCAGCGAGCAGATAGCCGCCTTGCCGAAAAACCCACCGTCGGCGGCGAAACGACGGCAGCAGGAAGCGGCCGAACCGGCGCTGCGGAGAACTGCGAAACCGCGACCGGCCAAAACCCAAAAACCAACGAAACCGAAAAAACCACCCAAGCCCAAACCCGACGCAGCGCCGTTGCGCGCAGCCGAGCAGGCGCTGGAAGAGGCCGCAGCGCGGCACAAGATGGAGCGTACCGCGCTCGGTCAGCGGCAGGCCGATCTCGACCGCGAACGGAGGAAACTCGAGCAGCAGCAGAATGCGGAGCAAGCGAAACTGAAGCGTGAGGTCGACAAGGCGCAATCAGCCTATGACCGGGCGATGCGCGCCTGGCGCGGATAGCGACTTGGCAATCAGATCGCCCTCGGAGCCGCGGTTTTGCGGCCACGCCGCACTTTAACGTTCCTCAAGCTCGATCCAAACCGGTGCGTGATCGCTGGTCTTTTCCCAGCGGCGCGGCCGGATATCGACCTTGGCCGCTCGCAGCCGCGCGGCGGCCGGAGCGTTGAGCAGGAAGTGATCGATCCTGAGGCCCGCGTTGCGCTCGAACGCGCCGCGCCAATATTTCCAGAAGGTGTAGATCGTCTCGTTCGGGTGGAGATGACGGACCGCATCGGTCCAGCCTTGATCGCGCAACCGCTGATACGCCGCTTTCACTTCGGGGGCGAACAGCGCGTCGTCGCGCCAGCGCTCGGGCGCATAGACGTCGATGTCGGCCGGCATGACATTGAAATCGCCTGCGACGATCACCGGCGCGTCAAGCCCGACCAGCGACGACAGATGCGTCTGGAGCCGGTCGAACCAGCGCAGCTTGAAATCGAATGCGGGTCCAGGTCGCGGGTTGCCGTTTGGGAGATAAAGACCGGCGACGAGCAGACCATTGACCGCCGCCTCAATATAGCGGCTCTGCACATCAGCGGGATCACCGGGAAGCCCGCGCCGGGTTTCGTGGATCGATCCGCCCCGGCTCAGGATCGCGACGCCATTCCAGCGGGTCTGGCCGTGCCAGACCGCCTCATAACCGGCGTCGCGGATCGGGATTTCCGGAAATTTGTCCTGCGGCGCCTTCAATTCCTGGAGGCAAACGATGTCGGGCTCGGCGAGCGCGAGCCAGCGGAGCAGCACCGGCAGCCGGCCATTGACGCCGTTGACGTTGTAAGTGGCGATCTTAACAGCCGCACAGCCATCATAGGTCCGACAGCTCCTGACCGGCACGTCCCCGGCCTGACAGCGCACGATGATAATTTCAGAATCTGGCGCCGATTCGTCCAAGACGCACAGCCGAGCGCGACGTTCCTGTGATCTCCCTCATGGCCACTCTTCGACAAGTCCGCCGTCGCATCGGCCGGCAGCCAATTCATGTCGAAAACGACTGAGAGGTAGCCTCGCGCGCGATCTCGCATTCCCTCTCGCTTTGATGGCAATGAGCCGCACGGCCATAGCTAGTCTTTGGCGCCCAACCCCCTCAAGATGAGCGCAATTATCCTCGCCGACTGAGCATCCCTCCCGGGATGGGAAGGAAGCTGCCAAAGTACGCCGAGAAGCATCAAAACATCGTCGGCATTGGCACCGCGATCAATCGCGCCCACGCCCTCACATGCAGTGAGGAGCGACCGCACCGCCGACACCATCTGCTGATAGGTCTCGCGCTTGTCATCCTCGGACGTGGCTCCCTGCAGAAGTCTCGCCACGCCGCGCTTCATCGCACTGGAATCCGCCAACTGGGCACACCATAAGCGAAACGCCTCAAGCGGCGGATGCGCTTCCAACAATGTGGACGCGAGCGCCACAACGGCGCTGATCTCCTTGCGATACATGGCCAGCGCCAGAGCTTCCCGCGTCGGGAAGTGGCGATAGAGTGTGCCTTGCCCAACGCCGGCCGCCTTGCCGATAGCGCTGAGCGGCGTTTCGGGATCGGCGGTCAGCGCCTCACGTGCCACCTCGAGTATGCGATCACGGTTGGCGCGGGCGTCTGCACGCAATCCATCCTCCTTCACGGCCATATCGCCCCTTGACTAAACGGACAATTGTCCGTTACGGAACAGCAAGCGGACAATTGTCCAAATATAGCGTATGCGGAGATGGACATGCAATATGCCAAGCTCGGCCGGACGGGCCTCGATATTTCGCCTATCTGCATTGGCTGCATGGGATTCGGAGAGCCGTCACGCGGTTACCCTTCCTGGTCGCTCGACGAGGAAGCAAGTCGACGTCTCATTCGCCACGCGCTTGAGGCGGGCATCAATTTCTTCGACACCGCCAATTTATATTCGAATGGCTCCAGCGAGGAGATTCTCGGGCGGTCACTGAAGGACTTTGCGCACCGCGAAAACGTCGTGATCGCCACCAAGATCAGCGCGCCGATGCGCGATGGGCCCAATAGCATAGGGCTGTCGCGCAAGGCGATCATGACCGAAGTCGATATGAGCCTCAAACGCCTCGGCACCGACTATATCGACCTCTATCAAATCCATCGTCGCGACACGACCACCCCGTGGGAGGAAACGCTCGAGGCCCTGAACGATGTCGTCAAGGCCGGTAAGGTCCGGTACCTCGGTGCATCGTCGATGATGGCTTGGGAATTCGGCAAAGCGCTGCACCTGCAGAAGTCCAACGGCTGGGCTCGCTTCGTGTCGATGCAGGATAGCTACAATCTTCTCGACCGTGAAGAAGAACGCGAAATGCACGCGCTGTGCATCGACGAAGGGGTGCAGACCATCATCTACAGCCCACTCAACCGTGGCCGGCTGGCCCGGCCGTGGGGAGCGACCACCGCAAGGGCGGAAACCGAAGCGGCCTATAATCTGGGTGCGGCCACCGCCGACAGCGACAAGCTGATTATCGAGGCGGTGGGGACCATTGCGGAAGAACGGGGCGTCAGCCGGGCAATGATTGCGCTTGCCTGGCTGCGTCGCAATCCTGTGGTGGCGGCGCCGATTGTGGGGGCGCTCAAGGAAAAACATATCGACGATGCTGTGGCCTCGCTATCGATCAGCCTCACCGACGACGAGGCAGCACGGCTGGAAGCCCCCTATACGCCTCGGCTCGACCGTCAGGGCATGTCGGACCCGGCTATGCTGCGTCGCGCAGCCGAAGCAGCCACGGGACACAGCATAAGCCGGCTTCCGGTCCGTGAACCGAGCAAGGTAATCTGAGCCTTACCGGGTCGCCGACCTGCGTGCCGTGCATGCAATCCACGGCGAACAGCCGGTTGTTTCCCCCCTCCCCCCTTCCCGCCCCAGGTTGGTCGGGCTTCCTCGCACAATCCCGCTGAGTCTTCACCCACCGTGCGAGGCGATCGCTCCTCGCCTTCGTCGGCTGCAGCTCAGTAGAAGTCGCGCAGCACGAGTTGCCGTGCCGTTCCGTCGCACAGCCTGACGGCGTATCGCGTGCCGGGCGCCGCGCGACCCCAATGCTGGTCGACCAGTTGCTGCGACATCGGCTTGTCGTCGAGCGCGCAGATCGCGTCCCCCGCTTTCAGCCCGGCGGCCTCGGCGGGCGAATTCTTCATGACATGGGCGATCAGCAACCGGCCGTCCGCATAGGCCCCCTGGACGCCCGAGGTCGATTTGGGTCTGGGTATCGCCGGCGTGGTCCGGGCGGTCAGCTTCATCATACCGGCCGGGACGTCGACCGTCAGGTCGTAGCGCTGCAATATGCCCATGCCGATCAAGGCCTTGATGTCGTCTCCGGGAAACCAGCCGGCGTCGCTCGTCGCATGGGCGCCTTCGACCTGCAGGCCGCCGATGGTCAGCGAACCCAGTCGCCCGACCGGCTCGACGACCGCGCCCCCCGCGCCCGCCGCCATCAGGTCGGTGTCGACATGCACTTTCGCCTGCTGCATCACCGCGGGGGGCACGCTCACCTCGTCATCGCTTCCCAGGTCGATCATCGCGGAGGCGAGCGGCGCGCCGTTCACGCCGATCGTGGTGACGAGACGCGAACCGCGGGGCCCTAACCGAACCGGCGTCCCGCCGACGATCGGCTCGGCGTGACTGGGCAAGAAACGAAAGCGGTGATGATCCTCGTCGAGCTGCCATTCGAGCCTGGCCAGCAACGCAAGACCGATCACCGCGTCGAAGTTGAGGCCAGCGTTCCTCACATTGTCGAAATCGGTCACGACCAACGCGCCGGGGCGGGTCGTCCGCATCGCGCCGATATCGAGCGATATGCCGGGCGTCGCGTATGTTTGCGACGCGCCGCCGAACCCGATCGGCTTGTTCAACGGCGTTAACGCGAGATGGTGCGCATCGGCGAACGCCTTGCTCAGCACCAGCTGATCGAAGCCGGTATCGACCAGTGCGCGTGCCGGCTGGCCGTTGACGACGACCGGAATGACGACCTGGCCGCCATCGCCCGGATCGAAGTTGATCCAGCCCGATCCGGCATCGGGAAGCCAGAAAGTCGGCTCGATGGCCGGCGCGTCGGCGGCCGCGGGCGCCGCGGCGCCGAGCATGAGGCCCAACGCCGCGAACAATGCGGCCTTCACGACGACGAACTCTGCTGCGAACCAGGGTGCTCGGCCATTGCGCGTCTCGGCAGTGTCGCGCTTATTGCGCAGGCGCGAGCAAACGACAGTAATTGGGCAGAATTTTGTCGTGGCGAGCCGTCCCGCATCGCGAAAAGCGTTGGACAAGCTGGGACGCTTCGGCGCCAGCCTTGCCGTCGATCTCGCGATGCTGGCCTGCTATATCCGCGCGACGCGTGCCGGCTATTCGGCAAAAGCGATGAGGTTGCCGCCGGGATCGCGGAGGATGAAGGTTTGCGCGCCCCATATTTCACGCTTGAGGCGCTGGTGCCATTCGACACCGGCGGCGTCGAAGGCTCGGGCCAGCGCCTCGATACCCTGAACCGTTACGGTCGCCGAAAGCGCGTCGGCTTCCCGGTCGCGGAAGCCGTGCGCGAACACCTCGCCGTCTGTGTGCCGCAGGTTTAAGCAAGCGCCGCCCCGCCTGACCTGCGCGTAGAAAGGCGGATCGCCGTGCATGAACATGAGCGTAAAGCCGAGGCGATCGACATAGAAGGCGCAGGCCGCACTCAATTCCGGTACGAAAAGCTGGGGCTCGGCCGCGATCAGGATGGGTTCCTCATTCATGACCATCTTCCCCCGCGTGACCGGCGAGCCGGAGCATCACGTCGGTCGCCGCCAGCAACGCCCGACGATCGGCATCGTTCAGTTGGCGGGACATGGCATCCCTGAGCCATGCGCGACGGCGAGTCATCGCCCGCTTCAAAGCCGCCGTGCCAGCAGGCGTGAGGGCGATCTGTTGCCGGCGTCGATCCACTGGATCGATCGGCCGATCGATCAGCATGTCGGCTTCCAGCCGGGCCAGCAGGCGACTGAGCGACTGCGGCTGCAAGCCCTCGCTGCGCGCCAGCGCCGCCGCACTCATCGGCCCCGCTCGATGCAGCGATGCGAGCAACGCCAGACCGCTGCCTGTTACCTCTCCATCGAACGCGGGGCCGCGTAGTCGACGCGCCAGCCGCAACACTGCTCGAACGATCCGGGCTTCGCTGCTCTCACGATCGTCTCCGCTTGTCATTTCATACGCATTGCGTATTATTATGCGGCCGTCAACTGAGTGTTTGGTGATGGCAGAACGCTTGGAGACCGGCCGATGCTGCAGCGAATGACGGCGATCCTGCCTTGCAACGATCTCGATGCGGCGCAGCGCTTTTTCGAGCGTCTGGGCTTCACGCGCGATGATGGATGCCCCGACGACTACCGGATGCTGAGCGATGGGCATGGGGGAGATATCCACCTCAATCCCGCCGTTCCTGGCTGGCTGACGCCGGGGAGAAACCCCTTTGGGCTATACCTCTATCGCGAGAATGTCGACGCCCTGGCCGCCGTCTTTGCGGACGAGATCATCGAGCGAGAAGGCGCTGGCGACAAGCCCTGGGGCATGTATGAGTTCGCTCTGAACGGCCCCGACGAGACGCTCGTGCGCGTGGGTTGGCCCAGCCGGCTTCGCAAAGGTAGCTGAGAGACTGCCATCTACCCGTGCCGCCCCGTTCCACGCCTTTACTTGTCATCGCCGCGGTTCCGCGAAGCTGACATGCACGGTGTCGCTACCTGCCGCGCAGTATGGCAATTTGATCTTGAGAGGGGCGTGCGTTGGTGTCGTAAGTGTTCATGTCTGCCGGCCCCTTGTTTGCGGTCGGGCCGGCAATGCCACCGCCCCAATAAGGCGCGATCGCGAAGCGGTCGGTGCTCTGAGAGGTATTTTCCCAGTCGAGTCCCGTGCAGCGCTGCCAAATCCGAGCGCCGCCTGCCACGCGATGACGTGGAGCGTGCGCCGGCTCCTTCGCTGCCGACAGCCGTGATCGTGGTGCCGGACGCATTATCCGCAAGCGCCTGATACACTTGTGCGCCCTGGCCGTTGATCGTCATGAAGATATGCTCGCCGGTGTTGACCGCGTACCTGCGCGTCCTCTTGGCAGCGACGGGCAAAATGGAGGCTCTGCGACCAGGCCTCAGGGCGCCCGCGACGCCTCTGTGCCCTTGGCCAGCCACTCCTATCGGCCGGAAGCGTACTGCCAGCTCCTAACCAGGGAACGTCCCTCAACTGTCACGCAAGTGATATAGGCTTGCCGGTATGCGGCGATCCCTTCCTCGGCTTGAGCAGATCGAGGCGTTCATCGAGGGCGCGCGCGGCCCCACGTTTCGCGCCGCGGCCGATCGATGCGCGCTGAGCGCCGCAGCTTTCTCCCGCCGCATCCAGGCCTTTTCGGATCATGTCGGAGCGCGGCTGTTCGAGCGGACCGCGGGCGGCGCGCGGCTGACCGACGCGGGCAAGGATTGCTTCGCGGAGCTGGAACCCGCCTATCTCGAGCTCCGACGCATCGCGGAAAAGGTCGGCGACCGCGGGCGCCGCGATGTCACCTTGTCGCTGTCGCACTCGCTTGCGGTCGGGTGGCTGATCCCCCGGCTGGAGAAATTCCGCGCGCGGCACCCGGATATCGCGCTGACGCTCAAGACCGATCGTGGCGCCCGCGGGGTGCGCAGCGGCGAAGCTGATCTCGGGATATGCTTCACCGATATCGATCTGACCGGGCTCGACCATGTCGACTTGCTCAACGTCGCCGCCACGCCGGTCGCGGCACCGCAGATCGCCCGGGCGTTCGCGGAGGACGGTCTCGATCGCTATCCGCTCCTGTCGGTGACCCAGCCAACCGATCTGTGGGATTGGTGGACCCGGTCCACGGGAAGACCGATGCCGAGCGGGCAAGTGACTCGATTCGAGTTCATCCACGCGCTCTATGAGACCGCCTCGCAAGGGCTGGGCGTTGCGATCGGTTCCAGCCCGACGGTCTGGCCCTTCCTGGAGGCCGGGCGGCTGGAGCGGATCGGCCTGCCGGTGGCGCGTTTCCCGGGGGGCTATCAGCTCGCCGCCGCGCCCGACCGCAAGCGGCGTGGACCGGTCGGCGCGGTATGGCATTGGCTGGAAGAGCAAGCCGCGGCGACACCGCAGCTCGCCTGACTCTCAATAGCGGATCGAGAAACGCGCGAAGAATTCGCGGCCGTTGAAGTTCAGCCCGCCGGCCTCGGTATAGAGCCGGCCGTCGGTCTGGCCGATCACCTGATCGGGAAAGACATTGGTGAGGTTGAGCACGCCGAGATCGAACCGAGTGCCCTTGCCGGCATCGACGCCCAGCGTCAGGTCGACCTGGGTCTTTGGCCCGAACCGCTGCACCGTGCCGAGCGGCGCCGCGCGGAACGGCCCGTAATTGACGGCATTGGCGTTGAGGTGGAAGGCCCCAAGGGTGACGCCGGCATTGGCGGTGATCTTGCTGAGCGGTTGCGAGTCGACCAGCACGCCGATCGAGGTGGTGCCGAGCAGCGGCAGGCTGGGCAGCACGCTGTTGGTGCTCAGCCTGGTCAGCTTGTTGCGGAATCCGCCATAGCCGAGCGAGAGGTCGAGCAGCCCGGTCGACGCCTTGCCCGCCGACCAGTGCAATGTCGCCTCGATCCCTTCCGACCGGGTGTCGGCGGCGTTGGTGAAGAACCGCACTTGCGAGGCGTTGGTGATGCCGTTCGCCAGCAGGATCGCGGTCACCGCCGGCCCGGTCAGCGATTCGCTGAAGGTGATGCGGTTCTTGATGTCGATGCGATAGATGTCGATCGACAGGTCGAGCTGGCGCATCGGCGTGAGCACGATCCCGCCCGAATAATTGCGCGACGTCTCGGCCTTGAGCGGCGAAGCCCCGAGCGCCCTCGACACCGGATCGCGCACCGCGAAATTGCCGACATTGACCAGTACGCCGTTCGACAGCTGGCTGGTGACGGTCGAGAAATATTGCTGTTGAAGCGAAGGCGCGCGAAACCCCGTGCTGATCGTGCCGCGCAACGCCGCGAACGGCGCCGCGCGCCAGAACAGCGAGCCTTTCCAGATCGTGCGGCTGCCGAAATCGCTATAATCCTCGTACCGCACCGCGCCGCCCAGATCGAGACCGGGAAGCAGGCTCAGTTCCGCGTCGAGAAAAGCGCTGAGGGCGTGACGATCGACATGGACCGGCGATGGCGGGTTGTAACCGGGAAAGCCCTGCGCGCCGGCGCCCGCATAGGACAGGGGCTCGCCCTTGCGCAGCTTGTACCATTCGTAGCGATGCTCGATACCGATCGCGAGGTTCGCGCCTGCCAGTAGGTCAATCTTCCGGTCGATGGTCAGGTTGGCGATGTTCTGCGTATAACGCTGGCCGCCGCCGTCGAAGCTGGTCGGGCTCGCCGCGCCGAGCGAGGTATTGACCGAATTGGCGACGCGAATGTCGGCGCGGTTGTAGCCGATGGTATCGCTGAGGTCCCAGTTCCAGCCGGCGATCGCGCCGCGCAGCCCGACCGCGCCGCCCAGATCGAGCGTCCGCTGGCGGATCATCGGCAGGAAACCCTGGGGGTAGAAGCCCGGCGAGACACTGGGCAGCCGGAACAGCGGGGTGGATTCGGTGAAGCGGCCGTCGGCGGTGGCGAAGGCGTAAGCGGTGATATTGGCACCGAGCGGGATCTCGCTATTGAGCGCGAGATTGGCATCCTTCGATCTGGGATCGCCGAGCCGCTGTGTGACGCGGCCGAAGCGTGGGTCGACCGCCGCGGCATTGGTATGGGCGCGCGAGCGGAATTCCGATGTCACCGTGAGGAAACCGCCGTCGCCGATCGAGAAACCGTTGCGGGAGGCCGCCGCCAACGTGCCGCCGTCGCCGCGCTCGGTCGCGCCGCCGCGCAGCGAGGTAAAGCCACCGCCAGCATCCTTGCGCAGCACGACGTTGATGACGCCGGCGATCGCGTCCGAGCCATATTGCGCGGCGGCACCGTCGCGCAGCACCTCGATCCGCTCGATCGCCGACGCCGGGATGGTGTTGAGATCGACCGGCACCGTGCCACGCCCGACGCCGTTATTGGTGTTGATGACCGCGGCGGCGTGGCGGCGATGGCCGTTGACCAGCACCAGCACCTGATCCGGCGTCAGGCCGCGCAGCGTCGCCGGCCGCGTCCCTGCCGCCGAGGGAGAGGTGACCGCCGGCACGAAGTTGAACGAGGGCGACAATGCCGACAGAGCGCGAGTGAGGTTATCGGCCCCCTGATCGGTCAGCGTATCGCCGCTCAGCACGTCGACCGGCGCCGGCGTATCGGTGCGCAGCCGCGGCGTGCCGCGCGACCCCACCACCACGATGTCGGTGGACGCTTCGGCGTTGGGAGCTTGCGGATCGGGTGCCGATTGGGCGCGGGCGGCGGTAGCGGTCCCCAGGGCAAGGGCTGCGCTGGTCAGGCATAGCTGGCGAATCATCGGTCGGTCCCCTCTGGTCGCCGCGGCCTTGACCGGATGGAGCCCTGATCGGCCAACGCAAAGCATGCGTCGCGTGTTGCGGGCGATGCAATTTGCACGCGACGCAACGCGCGATGCCGCGGTTGCGCTTTCCGCAACGAATTGCGCCGGGGCAGGAAGCGACGCCCACCAACCGCGCAGGACCGCGAGACGTCATGAAGATTGCGCTGATCAGCGATACGCATCTGGCCGCGATGGCCACAGACTTTGTCAGCAACGCCGTGGCGGCGATCGACTGGATCAATAGCGACGACTTCGATCTGGTCATCCATCTCGGCGACGTGACCGCCGACGGCATCGCCGCGCCCGGGCAAGTCGAGGAAGCGAAAACGGTGCTGGACCGGCTCGACGTGCCGTTGCTCTGTGTCCCCGGCAATCACGATATCGGCGACAATCCGGTGCCCGGCCGGGCGCTCGGCGAAAAACCGTTCGACGCCGCCGCGCTCTGCCTGTTCCGCACTGCCTTCGGGGCCGATCACTGGCTCTACTCGGCGGGCGACTGGGCGCTGATCGGCCTCAACGCCCAGCTGTTCAACACCGGCAGCGCGGAGGAGACCCGGCAATTCGACTGGCTGTGCAGCGCCTTGGCGGCGGTCGACGGGCCGATCGGGCTGTTCCTGCACAAACCCTGGCTGCGCGTCGCGCTCAGCGATCAGGAGCGGCACCCACGCTATGTTCCATTGGAACAGCGGCTCGCCCTCGCGGAAGTGTTGGCCGGCCACGATCTGCGCTTCGTCGCGAGCGGGCATACGCATCAGCTGCGCCGGCTGACCGTCGATGGCGTCGAGCATTTCTGGGTACCGTCGACCGCGTTCGTCATCCCCGACAGGATGCAGGAATGGATCGGCGAGAAGATCGTCGGCGCGGCCGTCCTGACGCTCGACGGCGACGACTATAGGCTCGACTTCCAGCGGGTGCCGGGGGTGGCGCACCGCGATCTCGGCGATTATCGCGCGATCTTCCCGAAGCTCGGCGCGATTTTGGGCGAATGACGGACCGCAGCATCGGACCGCGTTACGCGCCCTATGCGCTCGCGGTGCTGATGGTCGCTTATGTCCTGGCGTTCGTGGACCGCCAGGTCCTCAACCTGCTGGTCGAACCGATCAAGCACGACCTCCAACTGAGCGACACCGGGATCAGCCTGCTTCAGGGTTTGTCGTTCGCGCTCTTCCTGTCGATCGGCGGCCTGCCGATCGGGCGGCTGGTCGACACCAGGCGGCGAGTCACGGTGCTGAGCATGGGCATCGCCTTCTGGTCGATCGCGACCGGGTGCTTCGGCCTGACCCGTATCTATGCCGTGATGCTGCTCAGCCGGATCGGGGTAGGTGTCGGCGAAGCGACGATGACGCCGTCGGCCTATTCGTTGCTGGGCGATTATTTCCCGCCGCGCCGGCTCGGCCTCGCGGTGGGGATCTATTCGATGGGGGCGTTTATCGGGTCCGGGCTCGCGATGATCCTGGGGGGAGCAATACTGGGCATGCTGCCCAAGGGCGACGTATCCCTGCCATTGGTCGGCGCGGTTCGGAACTGGCAAGCGATCTTCCTGCTGCTGGTGCCGATCGGGCTCGGCGTGGCGTTATGGGTCGCGAGCTTGCGCGAACCGCTCCGGGGCGCGGGGGACAGCGACGAGACGCCGGGCTGGGGCGAGGTGCGGCGCTATTTCGCTGCGCATTGGCGGCCGATCCTGGGGGTCGATGCCGCGGTCGGCTTCACCAATATGGCGGCCTATGGGCTGCTTTCCTGGACCCCGGCGATGATGGCGCGGACGTTCCAGATGGGGCCGGCGGCGGTAGGGTGGCGGTTGGGCTGGATCGTCATCCTTGCGTGCAGTGCCGGGACCTTCGCCGCCGGGCTGGCCGGTGATGCGTTGCGATCGCGCGGTCGCGAGACCGGGCGGCTGATGGTGATGGCGGGTGCGCTCGCTGCCGCGATCCCGCTCGCGATCGCGGCTCCCCTGATGCCGGCGCCCGGGCTGTTTTTGGCCCTCACCACCGCCTTGCTGTTCTGCCTGTCCGCCGCACTCGGCTCGGGGCCGGCGACGATGCAGGAGATCACACCGGGCCGGATGCGCGGCATTCAGCACGCGATCGCCGTGCTCACCGCCAATCTGCTCGGACTGGGGCTGGGGCCGACCATCGTCGCGCTGATCACCGATCGAGTCTTCGCCCAGCCAGCTGCGGTCGCGTGGTCGCTGGCGATCGCGCTGCCGCTCATGCTGCTGATTGCGCTCGGGTGCTGCGCATTCGCCATGAAAGTCTATGCCGGCGCCTTGCGAAGTCAGCAAATCCCCTGACCGCTGCCCACCGCAATGACGGACAGCCAACGGCGACTGCCATGCCTTCCGATAGATGCCGTTCAGCGCTGTCGCCAATTTGAAATTATCGGGTCGTACGGGCGGTAGCGGTACGGCGTCAGGCTTGCCGTCGCCCATTGATGCGAAAGATGCCCCCGATCGCGAACATCACCACAGAATATCGGATGATCGCCTATTCGTCGGGCAATTTCGGCAAGGCCCTGGTGTTCAGCGGCGCGGATCTGACGATCCTGTTTTTGCTGACCGACGTGCTGGGGCTGAACGGTGCCCAGGCAGCGGGGCTGATGCTGTTCGCGGTGCTCGGCGATCTGGTGTTCGATCTGCTTGCGGCCCGGCTCGTCCTCCATTGGCGGGCGGCGGGACGAGGCTATCGCTGGACGATAGCCTTGGCCGCGCTGCCTTGTGGGGCGGCGTTCGGATTGATCTACGCAATGCCGGTGCTGGGCCTGCGTCGTGGCTGGATGCTTGCGACCGCGATCCTCATTTTCCGCGGCGCCTATGCGATCGTCGACGTGCCGCACAATGCGCTGATGGCGCAGATCAACCGCGACAGCCGGGCGCGGGGGCGCGTCTCCGGCTACCGGTTGCTCTTCAGCACCGCGAGCGCGCTGGCCATCGCCACCGTGCTCACCCCGCTGGTGCAGCAAGCGGGGCGGGCGCGACATTTTGGCGCGTTGGCTTTCACCGGGATCGGTGCAGGCCTGGTCTTCGCGCTGACCATGCTGCTGTGCGTTTGGGGCTCGGGCGCGCGCGGCGGGAACGGCACAGAATCCGCGCTTCGGGGCGATCGCATCGCCGTTCCGCTACGCGACCCGATGGTGTTGGCAATGGGCGCGCTGGCCCTGCTCACCGGTTTCGCGATGCCGTGTTTCGGTCGGATGCTGATGTATCTGGGAACCTATGTCGTTGATCGGCCGCGTGCAGTCACCCTGCTGCTTATCGCGCTGACGGCAGGGCAATGCGGTGGCGTCCTCGCCTGGACCGCGCTCACCTACCGCTTCAGCAAGAGCCTTCTTCTCGGGGCGGGGCATGCGGTGAGTGCGCTGGGCCTCCTGTTCTTCGCCCTGAGCATCGCGTGGCCGGCGGGGCAGGTGGCGAGCGCTGCGCTGATCGGTTTCGGCTTTGCGAGCGTGTTCATGCTGCCCTGGGGCTTGCTTGCCGACGCGGTCGACGTCGTCGAATGGCGCCACGGCCGGCGGTTCGAGACGGGGCTGTTCGCCTTTTACCTGGTCCTGGTGAAGGCCGGTGGCGCCGGGGCGACCGCGATGATCGGCTGGGTGCTGAACGCGCTCGGCTACGTTCCCGGTGCGGTACAGCCGATAGCGGTGCGTCTCGGCATGTTCGGTCTCGGTCTGGGCGTGCCGCTCGCCGGCACGCTGCTGGCCATGTTGCTGCTCAGGCGTTTCACGCTCGACCATCGCCGGCATGCGCGGCTGTTGCGCGCGCTCGCCTGGCGTCAGGCGGGGGCGGAGCCCGTCTCCGGATTGAAGCGCGGGTTGGAGAAATCGAGTGGCGAGGGTGTCGTCTTGGCCGGCAGCACCGCGCTTTCCGCCCAGGCGCGGCAGAGCATATCGCGCAGCATCGCCGCGCCCGCGGCGGTGCGTTCGTAGATCAGGGCGCGGACGTCCTTGTCCGCCATGTTCCTGAAGCCATCACGCTTCTCGAGCTTGTAGACCGTCTCCATTCGATCGCCCGATTGATCGAGAAAGGCGAGCACCGCATCGAACATGTCGCCGTGGCGATGCGCCGGCGCGCCGATCCGGGGCATAATGTCCGCAGCGGTGAGCCCGATGCCATCGACGAAGCGGCTCTCGAACCGCCCGTGAATGCTGCGGTCGCGGGTATAGCCGTTCGGATTGGCGCCGAGCCAGCCGTCCGAGTTCACCGAGATGTGCAGCGGCTGCGCGCCATCGCCGATATAATGGCCGAGCCGGATCGCCTGGAACGCGCAGTGCTGCTCGGGAACCGATGCGTCGCCGCCGCCGGCCTGCGCAGCGCGGATCGCGCGCATGCAGACGATTAGCCGCTCATAGGCTTCCATCGCCGCATAAGGCAAAGTGCCGGTCCAGCGGACGTTGGTGCGTGCCGCGGTAGCCGGATCGCTCTGCTTGATCGTCTCGTAATGCTTATAGAGCGCGAGGATGAACTCGTAGCGCGAGCGCGGGATCGGCTTCAGGAAGGCGAATTGTTCGCGGAACCAGCCGTGGTTCGGGTCTTCCTCGATCTTCGAAAAGCCCTCCGAATCCCCGCGCCAACTGTCCGGCAGCGCGGCCGAAGCGGAGATATAGTCGACATAGCGACGGAGGAAGACCGGGCCGTCATCGGGTATCGTCTGGATCGCCGCACGGTCGATCACCGCGTGCCCCGTGCCGCCCCAGGCATGAGCGTCGGCGGGGCACAGCATGAGGGCGGCGGCCAAAGCGAAGCGGCGCATGACGGTATCTTTCAGGGATCGAGTGGATCGCGGGGGTCGACGCGCTCGGACGCTCGTGACGGACGGAACACCAGTTCGGTCGGCGACACCCGACGCACGACCTTGCCGGGCTGATAGCCGAGCTCGGCCGCGTTGCGTTCCGCGAACTTCGCGCTTTCGATATAGGCGCTCTGCAGCGGGTTGCAGACGATCACCGTCTCCGCCTCCAGCGGCGCGCCTAACCGCGCGAGCAGCCGGCCGGCGTTGCGCAGGTTGGTGGTGGTGTGGCGGGCATAGGGCTCGGTGACGATCGCGTCGGGCGACACGCCGTAGCGGTCGATCAGCGCCTTGCGCATTTCGTCGGCCTCGGTGAACGGCGTCGCGCGTGGATGCGCCCGCCCACCCGTGAGCAGGATGAAGGCGATGTCACCCTGCGCGAACCGGCGCGCGGCAAGGCGCAAATGATATTTCCCGAACGGGCTGAGCGGTTCGCCCTCGATCTCGGGGCCAACGCCCGTGACGATCATCGCGCTATAGCGATAGCGATGCCAGTCGAGCGTCTTCGCCCGCGCCATCGCCGCAGCGTTGGCGCCGGCGGTCAGCGGTTCATGGCCGATCGCATCAGTGCGATCGCTCACGTCGAGCAGCGCGAGCGCATAGTCGATGCTGGGATCGAGCCGCTGCGCCGATCCGTCGCGGGGCGTCTCGGCGATCCAGTCCGCTGCCTGGAGGCGCGCCTGATGATCCTGCGGCGAGACCGCGCCGGGGCCATCGATCGCGGTCGCGGGGATCGCCCCCAGCGCATAGGTCCGCACGATCGTGTTGATCCCCGCGATCTCGCGATCCACTTGCGCAGCGGGCGTATCATCTGCCGCGGGAAGGCCTTGCGTTTGAGCGACGGCGCGACGCATCGCCGCCGCTTCGCGATCGCTCCAGAGCAGCGCCTGCGCGCGGCAGACGAGATCGGCGCCGCACACGGCGCGTCGCTCCCGCCGCAGGCGCAGCACATCCTCCATGCCGGGCGCCCTGGCGATCCGCTCGAGCGCTGCTGGATCATGCCCGGCGGCATCGAGCAACGGGAAGAGTCGCGCGGACAGCGTTACCATCATCCCGTCGTCCACCGCCTCGGCCGAAGCCGGAGCGGTGAGCGCCGTCACCGCGAGCGCCGCGGCGGGGAGCAGCGCACGCATCACCAGCTACGGCTGACGATGAGGCGGAAGTTCCGGCCGAACAACGGGCGGCCGTAGATCGCCTCGCTGGTGCCCTGGCCGGCGAATTGGTCGGTACGCGTGTTGCCCTCGGTCAGGCCGTGGGCGTTGAACAGATTGTCGCCAACGACCTGGACGTGCCACGCCCCCCAATCGAGCGACGCGCCCGCGCCGATCGTCTGGTACCCCGGCATCGCGGTGCGGTTGAACAAGTCGACATAGCGCCGGCCGACCCATTCGAATCGCCCGAAGATCGAGAGCTTCTGCGCGCCGAGGTCGAAGTCGAAGCTCGGCCGCAAATTGCCGAAGAATTTCGCCTCGCGAATGATCTGCTTGCCGTTCACCGCACTCGGATCGGCGCCCGAGCTGTTCTGCAGATTGGCATATTCCGGGTTCTGCCAGGTCACGGAGCCTTCGAGCGAGAACCAGCGGATCGGCACGACCCGGCCATCGACTTCGACGCCCTTGACCGAGGCCTCGCCGATGAACGGCAGCGTCTGGTCGTTGCGGCCGGTCAGCGGGTTGAACGCCGCGAACGAGGCGTTGAACGGGTTGAACTTGGTGTAGAAGCCGGTCGCGTAGAGATAGTTCGGGCCGAAGCTCGCCTTCAGGCCGACTTCGTACTGACGCGCCTTGGTCTTGACGATGGTCGCATTGATGCCGGTCACCACACCCAGCTGCGGCGGCACTTCGAGGTTGGAGATGCGCCCGTAAGCGCCGAAATGGCCGTTCAGGTCGTAGTTGACGCCGACCGTCCAGTTGGTCGCCTTGGGATTCAGCCGCTGATCGAGCACCTGGCCGGTGAAGGCGCGGGTGGTGTCGTCGGCGAGCGTGGTGGCGTCACCCAGATTGACCTGCGTGGTGGGCAGCGCGATGCCCTTATAGCCATAGCGTTCAGTACGGATACCGGCGTCGACGCGCAGGCCACGCGTGATATCCCAGGTGTCGTTCGCGTAGAAGGCGATCATCTGCGCGTCGCCCTGACCCTGGTTAAGCGTCGTGGTGTAGCGCAGCACGCCGTTCTGCGTGACCGAGCCCAATACCGCGCCCGTCGACGAATAGGCGACCAGGTCGAGGGTGCGTGGCTGGCTGCGCACCTCGATGAGCATGTCCTGATAGGCCTGGAGCAGCGTGTTGCCGTAGAAGGAGCCATACAGGCCGACGCGCACGTCATGAGTGCCGATGCCCGTCTCGAACTTGCGGGTAACGCTGAGGTCGCCCTGCACCGAATAGAAGTCCGATTCCGAGGCGCGATACTGGCCGGACATGACGAGGCCCAAAGCGGTCGAGGGATCGTAGACCGTTGCGCCGTTGGTGCCCGCAAGCGCATAGCCCAGCCGCGCGACATTGGGGCCGAACGCGGTGCGCGCGGCGGTCAGATAGCCGGCGGCGAAGGTGGTGGCATCGGCGGGGTTGGTCGTCGAATAAAAGGCGTCGAAGCTCGACTTGCCCTTGGTCCCGCCGACCTTGGCGGAGACGTGCCAGCCGTTGAAGTCCGCTTCGTAATCGACCGCGGCGTTGAAGAAGCGCATGTGACGGCCGTTGGCGAGGTCGCGCTGCATGCTTTGCAGCGCT
>JAFIGU010000066.1 GCA_017849555.1 Sphingomonas sp. | reverse complement strand
GGCTGCCGCGGCCCCTGACCCCGCGGCTGCACCGGCCCCCGCCGCGAGCCCCGATGCGCCCGCCGCGCTCTCGCCGTCGGTGCGCCGCGCGGTGCTCGAACACGGCGTCGATCCGGCGACGATCAAGGGCACCGGCAAGGACGGCCGCCTGACCAAGGAGGACGTCGCCGCCGCCGCGACCGCGGCGACCGCCGCCAAGGCGCCCGCTGCCGAGGTGCCCGCCACCCCGTCGGTCGCCGCATCGACCGGCCGCAAGGAAGAGCGCGTCCGCATGACGCGGCTGCGCCAGACGATCGCGCGCCGGCTGAAGGACGCGCAGAACAGCGCCGCGATGCTCACCACGTTCAACGACGTGGACATGAGCGCGGTGATCGAAGCGCGCACCAAGTACAAGGATCTGTTCGAGAAGAAGCACGGCGTGCGGCTCGGCTTCATGGGCTTCTTCGTGAAGGCCGCGTGCATGGCGCTGAAGGATATTCCCGCCGTCAACGCCTCGATCGAGGGCGATGAGATCATCTATCACGATTATGCCGATATCTCGGTCGCGGTCAGCGCGCCCAACGGCCTCGTCGTGCCGGTGATCCGCGATGCCGATCAGCTGTCGGTCGCCGGGATCGAGAAGACGATCGGCGATTTCGGCCGCCGCGCCAAGGACGGCACGCTCAAGATGGACGAGATGAAGGGCGGCACCTTCACCATCTCCAACGGCGGCGTGTTCGGCTCGCTGATGTCGACCCCGATCATCAACCCGCCGCAGTCGGCGGTGCTCGGGCTGCACCGGATCGAGGATCGCCCGGTGGTCCGCGACGGCCAGGTCGTCGTCCGCCCGATGATGTATCTCGCGCTGAGCTACGACCACCGGCTGATCGACGGCCGCGAGGCGGTGACCTTCCTCGTCGCGCTCAAGAACGCGATGGAAGACCCGACGCGGATCCTGATCGACCTTTAATCGAACGGCCGTCGCCCCAGCGAAAGCTGGGGCCGCGTGCCACATGGGTTGCGCTTGCCGCCTGAGATCCCAGCTTGCGCTGGGATGACGGTTGCCTTCCTAGCGCTTCGTCTCGCTCAGCGGCTTGAGCGACGTCCCGCTCAGATACATCATCGTCACCGAAATCTCGGTTACGCCCTGCCCGACATGCACCGCGGTCTGCTTGGGCGAGGGCTTGCGACCGAAGATGAAATCCCACACCGTCACCCGCGGGTTGCCCGAGGCGCCGCCGCCGTCCTTGCGATCGGTCTCGCCGTTGGCATTGGCGTCGTGACGCACGTCGATCGCATAATTGCCCGGCGCGGCGACCGGCATGCAGACGCGGATCGGCTCGGTGCGCGGGGTGGGGATTTCCACCTTGGTCTGCCATTTGGTCTTGTCGAACCAGGTCGAGGTCGCCCCGCCGAAGGTGCGCACCCGCACCGTGCCGTTGCGGTTGCTCAATCCGGTGATGTCGACGAGAATCGCGGGCGACTTGCCGTGCGCGCACACCGCCGCATCGGGGCCGAGGATCGGCGCGCCTTCGCCGGCGCCAACGGCCGGCGCCGCACCTGCAGTCATCAATAGGGCCGCAAAAGCGACACGGGAATAATCGAACATCAGAACGCCATTGCCGCACCGTGCGGCGGTTTTACGGCAGGATAGCAGCGGACGATGACGGTCTCGCTTCAACCCGCGGCAAGCTTACGCAATTTTACAAGCATATCCTCCAGCCCGTCGATCCGCGCCGCGGCACGCCGCGCCGCCGCGCGTTCGAGCCGATCGAGCAACGCGCCGATCGACGCTTCCCCCTCCCCCGCCGGCACCGGAAAGGCCTCGATCCGCGCGCGCCGGACGGGTGCCAGCGAGCGAACCGCCCGAACCGGCGCGCGCGGCACCGCCGGCACCGCGCCGGGATCGAATGCCGCAAGCGGCTGATCGAGATCGGCCGGAATCGGCTGCCCGTGTTCGGCCGTCCGTGCGTCGATGAGCAGCACCGGCGCGCCGAGCTCGCTATGCGCGGCGATCGGTCGCCGCGCGGGGGCATCGGGGTGCGCATCGGCACGCCGCAGCAGCGGGATCGCGCCGAGCCGGGTCGCGCGGCGCCGGCGCGGCGCGAGCAACGGCAACGCGCCGAGCGCGGCGACCACGCCCCCCACCGCGATCGCCGCCAACATCCGGCCGGTCATCCCGGCCGGCACGAACGCCGGAAGCGGCAACCCCTCGACCGCCGCATCGAACACCCCCGCCGGTGCGGCGGCGACCAGCGCCGCGGCGATCAGCCCCGTCGCCAGCGCCAGCGCCGGCAACAATTTTCGTGGGTTCAGGCGGGTGTCGTGCTGGGTTGCGGCCATGATTCATCCATCCGCTCGGCTTTTGCCAGACGTTGGTAAACGGGCTGATAACGAGAAACGTTGAGCGCCCAGTTGCGCTCCGCATCGACGAACGCGCGCGCCCGCGCCCGCCGCGCATCCCAGCCGGCGCGATCGGCGAGCAGCCCGGCGAGCGCCGCCGCGATCGCCGACGGATCGTCGGCGGCGAACAAGGTGCCGGTATCGCCGTCGCGGATCAGCTCGCGATGCCCGCCGACATCGGAGGCCGCGACCAGCTTCCCCTGCGCCATCGCCTCAAGCGGCTTGAGCGGGGTGACCAGATCGGTCAGCCGCATCCGTTTGCGCGGATAAGCGAGCACGTCGGTAATGCCGTAATAACGCTCGACCTGATCGTGCGGCACGCGCCCGACGAAGACGATGCGATCGGCGACCGGCGACGCGGCGGCCTGCGCGCGCAGCGCCGCCTCCATCGGCCCCCCGCCGACCAGCAGCAGCCGCGCCGCGGGCCGCGCCGCGACGAGCATCGGCATCGCCGCGATCAGATCGTCGATCCCTTCATAATCGTAGAAGCTGCCGATGAACCCGATCGTCTCGCCGTCGAGCCCGAGTGTCGCCGCGAGCCCCTCGTCGCGCGGCCCCGGCGTGCCGAACAGCCCGAGATCGACCCCATTGGGGGAGACGAATATCTTCGCCGCGTCGATCCCCCGCGCGATGAGATCGCCGCGCAACCCCTCGCAGATCACCGCCACCGCGTCGGCGCGTCGCACCGCCCAGGTCTCGAGCGCACGTGTCGCGCGATACCGCGCCGACCCCTCGCGCCCCGTGCCGTTGCCGACCGCCGCATCCTCCCAAAAGGCGCGGATCTCGTAAACCAGCGGCAACCCGCGTCGCCGCGCCACCCACAGCGCCGCCAGCGCGCCGAGCACCGGCGAATGCGCGTGGAGCACATCGGGGCGATAGCTTTCCGCCACCGCATCGATGCGCCGGGCGAAAGCGGCGATTTCCGCCAGCTCGCCGACCGGCGCGGGCAAGGCGCGCGGCGGCACGGTGCGGTGGAAATCGATCCCGTCGACCTGTTCGAACGCCGCCGCGGACCGGCCCTGCCGCGGCCCGGTGATCGCCGCGACTTCCCAGCCGCGCGCGATCTGCGCCGTCAGAATCGCACGGGTGCGGAAGGTGTAGCCGCTGTGCAGCGGCAGGCCGTGATCGAGGATATGGAGGATACGCATCGCAAGAATATGCTTGCCACACGATCATTTAACGCCGCGTCAACCGCGTGCCGATAAAGCCGGCGCCACGCAGCACGAGGGATTTCGCGCCGATGATCGACAATTTCGCGCTCGGCCTCACCCACGGGCTGATGCTGCTCGCGGCGTGGCTGCTGCTGCGCCGACCCGATCTCGACCGCGAAACGCCGCCACCGGGTCGCGATACCCGGCAGGAGCGTGAACCGCGTGCGTGATCTCGCCTTCATCGGCTTCCTGCTCGCATTGTTCGGGATGGGGCTGCGCCGCCCGTTCCTGTTCGTGCTCGCCTATGTCTATATCGACATCGTCTCGCCGCAGCGGCTGACCTATATGCTGCTCAACAGCCTGCCGATCTCGCTGATCGCGGGCGCCGCGGCGTTCGGCGGCTGGCTGGTGTTCGACGACAAGAAGGATTGCCGCGTGGCGCCACGGCAGGGGCTGATCCTGCTCCTGATCCTCTATTGCGGCATCACCACCCGCACCGCCGACTTCCCGGCGGAAGCGCTCGATAAATGGGATTGGGTATGGAAGGCGCTGGCCTTCGCCGCCTTCCTTCCGCTCACCCTGCGGACGCGGCTGCGGATCGAGGCGCTGCTCCTGTTCATGACGCTGTCGGCCGCGTCGATCGTCATCGTCGGCGGGATCAAGACGTTGTTCTCGGGCGGCGGCTATGGCGAACTCAACCTGATGGTCGCCAACAATTCGGGGCTGTACGAAGGCAGCATCATCTCCGCGGTCGCGATCTGCATCATCCCGATCGTGTTGTGGCTGGCGCGCTACGGCACCTTGTTCGGCACCGGGCACGCGGTGAAGGCGTTCGCTTATGCGCTGGTGTTCGCCTGCCTGCTGATCCCGGTCGGCACCTCGGCGCGCACCGGGCTGATGTGCATCGGGCTGCTCGCGGTGCTGATGCTGCGCGAGGTGAAGCGGCCGATGCTCTACCTCGGCGCGCTGGCGCTGGCGGGGCTGGTCGCGGTGCCGTTCCTCCCCTCGGCATTCAGCGACCGGATGGCGACGATCAAGACCTATCAGGCCGACGAATCCGCCTCGACGCGCCTCGCGGTGTGGCAATGGACGTGGGAATACGCCAAGACCCACCCGTTCGGCGGCGGCTTCGAAGCCTATCGGCAGAACCGCATCCGGTACGACACGGTTGCAGTGAAGGGATCGGGCGCGTCGACCACGGTCGAGCGCAACCTGACGGTCGACAAGAGCCGCGCCTATCATTCGAGCTATTTCGAGATGCTCGGCGAACAGGGCTATCCCGGGCTTGCTCTATGGCTATTGCTCAGCCTTTCCGGGCTGATCCGCATGGAGATTCTGCGCCGTCGCCACCGCGAGGGCGACTTCGCCTGGGGCGGCGCGCTGGCGGGGGCGTTGCAGCACGCACATCTGATCTACCTGCTCGGCGGCGCCTTCGTGGGGATCGCATTCCAGCCGTTCATCTACATGCTGATCGGCGCGCAGATCGGGCTCGACACCTATCTGACGCGGCGGCGGCGCGAGGCGACGTGGCGCCCGATGTTCGGCAAACGCCTGACGCCCGCCACAGCTTGACCCGTCTTTTCATCCGACTTCCTGCTCCCCTCCCTTGAACAGGGAGGGGAGAAGAAGGGGAACGGCGCGAAACCCGCGTCGGAGTGCAGGAACCGCGGATTGGACGTTTCGTTACGAACAGGTATCGAAGGCGGCGAGGCATATGTCCCGGCCGCCACATCCCGCACGGCCCGATCAAGGAAACGACATGAGCAACACCAGCGCCCCGGCCAAGGCGCCGATCCTGCCCCATGAAGATTGGAACAATCAGTTCGAGACGCTCTATCACGCAAGCATCACCTGGGTCGCGACCCATTGGCTGCAGATCGCGATCGCCTGCGGGATCGGCGTTGGCATCGCCGCGCTGCTGATGTGGCTCCGCGCCTGCGGGGCGCGGCTTGCCGGGCGCGACAAGCACGGCACCGGCTGGCCGGTGGTGCTCGGGCGCGCGATCCAGCGCACCAACAATTATTTCATCGTCCTGCTGACGATCCGGCTGGTCGAGGGCTTCGCCGGCGCGCCTCACCCCGTTTCGGCCACGATCCACTTCCTGTTCACGATCGTCGCGGTGTTCCAGTCCGCGATCTGGGCGCGGGAGGTGATCGTCGGCGCGATCGAGCATGGCACCCATTCGGAACATTATTCGGGCGCAGCGCTGATGAGGGCGATGGGGCTGATCCGCGTGCTCGTCAGCTTCGCCTTGTTCGCGATCGCGTTCATCGTCGTGCTCGACAATCTCGGGGTCAACGTTACCGGCCTGATCGCCGGCCTCGGCGTCGGCGGCATCGCGATCGGCCTCGCCGCGCAGGGCATCTTCGCCGATCTGTTCGCGGCGCTGGCAATCATCTTCGATCGCCCGTTCCGGCGCGGGGACGCGATCTCCTACGGCCAGTCATCGGGCACGGTGGAGGAGATTGGCCTCAAATCCACCCGCATCCGCGGCACCAACGGCGAGGAGCGGATCATCTCCAACCGCAAATTGCTCGATCAGGAAATCTGCAACAACACCCGGCGCCAGTTCCGCCGCACCACCTTCACGCTCGGCATCGCCTATGACACGCCGGCGGAAACGCTGCAGGCCTTCCCCGATATGGTGAAGGAAGTGGTCGAATCGTGCGGGCTGGTCTTCGTCCGCTGCGGCTTCCTCAGGTTCAATGCGTCGACGCTCGATTTCGACATCGAGTTCGACAGCGACACCCCCGATTTCGCCGATGCCTTCGACGGACGGCACAAGGTCGGCATCGCGCTGATCAAGATGTGTGCCGAAAAGGGCATTTCCATCCCCTTCCCTACCCACACCATCTCCAACCCCACGGCCGGCAATCACATCCCGCCACCGCCGCCGGCGACCCCGGCCGGCGACTCGCCGCACGCCTGACTTTCACGAATTCGAAGATCGGGTTCGGATTAATTCGGCAAGGTTTCCCTAGCGGAACGCGCGTTTTTCAAGCCTTCGGTCAGCCAAGGCTTGCAGCGCCGGGCGTTCCGCGCCTACAGGAGGCGATCACGCTGCGCTGCGGCGCAATAAATCGATGGAGGGATTGTGACCCCGGACGAGATGAAGGCCAGCATCGGCAAGGAAAGCGTTTCCGAGTGGATCGAGGTGACGCAGGAGATGATCAACAAGTTCGCCGACGCAACGGGCGATCATCAGTTCATCCACGTCGATCCCGAGCGCGCCAAGCTCACCCCGTTCGGCACGACGATCGCGCACGGTTTCCTCACGCTCTCGCTGCTGCCGCAGCTCAGCGCCAAGAACCCCGGGATGCCGCGACTCGACGGGGTGAAGATGGGGGTCAATTACGGCGGCAACAAAGTGCGCTTCCTCGCCCCGGTGCCGTCGGGCTCGCGCGTCCGCGGCCGCTCGAAGATCACCGAATTCGAGGAAAAGCGCCCCGGCCAGTTCCAGTTCACCACCGAGACGACGGTGGAGATCGAGGGCGCCGACAAGCCCGCGATGATCGCCGAATGGATCACGCAGGTTTTCGCCTGATCCGCTCGACACAGCTTTAACCGATTGATCCTTCAGGAGAGCATCACATGCGTTCCGCCGTTATCGTTTCCACTGCCCGCACCCCGATCGGCCGCGCCTATCGCGGGGCGTTCAACAACCTCCCTTCGCCCACGCTCGCCAGCCACGCGATCAAGGCCGCGGTCGAGCGCGCCAGGATCGACGGCGCCGAGGTGCAGGACGTGGTGTTCGGCGCCGCGCTGCAGCAGGGCGCGCAGGCGACCAATATCGCGCGCACCTCGCTGCTCCGCGCCGGGCTGCCGGTGACGGTCTCGGGCATGTCGGTCGACCGCCAATGCGCCTCGGGGCTGATGGCGATCGCCACCGCGGCGAAGGAAATCATCACCGATCAGATGGACGTGACGATCGGCGGCGGCGTCGAATCGATCAGCCTCGTCCAGACCCCGCAGATGCGCGTGCAGCCCGATCCCGAACTGATCGCGATGCACAAGGACATCTACATGCCGATGCTGCAGACCGCCGAGGTGGTCGCCAAGCGCTATGGCATCAGCCGCGACGCGCAGGACGAATATGCGCTCCAGTCGCAGCAGCGCACCGCCGCCGCGCAGGCCGCGGGCAAGTTCGACGACGAGATCGTCAGCGTCACCGCCAATATGGCGGTGGTCAACAAGGAGACCAAGGAAGTCTCCTATAAGGAAGTGACGCTCGCCAAGGACGAGGGCAATCGCCCCGAAACGACGCTGGAGGGGCTGAAGGCGCTCCAGCCGGTGCTCGGCCCCGATCTCAACATCACCGCCGGCAATGCCTCGCAGCTGTCGGACGGCGCTGCGGCGAGCGTGCTGATGGAGGAGAAGCTCGCCGAGAAGCGCGGGCTGCAGCCGCTCGGCCGCTATGTCGGGATGGCCGTCGCGGGCACCGAGCCCGACGAGATGGGGATCGGCCCGGTCTTCGCGATCCCGAAGCTGCTCGACCGGTTCAACCTCAAGATGGACGATATCGGGTTGTGGGAGCTCAATGAGGCGTTTGCGGTGCAGGTGCTCTATTGCCGCGACAAGCTCGGCATCCCCAACGAGCTGCTCAACGTCAACGGCGGCGCGATCTCGATCGGTCACCCATACGGCATGTCCGGCGCCCGCATGACCGGCCACGCGCTGATCGAGGGCAAGCGCCGCGGCGCGAAATATGTCGTGGTCACGATGTGCATCGGCGGCGGCATGGGCGCGGCGGGGCTGTTCGAGGTCCTGTAAGCCGCCTGACGGGCGAAAACAAAAAGGCCCCGGCCGTTTGTGCGGTCGGGGCTTCTTATTTCGTCCTTCCCGCGAAGGCGGGAATACATTCGGGCTGGCCTTCCGGCTAAATCGCTACACCGGCGTCAATGGATTCCCGCCTTCGCGGGAAGGACGGAGCAAATAGGGGTTTCGCGAACAGCGCTGCGTCTCAACCGTCATTTCGTTCGCGCCCTGTTCTCCTCGCGCGACTTTCGTGGCAAGGTCGTGCGCGTGTCGGACGCCCCCTCCCCGCGCAAGATCATCCATATCGACATGGACGCCTTTTATGCGTCGGTCGAGCAGCGCGACAACGCCGAGCTGCGCGGGCGCCCCGTCGCCGTGGGCAGCGCGGAAGCGCGCGGCGTCGTCGCGGCGGCGAGCTATGAGGCGCGTGCCTTCGGGGTACGATCGGCGATGCCCTCGATCACCGCACGGCGGCGCTGCCCAGAGTTGGTCTTCGTCCGCCCGCGCTTCGACGTCTATCGCACGATCAGTCACCAGATCCGCGCGATCTTCGCCGATTATACCCCGCTGATCGAGCCGCTGGCGCTCGACGAAGCCTATCTCGACGTCACCGAGGATCTGCGCGGGCTCGGCTCGGCGCGCGCGATCGCGCAGGAAATCCGCGCCCGCATCCGCGCGGAGATCGGTCTCACCGCCTCGGCGGGCGTGAGCTACAACAAGTTCATCGCCAAGCTGGCATCGGACCAGAACAAGCCCGACGGGCTATGCGTGATCCCGCCGGCGAAGGGGCCGTCGTTCGTCGCCGCACTACCGGTCGCGCGTTTCCACGGCGTCGGCCCGGTAACCGCGCGCCGGATGGCGGCGCTGGGGATCGAGACCGGCGAGGACCTGCGCGGGCAATCGCTCGATTTCCTCCGTGCGCATTTCGGCAGCCACGCCGATTATCTCCATAGCGCGGCGCGTGGCGTGGACGAGCGCCCGGTGCGCCCCGACCGTCCCACCAAGTCGATCGGCGCCGAGCGTACCTTCGACCATAATCTCGCCGATCCGGGGGAGATCGCCGCGGCGATCGATCATGTCGCCGAAGCGGCCTGGGAGCGCGTCATGCGCAGCGGCGAGCGCGGCCGCACCGTGACGCTCAAATTCCGCCGCGCCGATTTTCGCACCTTCACCCGCGCGCGCTCGCTGGCCGATCCGGTCGCCGGCCGCGCGCAATTCGCCGCGATCGGCCATTCACTGATGACGCGCGAGCTACCGGTCGAGGGGGGCGTGCGGCTCCTGGGGCTTACGCTCTCCGGCATCCTCGACCCCGAGGAGCGCGATCAGCCGGTGCTGCCGCTGGATTAAAAAACCCGCTCGCCCTAAGCTGGTCGAAGGGCTGCCCTTCTTCCACGGAAGAAAAGTGCAGGGCTTCGGCAGGCTCAGCCCGAACCGGGGTCAGGTCAATCCTCCTCCAGTGCAGCGGCATCGATCCGGCGCAGCATCGTGGTGAACGCCTCCAGTTCCGCCGGGGTGAATCGCGCGAAGACCCGCGCCTCCAGCTCCAGCGCCTTGGGCGCGACGAGCGCATAGAGTTCTCGCCCCGCCGCGCTCAGCGACAACAGGTGCGAGCGCTTGTCGCTCTCGTTCGGCGCGCGTTCGAGCAGCCCACGCCCGACCAAAGCGATCGCGGCGCGGCTCACCGTCACCTTGTCCATCCGCGTCCGCTCGCCGATTTCCGCCTGGGTGATCGCATCGACCTCGGCGATCACCGCCACCAGCCGCCATTCGGGAATCGTCAGCCCGAACATCGATTCATAGGCATGGGCGATCCGGTCGCTCACCAGATTCGAGGTGATCGACAAACGATACGGCAGGAACCGATCGAGCTGTAGGCGATTGGTCATACGGGAACGGGAGCATTTGACACGACTTGCTCAACACGCAATAATAGTTTCAATTGATACCAACCCCTTTGGGAAGACCTGTCATGACCCCCGACAATCCGCTTGGCCTCAACGGTTTCGAGTTCGTCGAATTCACCTCGCCCGATCCCGAGGCAATGGGGCGGCAGTTCGAGCAGCTCGGCTTCACGGCGACCCACCGTCATCCGACCAAGAATATCACCCGCTACAAGCAGGGCCGCATCAACCTGATGCTCAACCGTGACGAGGCCGGGCGGGTCGCGGCGTTCCGCGGCGAACACGGCCCCTCAGCAAGCGCGATGGCGTTCCGCGTCGCCGATCCCGATGCGGCGATGAAATGGGCGCTGGAGCATGGCGCGAAGCGCACCGACGAAGACGATACGGTGATCCAGGGGATCGGCGGCAGCTATCTCTATTTCATCGAGGACGGCACCGATCTCTACGCCGACTGGGCCGAATTCCCCGGCTGGCGCGAGGCGGAGGCGAAGAACAATGTCGGGCTCGACCTGCTCGACCACCTCACTCACAATGTCCGCCGCGGACAGATGCGGGTATGGTCCGAATTCTACCGCACGCTCTTCAACTTCGAGGAACAGAAGTATTTCGATATCAAGGGCAAGGCGACCGGGCTGTTCAGCCAGGCGATGATCGCGCCCGATCACGCGATCCGCATCCCGCTCAACGAGAGCCAGGACGAAAATTCGCAGATCGAGGAATTCATCCGCGAATATCACGGCGAGGGCATCCAGCATCTCGCGCTGACCACCCCGGATATCTACGATACTGTCGAGCGGTTGCGCGCACGTGGGGTGAAGCTGCAGGACACGATCGAGACCTATTACGAGCTGGTCGACAAGCGCGTCCCCGGCCACGGCGAGGATCTCGAGCGGCTCAAGAAGAACCGCATCCTGATCGACGGTTCGGTCGAGACCGGCGAAGGCATCCTGCTGCAGATCTTCACCGAGAATATGTTCGGCCCGATCTTCTTCGAGATCATCCAGCGCAAGGGCAACGAAGGGTTCGGCAACGGCAATTTCCAGGCGTTGTTCGAAAGCATCGAGCTCGATCAGATCCGCCGCGGGGTGATCAAGGTCGACGCCTGATCGCAGGGTCATCGCGTTCCAAATTGCGTTCCCGCGAAGGGGGGACCCAGACTGGGCTCCCGCCTCCGCGGGAGCACATTTTGTGGTACGTTCCGCGTCCCCACCCCGAAAGCACGTCCGCTGACCGAACGCCTCATCGCCACGCCTGCCGGCATCGCGCTCGGCCCGCTCGATCTGATCGCCGACGGCGCGGCGCGCGGGTTCGTGATCGAGATGCGCGCCGGCCGTTTCCACGGCTTCGTCGTGCGTCGCGGCGATGCGGTATATGGTTATGTCGACCGCTGCCCGCATATGGGGCTGCCGCTCGCGCAGAAACTCGACGATTATGTCGCGGGCGATATGATCGCGTGCAGTTGGCACGGCGCGGTCTTCGATACCGCCTCGGGCAAGTGCCGCGGCGGCCCCTGCCCCGGCACCGCGCTGACGCCCTGGCCCGTCACGATCCGGGACGGCACGATCGTCACCGCCTGATCCTAAATTATTGCAGTTCGATGACGAATGCGGCAAGCTGCTTCGTTCGAAGGAGTGACGCGCGCAATGGCGAAGGCAACCGCCAACGGTATCGAGATCGAATATGACGAGTTCGGCGCGAAGGATGCGCCGGCGGTGTTGATGATCATGGGGCTCGGCGCGCAGCTGGTGCGCTGGCCGATGGCGCTCGTCGATGCTTTGGTCGCGCGGGGCTATCGCGTGATCCGCTACGACAATCGCGATGTCGGCCTGTCGACCAAGTGCGATTCCGCCGGCACCCCCAATTTCGCGCTGATGGCGGTGTCGCACATCCTGCGCCGCCCGATCCGCGCGCCTTATACGCTCACCGACATGGCCGCCGACGCCGCCGGGCTGCTCGATGCGCTCGGGATCGAGCGCGCGCATGTCGTCGGCGCCTCGATGGGCGGGATGATCGCGCAATTGTTCGCCGCGCACTGGCCGGAGCGGACCTTGTCGCTCACCTCGATCATGTCGACCACCGGCAATCCCGCGCTCCCGGGCGCCTCGTTGCAGGCGATGGGCATCCTGCTGCGGCGACCGCGCGGCAACGATCTCGAGGCGATCGTCGCCCACGGCGTGAAAGCGGCCAAGGTGGTCGGCGGCAGCTTCCCCGAGGACGATCGCTTGATGGCCGAGCGCTATCGCGACGAAATCGTCCGCAACCATCACCCGTCGGGCTTCGTTCGCCAGATGGCCGCGATCCTCGCCGACGGCGATCGCCGCACGCGGCTGAAGACGATCGCTGCCCCCACCGTCGTGATCCACGGTGCGGACGATCCCTTGGTCCCGGCCGAGGGCGGACGCGATACTGCCGCCGCCATCCCCGGCGCGCGGCTGGTCGAGATCCCCGGCATGGGTCACACGCTGCCCCCGGAGGTGATCCCGACGGTGGTCGCCGCATTCGAAAGCGTGGCACGGCCGAGACTGGCACGCGCCGCCTGAACGACTTCAGCTTCGCTGCTTAGGTCACCCCGACCTTGCGCCGGGGTGACGAAAGCCGCGCCGTTACAGCCGCACCAGCATCTTCCCCATATTCCCCCCGGTGAAGAGCCCGCGGAACGCCTCGGGCATCGCCGCGATCCCTTCATGCACGGTTTCGTGGCGCTTGAGCTTCCCTTCCTTCAGCCACCCGCCCATGTCGCGATAGAAATCGCCCATCTGCGCGAAGAAATCGCTGACGATGAAGCCGCGGATATTGATCCGCGCGCCGATCACCTTGGCGAGGTAACGCAGCTCCTGCGGCTTGGCGTCGTTGTAGATGTCGATCATCCCGCAGATCGCGAACCGCGCGTGCAGTCGCGCGGCAAGCAGCGCCGCATCGAGATGGTCGCCGCCGACATTGTCGAAATAGACGTCGATCCCGTCGGGCGCCGCCTGCATCAGCCCGCGCGCGACCGGGCCGGCCTTGTAATCGACGACATGATCCGCGCCGAGTTCCTTCACCCAGGCGCATTTGTCGGCGCCGCCCGCGGCACCGATCACCGTCATCCCCTTGGCCTTGGCGATCTGGACGACGGTCGAGCCGACCGCGCCCGCCGCGGCGGAGACGAACACCACGTCACCGGGCTTGGCCGAGGCCACTTCGAGCAACCCGAAATAGGCCGTCATCCCGGGCATGCCAAGCTGACCGAGATAGGCCTGATCCTCGACCCCCAGCGCGGGCAGCTGCTGCGCCTCGGCGGCGTCGAGCACCGCTTCCTCGCGCCAGCCAAGCATATGCTGCACCTTGGCGCCGACCGGGAGATCGGGGCTGTTGCTTTCGACCACCTCGCCGATCGCGCCGCCCTGCATCGGCTCGCCCAACGCGAACGGCGGGACGTAGCTTTTCACGTCGTTCATCCGGCCGCGCATATAGGGATCGACCGACAGCCAGCGGTTGGCGACGCGCACCTGCCCCGCGCCGAGCGGCGCCGAAGGCACGTCGATCAACGCGAAATTATCGTCCTCCGGCATTCCCGCCGGGCGTGATTTCAAAGTCCAGGCACGTGCCATCGCTCTCCTCCTCTATCGCCTTGTTCGAAGCGAAGGTATGGTGCGGTGGGCAATAAAAACAAGGGGGCTCGATCGCCTGCGACACGGCCCGCGCGGACAAAGTTCAGATTTGTTGCATGAGGGCGTTGCATCGCCCGACAGAGGCCGCTAATGGCGTCGCTCCCGGCGATGCCGGGGCACCGGGCGGGGCCGTAGCTCAGATGGGAGAGCGCTGCAATCGCACTGCAGAGGTCAGGGGTTCGATTCCCCTCGGCTCCACCACCCGGAACCTTCGAAAATCGCAAACCGCTTCGCTACGCAGGCAATTCTGCTGCCGCTCCGGTGCGCGGCCGCCGGCCGATCCGATCCTTGAGCTTGTTGAAGGGCAGCTCGACCAGGAAATAACTCGCGATTGCCAGGCCGATCGAAACGACGGCTACCGCGGTTACGTACAGCACCCGGTTGTCATCCTGCTGAAACCGGATCGCCGATATGAGCAGCATATAGTGCCAGAGGTACAGGCCGTAGGACAATTTGCCGACGAACACGAAGGGCTTGAACGTGAGGAAAACGCGCGCCCAGCCGTCCACCACCGTGAACTTGATCAGCGCCGCCGATGCCAGCGTCGCGGCGAAGAGCCCGCCAGCCCAGATGAAACTCGCGTCGGCCTTCAGCGCGATATAGCATCCGAACAGGGTCACGATCGCGACATAAGGCATCCACGCGCGATACGGGATCGACTTTTCGACCAACGCCAGAAGGCAGCCGACCAGCAACGCGTCCGCTCGTGTGTCGAAGCCGTTATAGATACGTTGAACCTCTGCACCGTCGACAATCAGGTAGAACCGCCACGCAACGATGATCGAAATCGCCGTGAGCAGCAGACGGATACGCCGCCGTTTGACGACGAAAAGCAGCATCAGCGGCCATAGCAGATAGAATTGCTCCTCGATCGCCAGCGACCATGTGTGACCGAGCGCGCCTTCCTCCCCCAAACCGAATGCGCGGTTGAAGTTCATCGTATAACTACCAGCGAACAACGCCGCTTCCACCGCGCTGTCCAGCTTCGCGGTCAATATCGCGATCACCAGCGATGCCGCCAGCACAAGGGCAAGCGCAGGCGACAGACGCAGAAATCGTTTAAGATAGAAGCGCTGGAGATTCAGCGTCCCGGTGCTGTCCAATTCTTGCACCAGGATCTTCGTGATCAGATATCCGCTGAGTACGAAAAACAGGGTGACGCCCACCCATCCGCCGGGCAAACGCCCCCAGGTGAAATGCGAAGCCATGACGAGCGCCACCGCCACGGCGCGCAAGCCGTCCAGACTTGGGCTGTATCGCATGCTGACCTTTTTGGTTAATCTATACTTAATTTCCCGTGCCGATATTTCGTCGCGCAACGCAACTTCGGAATGGCCGTCGCGTAGCGACTGATCCGTTTTGGGACACATGTCGTCGAGGCGACCCGCGCGACGCGAGAGCGGCGCCACCTCCCTCGCCCCATTGGCGCCGGGTCCGAATGGTCACCAACAGAGCGATGGCGGCGGGTCGCAACGTTTCTTGCACGGTCCGCAGACTGGCAACCGCAAGGCCGATTGCAAGCCGCTCCACGGGCTCCGAATAAGCCGGAAATCGCGCCACCTCGCCTCCGCGGCCGGAGCCGGACAGCGCGTGCAGTAATATCGATGAAGTTTTTTACGTTATGATTGAAGCTGATGGCAAACTGGTTGCCACCTTCCACGGCAGATCATCCGCACCCGATAATCTCACATCGAGTGCAGATGATGCTGGCAGATTCATACAGAGTTTTACAATCGCACCGCGCCGCGGCGCTTTTACGGAAGCTGAAAGCCCGGCGCCTTGAACTGATGCCCCTGCGACATGACGTAGACCACGCGGGTCGACGCCTCGATCTGATCGATCGGATTGCCGTCGAACGCGACGATATCGGCCGATTTCCCCGGCTCGATCGTCCCCGCCTTGGCGGAGATGCCAAGCAGTTCGGCGTTGGTCAGCGTCACCGCGCGCAAGGCCGCGGCCGAGCTCATCCCGCCCTGGCGCACCATCAGCACCATCTCGTCGCCCGGCGTCCCGCCGAAATCGGTGCCGACCGCGAGCGTCACGCCGTTGCGCAACGCGACCTTGACCTGCCGGCCGATCCCGTCGGGCTGCGCCTCGGGCATGCCGAGCACCTTCATGCGGGTATTCTCGCTGATCGGGCGATCGCCCGGCTTGGGGTTGCGCACGCGGCGCAGCACATCTGTCGGCGCTTCGAGCGTCGGCACCAGATAGGTGCCGTGCGCCTTCATCAATTTGGCGCCCTCGTCGTCGAGATAATTGCCGTGCTCGATCGAATCGACACCGGCGCGCACCGCGGCCTTGATCCCCTCGGCGCCGATCGCGTGGGCCATCACCTTGCGCTTCATCAGATGCGCGGCGTCGACGATCGCGTGGAGCTCGGCATCGGTGAATTGCTGGTCGAGCCCGGTATAGCTGTCGTCGACCACGCCCGCGGTATCGATGATCTTGATCTGATCCGCGCCGAGCTGGATCTGCCGCCGCGTCACCTTGGCGCATTCGCCGTCGCCGTCGCACACGCCGCTGGAGAAGGCCGGCGGCTGGAGCGAGGCCTGGAAATTGCCGTTGCGGAAATCGCCGTGCCCGCCCGTGGTGGTGATCGGCGCGCCCGAGGCGAGGATGCGCGGCCCGACCACCAGCCCCTTGTTGATCGCATCGCGCAGCGGGAAGATGATTTCGGGGGTGCCGCCCGCGTCGCGCACGATGGTCGCCCCGCCCATCACCTTCTCGCGCGCGTTGCGCAGTGCCGCGGTCAGATCGCCCGCGCCGACATGGACATGCGCGTCGATTAGCCCGGCCATGACGAATTTGTCGCGCAATTCGACGATCGCGACATTGGCCGCGGTAACGCCGTTGCCGATCGCCTCCGCGCCGACGAAGCCGGGGCGCACCGCCTCGATCCTGTCGTTCTTGACGATGATGCTGGCATCCTTCGCCACCGGCTTGCCGGCCTCGGCCATCAACGTACCGGCGTGGATGATCGTCCAGCGATCGGGGGCCTTCTCCGCCTTGGGCGCGAGCACGCTATCCGCCTGCGCCAGCGCCTGACCCGACACCCCCAGCAGCGCGGCCGCCACGGCCAGCGCAATCGTCTTCGTTTTCATGATCTTCCTCTGTCCCCCAAGTCGTTCAGTTCGGCGTGCCGGTGTCGTCGGAGCCGGTGAGCCCGGTCGGCTTCGAGCCGTCGTCGACCCGCGGCGTCTTGCCCAAGGGCGCGCCCTCGTCGGGCTTGACCGGCGCCAGGTTGTTCGCCCCGCCCAACGCCTTCCAGTTGAGCATTGCGTTATAAAGCATCCGATATTCGCCGAGGTTCTGCCAGCGCCAGATCGGGTTGGTGGCGAACATCACTACCCGCCCAGCGCCGACCGGCATATTGACGATCGCAGGACGGTCCTTGACCTCCTCGGCGCCCTTCATGAATCCGCTCATCACCGATTTCTTCCCGCCCGGGAATTCCATCAGCACATATTGTTTGGCGGTCTTGGGCACGTCGAGCAGCACGTTGCTCGCCCAGCGTACCGGCATCGTTTTTTGCGAATAGCCGTAGAACAAGGGGCTCGCCGGTTGGAGCACATTGGCTTTCACGATCGGGCCTGGGGCGTAGAAATCCTTGCTCACCCCGCCGGCCGACGCGTCGTCGACCAGCCCGAAGCCGCCCGGCACCCCGCTCGCCTTGCCGGTGGTGATGAGCAGCCCGCCCGCCGCAACGAACTTGCGCAGCTCCTCCAGCCCCTCGAGCCCCATTCCGCCGCGGATATCGGGCGATGAGCCGTACATCCCCATCGTCGGGAAATCCTTCGACGCGTCATAGGGCAAGGGCTTGCCCTTCATCGGCAGATCGAACACCACATCCTTCGGCGACCGCCCCTGATCGGGCAGGATGATCACGTCATATTTTGCACGCAGATCACCCGCGCGGACTTGTTCCTTGAAGATCAGGTCATAGGGCGTCTTATACTGATCGAAGGCATAGCGCACCCAGCCGACGCTCTGGGTCGACCCCCAGGTGCTGAACAAGGCGACCCGCGGGATCGGCATGTCGTGGGTCGGCACGCCGGGATCGCCCGGCGCGGCGACCGCGGTGAGGCCGAGTTCCTCGATCAGCGGCTTGAGCTGCCCGCCCGCACTCGCCGGGATCAACAACGACCCCGCCGGCACCTCGCGCCCGCCCGCCTTGAACGGCTTTTCGGCAACGCGCACCGCGACGTCCTTCAGCCGGAAACGCAATTGCGCGAGATTGACCGATCCGGTGTCGAGCACCGCATAGCCCCCCGCCCCCGCGCCACCGATCGCACCGTTGACGACGAAATGGTCGAGCGGCGTCGTCGGCACATCGAGCACGGCCTTGTCGGCGATCTGGACGATATTGGTGTGGGTCATCAGCCCCATCGTCCAGGCCGCATCGTCATAGGTGGTCATGTCGTCGTCGGGATAATTGTCCTGCACCTTGAGCAGGGTCTTGGCGAGCCGGCCGTAGGGCTGGTTGAGCTTGATGACGAGCGACCCCGCCGGATAGCTCTTGTCGGCCAGCTTGATCGCGCCATTGGCCTTGCCGATCTCGATTCCCTGCAGCTGGAGGGTATCGACAACGAACTTCACCCGCGTCGGGTCGCTCTGATTGGCCGGGATGATATAGGCATAGGGTGCCTTGGCCGCGCCTGCCGCGACCCCGTTCGCGCTTTTCTTGTAGAAATTCTCGAGGATCACATCGGGGAAGGTCGAGGCGAGCTGAAGCGCGGTGAGCACCCCGGTTTCCATATAATTGGTGTTGTTGCGCATCGACCATTCCACCTCCTTGTAGGCAGGTGACGGGCGATACCAGTCGCGCGCGGTCTGGTTGCCGCCGCGTGCGCCGGGGCCGACCTCCCCGGTATCGACGTGGCGCAGCATCGTCGTCGCGCCGGCGTTGCCGAACGTTTCGTACATGCGCAGCATGCCGTTATGGTTCGACGCCATGAAGCCGACGTACCCCGGCGACCAGGCGTCGACGAAGCCGTGCGTCCACACCCCCGGCAGCCCCATTTTGGTGAGCTGCGACATTTCGAAATTGGAATAGAACGGCAGCTCGCCGTAAAGGATCGGATCGAGATCGGGGTTCTGCGGCGCCTGTCCGCTGTACGTATAGAGGAACGGCACCGATTC
>JAFIGU010000065.1 GCA_017849555.1 Sphingomonas sp. | reverse complement strand
CCGCTGTACGTATAGAGGAACGGCACCGATTCATGCAGTTCGTGCATGATCGGCGGATGCCATTCGAGATAATATTGCATCATGTCCCGCGCGCGCGGGTCTGAGGAATTGATGTCGCGATTATTGTCGTGATAGATGTACTTGCCCCAATAGGGCGTGCTCGCCGGCTTGTTCAGATCGTCCTTTTCGTCGATCAGGTGGCGATAATACCAGTCGCGATAGCGATCGCGCCCGTCCGCCTCGAGCACCGGGGTGAACGCGACGACGAGGTTCTTGCCGATCTGGCGGATTAGCGGACTATCCTCGGTGAGCAGGCGATAGGCCAGTTCCATCACCATTTCGGGCGGGCCGGTCTCGGCCGAGTGCAGCCCCGCGGTGACGTGATAGATCGGCTTTGTCTCGCCGATGATCCGCGTCGCTTCCGCGGGGGTGATGCGCCGCGGGTCGGCCAGTTTGGCTAGGTTCGCCTTATACTGATCGAGCCTGGCGATATTCTCCGCGTCGGAGATCATCACCACGATATTGTCGCGACCCTCGTTGGTCTTGCCGATCTCGATGATCCGCACGCGATCGGGCGCGGCGGCGGCGAGCTTGCGGAAATAGCCGTTAATTTCCGCCTGGCTGTGAAGCACGTTGGGCACGCCGATATGGTGGCCGAAAACCTGCTTGGGCGAGGGAATCGTCGTCGACAGCGGGAGATGATCGACCAGCGGGGTCATGAATTCGGGACGCGTCGTCCATTGCTTCACCGACGCTGCGAAATCGGAATCCATCTGTTGCTTTGGCGCCTGCTGCTGCGCGCCGGCCGCGTTTGCCAGCGACATCGCGACGCCGATCAGCGACGCGCCCGTCAAAACCCGCTTCATCAATTCCCTCCCGTTCGCGCGGACACGGCAGATGCCCGTTCCCGCGCCGACCCCGACATATTCTCATGAGAAACCCGTCGCTTGCGGCGACGGATCACTTCACATGCTAATCGTGCGACATCACACCACCGCGCGCAAGGGTGGATCATCAAATCGTCGCGCCACGCACAATTAGTTGACGAACTTATTGACGAACGCACACATCCTGCTCAATCGCGTGATGGGGACATGAACGCCGCCCTACCCGACCTGGCGACATGCAAGCGATGCGGGCGGGCGGCGACGAGATAAGGGGAACCCGATGACCGACGTTATCCAGCCGCGCCGTGCGATGGGCCATGCGCTGCTTGCCGCCACCTTCCTGAGCGGGCTCGCCGCCCCGGCCTTCGCGCAGAATGCGCAGCCCGTGACCGGCGGCAGCGATGCGGATATCGTCGTCACCGCGCTGAAGCGCGACACGCGCCTGCAGGAAACCCCGATTGCGATCTCGGCGGTGTCGGCGCAGACGATCGCCAATTCGGGCGTGCAGAATATCGCCGACCTGCGCAGCCAGGTGCCGAGCCTCAGCTTCGTCGACGGCGGCCCTTCCAACCGCCGCGTCGTGATCCGCGGCATCCAGGCCACCGGCGAGCCGACCGTCGGCGTCTATTATGACGAAACCCCGGTGACCGGCACGGTGGGCGCGAGCAACGACGCGGGCGGCTCGACCCCCGAGCTTCGCCTGTTCGACGTCGAGCGCGTCGAGGCGCTGCGCGGCCCGCAGGGCACGCTCTACGGCTCGGGCTCGATGGGCGGCACGCTGCGCATCATCTACAAGAAGCCGAGCTACGAACTGGGCGCCGATTTCGACGGCAGCCTCTCCGGCACGCAGCACGGCGGCGCGAACCAGGAAATGAACGGGATGATCAACGTCCCGATCGTCGACCAGAAGGTCGCGCTCCGCGCGGTCGGCTTCTTCAAGCGCAATTCGGGCTATATCGACAACACGTGGCTGCGCGTGAAGGACATCAACGCTGAGGAAAGCTACGGCGGGCGCGTGATGCTGCGCATCCAGCCGGTCGAGCAATGGACGATCGACGCGGCAGCCTATTACAACAAATCGACCACCGACACGCCGACCTGGCTGCTGGAGAGCGGCAAGTACAAGACCGATTCCCGCACCCGGCAGGTCGTGCGCGACGAGGTGAAGCTGTACAGCCTGACGAGCAATTACGATTTCGGGCCGGTCATCGCGACCGGCGTCGTCTCCTATATGGAGCGCAATCTCGTCAGCCAGAGCGATACGTCGCGCTTCATCCAGGGGACCAACACGCTGGCGGGCTATAATGCGCGTTGCTTCACCGCGACCGGCGCGCCCAACGGCTGCACCGATCAGTTCCTCAACCCGATCACCTCGTTCAAGCAATATCAGGCGTTCGTCGCCGGCCAGTCGACCAGCTCGCTCTATCCGCAACAGGATCTGAACGCGCTGACCGCGGAGCTGCGGCTCAGCTCGGCGAGCAAGGGGCCGATCCACTGGACGGTCGGCGGCTTCTATTCGCGCCGCCGCACCAACGTCGCCAACCCGCAGCTCAACGTCAATCCGCTCAACGGCTATGTCATCCCGACCGAGGTCGACACGATCCGCTTCATCTACGATCAGCTCAAGCAGGTCGCGGCGTTCGGCGAGCTTTCGTGGGATCTCACCTCGCGGCTGAACATCACCGGCGGCGTGCGCTATTTCAAATATACCAAGAACGTCGTCGGCCACACCGACGTACCGTCGATCCTCGTCGGCGCGCGGCTCACCCCACCGACCTATCTGTCGTCGAGCGAGGACGGCACGGTGGTGAAGGCCAACGCTTCGTACAAGATCACGCCGGACATCATGTTCTACGCCGAGGCGGCGCAGGGCTTCCGCCCCGGCGGGGTCAATCAGGTGCTCGGGCTGGCGCAGTCGCTGACGCCTTATCGCTCTGACTCGCTGTGGAATTACGAGGCGGGCTTCAAGACCTCGTGGCTCAACCACAAGCTGATCGTCAATCTCGACGCGTTCCGTATCGACTGGACGAACATGCAGGTGACCCAGCGCACCCCGAACGGCGCCTTCTCCTATATCGGCAACGCCGCCGCGGCGCGCGTGCAGGGCGTGGAGTTCGAAACCTCGATCCAGCCGGTCCATGGCCTGAGCATCAACGGCAACGCCACTTATATGACCGCCAAGCTGACCGAGGATCAGCTTGCCGCCAATCTCGCCACCGCGAGCTCCGGCCGCGCGGGGGATCGCATCCCCTATGTGCCGAAATTCACCGCCGGGGTCGGCGCGCAATATACATGGCCGTTGTTCGGCGAGGTCAACGGGCTGGTCCGCGGCGATTTCAGCCACTCCAGCGGCTATTATTCCGATTTCCGGCCGAGCTACGTCTATACGCGCTACATCAACGGCTATGAGCTGGTGAACACGCGTATCGGCATCGAGAAGCCGAACGATTGGGGCGCCTATATCTTCGTCAACAATCTGTTCGATGTGCTGGCGATCTCGCGCGCCTCGTCGAGCGCGATCGGCGTGGGGCTGACCAGCGTCACCTCCGCGCGGCCGCGCACGATCGGGCTCAACCTGCGCAAGACGTTCTGATCCGGTGGGGGGACGGCGGCGACCGCCGTCCCTTTGCCTCGCAATCCGATCATCCCCGCGGCGACGCGGGGATTTTTGTTACGTCCGACTTGTTCGCCGCGCCCGCGTGAGGGAGCACGTCGGACAGTTCGTCCAGCAACTTGCCGGCGAAATCGGGGTGATATCCGGCCCTCCCGATGAAATTCTCCGCGTCTTCGTAGGTGCGGATCGATCGCCGCCGCAGATATTCGAGCCCCTCACCCGTCATTGCCCGATCGCCGACATGATTGCCGATCACGACAAGCCAGATCGCGTCGACCGGATTGAGAATTGACTGAAACCATTTGATTTTATCATGAGCCTCGGCCCATTTCCCGGCAACGAGCAAATTGCCGAACAGCGAATGCGAATACCAATGCTTCAGCCCGGAAATGGCGATCGCCCGGTCCAGAAGATTGCGCGACGCGGCCCAATCGTTGAAAACATAGCCTTCGATCATCGCGACGTGGCTCGACATGAACGGATTGCCGACGCAATAGCGGTTGATCGTTTCCACCGTTTCGGCAAGCCGCTCATGATCGGGCGGAACGGCGCGACGATATTCGCGTAGGCGCGCGACCAACGCGAGGCATTCGGTCGGGTCGATCGCCAGCGCGCGGTTCATCGCCTGCCGATATTCCGCGAGCAGCTTCTCGCGATCGGCCTTGCCGTACAGAGTCTGGTCATAATATCGCAGCTGAACAAAGATCGCATAAGTGCTGTACGTATCGGCAAAAGGCGACTTCTCCTTCATGCTCGCGCGCAGGCACGCCACATCGTCAGCCGGGTTGTCGGTCATCGGGTTGATGAAATGCGAATAACCGTTCACATGGCAGGCATAATCTTGCTTCGCCTGCTGATTTTCCCATTTGCCTCGCAGCATATCCTTGACGAGCGCGCCTTCATGCGACGCGACACGATAAAGGATTTTCGCCATTACGAGCTCGACGTCGCCGCGATCGATCGTGAAGGTCTGCGCCCAATAAGGGTTGGTTTCGGCAGCGCGGTATAGCGCCGCCTGCAGCGAGCGCTCGGAGACCTGCGTAAGTTCGAGCCTGCGCTGCATTGCCGGGCAACTCTTCGGCGCGGCGCCGGTGAGCACCAAAGGATAAGCCTGCAGAATCTTGCTGAAGACACCCTGAAACTGGGTCTCGCGAACCGGCATGAATCCGTTCGACCGCAGCGCCAGCGAAGGCCGAAGACAATGATAATCCTTGGCGGCCTGGAACGGCTTGAAAACGACGATCGACAGCGCCGCGAGCAGCACGAGGGCCAGCCCGGCCAGCGCGAGCCGCCGCGCGGCGAAGAAGGCGCCTAGCGCGGCTTTGCGATCCGCTCTTTCGGGCGCCGCAGCCTCGGCCCTCTTGCTGAAGGTCGGCCGATAGCTGCCCTTGGCGAGGTTGATCACGACGCGCGCCGCCGGATCCGGCTGCGCATGATATTGCGCCAGTGCCTTGCGCAGCCGCAGCATTTCGACACGCACCACGCTGTCGATCGACGGATCGAAATCCTCGCCGCGCTTGAACACGTCGAGCGCGATCGAATAGCCTTTCAGACGATCGCCGCGCCCAGCAAGCTCCTCCTCGACCAGATAATCGAGCAGCAGCGACAGCTTTCCTTCGCCCAAAACCCCTGATTCATGGATGAGGCGCAACGCTTCACGGATATCGCTCGGATCGGGCTGCGCTTCCGCCTCAGCCGGTCTCATCACTCTATACTCCAGATAAATTGAAGTCGGTCACGTCATTTACGTGTAACGCTTTTAACCCCCTCATTTAACGCTTTTTGACAGCTACGAGACGGGGCCGACGCTTCCGCCCCGCGTAGAGTATATGGTGTTGAAATATTCGGACGGATGCGCAGCGCGAGATTAAAATCGCTAATTTTGTTGCTCCTTGGATCGGCGAAATTTGCAGTCATTCTCCGTTCGACTCGGGAGACGATGTCATGAACATGTCAGATGAATTTTCGCTACTCCAGCGCAACGAGCGTCTTTCTGCATTTCTCCGCCTTGGTTTACAGGAAGAGATGTTTCGGCTCAATTATCAGGATATCCATTCACTGATCAACGACCGCACCGCAGCGCGCGAAGCGCTGCTGCGTTGGGGCGGCTCCGATCAGGCTATTCCGTGCGACGTCGAGACGCTGTTCGACGTGGCGGAAACGACCGGGCGGATCGTCGAACTGGGCGGGAAGATCATCGATTGGGCATGCCGCGACGCCGCCAAATGGGCCGATCGCTGCGCCGTGGCGGTCAACGTATCGCCGCACCAGTTGCTCGCGGGCGACTTCGCCGCGCAGACGTTCGACGCGCTCGCGCGACATAATCTGCCCGCCGAGCGTCTTCACCTCGAAATCACCGAAAATGCGATGCTCGTCCCGACGCGCGAGGTGGTCGAGCAATTGCGCCTCCTGCGCCACGCCGGGGTCTCGCTATCGCTCGACGATTTCGGCTCGGGCTATTCCTCGCTGAGGAACCTGCAGCGCTTCTCGTTCGACGCGATCAAGCTCGACCGCTGCTTCGCTTCACACGCGCCCTATGACTACAAAAGCCGCGAAATCCTGTCCGCGGTCGCGGCGCTCGGGGAACGGCTGGGCATTCATATCATCGCCGAAGGGGTCGAGACGCACGAACAGCTCGATCTGGTTCGCGCAGCCGGATTCAGCCACGCGCAGGGCTTTCTCTTCTCGCATCCGCGCGGGCAGGAGGAGGTGCTCGATAATATCGCCCGAGACCGGGCCCGACGCGAGGTGATCCGCAAAGCCGAGATCATCGATACGGAATCATTCAGGCGCAACTGGCGAATATCTGCGGAAGCGAAGGTCATCGTCGGGGGATTCCGCCGCGATGCGCCGCCGAAAGCACCCGCAGCAGCCGACAAGCCTCGGCGGTCAGGCGGCTCAAGACGCAGCGGCGGCCGTCGCCCGCCACCTCTCGATGAATCGGCCCCATCGCCTCCGGCTGGTTGATCAGCGCATTAAGTCGGCGGACCGTAGATGTCGGGAGTCCCCCGTTCGACCTTTGACGAGCTCAGCGTGGAACGGACCTGCCCTTGTCGCGCATAGCCCTCTGCCCGCGCGATATTCTCCCGGTGACTGTCGAGCATCGCGCGCAGATCGGCGTGGAGATCGGCGTCACGCACCCTCGGCATCAGCGCCTCCAGCCGTCGCACCATCCAGGATGGGCCGCGGTTGAGGAATATCAGCCGATCGGGCGGCGGGGTGATGGTGTAGAAGGGATCCGCGTTCCTCGCACTGGCCAGCGCGACCCGCGCGCCGGCGCGTTCCGCCGCGAGCAGCGCGTTGAGCGCGGCGACGATCTCGTCGCGGCCGGCATAGCCCATATAGGCATCGCCGCCCCTCTGCCGCATAACAGACCGGGGATGAAGGCTCGCCGCTCACCGGGCCGGTATAGTGCCTCGGGTCAATCCGCCCAATAAAGCCGCATCGGATTGTCGATCAGCAACTTGCGCTGCGCCGCCGGGTCGGGGGCGATGCGCGGGATCATATCGACCAGCGCGCCGTCGTCGGGGATCGCATCCTGCATATTGGGATGCGGCCAGTCGGTGCCCCACAAGCAGCGATCGGGATAATCGGCAACGAGCGGCGCCACCGCGCGCGCGAAATCGTCCCACGGCGCGCCGGCCGGATCGAGCCGATCGGGGCAGGTCGCCTTGAAATGGATATCGTCGCGCGAGTCGAGCAAGGCGCGAAACGCCCGCATATCGGCGCCGTCGGGCCCCTGTCGCACATCCGGGCGCCCCATATGATCGATCACCAGCGGGACCGGGATCGCATCGAGGAACGGGCGCAGCTCGGCAAGGATATCGGCCTCGAAATAGACCACGACGTGCCACCCCGCGGGCAGTCGCCGCGCCACCTCGAGGAATTTGTCCTTGGGTGCATCGTCGACCAGCCGCTTGAGGAAATTGAAGCGGATGCCGCGAATCCCGCCCTCGTGGAGCGCGGCAAGCTCGCCCTCGCCGATCGCCGGATCGACCACCGCCACCCCGCGCGCCGCGCCGCCCGATTGCGCGATCGCAGCGAGCGTCGCGCGATTGTCAGTGCCGTGGCAGCTCGCCTGGACGATCACGTTGCGCGCGAAGCCGAGCCGGTCGCGCAGCGCGAACAGCATCTCCGGCCCGGCATCCTGCGGCAGATATTTCGCCTTGGCGCTGAACGGAAATTGCGCCGCCGGACCAAAGACATGGCAATGCGCGTCGATCGCCCCGGCGGGCGGGGCATAGCGCGGGCGCGAGGGATCGAGCGTCCAGCTGCGGATGCGCCCTTCGCGATCGATACTCATGCGAATACCTCCCCGTCCATCAGCTTGCGCGCGGTGCGCAGCATTCCCGCCTCGACCGGCGCGCCGCTGTCGTCGACCGAGACCACGCATTCGGTGACCCCGCTCGGGTGTTCGACCCCCAGCGTCTTGTTTTCCCCCGCCGGCACCACCGCCACCGCGGCCGCGGGCGATCCTTCGATCAGACACGCCGTCGCCACGCTTACCGCGCCGAGCACGCCGATCGAGGCATGAACGCGATGCGGGATCAGCGAGCGCACCGCGATCGCGCCGCCTTCCCGCGGGGCGGCGACGAGCATCATCTTGGGCACCGATTTTTCGGTGACGTCACCAAGGTTCATCATCGGCCCGGCCTTGAGCCGGATCGCCTCCACCTTCGCCTTCATCGCCGCATCATTGTCGAGCGTATCGCGATCCTCATATCCGGCCACCCCGACATCGCTGGCGGCGAGCACGACGCACGGCATGCCGTTATCGATCAGCGTACAGGCCAAACCGTCGATTTCGTCCACCCCGTTGCCGGTCGGCAGCAGCGCGCCGCAACTCGATCCGGCGGTATCGCGAAACGCGAGCGGGATCGGTGCGGCGGTGCCCGGCACCCCGCTGATCGCGGCCTCGCCGTGATAGGCGACCCGCCCTTCCGGCGTGCGCACCGTCGCCACCGCGACCTGCCCGGTATTGGCCATATAGATCGCGACGCGGGTCTCCTCGCCCGCCGCCGCGACCAGCCCGCGTTCGATCGCGAAGGGCGCAACCCCGGCGAGCATATTGCCGCAATTCTGGCTGTCGGTGACGATCGGCTGGTCGACGAACACCTGCAGGAACAGATAGTCGACATCGACCCCCGGCCGCGTCGAGCGGGAAACCACCGCGACCTTCGACGTCAGCGGATCGGCGCCCCCCATGCCGTCGATCTGACGCGGATCGGGCGATCCCATCACCCGCAGCAGGAAGGCATCGCGCGCGGCGGCGTCGCTTGGCAGATCGTCGGCGAGGAAGAAGGCGCCCTTCGAGGTGCCGCCGCGCATCCACATGCAGCGGACGCCGGCAAGGTCATTCATAAACCAGCCCCATCGCCGCCAGCTTGCCGCGCATATCGTAGATATCGAGGCCGAGTTCGCCGGCAGCGAGCCGCTTGCGCTTGCCCTCCTCCGCCGCCTCGCGCGCCTGCGCCTTGGCGAGCACCGCCTCGGCCTCCGCATTGCGCACGACGCACACGCCGTCATCGTCGGCGACGATCACGTCGCCCGCCTCGATCGCCGCCCCGGCGCAGACGATCGGGACATTGACCGAGCCGAGCGTCGCCTTGACCGTTCCTTGCGCGAACACCGCGCGCGACCAGACCGGGAAGCCCATCGCGGTGAGATCGCGCACGTCGCGCACCCCGGCGTCGATCACCAGCCCGCGACACCCCCGCGCCATCGCCGAGGTCGCCAGCAGATCGCCGAAATAGCCGTCTTCGCAAGGGCTGGTCGGCGCGAGGACGAGGATATCGCCGGGCTGCAATTGCTCGATCGCGACATGCACCATCCAATTGTCGCCCGGCGGCGCCGAAATGGTGACCGCCGACCCCGCGATGCGCGCGCCCGGATAGATCGGCCGCAAGCGGCTGGCGAGCAGGCCGATGCGCCCTTGCGCCTCGTGCACCGTGGCGACGCCGGCATGCGCCAACCCGTCGATCACCGCGCCGGATGCGCGGGGGATATTGCGAACGACGCGGCCTGCCATTGATGTCTCCTTCGCCACGCACCGTCATGCCGGGCTTGACCCGGCATCCAGAGTCATAAGCGGCGTCGTTCTTGGCTCTGGATGCCGGGTCAGGCCCGACATGACGACTAAGTTGAATATCGGCCAGACCTAGCCGCGCCGCCCCCTCCCCGCCCAATCGAATGCATGTATGGCATATAAGAATTTGATATAGGTCATCCGATGAACCTGCGCCCGTTCGATCTCAACCTGCGCCATTTGCGCGCGCTTTCGGCCGCCGTCGAACAGGGCACGCTCTCCGCCGCGGCGGCGCGCGTCGGGCTCTCGCAACCCGCGTTGACGCAGGGGCTGTCCAAGCTCGAGGCGCAGCTCGGCACGCGATTGTTCGAGCGCCACCCCGGCGGGCTGACCCCGACCAGCGCCGGCGCGGAAATGGCGGCGCGCGCCGCGACCGCCTTCCGGCTGCTGGCCGAGGCGAGCCGCGCGACGACGAACGGCGGGCGTGGTTTCTCCCGCCCCGAGCAATTGATGACCGCGACCCAGCTCGATGCCTTCCTGCGCGTTGCCGACGCCGGAAGCTTCGTCGGCGGCGCGCGCGCCAGCGGCCTCTCGCAACCCGCGCTGCACCGCGCCGCGCGCGAGCTGGAGCAGGTGATCGGGTTGCCGCTGATCGAGCGTCGCGGGCGGGGGGTCGCGCTGACCGCGCACGGCCGCCGTTTTGCGCGCGGCATCCGCCTCGCCGAGCGCGAAATCGCCGCCGGGATCGCCGAGCTGTCCGCCGATCCTGCGGGCACCGGGCGGATCACGATCGGCGCGATGCCGCTGTCGCGCGCTCTGGTGCTGCCGCGCGCGCTGTCGCGCTTCACGCGTCAGGCGCCAGGGGTGACCGTCGAGGTGGTCGAGGGATCGTGGCGCGAATTGGTCGATCCGCTCAGCGACGGGGTGATCGATCTGATGATCGGCGCGCTGCGCGATCCGCCGCCGCCGGGGCTGACCCAGCGCGCCCTGTTCGATGACCGGCTCGCGGTGATCGCGCGCGCCGGGCACCCGCTCGCCGGGGTCGCCGCTCCCGATCGCGCCGCGCTGGCGGCTTATCCCTGGGTCGTGGGCTCGCCGCAAACCCCGCTTCACGCGCATTGGCGCCGGCTGTTCGACGATCACCCGCTGCCCCCCGCGCCGATCGCGTGCGGGTCGGTGATGGTGATCCGCGGCTTGCTCGGCGAAAGCGATCTGCTCACCTTGCTCTCGCCCGATCAGGTCGCGCTGGAGATTGCGGCGGGGGTGCTCACCACGATCGGTCCGCCGCTCGCCGGCAGCATCCGCCACATCGGCCTCACCACCCGCACCGACTGGCGCCCGACCGCGATGCAACGCCGGCTGATCGCGCTGATCGAGGAGGCGTCGGCCAGCCTGTAAAACGTCCGTCACCCCGGCCTTGAGCCGGAGTCCATCGCGAGGCAGGCTCAGGGCAAGAGGTTCTGATCGCAGAGCTCGCGGCACAATGGACCCCGGCTCAAGGCCGGGGTGACGAGGGTGAATTCAGGAAAACGAATAGCCACGCCCCGCTTCCGATTGGCGCACGGACAGCGACGCCCCTTACCACCAGCGCCATGAGAGGCGCGACGTTCATTGGCTTCGGCGAGGCAGGCGCGGCGTTCGCGCCGCCCGGGCGTAGCGACATTCGCGGCTATGACATCAAGCTCGACACCCCTGCGACGCGCGCAAACAAGCTCGCCGATTTCGCTGCTGCCGGTGTAGCCCGCGCCGACAGCGCGGCCGAGGCGCTGGCAGGTGCCCAAACGGTCTTGTCGCTCGTCACCGCCGATCAGGCGCTGGTCGCCGCGCACACCGCCGCGCCGCATCTCGCATCCGACGCTTTGTGGCTCGACATGAATTCAGTCGCGCCCGACACCAAGCGCGCCGCCGCCGCCGCGATCGGCGCGCGGTATGTCGATGTCGCGGTGATGGCGCCGGTCCACCCCGGCCGCCACGCGACGCCGTTGCTCGTCGCCGGCCCGCATGCCGAGGCGGGGGCCGCGGCGCTGCGCGATCTCGGCTTTACCAATATCGCGATCGCCGGCCCCTCGGTGGGCGACGCGTCGGCGATCAAGATGATCCGATCGGTGATGGTCAAGGGGATCGAGGCGCTGACCGCCGAATGCGCGCTCGCCGCCGAAGCCGCCGGGGTGCGCGCGGCGGTGATCGCCTCGCTCGACGCGAGCTGGCCGGGCGCGGATTGGGCGAAGCGCTTCGATTACAACCTCGATCGCATGATGCTCCACGGCCAGCGCCGTGCCGCCGAGATGGAAGAGGTGACCAAGACGCTCGACGCGCTCGGCACCGGCAGCGCGATGACACGCGGCACGGTCGAGCGGCAGCGCGCGATCGGATCGCTGAACACCGCGCCGCCCGACGGGCTCGCCGCCAAGCTCGACCTCATCCTCCCCCTGCTGACGCGTCAGGAACAGCCTGCATGACGATGATCATCGACTGCCACGGCCATTATACCACCGCCCCCACCGCGCATAACGAATGGCGCGAGGCGCAGAAGGCGGCGTTCAAGGCCGGCACCGCCGCGCCGCCCTATCCCGTCATCTCCGACGACGAGATCCGCGAGACGCTGGAGCAGAACCAGCTCCGCCTGCTGCGCGAACGCGGCGCGGACATGACGATCTTTTCCCCGCGCGCCTCGGCGATGGCGCCGCATGTCGGCGACGAGGCGGTGGCGATCGCCTGGGCGCGCGCCAACAACGATCTGATCAAGCGCTGCGTCGACCTCTATCCGGACATCTTCGCCGGGGTCTGCATGCTGCCGCAGAACCCCAAGACCGATCTCACCGCCTCGGTCGCTGAACTGCGGCGCTGCGTCGAGGAACTGGGCTTCATCGGCTGCAACCTCAACCCCGATCCCGGCGGCGGGCATTTCACCGCCCCACCGCTCACCGATCGCTTCTGGTATCCCTTCTACGAGGCGATGGTCGAGCTCGACGTGCCGGCGATGATCCACGTCTCGGGCTCGTGCAATCCCGGGCTCCACGCCACCGGCGCTTATTATATCGCCGCCGACACGATCGCCTTCATGCAACTGATGGAGGGCGATCTGTTCCGCGATTTCCCCGACCTGCGCTTCATCATTCCGCACGGCGGCGGCGCGGTGCCCTATCATTGGGGGCGCTATCGCGGGCTCGCCGACATGCTCAAGCAGCCCGCGCTCGCCGGGCATGTGATGAACAACGTCTATTTCGATACCTGCGTCTATCACCAGCCCGGCGTCGATCTGCTCGCCAAGGTGATCGACACCAAGAACATATTGTTCGGCAGCGAGATGGTCGGCGCGGTGCGGGGTATCGATCCCGAGACCGGGCATTATTTCGACGACACCAAACGCTATGTCGATGCGCTGCCGATCAGCGACGATCAGCGCCACGCAATCTATGAAGGCAATGCGCGCCGCGTCTTCCCGCGGCTCGACGCCCGGCTCAAGGAGAAAGGGCGATGACCGGCCCGAAGGATATCCACCAATATCTCGCCGAATTCGACGATATCCCCGGCACCCGCGTGTTCACCGCGAAGCGCGCGCGTGCCGGCTATCATATGAACCAGTTCGCGATGAGCCTGATGAAGCCCGAGAACCGCGAACGCTTCAAGGCCGACGAGCGCGCCTATCTCGACGAATGGCCGCTCAGCGAGGAGCAGAAAGCGGCGCTGCTGGCACGCGATTACAACCGCTGCCTCGATCTGGGCGGGAACGTCTATTTTCTCGCCAAATTGTTCTCCACCGACGGGCTGAGCTTCGCGGAAGCCGTCTCGTCGATGACCGACATGAATTTCCAGGACTATACCAAAATGATGATCGCAGGCGGCCGCTCGCCCGAAGGCGCGCGCAGCATCAAGGGGAAGAACTGATGGCGCGGATCACCGCCGGCGTCGGCTCCAGCCACGTCCCCCTGCTCGGCGTCGCGAGCGATTTCGGCAAGGATGGGGACGATTATTTCGGCCCGATCTTCTCAGGCTACCAATGGACCCGCGATTGGGAGAAGGCCGAGAAGCCCGATGTCGTGATCCTCGTCTATAACGATCACGCCTCCGCCTTCGACATGAAGGTGATCCCGACCTTCGCGATCGGTTGCGGCGAGCGCTACAAACCCGCCGACGAAGGCTGGGGGCCGCGCGCGGTGCCCGAGGTGGAGGGGCATCCCGATCTCGCCTGGCATATCGCGCAGAGCCTGATCCTCGAAGAATTCGACATGACGATCATCAACGAGATGGACGTCGATCACGGGCTCACCGTCCCGCTGTCGATGATGTTCGGCAAGCCCGACGCCTGGCCGGTGAAGGTGGTGCCGCTGGCGGTCAATGTCGTCACCTATCCGCCGCCCTCGGGCAACCGCTGCTGGGCGCTGGGCGAGGCGATCGCGCGTGCGGTGGCGAGCTTCCCGGAGGACATCAACGTGCAGATCTGGGGCACCGGCGGGATGAGCCACCAGCTTCAGGGGCCGCGCGCGGGGTTGATCAACCGCGAATGGGACAATCGCTTCCTCGATCGGCTGATCGGCGAGGGCGACGAGCTGCGCCACGTGCCGCATATCGAATATCTCCGCGAGACCGGCTCCGAGGGGATCGAGATGGTGATGTGGCTGATCATGCGCGGCGCGCTGGGCAAGCGGACGCGCGCGCTCCACCGCCATTATCACGTCCCCTGCTCGAACACCGCGATCGGCCATATCGTGCTGCGCCCGGATAACGGCGAGGGCCTCGACATGACCGGCAGCGGCGCGGCCTGATTTCCCCTTCCCGACAAGAGAGACGAACATGACCCTCCGCATCGCGCTCGCCGGCGCCGGCGCCTTTGGCGAGAAGCATCTCGACGGACTGAAGAATATCGACGGGGTGGCGGTGACCAGCCTTGTCGGGCGACGGCTGGAGCCGACGCAGGCGATCGCCGCGAAATACGGCATCGGCCATGCCACGACCGAGCTGGCCGACACGCTGGCGCGCGACGATGTCGACGCCGTGATCCTGTGCACCCCGACGCAGATGCACGCGGCACAGGCGCTGCAATGCCTTGACGCCGGCAAGCATGTGCAGGTCGAAATCCCGCTGTGCGACAGCCTTGCCGACGGCGAAAAGGTGCTGGCGAAGCAGCAGGAAACCGGGCTCGTCGCGATGGTCGGCCATACGCGGCGGTTCAACCCGAGCCATCAATATCTCCACCGCAAATTCGCCAGCGGCGAGGCGCAGGTGCAGCAGATGGACGTCCAGACCTATTTCTTCCGGCGCCAGAATATCAACGCCAAGGGCGAGGCGCGGAGCTGGACCGATCACCTCTTGTGGCACCACGCCGCGCATACCGTCGATCTCTTCGCCTATCAGGCCGGACCGATCGTCGCCGCCAATGCGATCGAGGGGCCGATCCACCCCGAACTCGGCATCGCGATGGATATGTCGATCCAGCTCAAGGCCGCGACCGGCGCGATCTGCACCTTGTCGCTGAGCTTCAACAACGACGGGCCGCTCGGCACCTTCTTCCGCTACATCTGCGACACCGGCACCTGGATCGCGCGCTACGACGATCTGGTGACCGGCAAGGAGGAGCCGATCGACCTCACCGGGGTCACTGTCTCGAACAACGGCATCGAACTGCAGGATCGCGAGTTCGTCGCCGCGATCCGCGAAGGGCGCGAGCCCAATGCCTCGGTGGCGCAGGTGATGCCGTGCTACCGCGTGCTCGATCAGCTGGAGAAGCAACTGGCACGAGGCTGACCTTTCTTCCTCCCCTCCCTTGAACAGGGAGGGGAGGAAGAAGAGAGCGCGAAGGATGGCGGGGTGCCATTTCGCATCCGATGCTTTAGCACACGCCGCAAACCTCATAGGAGCGCCGCCGTGACCGCACTTCCCACCCGCAATCTCGGGCCGCTTACCGTTTCGGCGATCGGGCTCGGGTGCATGAACCTCAACCACGCTTACGGCATCCCGCCGAGCGCGGAGGAAGGCGGGCGGCTGCTCAATCGCGCGCTCGATCTCGGGGTCACGTTGCTCGATACCGCGGCGCTCTACGGCGCAGGGCAGAACGAGAAGCTGATCCGCGCCTCGGTGATCCACCGTCGGCGCGAATTCACGCTCGCCTCGAAATGCGTGCTCGACATGTACGACGGCAAGCGCGGGCTCAACGGCTCGCCCGCCGCGATCGCCGCGACGCTCGATGCGGCGCTGCAGCGGCTCGGGACCGATCATATCGATCTCTATTATCTCCACCGGCTCGACCGCAACGTACCGATCGAGGAATCGGTCGGCGCGCTGGCGCGTGCACACGAGGCCGGCAAGATCGGCGCGATCGGGCTTTCCGAAATGGGCGCGGCAACGATCCGCCGCGCGCACGCCGTCCACCCGGTCGCCGCGGTGCAGAGCGAATATTCGCCGGTCGTGCGCAACCCCGAGATAGCGGTGCTCGATACCTGTCGCGCCCTGGGGATCGGCTTCGTCGCTTTCTCGCCGGTCGCACGCGGGTTGCTGTGCGACGCGGTGCACGACGACATTTATGAGGCCGAACACGATATCCGCCGCGCGATGCCGCGCTTCAACGGCGAGAATCTGCGCCACAATCTGAAGGTAGTGGCCGCGTTCAACGCGCTCGCCGCGCGGATCGGCGCGACTCCGGCGCAGCTCGCGCTCGCCTGGGTGCTGTCGCGCGGGGATAATGTCGTGCCGATCCCCGGCACGCGCAGCATCACGCATCTGGAAGAGGATCTCGGCGCGATCGCGCTCGATCCGGGCGCCGAGGTGCTGGCGGAGGTGGAAACGATCTTCGCCCCCGGATCGATCAAGGGACCGCGCTATTCCGCCGCGATGCAGGCGCAGATCGACACCGAGACCTTCGCGGACGAGGAACTGGCCTGATCCCTTCCCCTTCCCCTTCTTACTCCCCTCCCTCGTGAAGGGAGGGGTGGGGGTGGGTGGGTGTAAGGCGCGGGCGACGGTGCCCCTTCGGGCCAACCCACCCTCGGCCCCTTGTATGTTGAAGGTTGCCCGATCTGATTGGAGGATGGG
>JAFIGU010000064.1 GCA_017849555.1 Sphingomonas sp. | reverse complement strand
GCGCTGGAAAAGAAAAGCGGCGGCCGACTGGGCGTTGCCGTGACCGACCAGTTCGGCAAGCTGATCGTCGGGCACCGCGCCGACGAGCGTTTTGCGATGTGCTCGACCTTCAAGCTGCTGCTCGCCGCACAGACGCTGACCGCGGCGAAGAATGGCGTGTCGCTGCGCACGCCGCTGCCTTTTACCCGCGCCGATCTGCTGCCGCACTCGCCGGGCGCCGAGCGCCTGCTCGACGCAGAGGGGAAGGGCGAATATCGCATCGGCTTCGCTGCCGAGGATGCCGTCGTGCTCAGCGACAATCTCGCCGCCAATCTGCTGCTCGATCATTTCGGCGGGCCGACCGCCTTCACCGATCATGTGCAGGCGACCGGCGATCTGGTGACGCGGCTCGACCGTGTGGAGCCCGATCTCAACGCCAATATTCCGGGCGATCCGCGCGATACCACCAGCCCCGCGGCGATGGCGAAGAGCGCCGCCGCCTATATCTTCGGCGACAAGCTCGACCCCGCCTATCGCACCATGCTGCGCGACTGGCTGGTCAAGAGCGAGACTGGGCTTGCGCGCATCCGCGCCGGTCTGCCCCGAACCTGGCACGTCGGCGACAAGACCGGGACGTGCGGCACCGCCTATAATGACGTGGCGTTCGTCGAGGAGCCGGGCGGCGACAAATATATGATCGCCGTCTATCTCGACCGCCCCGCGCTGAAGGGCGATGCCGCCAATGCGATCATCGCCGATGTTGCGCGCGCGGTGGCGGGCGACCGCACCGAATAGCCGCGCCGCTTGCAATTCGCGCCCGCCGCCGCCATATGCGCGCCGGGAGTCGGGCGGACGCAGTCTTCGCCAACCCGGTCAGGTCCGGAAGGAAGCAGCCGCAACGAATTCGCTGCGGGTCGTTCCGGCTCCCACCCATTTCCACCATTTTCGACCGAGCGGCGGCTTGACCGCCTGCAATTGCTCGCCCACCCTGCGCATCGCAGCAGGGGAGGGTGGGCATGAAATATGGTGTTCCGGCCGGACTGGGCGCGGCGGTCTTGCTCGTCACGGGGGCGGCGCAGAGCTCGACGGCGTATGAAATCAAGCCGAAACAGCCCAATCACGAGCGACTGACCGCGCTGGCCGAGCGCTGCCTTGCCGCAGCCGCCGGTGCCTTGCCCAGCCATTGCCCGCTGCCCCGCACCGCGGCCGAGTTTGCCGCGACCGACATTGGCGGGTCGGTCTATGCCGATGCCGTCCGCTGGCCGGACGATCCGACGCGCCAGATCAGTGCGACCGGTCTGGGCAAGATTGCGGTCAACCTTGGCGCCGAACGCTGCAAGAAGCATGTCGGGCCAGGCAAGCCCTTTGGCGGCCTGATGTGCAACAGCCATTATGGCGCGCTGCAATTCCTGCATGCCATGCGCCCGGTGGCGGGCGAGGCGCCATCCGAAACCCGCGCCAAGATTCTCGGCTGGACACGCGCCGCCTTTTCCATCGCAACAGGGCAGGGCGTTGATGCGACGACGGGCTATTGCACCTATTTCCGAAGCCAATCTCCGGCGCTTGCGGAGGCATTTGCGCCGCCCGGCTTTCCCTATTGCGACGACCGGACCAAAGGCGGGAAAAGCTATAAGGCGTGGCGCGTGCATACGCTGTTCACGCTCGAATGCCGCAATCCCGTCGCGTCAACCAAATGCAGCGAATTGACCGGCGATGCCGCCGCGACACTGGCACGCAAGCGCGCGGCAGGGGCTTTGCTGCATCTGATCCAGGACAGTTTCTCGCAAAGCCATACGGCGCGCGGCGGCGCCTTTCCCGCCGGTCCCTACAGCGCCCGCGTCGTGTGCCTGCCGGTGCGCGAATATTATGATTATGCCCAGAATAGCGGCCTCCATTCGGCGGCCGACAAGGCGCCGACCTTCGACCTTGCAGGCTGTGCCGACGGGCCGGTGGCCGATCCGATCACCGCGTCGGCGCAGATGCTCTGGTTGATCGAGCAGCGCGCGAATCCCGATGCGGCGGTAAAGCTGATGGCCGAGGCGGTTCTGGGCGCGGCGACCTGACGCGCGGCGGCGCGCGCATACCCTTCGACAATCGGCGCGGCGCATCCTAAAGACCGGCTATGGACGATTCCGCCGACGACACTCCGATGCTGGGCATGGACTTGCCAGAGGCGCCGCCCGCGCCCGCCTCGAACGGGCCATACCGCGTCCTTGCCCGCAAATATCGGCCGCAGACCTTTGCCGAGCTGATCGGGCAGGATGCGATGGTGAAGACGCTCGGCAATGCGATCGCGCGCGACCGGCTGGCGCATGCGTTCCTGATGACCGGGGTGCGCGGGGTCGGCAAGACGTCGACCGCGCGGCTGATCGCCAAGGCGCTCAACTGCATCGGCCCCGACGGGCAGGGCGGGCCCACGATCGATCCGTGCGGGGTGTGCGAGCCGTGCCGCGCGATCACCGAGGGGCGCCATATCGACGTGATCGAGATGGACGCCGCGTCGAACACTGGCGTCGACGATGTGCGCGAGATTATCGAGGCGGTGCGCTATGCTGCGGTGTCGGCGCGCTACAAGATCTATATCATCGACGAAGTGCATATGTTGTCGCGTAACGCGTTCAATGCGCTGCTGAAAACGCTGGAAGAGCCGCCGCCGCACGTCAAATTCCTGTTCGCGACGACGGAGGTGAACAAGGTGCCGGTGACGGTGCTGTCGCGCTGTCAGCGGTTCGATCTGCGGCGCATCACGCCCGACATGCTGTTCGCGCATTTCAGTTCGATCCTGCAGAAAGAGGGTGTCGAGGCCGAGGCGCCCGCCATCTGGCTGATCGCCAATGCCGCCGAAGGATCGGTGCGCGACGGGCTTTCGATCCTCGACCAGGCGATTGCCCACGCCGATCTGGAAGCCGATGGCGCGGGCGGCGGGCGGATTTCGGCCGACCAGGTCCGCACGATGCTGGGCCTGTCGGACCGCACGGCGATTGCGCAGTTGATGGCGACCGTGCTCGGCGGCGATGCGGGCGCCGCGATCGACCTTGCGCGCGCACAATATGCGCTGGGGATCGAGCCGGTCGCGATGGTGCGCGGGTTGATGGACCTGACGCATGCGGTGACGCTGGCCAAGGTGGCGCGCCACGACGATCCGGCGCTGGCCGCCGCCGACCGCGAACGCATCGGCGATTGGGCCCAGAAGCTGGGCTTTGCGCCGCTCAACCGCCTGTGGCAATTGCTGCTCAAGGGGCATGACGAGGTGCTGCGCGCGAACAATCCGCTCGAGCATCTGGAAATGCTGTTGCTGCGCGTGATCTATGCTGCGTCGCTGCCCGATCCGGGCGAACTGGCGAAGCTGCTCGAATCGGGCGGCGTTCCGGCGATGCCGCTCGCGGCGCGGCAGCCTGCGCCCGCGGGCGAGACGCCCGGCGCGTCGGGCGTGGCCGACACGCTGCCGACGGCCGTCGAGGCGGCAGAGGCGCCACCTCCTGCGGCGCTGACGATCGCGCAGATTCACCAACTGCTCGAATCGACGGGCAACCACCGGCTCGCGGTCGACCTCTATGATCATCTGCGGTTGATCGCGCTCGAGCCCGGCACGCTGACGTTCGCGCCCGCGTCGGCGCTCGGCGAAGGCTTCGCCCGCGATCTGGCCGACGCGCTGCTTGCGGCAACGGGCAATCGCTGGTCGGTGCGCGCGGGCGAGGGCGAAGGCCGACCCAGCCTGGCGCAGGTGCGCGCCGCGAAGCTCGCCGACAATGACGCGCGGATTCGCGAACTGCCGGTGGTAAAGGCCGTTCTGGCGGCATTTCCCGACGCAAGACTTGTCGAGGATGGCGACAATCGCCATAAGTCCGCCCCATGAAATCGATCGAAGAAATGATGAAGGCGGCGCAGGAAGCAGCTGCCACGGTGCAGGCCCAGATGCAGGAGGCGCAGGCGAAGCTCGACAATGTCGAGGTCGAGGGCGTCTCGGGCGGCGGTCTGGTCCGGATTACCGCGACCGCAAAGGGCCGGATCAAGGCGATTGCGATCGACGACAGCCTGATGGTTCCCGCCGAAAAGCAGATGCTCGAAGACCTGCTTGCCGCTGCGTTCAATGACGCGCGCGAAAAGGCCGATCAGGCGAGCAACGAGGAAATGGGCAAGATGACGAGCGGCCTGCCGCTGCCGCCGGGGTTCAAGCTGCCGTTTTGATGCGGATCCCGCTGTCCCGTTCGTCCTGAGGAGGGGCTGAGCGCAGTCGAAGACCCGTCTGGAAGGACGAGTGCGGCGCGAGCATCCTTCGAGACGCCATTTCGGCAAGCTCAATGGCTCCTCAGGACAAACGGAAGTGGAGCGTTCATGCCCGCCGTCATTGAATGCGCGCCAAGTTACGCCATATTAGCGATGACCACCCTATAAGAAGGGCGGCGCGCGGTCTTGCGCCCGCTCAGGAGCCCTGATGAACCAGTCTTTTCCCCTTCTGCCCCTGCGGGACATCGTCGTCTTTCCGCACATGATCGTGCCGCTGTTCGTCGGCCGCGACCGCTCGGTCGCCGCGCTCGAAGCCGCGATGGAAGCCGATAAGGAAATTTTTCTCGTCGCCCAGCTCGATCCGGGCGAGGACGACCCCGCGCGCGATGACCTTTACGATACCGGCGTCATCGCGACGGTGCTGCAACTTCTGAAACTGCCCGACGGCACCGTCCGCGTGCTGGTCGAAGGCAAGCAGCGCGCCAAGCTTCAGTCGCTCGACGATGACGGCAAGGCCGTGATGGCAACGGTCGAGCCGATCGCCGATGCCGTCGACGACAGTGTCGATACCGCGGCGCTGATGCGCTCGGTCGTCGACCAGTTCGAAAGCTATGCCAAGCTCAACAAGAAGATGCCGGCCGAAACCGCGGTGCAATTGTCGCAGATCGACGATTCGTCGCGCCTCGCCGACTCGGTTGCCGGCAACCTCAACATCAAGGTCGCCGACAAGCAGGCGCTGCTCGTCGAAAATGCGCCCGCGAAGCGGCTCGAAATGGTGTTTGCCTTCATGGAAGGCGAGCTCGGCGTGCTGCAGGTCGAAAAGAAGATCCGCGGCCGCGTGAAGCGCCAGATGGAAAAGAGCCAGCGCGAATATTATCTCAACGAACAGTTGAAGGCGATCCAGCGCGAACTCGGCAACGACAATGGCGAGGGCGGCGACGATCTCGCGGAACTGCAGGCCAAGATCGATGGCCTGAAGATGTCGAAGGAAGCCAAGGCCAAGGCGAACGCCGAGCTCAAGAAGCTGCGTGCGATGGCGCCGATGTCGGCCGAGGCGACCGTCGTTCGCAACTATCTCGACACGCTGATCGGCCTGCCTTGGGGCAAGAAGTCGAAGCTGAAAAAGGACATCGCGAAGGCGCAGGACGTCCTCGACGCCGATCATTTCGCGCTCGAAAAGGTGAAGGACCGGATCGTCGAATATCTGGCAGTGCAGGCACGCACCAACAAGCTGAAGGGGCCGATCCTGTGCCTCGTCGGTCCTCCGGGCGTCGGCAAGACCTCGCTCGGCCGCAGCATCGCCAAGGCGACGGGCCGCGAATTCGTGCGCCAGTCGCTCGGCGGCGTGCGCGATGAGGCCGAAATCCGCGGCCACCGCCGGACCTATATCGGCTCGCTGCCGGGCAAGATCGTGACCAACCTCAAAAAGGCCGGCACGATGAACCCGCTGTTCCTGCTCGACGAGATCGACAAGCTGGGTCAGGATTTCCGCGGCGATCCGGCGTCGGCGCTGCTCGAAGTGCTCGACCCCGAACAGAATGCGAAGTTCCAGGACCATTATCTGGAGGTCGACGTCGACCTTTCGGACATCATGTTCGTGACCACCGCCAACTCGCTCAACCTGCCGCAGCCGCTGCTCGATCGCATGGAGATCATCCGGCTCGAAGGCTATACCGAGGATGAGAAGGTCGAGATCGCCAAGCGCCATCTGATCGCCAAGCAGGTCGAGGCGCACGGGCTGAAGGCCGGTGAGTTCGAGCTGACCGACGAAGGTCTGCGCGACCTGATCCGCTATTATACCCGCGAAGCCGGCGTCCGGACGCTCGAGCGCGAGATTGCGCGTCTGGCGCGCAAGGCGCTGCGCAAGATCCTCGAAGGGAAGGCGGAAAGCGTCGTGGTGACGCCCGAAAACCTCTCCGAATTTGCGGGCGTGCGCAAATTTCGCCACGGCGTTTCGGACCGCGAGGATCAGGTGGGCGCGGTTACCGGCCTTGCCTGGACCGAGGTCGGCGGCGAACTGCTGACGATCGAAGCCGTCACCGCGGCGGGCAAGGGTCAGGTACGTACCACCGGCAAGCTGGGCGAGGTGATGACCGAGTCGGTGCAGGCCGCGCTATCCTTCGTGAAGGCGCGGGCGCCCGCCTATGGCATCAAGCCGAGTCTGTTTGCACGCAAGGACATCCACATCCACCTGCCCGAAGGCGCGGTGCCGAAGGACGGTCCCTCGGCCGGCGTCGGCATGGTCACGGCGATGGTGTCGACGCTGACGGGCATCGCGGTGCGCAAGGATGTCGCGATGACCGGTGAAGTCACGCTGCGTGGCCGCGTGCTGGCGATCGGCGGCCTCAAGGAAAAGCTGCTCGCCGCTCTGCGGGGCGGCATTACGACCGTCCTCATTCCCGAGGAGAATGAAAAGGATCTGGTCGAGATTCCGGCGAACATCACCGCGGCGCTGAAGATCATCCCGGTGAGCCATGTCGATCAGGTGCTCGCCGAGGCGCTGGTCAGCCCTGTCGAGCCGATCGAATGGACTGAAGCCGACGAATTGGCCGCTTCGCCGCCGATTTCGGCGGGTGGAGACCCCGAATCGGCGATTCGGCACTGACCGGACCGCCGACGGGGCTTCCGCAAGGGCCTTTTCATCGCAAAATCGGCATTTTGGCCGGTTTCGCGCCGCTTTTTGCTTTGACAAGGCGGGGCGAAACATCGTTAGTGGCGCGCCATGGCTTCGGGCCATGAGAATCATTCAACAACCACACACAGGGGTTCCTTAGGCATGAACAAACAAGACCTGATCGCCGCCGTCGCTGACTCGAGCGGCCTCACCAAGGGCGATGCGAGCAAGGCTGTCGAAGCTGTGTTCGATTCGATCACCGGCGCGCTGAAGAAGGGCGGCGAAGTCCGTCTCGTCGGCTTCGGCACCTTCGCGGTCAGCAAGCGCAAGGCGTCGACCGGCCGCAACCCGCGCACCGGCGAAACGATGACCATCGCGGCGTCGAACCAGCCGAAGTTCAAGGCCGGCAAGGCCCTCAAGGACGCCGTCAACTAATCGCTGGCGCTTCTTGACGAAGAAACATCTCGGGCCGTGGCGCAAGCTGCGGCCCGATTTGCATTTCGGGGGTGCCGAGTCGCAAATCGGCGTTGCAATCGCGGCGCGAGCGGTTATGGACGACCCGCTTTCGGACGCGGCGCAGCCGCTTCGGTCCGGGACGGGCGCGTAGCTCAGCGGTAGAGCACACCCTTCACACGGGTGGGGTCACAGGTTCAATCCCTGTCGCGCCCACCATCGCCGGGTTGACCGGTCGGTGGCCGTCGCATTGCAAAACATCGGCTGACGGGGCCATTCATCGCCTATTCAATGCATAGGGGCTAAATCTCCCGGCATGATCCGCACCCTGACCTTCTCGATTGCCTCGGCACTGCTGCTTGCTGCAGCCGGTCCCGCGGCTGCGCGCGGCGATCGCGACCGCGATCAGGACAATTTGCGCGAAGCGGCGGCGCAGGGGCAGGTTATCCCGCTCAACCGCCTGATCGCCGATGTCCGTTCGCGCGCGCCCTACAGCAATATGACCTATCTCGGCGGCCCGCAGTTCGATGCGCGCCAGATGGTCTATGCTCTCAAGTTCATGGACGGCAGCCAGGTGGTGATCGTCTATGTCGACGCGCGCACCGGCCGGATCGTCGGCCGCAGACCCTGACATTTTTCGCTGCAACGACATTTTGCGATGATCGTTGCGTCTTGGTAGAGAGGCGTTCGGCCCGCCCTGTCCGGTGGGTTCGCAGACGAAAGGTGCCTGAATGCGGATTTTGATTGTCGAAGACGAACCCACGCTGGGTCCGCAGCTCAAGGCGACGCTGGAGGGGAACGGCTATGCCGTCGACCTCGCGACCGATGGCGAAGACGGGCACTTCCTGGGATCGACGGAGGATTATGACGCCGCGATCCTCGACCTCGGCCTGCCCGAAGTCGACGGGCTGACGGTGCTCGATCGCTGGCGCCGCGAAAAGCGCAACTTTCCCGTGCTCGTGCTGACCGCGCGCGACAGCTGGTCGGACAAGGTCGCCGGGCTCGACGCGGGCGCCGACGATTATCTCGCCAAGCCGTTCCAGACCGAGGAATTGATCGCTCGTCTGCGCGCGCTGATCCGCCGCGCCTCGGGCAATGCGTCGAGCGAGTTGATCGCGGGCAAGGTGCGGCTCGACACGCGCTCGGGCCGCGTCACGCTCGATGGCGAGCCGGTCAAGCTGACCGCGCAGGAGTATAAGCTCCTGTCGTACCTGCTGCACCACAAGGGCAAGGTCGTGTCGCGCACCGAACTGATCGAACATATCTATGATCAGGATTTCGATCGCGATTCGAACACGATCGAGGTGTTCGTCACCCGCATCCGCAAGAAACTGGGCGCCGACATCATCACGACAATCCGCGGCCTCGGATATCAGCTCGACGATCCGCAGGGCTGATCATGGCCGAGGCCGACGCCGCCTCGCCGATCGCGCCCGGCACCGAAACCCGCACGCAGCCGGCTGCGCTGGCGAGCCTGACGACCGGCTCGCTCGCGCGGCGCATGATTGCGATTGCGGCGCTGTGGATTTCGGTGCTGCTGATCGGCGGCGGCTTCGCGCTCGACCGGGTGCTGACCGGCGCGATCACGCGCAACTTCGATTCGAGCCTCGAATATGTGCTGATCGCGATGATCCGCTCGTCGGAGATCGGCCCCGATGGCGAGGTGCGGCTGATCGAGCCGCTCGGCGACCAGCGCTTCCTCGAACCCTATAGCGGCCTTTATTGGCAGATCAGCGGCGGCGGGCAGGAGCCCTATCGCTCGCGCTCGCTGTGGGAACGCACGCTCAAATCGCCCAAGCCGCACGTCGATACCGGGCTTCATACCTATGACAGCACGCAGTTTCCCGACGAACAGCTGCGCATATTGGAGCGCAACGTCATCCTTCCGGGGAGCAAGACCAACTGGCGTTTCCAGATCGCACAGTCGCGTCAGGCACTCGACGAGCAAATCCGCGCGGTGCGCGCGACGCTGATTCCCAGCCTGGGCCTGCTTGGCGTCGGGCTGATCGTCCTCGCCGCGCTGCAGACCTTTTACGGCCTCTGGCCGCTGCGCCACATCCGGCGTGCGATCGCGGCGATGCGCGGCGGTGAAAACCGCCGCGTCATCGCGCCGCTGCCGCTGGAGGTGCAGCCGATGGTCGAGGAATTGAACGCGCTGCTCGCGCATAACGAAAAGCAGGCCGAGGAGGCGCGGCTGCACGCCGGCAATCTGGCGCATGCGCTCAAGACGCCGCTGACCGTGCTGCTCAACAGCGCCGCGGGGTCCGACAGCGATCTTGCCGAAACGATCCGGCGCGAAGCGGCGACGATGCGGCGGCAGGTCGATCATCATCTGGCGCGCGCGCGGGCGGTCGGGCGCCGCGGGGCGGCGCAGGCGCGCGCCGTTGTATGGGACAGCGTCGACAGCGTGCTGCGCGCGCTGACCCGCCTCCATCCCGACGTGCGTTTCGACGAGGCAGGCGACAAGACGCTGATGGCGCGCGTCGAGCGGCAGGATCTGGACGAATTGATCGGAAACCTGCTCGAAAATGCGGCCAAATATGGCGGCGGGAGCGTTTTCGTGACCGTGCAGCGCGCGGGTGGGATGGCCGAGATACTGATCGAGGACGACGGCCCCGGCATCTCGCCCGCCGACCGTCAGCGTATCTTCGACCGCGGCGTCCGGCTCGACAGCGGCAAGCCGGGGACGGGGCTTGGCCTCGCCATCGTCCGCGACGTCGCCGAAATCTATGGCGGCAGCGTCGCGCTGGAAGAGAGCGAGGATCTTGGCGGCACGCTCGTACGGCTCAAACTGCCCGCCGGCTAGGTGCGCCGCGCAAAAGAAAAGGCCCACCGGCGGACCGGCGGGCCTTCGATTGTGGAAATATGCGGGGCCGGTGCGACGTGCCTGAAAGGCGGCCGGCCCGTGGCTGCGTTACGGCGCGAGGATCGCGACGGTCAGATAGACCAGCAGCGGCAGGCCGAAGCCCAGCAAAGTCAGTGCCACAAAGGCGACGCGCGTCCACAAGACGTCGAAGCCGAAGTGGTCGGCCATGCCGGCGCACACGCCGAAGACCATGCCATCGCGACGATTCTTGCGAAAACCCTGTTTCATTTCTTTCCTTTCCGTCCCGGTCCCTCCGGGACCGGCGTTGTTCGTGGGTGGGGGCGGCTGGTCAGATGACCAGCCGGCCGAGTTCCGCACCGTTCGGGCCAGCAGCGGCCAGGAACATGATCGAGCAGTAGAGCGTGGCAACCGCCGCGATGGCGTAGCTCTTGAGCGATTCGGTGTTGAAATGAGCCATGATATAATCCTTTCGTTCCTCCCACCCGGACCATCCGGTGGATGCCACAAGTAATGCAGGAGGCGTGCCAATTTCATTCATTGGCGGTTAACCGCGGTTTTTTCGAGGTTAAAACTATATTTCAGCGGGAAAAAATCAATGATGTGGTGAAAATTCCCTCGAATTGGAAATTTTCACATTTGGCTCTTGGCGCGCAGCGATGATGCGCGGGACTCGCATCGCCCACAGGGCTGGGGTAGGCGCAACGCAGATGACGCTGATCCGCCTTTCGTTGACCGATTTCCGCAATCACGCGGGGGCCGATCTGGCGGCCGGGCCCGGCCTTGTCGCGCTTCACGGCGACAATGGCGCGGGCAAGACGAATATATTGGAAGCGATATCGCTGCTTGCACCAGGGCGCGGGCTGCGGCGCGCGGCGCTGCCCGACATGGTGCGCGACGGTGCGACCGGCGGCTTCGCCGTGTTCGGCGAGGTGCAGGGCGATCCGGCGCTCGCGCCTGTGGCGCTTGGCACCGGTGTCGAACCGTCGGCCCCGGGGCGCCGGATCGTCCGGATCAACGGCAGCGCCGCCGCGGCGACTGCGCTTGGCGACTGGCTTGCCATCCTCTGGCTCACCCCGGCGATGGACCGCCTGTTCGTCGAAACGGCGGGCAATCGGCGGCGCTTCCTTGACCGCCTCGTCCTCGCCCTTGACCCGCGCCATGCCCAGCATGGCAATCGTTATGAAGCGGCGATGCGCGCGCGGGGAAAATTGCTCGCCGACCTTCCCGCCGCCGATCCACAATGGCTGGCGAGCCTGGAGGCGCAGCTGGCCGAGCATGGCGCGGCGATCGATGCGGCGCGCCAGCGGACGCTCGCGGCGTTATCGGCCGAACTGGCGGAGCAGCCCGACGCGCCCTTCGCGCGTCCGCTCCTCACCCTTGTCGATGCCGATGGCGCCCCGCGCGGCGCGGCGTATGACCCGGCGGCACTGCGCGATCTGTTCGCGGCGCGGCGCCGGATCGACGCAGCGGCCGGGCGCGCGACCGCGGGGCCGCACCGCGACGACCTTTCCGCCGTCCATGCGGCGAGCGGTCGCGCCGCCGCGCGCTGTTCGACCGGCGAGCAAAAGGCGATGCTGCTCTCGCTCGTCCTTGCGCACAGCGATTGCGTGGCGCGCGCGCGGGGGCAGCGACCGATATTGCTGCTCGACGAAGTCGCCGCGCATCTCGACCCGCTGCGCCGCGCCGCGCTTTATGGGCGCCTAGCCGGCCAGGGCGGGCAGGCGTGGCTCACCGGCACCGAGGCGGGGCTGTTCGATGCCATGCCCGGCCCGGTAACGCGCTTTCGGGTTGCGGGCGGGCGGATCGCGCCGGGCTAGGGCGTCGCCGCGCCGCGACGAACGCTGCGCCTTTCCATGCTTCGCCCGCTTGTGCGGCCCGTCGTTCGTCCGTAACGCTGAGGCGAATCTCCGGCGCTCGACCGGACGGATATGGGAGCAATGCGCGTGACGAGTGACGTGATGACAGAGCCGCTGGTGGCGCTCGATCCGGCCTGGCCGAAAATGTCGATGGCCGATGCAACCGCGGTGCTGACCGCGCCCGGCGCGCGCTTCGAGATGGAGACGGTGACGATCCGCGGCGTGCCGACGCGGGTGTGGAAAAATGCCCCCAATGATCTGGGCGTCCTTCTCGACCTGTCGCGCACCCATGGCGCACGGCCGTTCACCATCCTCGACGACGACCGCATCAGCTTCGAGGCGAATTGGCGCGCGGCCGCGGCGCTGGCGCATGCGCTGCAGGACATGGGCGTCGGCAAGGGCGACCGCGTCGCCTTTGCGATGCGCAACCTGCCCGAATGGCCGATGGTCTTTTTCGCGATCACGACGATCGGCGCGATCGCAGTGCCGCTCAATGCATGGTGGACCGGCGCCGAACTGGCCTATGGCATCCGCGATTCGGGGGCGAAGGTCGTGATCGTCGATGGCGAACGGCTCGAGCGGCTGCGCGATCATCGCGAAGAACTGGACGGCGTCGCGCGCTGGATCGTCGCACGCGGCGGCGCTGACGACGATACGGCGGCGCTCGAGGATATCGTCGGCGCGCCCGCGAGCTGGGCGGCGCTTCCCGACATCGCGCGGCCCGTCGTTGCGATCGATCCCGATGACGAGGCCACGATCTTCTATACCAGCGGCACCACGGGCAATCCCAAGGGCGCGCTCGGCACCCATCGCAATCTGATGAGCAATATCCTCTCGGGCGGCTTTTCGGCGGCGCGCAGCTTCCTGCGCCGCGGCGAAGCGATCCCCGATCCGCAGCCGCGCACGACGCTGACCGTCATTCCGATGTTTCACGTCACCGCCTGTTCGGCCAGCTTGATGGGCAGCATGGCGGCGGGCAACACGACGATCTTCATGCGCAAATGGGACGCGGTGCAGGCGATGGAGATTATCGCGCGCGAAAAGGTCAATGTGACCGGCGGCGTGCCGACGATCGCCTGGCAGCTGATCGAGCATCCCGACCGCGCCAATTATGATCTCTCGTCGATCGAGGCGATTGCCTATGGCGGCGCGCCGTCGGCCCCCGAGCTCGTCAAGCGCATCTACGAAGAATTCGGCGCGCTGCCGGGTAACGGCTGGGGGATGACAGAGACGATGGCGACGGTGACGTCGCATTCGTCGGAAGATTATCTCAATCGTCCGACCAGCGCCGGGCCGGCGGTTGCGGTCGCCGACCTTGAAATCCGCGACGATGAGGGCGTGACGGTGCTGCCGACGGGAACGGTCGGCGAGTTGTGGGCGCGCGGCCCGATGATCGTCAAAGGCTATTGGAACAAGCCCGAGGCGACGGCCGAAACCTTTGTCGACGGATGGGTACGCACCGGCGACCTCGCGCGCCTCGACGACGAGGGCTTCGTCTATATCGTCGACCGGGCGAAGGACATGGTGCTGCGCGGCGGCGAGAATATCTATTCGTCGGAGGTCGAAAACGCGCTCTACGAACATCCGGCGGTCACCGATTGCGCGATCATCGGCATTCCGCACCGCACGCTGGGGGAAGAACCTGCGGCAATCGTGCATCTGGCGCCGGGGATGACGGCAAGCGAAAGCGAATTGCAGGATTGGGTGCGCGCGCGGCTCGCGGCGTTCAAGGTGCCGGTCGCGGTGCATTTCGTCGCCGACACGCTGCCGCGCAACGCCAATGGCAAGATATTGAAGAAGGATCTGAAGGCGCTGTTTGCCGACCGCGCAAGCTGACCCGCCTTTTTGGGACAACGGGGGTGCGGCTTTGCCGCGCCCGCGACGTCTTCCGGGCAAAGGATAGGCCTTTGCCAAATTTTCTACGCGATTTTCGGTTCGACGTTCGCCGGCTGCGCGGCGCGATGATCCTGCCCCTCCTGTCGCTGGGCGCCTGCGGGGCGCCGCATTCGCCCTCCGATCAGGCGATTGCGACCTTTTCGCTGACGACGCGCGCGGGGATTACTGATTATGCGGTCGATCCCGATCCGCTCAAACATGCGGCTGCCAGCTATTTCCGCGATGTAGCGGTGGCGGCGCCGGACGAATCGGTCGGGCAGTTTCGCGCTCGCGTCGCCACCGCCATCTATTCCGAAAAAGGCGTCCACGCGTCGCTCGGTTCGGCGGCACAGCAGGCGATCGTGCCGCGGCTCGCCGCGCTCGATGCCGCCGCGCAGCAGGACGACCGGCAGGGTGCCGGGCTCGCCGCGCTCGAAATCTATCGCGCGCTGGTCGAGGATATGGCGACCGTGTCGAAGGCGACAACGGCAATGGCGCTAATCGATTATGCGCAATTGGCTGGGAGCGCGCGCCTTGCGGCGGCGCAGCCCGACTGGTCCGGCGTCGATGCGGCAATGACGGTGGCGGGGCAACATTGGGATGACATAGCGGGTGACGTCGGCGACACGGCGCTGGCGGGCCAGATGGGTGCGGCGCTGAAGGCCGCACAGGATGGCGCGGCGCGGCGCGACGATGCCGCAACCGAACAGGCGCTGCAGGCAGCACGGCCATCGATCGATCGCCTGATCGCCTATTTCAGACGGACATAACCGAGCGGACCGCGTGCGGCGGTCGGCGCGAGCGGTGCGAGGCGGTAACGCGCGACATAGCCGATATGGTCGGACAGCATGCGGCCGTCGGCGCTGCGTCCGAACGGCACCGATATGGCCTCGGCGGTGAGCGCGGCGATGCGGGTCGAGGCGAATAATTGCCAGTCCTTGGCGCGGTGAAAGCTTTCAAGCGCGGCGCGGGGCAGGCCGCTTGTGCTGCGCGAACAGGCGTGCATCGCATCGTCGAGCCCACCGGAGCGTGCTGCCCCCCACCAGCCGCCCGTCGCCGATGCGAAGGCGCGGGCGCGCGGCGCGATCTTGCCGACGTTGAAGTCGCCGGCAAAGATGATCGGATAGCGATGCCACGGGCTTTGCGCCATGAACCGTCCGGCTGCGTCGAGCTGGCGG
>JAFIGU010000063.1 GCA_017849555.1 Sphingomonas sp. | reverse complement strand
GACGCGCTCCCCAAGGGCGAGCCGCCGCGCGAGCCGGGCAAGATCGTGACGATGCGCGCCGAGTGATCGGCTCTTCTCCCCTCCCTTCACCAGGGAGGGGAGTAAGAAGGGGAAGGCGAAGGCCCCTTAAACCCCTTCCTGCCGCAAGGTGGCGAGCAGCCAGTCGCGGAACAGCCGGACCGGCTTGAGCTGCAGCGCGCGCGGGCGGCAGACGAACCAATAGCTGTACGGGCTCTCCACCTCGATATCGCCGAACAGCCGCGCGAGCCGCGGATCGTTGGCGTCCTCGAAATGGCTTTCGAGCATGAACGCCACCCCGAGCCCCTGCGCCGCCGCCTCGAGCATCAGCCCGCCCGAATCGAAATGGTCGATCGCCACCGGCTCGATATCGGGCAGCCCGGCGGCGTGGCGCCACGCGGCATAGGTATCGGGCATGTCGCGGTGGATCAGCACCGAGAGATCGGCGAGCTGCTCGGGCCGGACGATCGGATTGGGCCCCTCGAGCAATTCGCGCGCGCCGATCGCATAGACCAGGTTGCGATCGAGCCGCCGCGCGAACAATGTCGGATCGACCTCACGCGCCAGCGCGATCACCGCGTCGAGCCCTTCGCCGAGCCGCGACAGCGCATGGCCGGCGGTGTCGATATCGAGGTGCAATTCGGGATGGGTCGCGCGCAATTCGCCGAGCCGCGGGAACAGCCGCTGCGAGGCGAACAACGGCATCACCCCGAGCCGCAGCCGCACCACCTCGACCGTGCTGGTCAGCCCGGCCAGCGCATCGGAAAGCTGATCGAGCACCGGGGCGATCTGCGCGAGCAGCCGCTCGCCGTCGCCATTGGGCACCATCGCCTGATGCCGGCGATCGAACAGCGGGCGCGCGATGAAACGTTCCAGCGTCTGCACGCGGCGGCTGAGCGCAGGCGCGGACAGCGCCAGTTCCTGCGCGGCGGCCTTCACCGAGCCGAGCCGCGCGACGGCGACGAACGCCTCAATCGCTGTCAGTGGGGGGAGCCGACGCATGGATTTCCAGTCATCTTGTGCAATGCATCATGCACGTTCTGCACGCAGCCGCCAAGCTCGTCACGTCGCAATTGCAGAAAATGCACGCACGATTATTACTTTTCGCACTTGCACAATGGACCGCGCGGACGCACATGAGCCATGCCTTTCAGGCATCCTCTCCTAAAAACTTTCAAAGGCCGGTCCTCGCGACCGGCCCTTTTTTTTGCCCGATTTCCCGCCCGATTTTTTGTTCGTAACTTACCCGCAACGACGCATCTCGAAACCGCGCCCAAGTGTTTCTATCTTCGCGTATCAAGCGAGACGGAGAGCAAGTGTGGCAGACAGTGACGACGCGAAGCGCAAGCTGCAGGTGGCGAATGCGCGGCCGGAGGATTCGGGGCGCGGCGTCGCGCACCTCCCGCGCGCGTTCATGGCCGCGGCGGGCATCGCGGACGGCGACGTCGTGGAGATCGTCGGCAAGAAGGCGACCCCCGCGCGCGCGGTCGGCCCCTATGCCGACGACGAGGGGCTGGAGATCGTCCGCATCGACGGGCTGCAGCGCGCCAATGCCGGGGTCGGGTCGGGCGATTATGTCGAAGTGCGCCGCACCGAATCGAAGCCCGCGACCCGCGTCGTCTTCGCGCCGGCGCAGCACAATCTGCGGCTGCAGGGCTCGACCAACGCGCTGAAGCGCACCTTCTTCCACCGTCCCTTGTGCCAGGGCGATGTGGTGGCCACCGCGGGGCACCAGCGGGTGCAGAACATGCCCCCCAATATGGCGCAGTTCGTCAACGCCCCGGCCTATGCGCTGCAGGAAATCCGCCTCGTCGTGGTCTCCGCCGCGCCCAAGGGGATTGTCCATATCGACGAGAATACCGAGGTCGAGCTGCGCCCCGAATATGAGGAGCCGGGCGACGCGCGCCGCGCCGACGTCACTTATGACGATATCGGCGGCATGGCGGCAACGATCGACCAGTTGCGCGAGATGGTCGAGCTGCCGCTGCGCTACCCCGAATTGTTCGAACGGCTGGGGGTCGAGCCGCCCAAGGGCGTGCTGCTCCACGGCCCGCCCGGCACCGGCCAGACCCGCCTCGCGCGCGCGGTCGCCAATGAGAGCGACGCGCAATTCTTCCTCATCAACGGGCCTGAGATCATGGGCTCCGCCTATGGCGAGAGCGAGCAACGGCTGCGCAGCGTGTTCGAGGAAGCGGCCAAGAACGCGCCCTCGATCGTGTTCATCGACGAGATCGATTCGATCGCGCCGAAGCGCGGCCAGGTATCGGGCGAGGCGGAGAAGCGCGTCGTCGCGCAATTGCTGACGCTGATGGACGGGCTCGAGGCGCGCGCCAATCTCGTCGTGATCGCCGCGACCAACCGCCCCGAGGCAATCGACGAGGCGCTGCGCCGCCCCGGCCGGTTCGACCGCGAGATCGTCGTTGGCGTTCCCGACGAGCGCGGGCGGCGCGAGATCCTCGGCATCCACACCCGCGGGATGCCGCTCGATCACAATGTCAGCCTCGACGAGCTGGCGCGCACCACCTTCGGCTTCGTCGGCGCTGATATCGCCGCGCTGAGCCGCGAGGCGGCGATCGAGGCAGTGCGGCGGATCATGCCCCGGCTCAACCTCGAGGAACGCACGATCCCGCCCGAGGTGCTCGATACGCTGGCGGTGACGCGCGACGACTTCATGGAGGCGCTGAAGCGCGTTCAGCCGTCGGCGATGCGCGAGGTGATGGTCCAGGCGCCCACGGTGCGCTGGAGCGATGTCGGCGGGCTCGACGATGCGCAGATGCGGCTGAAGGAAGGGGTCGAGCTGCCGCTCAAGGACCCCAATGCCTTCCGCCGGCTCGGCATCCGCCCGGCCAAGGGCTTCCTGCTCTATGGCCCGCCGGGCACCGGCAAGACCCTGCTCGCCAAGGCGGTGGCGCGCGAGGCGGAGGCGAATTTCATCGCCACCAAATCGTCCGACCTGCTGAGCAAATGGTATGGCGAGAGCGAGCAGCAGATCGCGCGGCTGTTCCAGCGCGCGCGGCAGGTGGCGCCGACGGTGATCTTCATCGACGAGCTCGACAGTCTCGTCCCCGCGCGCGGCGGCGGGCTGGGCGAGCCGCAGGTCACCGAGCGCGTGGTCAACACGATCCTCGCCGAGATGGACGGGCTCGAGGAACTGCAATCGGTGGTGGTGATCGGCGCGACCAATCGCCCCAATCTGATCGATCCGGCGCTGCTGCGCCCGGGGCGGTTCGACGAGCTGATCTATGTCGGCGTGCCCGATTCGGCGGGGCGGCGGCGCATCCTCGCGATCCAGACGCAGAAGATGCCGCTGGCGAGCGATGTCGATCTCGACGCGATCGCGGCCGAGACCGATCGTTTCACCGGCGCGGACCTGGAGGATGTGGTGCGCCGCGCCGGCTTGATCGCGCTACGCGCATCGCTCGACGCCAAGGATGTGACGATGGCCAATTTCCGCGCCGCGCTGCGCGAATCGCGCGCCAGCGTGACCCCGGAAGTCGAACGCGAATATGAGCAGATCGCCGCCAAGCTGAAGCAGGAAGCGAATGCGCCGCAGTCGATCGGCTTCGTCATGCCCGGCCAGCTCAACCCGCACGGGTCGAAGGGCTGATCGAAGGAGGGGGCGGCGTCGCGGCCGCCCCTTTATTCCGCCTCGACCGGGCGCTCGACCAGCGCGCGCCAGCAATAGACCAGCAGCAGCAGGCACGCCGCCCCCGCCACCAGATAGGGCACGGGGTGGCTCAGTTCGTACAGCCCGACCCCGATCGACGGGCCGAGGATGAAGCTCGCGCCGTTGACGCTGGTCACCTTGCCCGCGACCGAGCCTTGCGCATCGGGGCCGACCGCGAGGCTCGACCCGGCGGTGAACCCGGGGCGGATGAAGCCGAAACCGAGGCTCGCCAGCGCATAGGCCATCGCGATGCTGTAGAGCGACGGCGCGACGCCGGTCAGCGCCGTCCCCGCCGCCGCCAGCACCAGCCCGACGAGCAGCAGCGCGCGCGGGGCGAGGTTGAGCAGCGGGATCAGCCCCCATTGCGCCAGCAGAGAGGAGCCCGCGCCCATCATCAGCACGATTCCGGTCGGCTCCAGCGCCTGCGCGGGGGGCAGGTGCAGCCGGTCGATCACGAGGAAGCCGATCGTCTGCCCGGTCATCGCCTGCGCATGCCCCGCGACCAGCCCGGCGATCATCCAGCCGCGGATGCGCGGATCGGTGAACTTGACCTCCTCGCCGTGCGGCTCGGTCGCGGCGCGGACGCTCGCGCCGGTCGCCTGCCCGCCGATCGAGGGATAAGCGGTCGCCGCGCCATGGACCCCGGGAGCGATCCCGCGATCGTCCTCAAGCATCCGCCGGACGGTGAAGAACATCAAAAGCCCGAAGGCGGCGAAGATGAACGCCGGCCCGGCCAGCCCGACCCGCACGCGCCCGATATCGCCGAGGATCAGATAGGGCGCGATCGCCGGGCCGAGGATCGTCCCCAGCCCGAAGGCAGAGGCGAGCAACGTCAGCGCGCGGGTGCGCTCCTCACGCGTCGTATTCCCGGCGACCATCGCCTGCACCGCGGGCGGCGCGGCCGAGCCGAAGGTGCCGTAGATCAGCCGCCCGAGGATGAACAGGCCGAACGCCGCGGTGCCGCCGATCCAGCCGTTGATCCCCGCGGCGAGGAACAGGCCGCACAGGCTGAGGCTGACGGTGAATCCCCCGACCCCGAGCAGCACCATCGCACGCCGCCCCTGCCGGTCCGAACGATCGGCCCAATAAGGCGCCGCGATCACCCACAGCAGCGCCGAAACCGAAAAGGCCGCCGCCACCGCGCTGTCCATCACGCCGAGCGAGCGGCCGAGCGCGGGCAGCACCGATTGCAGCGCGGTATTGCCCGCGGCGATCGTGAGCATGACGACGAACAGCAGGACGAAACGGCGGTCGAACCCGCGCGTCACGCCGGCAGCGTCCAGCCATAACCGCGTTCGACGCGCGCCACGATCACCTGATAATTTTCATACCAATGCGCCCGCCCCCGATCGCGGATCGCGGCATGATCGGGGTTGGCGCGCCACGCCAGCGCCTCCGCCTCGGTCGCCCAATAGGAAACGGTGATGCCCCGCCCCTCGGCGTCGCGCACGCTTTCCACCCCGCGATAGCCGGGCTGCGCCGCGGCGAGCGCATCCATCGCCGCCGCCGCAGCGGCATAACCCTCTCCGTCCTGAGCGGTGCGTTGCGAGATGAAGATAACCGCCACCTGCCCCGCCCGATCGACGCTCGTTCCGTCGTGCATGACACCCGATTAGGCGCTTGGCCGGCGGACGCAACCCCGCATCGGCAACCGATAGCGCTTGCCCAGCGTTCGCGAGATGTGCGACGGGGGCATTGTTCTTGCGCCAATCCACCCGCCCATATGTTCGGGAGTGACATAGCTTCGATGCCCAGTTCGACCAGTGCCGTGCGCCGCGCGCAATCTCGCCCCGCCGGCGTGCCCGGCCCGTGGCAGATGTTTTTCCGGGGATTTCTGAAGCATCCGGTGATGGTGGGATCGATCATTCCCTCGTCGGACAAGCTGATCGAAAAGATGCTCGGCCCCGTGGACTGGCAGCGCTGCAAGCTGTTCGTCGAATATGGCCCGGGCGTCGGCACCTTCTGTCGCCCGATTCTGGAGAAGATGGCGCCCGACGCGACCTTGCTCGCGATCGACACCAACCCCGATTTCATCAACTATCTGCGCCACACGATCGCGGATTCGCGCTTCGTCGCGGTCCACGGCTCGGCCGCCGACGTCGAGACGATCGTGCGCGATCACGGGCATGAAAAGGCCGATTACGTCCTGTCCGGCCTCCCCTTTTCGACGCTGCCGACCGGCGTCGGCCCGGCGATCGCCGCCGCGACGCAGCGCGTGCTGCGCACCGAAGGCGCGTTCCTGGTCTATCAGTTCAGCCCCAAGGTCCATGATTTCATCGCGCCGCATTTCGAGCGCATCGATCATGACATCGAATGGTGGAATATCCCGCCGGCCCAGCTTTACTGGGCTTGGAAAGACTGAGTTTCAGTCCAGTCCGAAATTGAGCCGGCGTGTCACCGTATAATCGGCCACGCCGACCACCAGATAGGACAGCGCCCATTTCAACCGGTTGAGGAAACCGGCATTCGCCTTGTGCAACTCAGGCGTGATTCGCTCGCAATCGGCGAGTTCGGTTTCGAAGAAGGCGCGCATCCTGGCAGCGAATGCCGGATCGTCGATCCGCAGCATCAGTTCCAGATTGAGGAACAGGCTGCGCATGTCGAAATTGGCGGATCCGAT
>JAFIGU010000062.1 GCA_017849555.1 Sphingomonas sp. | reverse complement strand
CGACGCGCATGTCGATGACGACGGCGTCATCCATTATGCGCAGGCCGCCGAGTAATTCCGATGGCGGCGAAACAGCGCAAGCTCGCGCTCGGCGTGTTCCTCACGCGCCACGGCCATCACCCCGGCGCGTGGCGGCAGCCGCTCTGAGCCAAGGGACTCGCACGATAGATGCTGATGGAGACGTCGCGGCCGGTCGCCACCCCGGCCCCATCCCCGCTGCTCCGCTGCCTGGCGATCTACCGCCGGATGCCAGGCCGGTTCGTGCTGACCGCGCTCATGCTGCTCGCGGTCAATCTCGCGCTGGTCGCACAGCAGGGGCTGGTCGGTCGCGCGGTCCATGAGGCAGGCGCCGGGCGGCTGATCGCGCGCGGCGCCGCGGGCGAGCTCGACTACAGCCGGGCGTGGTTCTGGGTTACCGTGCTGCTGGGGCTCTCGCTCGCGCGCGCCGCGGTCCAATATGGCGCGGGGCTCCTGGCGCTGTCGATTGGCCAGCGGCTGCTCACCATCCTGCGCGAGCGGATCCTGATGCAGGTCCAGCGGCTCGACCTCGCCTATCACTGGCGACACGGCGTCGGCGAGATGGTGACGCGCATGACGCGGGATGCCGACAAGGTGCGCGACGCGCTGATCAACTTCTGGCGCCAGATGTTCGAGACCGGGCTGATCGTCATCATCTCGACCGGGCTGCTGATCTATTATTCGCCCTGGCTGGGGATCGTTCCGCTCATATTGATGCTGGTCGGCACGGCGCTGCTTGCCGCTCAGGCAGACGCATTGGTGCTGCTCGATCGCCGGATCGGCAGCGCTTATGACGCGGTGACGCAGGATCTGTCGGAAGGCGTCAACGGCGTCCGCGTGATCAAGGCGTTCGGGCTGGGCGCGGCGCGGATCGCGCGCTTCGACGCGCATGTCTCGGTCTTTCGCCGCGAGGCGCGCGCGGCGATCTCCTATGCGGCGCGGCACGTCCCCCTGCCCCAGACGATCGTCGCGCTCGGCCATGTCTGGGTGCTCGGCTATGGCGCGTGGCTGGTCGGGCACGAGCGGCTCGATGTCGGCGCGCTGGTCGCCGCGTTGCTGGTGGTCAACACGCTGGTGCTGAGGATCGAGACGATCGGGATGCTGCTCCAGATCGTCGCCGATGCGCGCGCCTCTGCCGGGCGCATCTGGGAGGTGCTCGACGCCGAGCCCGATATCGTGAGCGGCACGGCGCCGCTGCCGCGCGCGCCGCTCGGATTGAGGCTGCGCGGCGTCTCGGTCGCGCCGCTCGGCGACGGCGGGCTCGTGCTGCGCGACCTGTCGCTCGATATCGCGCCAGGCGAGATCGTCGCGCTGGTCGGGCCAACCGGATCGGGCAAGAGCCTGCTGTGCGGCCTGCTCCCGCGCCTCATCGATGTCGACAGCGGGTCGATCGAGATCGGGTCGGACGCGGGCGGCTGGCGCGATCTGCGCATGCTGAACCTCGGCGCGTTACGCCGTCGCGTCCATGTGTTGCCGCAGGAAAGCTTTCTGTTCTCCGACACGCTCGCCGCCAATCTCCGCCTGACCGCGCCTTACGCCAGCGACGCGCAATTGATCGCGGCGCTGGAGCAGGCGGCGGCGGGCGAATTGCTCGAACGGTTGCCGGACGGGCTGGAGACGCGGGTCGGCGACCGCGGCGTGACCTTGTCGGGCGGGCAACGGCAGCGCATCTGCCTTGCGCGCGCGCTCCTCGCCGATGCCGACCTTTTGGTGCTGGACGATGCGACCAGCGCGCTCGACGCCGCGACCGAGCGCCGCGCGATCGACAATATCCGCGCCTTGAGGCGCGGTACGGCGCGGCCGGTGACGATGCTGATCGTGTCGAGCCGGCTGTCGACGATCCTCGCGGCCGATCGCGTCCTGCTGCTCCAGAACGGCGGGATCGCTGCTGAGGGAGCCCATGATGCGCTGATCGCCTCCAACCCGGCCTATCGCGCCTTGATGGGATTGTGAGATGAACGCATTCGCCGGTGACCGGCCGCTGTCCGACCTCGAGCTTGAGGAGAAATTCGCGAAAAAGGCGCTGGACCGCTTCATGCTGCATCGGCTTGCGCCGCTGCTGCGCCCGGTGCGCTCGCGCATAGCGGCGGTCGTCGCGATCGAGCTTGTCCAGGTGCTGGCGATCTTCGCGCGGCCGATGCTGATCGGGCTGGTGATCGATCATGCGCTCGGCAATCATGGGCGGCCGTTCGACGAGCGCCTGATCCTCTGGGCGTGCCTCGGGCTTGCCGCGACCTGGGCGGCGCGCTTCGCGCTGAGCGGGGTTTCGCAATATGTCGCGGGCACGGCGGCGATCCGCGTCCTCAACGATCTGCGCAGCGAGGTGTTCGCCCACGTCCAGCGATTGAGCGTCGGCTATTTCGACCGGACCAAGGCGGGGCGCATCATCTCGCGCGCCGACCGCGACGTGGACACGCTCGAACCGCTGCTGATCCAGGGGCCGCCGCAATTTCTGTCCGCATTATTGCGCCTCATGATCTCGGCGATCCTCCTATGGACGATCGCCCCGCAACTGCTGCTCGGGCTGGTGGGGGTCGTGCCGATCCTCGTGCTGGCGACCTTCGCCTTCAAGCGGCTGTCGCAACGCACCTGGGCACGCGTGGCGGAGAACCGCAGCCGCTTTACCGCGCATCTGGTCGAGACGGTCGCCGGCGTCCGGCTGCTCAAGCAGGCGGGGCGAGAGACCGAGAATCTGGCGCGCTACAAAGGGCTGCTCGAGGATTTCAACAGCGCGCTGATCCGGGGCAATGCCCGCTCCGGCTGGTTCGCGCCGTTCACCGGGCTGCTCACCACCGCCGCGCTCGCGCTGATCCTGCTGATCGGCGGGCGCGGTGTCGCCTTGGGCTCGCTGACCATCGGCGAGCTGACCCAGAGCCTGTTCTACGTCTTCCTGTTCCTCGCGCCGCTTCAGGAGTTCAACGACCTGTTCGAGCGCTTCGCCAACGGATCGGCCTGCGCACAGCGGATCTTCCTGCTGCTCGATACCGAGCCGGAAGTCGTCGACGCGCCCGATGCGATCGATCTGGATCGCATCCGCGGCGAGATCGAATTCCGCAACGTGGATTTCTCCTATCTTGCCGGCAAGCCGGTGATCCGCGATCTCAGCCTCACGATCGGCGAAGGCGAAATAGTCGCGATCGTCGGCCCCACCGGGCATGGCAAGAGCACGCTGGTCCAGCTTCTCACCCGTTTCTACGATGTCGGATCCGGCTGCGTGCTGCTCGACGGGCACGATCTGCGTCATCTGTCCGAGGCCAGCCTTCGGCGGCAGGTCGGGGTCGTGCTTCAGGACAATGTCCTGTTCAGCGGCAGCGTGCTCGACAACCTCCGGCTCGCACGCCCCGAGGCGAGCGACGCGGCCCTCATCGACGCGGCGCGTGAACTCGGCGCCGGCGACGTTCTCGAGGCGCTGCCGCGGGGTTATGAGACCGATGTCGGGCCGCTCGGCGCGCAGCTCAGCCAGGGGCAGCGACAGCTGGTGTGTCTGGTGCGGGCCTATCTGGCCGATCCGGCGGTGCTGGTGCTCGACGAAGCGACCTCGGCGGTCGACGTCAGCACCGAACAGCGGATACAGGCCGCGCTGCGGCGCTTGTGCGAAGGGCGCACGGCATTGATCATCGCGCACCGGCTCGCCACGATCAGGGACGCGGACCGCATCGTCGTGATCCGCGACGGCGCGATCGCCGAAATCGGGCCGCACCACGAGCTGATCGAAGCGCAAGGCGCCTATGCGGCGCTCTACCGCGCCTATGACCGAAACCTGGCCGAGCCCGCGTGACGAAGCGCGCGACGCGCTAGGGTCTAAAACTCCTCTCGGGATGCGCTGGTCCCCGCCGGCCTGATCCGCGGCGTTTCGAGTTCGACGATGCTGTCGGGCGGCACATCGGTGCGGAGCCACAGATTGCCCCCGATGCGTGACCGCGCGCCGATCGTGATCGGCCCGAGCAGCACCGCGCCGGCGAAGATCACCACATCATCCGCGATGAAGGGATGCCGGCGGGCGCGAGGATCGGCATTGCTGTGCGCGGCGCCGGCGGGCAACGGCTCGCCGCCCAGCGTCACGCCCTGATAGAGCCGGACCCGATCGCCGATCACGCAGGTCTCTCCGATCACGATCCCGGTGCCATGATCGATGAACAATTGCGCCCCGATCGTCGCGCCGGGATGAATATCGATCCCGGTTTCCGCATGCGCGACCTCGCCGATGATCCGCGCAATCAGCGGCGCGCCGAGCTCGTACAGGCGGTGGGCGAGCCGGTAATGGAGGATCGCGGTCAGCGACGGATAGGAAAGCAGGACTTCATCGACGCTGCGGGCGGCCGGATCGTTGCGGTAACCGGCTTCGACATCGCCATCGAGAAGGCGCCGGATGTCCGCCAGGCTCGCCGCGAACGCGCCGACGATATTGTCCGCGACGCGCGCCTCTTCGATACTATTGATATCCGGCCGCGCGAGGCGAACCTCGAGCGCGACCTGCGCGGTCAGTTGCGACAGGGTCGATTCGAGCGTCGCTTCGATCCAGCGATTCTCGTTGGACGAATTGAGCTCGGGTGGCCCGAGCCGGAGCGGGAACAAGGCCGTGCCGAGTTCACGGCAAATCCTTTTGAGCGACTGGCGAGAGGGGAAAGCGAGGACGCGCTCGCTCACGCGGTCATGCGCGATCCGCCAGTCGGCGCGCGCCTGTTTCAGCTCGTCGATCACGATTCCGAGATCTCGCGGGATCGTGATGGATCCGTCCAAAGCGGCAGGCATGGGAACTCCTCGGGGTTACCCGGACCGTATTCGGTTCCGTCCGGACCATATTAGCCGGATGCGCTCCCGGCGCCGGGCAGAATTGCCAAACCCGGGTATAGATTTCCTATCAAATCAGTAGGGTTAAGCAGGATAGCGACGCGAAGACCGCCGGATCAGGCCTTCACCCACATGCGGTCGAACCGCCAGGTGGGAAAATGCGAGCGTTCGGGTTTGATCCCGCCGACCCGAGCCGCCGCGCCGTCGAGCACGTCGGTGAAACCCCAGATGAGAAGGCCGCCGCGGTCGAACTGGATGCGCTGCGCCTGATGGACCAGCGCGCTGCGCCGTTCGAGATCGGGCTCGCCCATCGCGCGCTGGAACAGGCTGGAGAATTCGGGATCGCGGAAGTGCGTCTTGTTGTTGACCGCGGTGGGCGCGTCGATGTGGAGCGCGGTGGCGAGCCACGGCGTGCCGAGCGTGCCGCCGGTGCTGAGCGCCCAATCCGGGCGCGACTTGCCGTTGAAGACGGAGAAATCGACCTTGCGCACCCGGATATCGACACCGACGCGCTTGGCCTGTTCGGTAAAGACCAGCGCCGGGCTGGCGGCGGCGGCGGTCGTAACGAGCTCCACCGAAAGATTGGATGCGCCGGCGGCGGCAAGCAGGCTGCGCGCCTTGTCCGGATCATAGGGGCGCCTGGCGATCGCCCGGTCGAAGGTCGGGTCCTGCGGCGCATAAAGATCGTTGGCTGCGCGGCCGTGCCCTTGCAGCGCGCGCTTCACCAGATCATCGCGGTCGACGAGCAGCCGGAACGCCTCGCGCACCCGCGCGTCGGCGAAGGGGCCGCTCGCGACATTCATGTCGAACGACTGCCAGGTGTTGGACGGCGACACGATCACCTGCGCCCCCGCCTTGCCGCGCAGCAACCCGGCATGTTCGGGCAGGATCATGTTGGCGAGGTCGATCTGCCCCGCGAGCAGCGCGGAGACGCGCGCGAACTGGTCCTTGAACTCGATGATCTCCAGCGCGTCGGGATAGGGACGGCCGGGCTTGTGGTAATTTTCGAACCGGACGAAGCGCGCGCGCTGGCCGGGGGTGAAATCCTTGAGCTTGAACGGTCCCGCGCCGACCGGATTGTGGACGGGATCGTAATCGGTCGGCACGATGCCGCCGAAATTCACCCACGTCTCGGGCAATGCCACGAAGGGCAGCCCCGGCTTCATCGCGATCCGCACCGTGCGCTCGTCGAGCTTGCGAATCGAATCGCGGTCGACCGGGTTGATCAGCGCGCCGAACGGCGAGGCGAGCCGCGGGTCGGTCAGTCGCCGCAGCGAGAAGATCACATCATCCGCGGTGATCGACTTGCCGTGGTGGAATTCCAGCCCCTTCTTCAGCCGCACGGTCCACGCGCTGGCGTCGGGCGTGACTTCGCTCGTCTCGGCGAGATCGAGGACCGGGAGCATGTCATCGTCCCATTCCCAGAGCTTGCTGTACATCGCGAAGCCGCGAATGACGCTGCCCATGCTGATCGGTTTGTGGACGTCGAGATCGCCCGTCCGATCCGGCTCGAGGATGCCGAGGCGCAATGTGCCGCCGCGGCGTGGCGCATTGCCCGCGCCGCCGCCCGCCGACGGGCCGCAGCCCGGCAGCATCAGCGCGCCGCCGGCCGCCGTCAGCCCGCCCAACAATGCCCGACGCGAAACGAACTGCTCCATATCGCCTCCTCCTTCGATCGAAATTGCGTCAGCGGCGCGCGGGCGCCTGGGTATAATCGAGCGCCGGTTTGCGATCGCCCAGGAGCGGCTGATAGTGGAAGCCCGCGCCCTGGCTCTTGTGGAGCTCCTCCTTCGCGGCCCTCAACGTGTCGGGGTTCACCAGCAGCTCCGCCCCGGACAAAGCGAGCGTCTTGGCGGCGATCAGCGCACCGTCGACCCCGATCGACGTGCCGCTCGCCGCAGCCGCCTGCCAGCTATGCGGGACGGTGCCCGGCACCCAGGTCGCGGTGCCGAGGCTCGAGGTCGGCGTTACCCAGCTGATGTCGCCCACATCGGATGACGCGGAGGTCCGGCGACCGAAATCATAGGCGCCGATCGCGGACGGATCGGCCCTCCCCGCCCCGGCCGGCAATGTCCTGGAGATGGCCTCGGCGAAGCGGGCCTCCTCCGGCGTATAACGATACCCGCCAACGCGGCGCAGATTGGCGTCGACGACGCGGCCCAGCGTGTCGTTGGGCAGAACCCCGAAGCTGCCGCTGACGATCTCATAGGAGAATTTGGTGCCGGTCGCGAGTGCCGCCGCCTCGCCGGCCTTTTTCACGCGGTCGAAAACATCGCGCACCACGTCCGCGTCATAATGGCGGATATAATAGAAGCTCTCGGCGTGCGCAGGCACGATGTTCGGCTGGTCGCCGCCGTCGGTAATCGTATAGTGGATGCGCGTTTCCTGCGGGACATGCTCGCGCAGATAATTGACCGCGACATTCTGGATCTCCACGCCGTCGAGCGCGGATCGCCCGCGTTCCGGCGCCGCGGCGGCATGCGCCGCGATGCCCTCGAAGCGGAACTTGACGCTGATCACCGCGAGCATCGTGCCCTGCGCAGCGCCGTTCTGGCTCGACGGATGCCAGCTCAGCACCGCATCGACATCCTTGAACAGACCGTCGCGCACGAAATAGATCTTGGAGGAACCGCCCTCTTCCGCCGGGCTGCCATAGACGCGGATCGTTCCCGGCGTGCCGGTCTGCTTCAGCCATTTGGCGAGCGAGATCGCCGCCTCGACCGATGCCGCGCCGAGCAGATTATGGCCGCAGGCGTGACCCGCGATGCCGCCGCGCGTCGCCTGTTGCGGCGCGTCGACCTGCGAAAGACCGGGCAAGGCATCATATTCGGCGAGATAGGCGATCACCGGGCCGCCATCGCCATAGGTCGCGACGAAAGCGGTGGGGATGCCGGAAATGCCGGTCTCGACGCGGAACCCCGCGGCCTTGAGCTGGCTCTGGAGCAGCGCGGTGCTGCGCTCTTCGCGGAACCCGACCTCCGCCCATTCCCAGATCTTGCGCGCATTGGCCGCGAGTTGCGGTTTGCGCGCCTCGACCTGCCCGGTGATCGCCGAGACATCCGCGTCGGACAGCGGGTGCGCCTGTGCCGCCGGCGCGCCAATGGCGAGGACCGCGACGAGCCCGCGCGGAAAATATCGTGCCTTCATGCAATTCTTCCTCTTCATCGCGCGGATGGCTCAGAAGGATCCGGTAAGGTTGATGCCGATCGTGCGGGGCGGAACGGTCGTCACCGTCTCGGTCGTGCCGCCTAAAGTATTGCCGGCCGCCACCCGCGCGATCGTGTCGAACAGATTGTTGACGAAGACGTAGACGCCATAGCGTTCGGTGTGGATGCCGGCGCGCAGGTTCGCGAGCGTATAGTCGCCGACCTGACGATAACCGATCGCATTGGGGCGGAAGTCCGCATAACTCTTGCCGACATAGCTGAGATCGCCGCGCAGCAGCGCGCGCAACTTGCCGCTTTCGCCGATCGCCCAGTCATATTGGCCCGCAACCCCGACCGTCTGCGGCGCGATGAACGGAATCTTGTCGCCGGCGCGGGCGGTGGTGGCGCTGGGGGTGACATTGTCCGGCACCTGATCCTGCGTCAGCTTCGCATCGGTCAGCACGAAGTTGATGTTGAACGTGAGACCCGCGATCGGGCTGATCACCGTCTCCGCCTCGATCCCGCGGATACGCGCCGCGCCCGCATTGCCCAGATAGAGGAAGCTGCCGCTGTTGATGCTGACCTGCATGTCCTTCCAGTCGGTGATGTAGCCCGACAGGTTGAAGGTGAACGCGCCGTCCGCCAGCGTCGTCTTCAGGCCGCCTTCATAGGTCGTGGTCTTGTCGGGCGCATAGGCCAGCGCCTGCGCAAGACCGAGCACCTGGTTGACCCCGCCCGGACGGTAACCGGTCGCCACCTGGCCGTAGAGCAGAAGATTTTGCAGCGGCTTCCAGCTGACGTTGGCCTTGTACAGCCACCCGTTGTTGTTCGACTTGTAATAAGCGAAGGGCGTGGCCGCGGTGCGCAGGATGTCGAGGCCGATCACCGTGTCGCCGCCCACGGTCTTGTCGTAATTATAATAGCGCAGCCCGCCCGTGACGGTGAGGCTTTCCACCGGCGTCACCGAAAGCTCGCCGAACACCGCCTTCTGCGTCAGATAATCGACGATATGGCGTTGCAGCAGCGGCGGCGCACCCGCGATCTGCGACCCGTCGGCGGCATTGACCCGCCGGCCTTCGGACAGGATGTGGGCGGTGCGGTCTTCGTAAAAGCCGCCGATCGTCCATTGCAGGAAACCGGGCTTGCTCGATTGCAGACGGATCTCGCCCGTCCAGTCCTTGAGCGACTGCGGCTGATAATAGATGGCCGGGGTAATGCCGTCGATATAGGCATTGAAACTGGCGATCCCCGCCGGCGTGGCGCAGGTGGCGGCGGAGAAATGCGTCCTGCACTGCGCCGCGGAATTCTTGTAGCTCCTGAACAAGGGCGTCGGATCGCGCGTGACCAGGGTGTCGCGATCCTGATAGCCCGCGGTCGCCAACAGATCGGCGAAGCCCAGCTCCGCCTTAGCGCTCAGGCTGTAGATGCGCTGCTTGTCGCTATACGGCACCTGCGCCGCATTGACGGCATTATAGGCCCCCGCGCTCGGCGACCATGTGCTGGCGCCGCCCTCGGTGAACAGGAAATGCGCCGCGCCGTCGATCGTCAGCCACGAGGCCGGGACGAAACGGACGAGGATGCGCCCGCCGTCGGTGCGCTCGGCATTGATGCCGGTGAGGTGCAGCCCGGGATTGTCGACCCAACCGTCGTCCTGCCGCCGGAAATAGACCCCGCGCACCGCGAGCACGTCGTTGACGACCGGCAGGTTGAGCGCCGCGTTGAGCTGATAGCCTTCGCCCCCGCTACGCGTGCTCGTCACGCTGGCGTCGAGCTTGCCGCTGAACGTGAAGTCCGGCTTGCGGGTGACGAGGCGGATCGCGCCGCCCACCGCGCCCGCGCCGTACAACGTGCCTTGCGGCCCGCGCAGGACCTCGACCCGCTCCAGATCGAACAGCTTGAAATCGGACTGGCTTCCGCCCGCATCGCTGGTCGTGCCCGGCGGGCCGGCCACCGCCGTCTCGTCATAATAGATGCCGACCTGCGCATCGCCCGCGCTACGAATGCCGCGCAACGTGATGCGGCGCTGGCCCGGCCCTGAATCGGTGATCGTCAGGCTCGGCACCGCGCGGACCAGGTCGTTGGCGGAATCGATCGAGGCCGCGCGCAAGGTGTCGCCCGAGAGCGAGGTGACGGCGGCAGGGGTGTCCTGCAGCCGCGTTTCCCGCTTCAGCGCGGTGACGACGATATCGTTGCTGCCTTTGTCCGCCGCATCCTCGGCATAAGCGGCAGCGGGAGCGGTCAGTAACAGGCACGCGACAAGAGTATGTCCCCCCGGATAGGACTTCATCGATTATGGCTCCCACATTTTCGCTGTGGGCGATGTCAATCAAGAAGCGTGCCATTTGGCGGATATCTCCCGTCTTGAGCGCTCCAAAGACGGGATATCCAAGGCCGGGGGGCCAATAATGCCAATAATCGCGTGCTTTTGGATAGAGCTTCTTCAATCGAGCGAGCGCATATCAGTCCTGAAGATTGTTGATATCCCGCCACCCCCTGCACCGATCGCCGCAGCGCGCCGGTGAGCTGCCCTGAGAAACCCCGCAGTTCTGCCGATGGCATGGATCATGCTTGTCACCGGCGCGACGATCTACGTGCGAAGCGAGGGCTGCGCGATGACCATAGAATTCTATTCCCGCCTGCCGCTGCATGGCGAAACGCAATTCATCCCGGGCGACAACCGCAACCGCGGCGACTGGAACCGCTCGCCGAGCGAGAGCACGGGCGCCGTGTCGCACTTCGATATCGGCGATGACTTCACCTATATCGACTATCTCTCGCAGGTCGCCCGCGCGGCGGAGATCAACGGCTTCAAGGGCGCGCTGATGGTCAACGCGCCGTTCGGCGACGAGCCGTGGATCGTCGCCTCCGTCCTGGCGCGCGAAACCAAAAGGCTACGCTATGTCGCCGCCTTCCACCCGTTTCATTTCAGCCCGTGGCAGGCGACGCAGATGGCGGCATCCTTCCAGCGGTCGAGCGGCGGGCGGCTGATCTGGAACCTCATCCAGGGCGGGTCGGACGCGATGCAGAAAGCGCTCGGCGATGCGCTGCCCCACGACGAACGCTATGCGCGCGCGAGCGAGTTCATGGACGTCGTCAAGGGCTTCTGGGCGAGCGAGAGCTTCCACTATAAGGGGCATTATTACGAGGCCAACGGCATGGGGCTGCGCGGCGCGCTGCGCAAGGCGCAACTGCCGGTGATCTGCACCGCCGGATCGTCCGACGCGGCACGCGATCTCGCTGCAAAACATGCCGATTATTATCTGATGCTGGCGGAGGACCCGGCGGTGGTCGCGGAAACGATCGCCGACGTCCGCCGCCGCGCCGAGGTTTATGGTCGGGCCGACACCATCCGCTTCGGCCTCTCGGTGGACGTGATCCTGCGCGAAACCGACGAAGAGGCTTTCGCCGAGGCGAAACGCGTGTTCGACAGCGGCGTCGCGGCGGGCACCGTCCAGATCGCCGCCGAGCGCACCGGCCAGATGTCGCAGACGCATCAGTCGCGCTACCGCCGCTATCTGGGTCGCGCGATCAACGGTTACGAGGATCTGTTCATCGCCCCCAATCTCTGGGCGGGGTTCAGCTATGTCGGCATTCCGCCGGGCTTCGCCTTCGTCGGCAGCTATGCCGCGGTCGAGGCACGCGTGCGTGAGTTCGCCGCGCTCGGGATCAGCAAGTTCTTCATCAACGGCTATCCCCATCTCGAGGAGATCTACCGGCTCGGCGAACATCTCCTCCCGCGTTTCCGCGCCAGTGCGCAGCCCAGCGTCGCGAACGACCTGCAACCCATTCCGCTCGTCGCCGGGCTGTCCGGCGGCAACTGACCTAAAAGGGACCGAGATGACATTACACCTGGCGACCACCACGGCGATCGCCGGTCTCCCCGATCTGTCCGCCGCCCCGGCGCGGCGCCTCGCCAGCGAGGCGGAGGCGATCGCCGCCGCGCATGAGGTCGCCGCCGCGATCGCGCCGATCACGCGTGACCATGATCGCGAGGGCGAGATCCCCGGCGAACAGCTCCGCCTCCTTTCCGAAAGCGGGGTGACCGCGATCGCGGTGCCCAAGGAACTGGGCGGCCTCGGCGCGTCGATCGAGACGATCGTCGAAACGGTACGCATCATCAGCACCGCCGACGGCGGCGTCGGTCAGATCCTCCAGCTTCACAATGTCATGATCGGCGGCATCCTGGCTTCGCCGGACGCGGCCTATCGCGCCTTCTTCGCGCCGCGCATCCTGGCCGGCGAGCGGTTCGGCAATGCGCTGGCGGAGGTCGGGGGCAAGAACAAGCTCGATCTGCGCACCATTCTCTCTCCCCATGACGACGGCAGCTATCGCCTGAACGGACGGAAATTCTACGCGACCGGCTCCTATCTCGCACATTGGCTGTCGGTCGGCGTCGCCACCCCCGAGGGCGGCGGGCGCGGCAACGTCATCATCCCGCGCGACGCGCCCGGGCTGACGGTCATCGACGATTGGCGCGCGTTCGGCCAGCGCAACACGATGAGCGGCACGGTGATCTTCGAGGACGTCCACGTCCCCGCCTTCTTTTCGCCCAGGGGCCGCAAGCCCGCCCGCACCGCGCTCACCCGCGCGCAAATCCTGCATGCCGCGATCGATACCGGCATCGCGCGGGGCGCGCTGACCGCCGCGGTCGACTATCTGCGCAACGCCTCGCGCGCGTGGATCGAAAGCGGTGAAGAGCGCATCGTCGACGAACCCCATGTCATCAAGCAGGTGGGCGAGTTCGAGAATGCCGTCTATGCCGCCGAATTGCTGCTGCGCGAAGCGGCGCGGGCGTTCGACCGCCAGCTCGCCGATCCCGACAGCGAGGCGCTCCAGACGCTGGCGATCCTTGCCGTTGCCCATGCCCGTGTCCAGGCGGATAAGGCATCATTGTTCGTCGGCGCCCATATCTTCGACCTGATGGGCGCGAGCGCGGTGCAGGAGAAGTTCAACCTCGACCGCTTCTGGAGAAATGCCCGCGCGCACACCACGCACGATCCGATCCGCTGGCGCCTGCACGCGATCGGCGACCACCGGCTGAACGACGCCGCACCGATCGACTTCCCGCTGTCGCCCGAGGGCCGGAAGACGTTCCTCGGAGAATGATCGGGAAATCGGTTGGAGAAATCAGCATAGCTGCTGATTTCTCCAACCATCTCTACGGATATATTCTTCGAGATCCCTGTAATATCTCAGAATCCGCGATTGGCACGGTTCATGCTTAAAATATCTCGAAGCGATAATCTCGGATCGTTCCGGCACCAGAGCACATGACATCTGGACGGACGGGGAAACCACAGGGGGAAATATTCATGAGCACTGCAACCGTGCGCTCATTGCTCTTGACCGCGAGCGCATTCGTCATCGCGCTGCCCGGCGTTGCCGCGGCCAGCGACAACGGCCCGGTAGCCGATGATGCCGATAGCCATTCAACCGTCGTCGTCACCGGTCGCCGCATCGATTCCACCGTCCTGCCGGATCGGCCGCAAAGCTCGATCTACGGCACCGACGTTTCGGTCCTCGACACGCCCCGGTCCGTTTCGCAGGTGACGGCGGACCAATTGCTGCGCGACCCGCTCAAGAGCACCGACGATTTCATCAAATATGCGCCCGGCATCACCCGCGGCGGCGGCCAGGGCAACAGCGCCGCCCCCACTTTGCGCGGGCTCGCGGCGGAAGTGTTCCAGAACGGCCAGCGCATCTACAAGGACGGCAACGACCATCCACTGAACCTCAATGCTTATGAGGGGGCGGATATCGTCGCCGGCCCCTCCTCCGTCATCTTCGGCCCGTCGAGCAACACCGGCGGCTATGTCAATTATATCACCAAAAAGCCCTATTTCGACGGCCAGCACAGCCAGATCACCGCGCAGCTCGGCACCTGGACCGCGGGCGAGAAGGGCGCGTCCTATCCCGATTTCAACCTGACGCTCGACAATGGCGGGCCGATCACCGACAAGCTCGCCTATCGCATCAGCATCAAGGGGCAGCGCGGCGACACCTATTATCGCAACGTCCGCAACAATTATAACAGCTTCTACGGCGCGCTTTCGTGGCGGCCGACGAGCTCGATCCGCGTCGACTGGAACGGCTCTTTCGACAATTATTACGACTTCAACATCACGCGCGGCTGGAACCGGCCGACGCAGGAACTGGTCGACAATTTCGGTTCCTATTACGCGGGCCGCGCGACGCCGCTCATCAGCACGCCGGGCGTCGGCATCTGGTCGCCGGTCTTCGCCTCGAGCAACCCCACCGCGGCGCCCGTCGGCTGGCAGACCCGGACGCGCAACGCCAACGCGCAATATATCGCCGGCGCGGTGCAGACGACGCCGATGCCCGGCGCGACCGCGGCGCAGGCAGGGACAATCGTCGGCTGGGTCTATGACCCCAGCATTCCCGGCAACGGCCTGACCAAGATTTCCGGGGCGACGGGGTCCGGACGCCCGGAAGACATCAACAAGGCGAAACGCTATATCTCGCAGCTCCAGATCGGCGCGGACATCGGCACGAATGCCGATATTCTTTCGAGCACCTATTTCCAGCGCTCGGAAAATACCAACGATTCGGTCGGCTCCTTCATCTACCAGAATCGCAGCACGCTGATCGATCAGCGGCTCGAACTGCGGACCAAGGCGAAGAGCAATGTGCTGGGGATCGACGCGACGCTGCAATCGAATACCGGCGTCTCCTATCGCTCACTCACCTACACCGCGCTGTCGGCGAACAACAATTTCAATTACAACCCCTATGACCTGACGCTCGATCCCAGCACGATCACACCCGCCGCGCTCTATGGGCTGCCGCTCGCCAATCCCAATTCGTCGGGATCGTGGATCGGCCAGCCGGGCGTGCCGCAATCGACCTATTTCGGCTATCTCAACCTGCCCGTCATGGTGCCGGTGAACGACGGATTCTATTCCGAGATCGGGGGTTTTCCGACGTCGGGCGGCGCGGTTTACACATCGCAAGGGAGCATCCGGCAGTTCAGCATCTTCACGCAGCAGAATCTGAACTTCGGCGACGTCGTCGGGCTCAATCTCGGCATCAACGTGACGCGGATCAGCGCGCGCATCAGCAACCCCGTCGCGCTCACCGCGGTGCAGGCCGCACGCGGCGATCATCGCAGCTATACTTTGCCCAGTTATCAGGCGAGCCTCTTCATCAAGCCGATACGCCAGGTGACGCTCTACGGCACCTATGACCATAGCTATGCGCTCAACACCGGGGTCTTCGGCAACTTCCTCGTCTGGGGCCCCGGCAACAAGCTCAATGACCTCGCCTTCCGCAGCCTTTCGGAATTGTACGAGGCCGGCGCGAAGGCGGATATCGTGCCGGGCAAGCTGTTCGCCTCGCTCGCCGGCTTCGTTCAGAACCGCGATCTCAGCCCCGACACCAATGGCAATATGGCGCGCGTCCGGATCAAGGGCGTCGAGGCTTCGCTGCGCTTCCAGCCGTCGCGCAACCTGTCGGGCGGCGCGAACTTCACCTGGCTCGACGGGGTCAACACCTATATCGTCCCGGGCGGCTTTTCACCCTTCGGCTTCGTCGCGGACAATGCCACCGTATTCGGCGATTCCAACCGGCTGATCGGGCGGCCGGGCGGGCGTTATCCGTTGCCGGGCGTCCCCGCCTATTCGCTCAACGGCTTCGTCGACTATCATTTCGACAATGGGCTGGGGGCGCAGATCGAGGGCTGGTGGACGGACAAATTCATCACCAACCTCAGCGCGACGGTGGTGGTGCCCGCCTCCTATCAGACCAACCTGACGATCTATTATCGGCGGAAGAGCTACGATGTCTCGGTCCGCTTCCTCAACCTCACCAACAAGCGCAGCTTCCTCAACGCGCTGACCGGGGGCGAATTCCTCCAGCCGACGGCGCCCTTCTCCGTTCAGGGCCAGCTCGGCCTGCGCTTCTGACGCATCGTTCAAGGAGGGCATTTCGCATGAGCATCAAGATCCTGTGGTATCTCACCGCCCCCGACGGCCCCTTTCCGTGGGAGCCCGAGGGCCGTTGGAACACCGATTTCCGCCACCTCCAGCAACTGGCGGCGACGATCGACCGGCTCGGCTATTATGGCGCCTTGCTGGGGACGGGATTGTCCGACGACGTTCTCACCGTCTCCTCGGCGATGTTCGGCGTGACGAAGCGGATGCGCTTTCTCGCCGCGATCCACCCGGGCCTCCTCTCCCCCGTCAAGCTGGCGCAGATCGCGCTGACGCAGGACCGGCTGTCGGGTGGCCGGATGCTGTACAATGTCGTCAACGGCAACGACCTGATCCTGCCCGCGTTCGGCGTGAACTACGAGCATGACGAACGATATGATTTCAGCTTCGAATATTGGGACGCGTTCCGCCGCTTCTACACCGGCCAGCGCGACGGTTACGACGGGCGCTTCATCAAGCTGGCGCCGGCGCCGGCCGAATATGGTCTCGGCCGGCGCGGCGCGAAGGAACCGCCGCTTCAGCCGGTCCAGCCGGGCGGCGTCCCGTTATGGGGAGCGGGCACCTCGCCCGCTGGTGTGGCGCATTCGGTCAAGCTGCTCGACACCTATCTGAGCTTCGCCGACACCCCGCCCAGGCTCGGCGACAAGTTCCGCGCGGTCGGCGCGGAAGCCGCCAGGATCGGGCGCAGGCTCGACTATGGCACCCGTCTCCAGATCATCGTGCGCGAGACCGAGGAAGAGGCGTGGGACTATGCCCAGTGGCTGCTCGACCACACGCATATCGACTATGCGCGCCAGTCGATCGAGATGCAGATCCCGCGCGGCGAGACGATCGAGAGCTATCATAGCCCCGATCCGCAGGTGGAGGCGAACCTCGCCGCGGTGCGCGCGGGGCGTCTGCCGCGCGCCAGAGATCTCGAAATCTACCCGAATGTCTGGGTCGGACCGAGCCTGTTCGGGTTCAACATCGTATCGCCGCTGGCGGGGACGGCATTGGTCGGCAGCGCGGAGAATGTCGCCGCGCGGCTCACCGAATATGCGGCGCAGGGAACCGGCGCGTTCATTCTGTCGGGCTATCCGCTGATCAGCGAGGCGCAGCGTTTCGCCGATCTTGTCTTCCCGCTTCTCGATATCGATCATGGCTTCGACCTCCCCGTATCGGGCAGTCGCTTGCGCCGCGCAGGCGGTCGCCGCTGATCCGGCTGGCGACCTTCCGATGCACCGATTCGATCATCTGGCGGCCGCAGCCCCAGGTGAATTTTCAACACCGGCGTGCGCGATCCGGCGGCGGATGCCCGGATTTTCGCGGATCGCGGCAATTGGCACAACCCTTGCGCCGCGACGCCAAGCACCCGCCGAGACCGTCACCCGGGAAAGAAAGCTTCATGTCGCGCCCTGCCCCTGCCTCGCCCCCGATCAAGCTCCTCTGGTATCTCACCGCGCCCGACGGGCCTTATCCCTGGGCGCCCGAAGGCCGCTGGGAGACCGGTTTCGACGATCTCCAGCAGATCGCGGTCACTGCCGACCGGCTGGGCTTCTACGGGGTGCTGCTGGGCACCAGCAGCTATGAGACGCTGGCCGTCGCCCCGGCGATGATCGGCGCGACGGAGCGGCTGCGTTTCCTCGTCGCGCAGCATCCGGGCGAGATCCAGCCCGCCGTGCTGGCGAAATGGGCGCAGACCTTCGATCATTTTTCGGGCGGCCGCCTGATCTTCAATGTCGTGAACGGCAATGATGCGGGGCTGGCGGCGCTGGGCGTCCATTATCCGCACGACCAGCGTTATGAATTCAGCCGCGAATATTGGGACGCCTTCCGCCGCGTCTACGCGGGCGATCGCAGCGGCTATGACGGCGCGTTCGTCAAGATCGCCCCGCGCGGCGAGGGTGCGGCGCCGATGTCGATATGGGCGGGGCCGCACCAGCCGGGCGGCGTGCCGCTCTGGGGCGCCGGGACCTCGGCGCCGGGCGTCGCGCATTCGGCCGAGCTGCTCGACGTCTATCTCAGCTTCGCCAACACGCCGCCGCTGCTCGGCGACAAGTTCCGCCGCGTCGGCGCCGAAGCCGCGAAGATCGGCCGCACGCTGGAATATGGCACCCGGCTCCAGATCATCGTGCGGGAAACCGAAGAGGAAGCCTGGGCGCATGCCGAGTGGCTGCTGTCCAAATCCTCGGTCGAGCATGCGCGCCGCTCGATCGAGATGCGGCTGCCGCCCGGCGAGACGATCGAAACCTATCGCAGCCCCGATCCGCAGGTGCAGCGCAATATCGAGACCGTGCGGCAAGGCCGCCTGCCGGGCGCGCGCGATCTCGAAATCTATCCCAACGTCTGGGTCGGGCCGGCCTGGTTCGGCTTCGACATCATGGGCCCCGCATCGGGCACGACGCTGGTCGGCAGCGCCGAGAATGTCGCCGCGCGGCTCAGGGAATATGCCGAACAGGGCGCCAGCGCCTTCATCCTCTCCGGTTTTCCGCTGGTCGGCGAGGCGCATCGGGTGGCCGATCTGCTCTTCCCGCTCCTCGACCTCGATCACGGGTTCGACATCGGCAGCCTGCGCGCGCCGCGCCCGGCCGAACGGCCCGCGACCGTCACCCGCCGCGTCGCCGCCGAGCCCAAGGAACGGCTGATCGCATGATCGCCCCGCTGCTGCTCGATCGCCGCGGGCTCCTCGCCACCGCCGGGATGACCGGCCTCGGCCTGCTCGCCGGATGCGGCGGCGCGCGCGCGCCGCAGGCCGGTGTGGACGAAGGCAAGCCCAGACGCGGCGGCCGTTTGCGCATCGGAACGATCGAGCCGACCCAGGCCGGCAACCTCGACGCGCACAAGCCGGTCGGCGCGGGCATCATCCGCGGCTGGGCGATCTATTCCAAATTGTGGGAATGGACCAAGGCATGCGAGCCCACCGGCGCGCTCGCCGAAAGCACCGAGATCGCGCCCGACGGACAGAGCGTGGTCATCCGCCTGCACCAGGGACTGGAATTCCACCACGGCAAGACCGTCTCGGCCGAGGACCTCGTCTATTCCATCCGCCGTATTTCCGATCCGCAGCTCGCCTCACCCTACGCGGGGCTGGTCGCCGCGGTGAACCGCGACACGATCGAGACGCTCGACCCGCGGACGGTGCGGCTCCACGCACATCCCGGCAAGGGGCTGGTCGCGCTGATGGATACCTGGATCAGTTTCGGCGGCATCGTCCCGACCGATTATGACCCGGTGCACAATGTCGTGGGCTGCGGCCCGTTCCGCCTGAAGAGTTTCAAGCCGGGCCAGAGGTCGACCTTCACCAGATTCGAGAATTATTTCAAACCCGGCCAGCCCTATGTCGACGAGCTCGAGATCATCGAGTTCAAGGACCAGACGGCGCGCGCCTATGCGCTCCAGTCCGGGCAGATCGATCTTGCCGACCTCGTGCCGGTGGAGCAGGCGCAGCTGCTCCGCCGGTCGCCGGGGGTGAAGGTCGTCACCTCACCCACCAATAATGTCCAGTCGCTCGACATGAACGTGCTGCACCCGGCGCTGTCGGACGTGCGCGTTCGACAGGCGCTGCGGCTTCTCGCCGACCGCCCCGACCTGGTGAAACGCGCGCTGCACGGCGAAGGGACGACGGGCAACGATCTCTATTCGCCGCACGACCCGACCTATGATCACGATATCGCCCAGCGCGCGCACGATCCGGACAAAGCGAAATGGCTGTTGGCGCAGGCCGGTCACCCCTCGCTCGCGCTCACCATCACCGCCAATGCCGCCGGCGCGCCCGCGGCGCTGGTCTTTGCCGAACAGGCGCGCAAATCGGGGCTGGACCTCAAGGTCGAGCGGCTCGATGCGGCAAGCTTCGCCGTGCCTGCGCCGCCCGGCCGGGCGATCACCACCGGGGGGATTCCGGCGCGCGGCTTCCTGGCAAGCGCGCTCCATTACGACGCGCCCGACGCGATCATCAACCGCACCAACTTCCACGATCCGAGGTTTGGCGCGCTGATCAACGCGGCGCTGTCGCAGCCCGACGTCGAGAAGCGCAAACCGCTGGTGCACGAGGCACAGCATATCCAGCACGACCGGGGCAGCCTGCTGATCTGGGGCTTCACCCATGTCCGGGCCGCCGCGCGCGACACGATCGGCGGCCTGGTGGCGGAAAAGACCCAGTTCGGCGGCTGGCGCGTCGACGAATTCTGGCGGAAGGACGCATAATGGCGACACAGGCGGGCGCGCCCCCCTCCGTCGGTATCGTGGATCGCTGGCAGGCGGCACGGCTGCCGCTCCCCGGCTGGTTCCCGTGGCTGGCCGGCCGCCTGTTGGCGGGGTTCGGAACGGTGCTGGCGGTGAGCGCGATCGTCTATCTCGCGACGCTCGCCCTCCCCTCCGATCCCGCACGCGTCATCCTCGGCCCCGAGGCGACCGACAAGGCGGTTGCGATCCTGCGCGAGCAGCTCGGCCTCAACCGGCCGATCGCGGTGCAATATGTCGACTGGCTGCGTCATGTCGCGGTCGGCGATTTCGGCAATTCGCTCGATTCCAACGTGCCGGCCTTTGGCCTCGTCATCGAGCGGCTCGGCAACAGCATCGCGCTGATGATCTTCGTCCTGCTCGTCACCGCGCCCGCCGCCTTCCTCCTCGGGGTGGCGATGGCGGTGAAGCGCGACAGCCGGTTCGACCGCACAGCGATGACGCTGCTGATCGGGTTCAAGGCGGTGCCGCCCTTCGCGATCGCGGTGGCGCTGATCCTGCTCTTCTCCACCGGTCCGCTGGCGATCCTGCCCGCCGTATCGATCCTCGATCCGTCGCTGTCGCCCTTTGCCCAGCCGCTCTATCTGGTGCTGCCGGCGACGACGCTGCTGCTGCTCGTCCTGCCCTTCCTCACCCGGCTGATCCGCGCGAGCCTGACCGAGACGCTCGAGGCGGACTATATCGCCGCCGCCCGGCTGCGGGGCCTGCCGGAACGGCGCATCGTCTGGCGCCATGCCGTGCCCAATGCGCTCCCCCCGGTCATCCAGGGCTTCGCGATGGCGACGCGGATGGTGCTGGGCGGCGCGCTGATCGTGGAGGTGGTGTTCAGCTATCCGGGAATCGGCAGCGCGCTCAACGCGGCGATCGAGACACGCGACATTCCGGTCGTCCAGGCGATCGCGCTGCTGACCGCGATCGCCGTCGTCTTCATCAATCTCGTCGCGGACTTCGCGACCGTTCTGCTGACGCCGCGGCTGCGCACGACGACCCGGCCCCGGCTACGTAGCGGCACCGGGGCAAGACTGCGCCTGCGCGCGGGAGGCGCATGATGACGAGCCGCCGGCGCAGGCCAAACCGATGGCGCAACGAGCGCCAGATCCGCGCAGGGACGGTGCTGCTGGCGGCCGTGCTCGCGATCGCATTGCCGGGGCCGTGGCTCGCGCCGCACGATCCCAATGCCCTGATCGGCGCCCCTTACGGCCCGCCCGGGGCCGGCGCCTGGCTGGGCTATGACTATCTCGGTCGCGACATCTGGTCGCGGCTGCTGGCGGGTGGCCTTTCGATATTCTGGATGAGCATCGCCGCCTCGATCCTCGCGCTCGCCGCCGGCGCGGCGATCGGGATGTTGAGCGCCTATCGCAAGGGCGCGGTGGACCAGGGCGTCGTCTGGTCGACGGACGTGCTGTTCGCCTTTCCCGACCTCATCCTCGTCCTCCTCGTCGTTTCGATGCTGGGGCGCGCGCCGTGGCTCATCGTGCTGCTCGTCGCGATCGCCTTTCTGCCCGGCGTCATTCGCCTGTCGCGCGGCGTGACGCTGGGGATCGTCGAGCAGGAATATGTCGATAGCGCGCGCATGATGGGTTTCTCCTCCGCGCATATCCTGCTCCGCGAGGTGCTGCCCAATATGATCACGCCGCTGCTCGTCCAGTTCGGGGTGATGCTGACCTGGGCGATCGGGATGCTCTCCGGCCTCAGTTTCCTCGGCTATGGCGTCGCGCCGCCGGCCGCCGACTGGGGGCTGATGATCAACGAGAATCGCGCCGGCCTGCTCGTACAGCCCTGGGCGGTGCTGGCGCCGGTGGCGATGATCGCGCTGTTCGCGCTCGGTACCAACCTCATCGCCGAGGGCATCGGCCGCATCAACGCCCGCATCGAGGAGGAAGCGTGATGCCCGCCGCCTCCCCGGCGCTGGTCGTGCGCGACCTGCGCGTCGACCTGGCGCCGCGCGGCGCGCCGATCGTCGCCGATATATCGCTGACGCTCGCGCCCGGCGAGATCCTCGGGCTGGTCGGCGAATCGGGCAGCGGCAAGACGACGCTGGCCAATGCGCTGCTCGGCTATGCCCGGCGCGGGACGCGCATCACGGGCGGATCGGTGCTGGTCGACGGCCAGGACATCCTCGCGCTCACCGACGGCGAAAGACGCGCCGCGCGGGGACGGCTGATCGCGCATGTCCCGCAGGACCCGGCGATGGCGCTCAACCCCCTCGCACGGATCGGCGGCTCATTGTCGGAGACGCTGGCCATTCACCGGCGCGAGCTGCCGCCCGCGGCGCGCGCAGCCGCGGTCGCGGCGGCGTTGGCGGACGTCGGCCTTCCGAACGATCCGGCCTTCCTGCGCCGCTATCCGCACCAGCTTTCGGGCGGCCAGCAACAGCGCGTGCTTCTGGCGCTCGCCTTCATCCTGCGCCCGCGCGTGATCGTGCTCGACGAGCCGACCACCGCGCTCGACGTGATCACGCAGGCGCAGGTGCTCGATCTCATCCGCGGTTATTGCCGGGAACAGGGCGTCGCGGCCGTCTATATCTCGCACGACCTCTCCGTCGTGCAGGATCTCGTCGACCGTGCCGCGGTGCTCTACGCCGGCCGGCTGGCGGAAGTGGCCGACAGCCGCGCGATCTTCGCCCAGCCGATGCACCCCTATACGCGCGGCCTGCTCGGCGCGATGCCCGGCGTCGACCGGCGACACGCGCTGAGCCATATTCCCGGCCACGCCCCGTCCCCCGGCCAGCGTCCCGACGGCTGTGCCTTCGCGCCGCGCTGCGCCCGCGCCACCGACCTCTGCCGCGCGACCGAGCCGAGGCTGACGGAAGGCGTATCGGGCACCTTCGTCGCATGCCACCACCCGCTGCTTCAGACACCGCTGGAGCGCCGCACCGCCCAGCCTTCCACGCCGGCGCCGGCCGATCGGCCTGCCCTGCTTACCGCGGCGGGCATCGACGCTTATTATGGCGCCAATCAAGTGCTGTTCGACGTCGGATTTTCGGTGCAGGCGCGGCAATGCACCGCGATCGTCGGCCAGTCGGGGTCGGGCAAGACCACGCTCGCCCGCGCACTCGGCGGGCTGGGTTCCGCCGTCACCGGCGAGCTCGTCATCGGCGGCACGCCGATCGGCATCGGATCATCCCCGCGCGCCAGGGACCTGCGCCGCCGTATCCAATATATCTTCCAGAATCCGTTCCGCGCGCTCAACCCGCGTCAAAACGTGGCGGATAACCTCGTCGCGGTGGTTCGGCACTTTTTCCCCGTCAGCGCCCAGGAAGCGCGCGAGCGCGCGCGGGCCGCGATCGCGCGCGTCGCGCTGCCCGCGACCGTGCTCGATCGCCGGCCCGGGAAGCTTTCGGGCGGCGAGCGTCAGCGGGTCGCGATCGCGCGGGCGCTGCTGTGCGAGCCCGAGGTGCTGATCTGCGACGAGATCACGTCCGCGCTCGACGTGTCGGTCCAGGCGGCGGTGCTCGATCTCCTCATGCGGCTCAAGGCGGAAGGGCTGACCATCTTGTTCGTGACCCACGACCTCGCGGTCGTGCGCGTCATCGCCGATCATATCATCGTCCTCAAGGACGGGCGCATCGTCGAGCAAGGCGAGGCCGATGCGGTGCTCGACCGGCCAGCGCATGCCTACACCCGGCGCCTGATCGCCGATTCCGCGAGCGCCGCCGAGCTGGCGCTCGCATCCTGATTGCCGGACGAACGTCATCATCCATTCAAAACCATCATGGGTGGGGATGCGGAAATCCATGTCGCTCTGACAGGGCCGCCAGAATTTTGGCCTTCTCGGCTATGAAGACACGTCCACGATAGCTGCCGGTTTGGTAATGAGATATTTCACCATCGGCCAGGACGAGCAGAGGCAACGACTGGTTCTCCTCGCCCACCAATTCGATAACCGGTCGCCTCGGACGAGGCCATGCGATCCGCTCGACGTCGAGCCCGCGCGCAAGGCCCGGAAAGGAAGCCAGCACGCCCTCCAGCAGCGCACAATGCCAGCAATAGAAAGTCTGTTCCGGATAAGCCGGATCTTCGAACCCAGGGCGAAGCAGGAAGAGCCTATCCCTGTTCGAGGCAAATTCATCTCGAATGGTATCGCCCATGCACCGGACTTCCTTCCGAATTCTTGCCATCGTGCAGCGTGGAGACGACCGCGCCAGCTTCAGGCCCCGTAGCCCGCCTCCCATCCGTGCGGCAAGGAAGTTCCCATTCGCGCGGCCGCGCTATATGTCTACCATATTAGTGCGGATTTGACGGAGCGCGCTCAACCTTGTTCGCATACTTATTCTCGCGCCGGGGGTTGGACATACGGCGGCAGAGAAGGATCGAGCATTGACCGGCGGCAATATCGTTATCATCGGCGGCGGTTTCAGCGGCAGCTTGCTTGCGATCAATATCGCACGCTTCGGCGGCCCGCATGTGACGCTGATCGAACGCGACGCCGATGTGCTGGGGCGTGGCCTCGCTTATGGCGCCGCGCGGCCCGAGCAATTGCTCAACGTGCGCGCCGGCGGGATGAGTGCCTTTCCCGACGATCCCGACCATTTCGTGAAATGGCTCGATCGACGCGATGCCGAGCATAGCCCGTTCGTCAGGCGGCGGCTCTACGGCATCTATCTGCGCGAATTGCTGCAAAATACGGTCGAACGAGAGCCCGACCGGCTGAATATCGTCGTCGGCGAGGCGCTGGATGTGCTCCCGCGCCCGGGCGGCGGATTCCATATTCGTGTGGCGGGAAGCGAGGAGATCGCAGCGGCGACCGTCGTTCTGGCGCTGGGAAATCTCCCACCGGCCGAACTCCCCCCGTTGCGCGATTCCGGCCTTGCCGCACCCGATATCGTCAACGATCCGTGGCGGCAGGACATTCTCGACGGCCTCGGTCCCGAAAGCACGATATTGGTGCTCGGCACCGGCCTGACCGCGATCGACACCGTTCTCGATCTGGTCGATCGCGGCTTTCCCGGTCCGATCATCGCGCTGTCGCGCCGTGGCTTGCTGCCCCAGCCGCACGACATCGCGCAACCGAAGGTCGATTTCCTCAAGGACATGCCCGATGCGGACATTTCGGTGCTGCTCAACGATACGCGCCAGGCCGCATCGCGCAGTGGCTGGCGCAATGCGATCGACCGTTTCAGGCCGATCAGCCAGCACCTCTGGGCACGCTGGCCGCTTCAAAAGCGCGCCCGTTTCCTCCGTCATCTGCGCGCTTATTGGGATGTTCATCGCCACCGGCTCGCCCCGCAAATCGCAAGCCGCATCGACGCGCTGACCAAGTCGCGCCGGTTGCGAGTCAAAGCCGGCAAGCTCCTTGGCGTCGCCCCCGTGGCGGGGGCGATCGAGGCGCGCTGGCGGCCGCGCGGGTCGCCCACGATGCAAACCGCGAGGGTCCACCGGATCGTCAATTGCACCGGGGTCGGTGCGGATCTGCGCCGCGCGGACGATCCGCTGACGAAGGCGCTTCTCGCGAGCGGCGCGATCGCGGCCGACCCGCTCGATCTCGGGATCGAGGTCGATGCGCAATGCCATGTCCGCGCGGCAAACGGCAGCATCCATCCCGAGCTTTATTGCATCGGGCCGATGACCCGCGGGACGTTCTGGGAAGTGACCGCCGTTCCCGATATCCGGCGGCAGGCGTGGGATCTGGCACGCCGGCTTTCAAATGCGCATTGGGTCGAGGGCGACGGCCTTTGATTAACCAGTCGCCAGGGCATCAGGGTGCGCCGCTCGCCTTCCACGTCACGACCAGCGCATCGCGATAGGCCGCCGCGGCGTTCGCGGTCACCCGGATCGGGGTCACCCCGTGCCGGATCCGGCGATCGTCGAGGAGGACAGCATCGCCCGGATCGAGCAGCGTGAACCGCCCCAGCCGGCGGCCGTCCGCTCCACCGATTTCGGTCACACCTTCTTCAACATTCTGACGCGCAACCAGAATTACCAGAACCCAGTCGACACCGTCGCGGTGCAGGCCTTCCGGCGTAGGGCGGCCAAGTTCTTCCGGTGACGTCTCGATCCTGAACTGGTGCATTTCGCTATGCCAGGGGGCGGTCGGCGCTCGCCGATCGAGCGTCGCGAACAGCGGGGTCAGCGACCGGAAGATCGATGCCACGATCGCGCTTTCGGCGATATCGGTCTCGACCGCATCGAACCAGCGCTGCACGTCTCCGTTCAGCGGGTTATAGTCGCGGCTCTGGAAATGAGGCTGGTCGGGCTTCCGTACCAGATCACCGCCGCGCACTTCGAAAGCGGCATGACGCCGGCGCCGGTATCGCCCGCCGTCGGCCATGTAGCGGTCCTCGCCGAGCCGCTCCCACGAGGCCGCGAACGTCTGCCATTGTTCCCCGGTCCAGCCGACGATCTGCTGGAGCGCCGGCGCCGCCAGATGAATATATCCGCTGTTCGCCAAGGCCTGGTCGATATCCTCGATCGTGATGATGGAGCCAGCCAATGCGCGAGATCCTTCCCAATCCCCAATGTGCCGCCCCTCTAGCACCGGACCGGACGGCCGCCCATTTCCATTCTCGCTCGCGGTGGCAGCGGCATTCATACCGGGAACAGAGTTGCCAACGCCGCTTCATCGCCACGGAAATTCGAGTTGCAAGGCAACGAACCCGGCGGTTCCTCTGCCATAGCGCGCCGCAATCGCCTCAAGCGCACGATCGAGTTGCGACGCCGGGGGAATGGCAGGGTCCAGAGACCGGGTCAGGTCCGTTTCACGCGCGGAACGCCCGCCCGTTGTGAGCTTCAAACCGTCGGCGGTAAGCACTGTCGCCTGCGAGGTCAGCGCCAGCGCCTTCGAGCGATAGGTGCGCGACCAGGCGTCCGCGGTAAGCGCGAGGGCGATGCCATCCACACCGTCGGCAACCGGGATACCGATGGTTTCATGGCCCCAGACTGCCGCGCTGTTGGAAACCAGTTGCCACACCCAACCCGCATTGAGGTGGAGCTCGCGGCTGTCATGCGCAGCGTCATAGCCCGACACCCCAAGTTGCGCAGCGAGCTTCTCGGCGTGCTCCTTCCCGCCGATCGCCTCCACCAACGCCAAGGAAACCGGAAACGACGCCGTTACCCCGGTTGTCGTGACGACGCCGCGGTCCACAACATAACGCCGGTCGCGCGCGTAACGCATCGCGGGATGCGCGCGCATCAGACCGTCGATCGCATACCAGTGCGTCGTCGCCATCCGTCCATCGAGCAGACCGGCGCGCCCCAGCACCTTCGCACCTTCGCAGATGCCGATGATCGTCGCCCGCGATGCCGCCTGCTGCCTTATCCACGCAACGATCGGCCCCTCGCGGTCGTCGTGACGATAGGCCGGCACGATGACATAATCCGCGCCGTCGGGGTGCGCCTTGTCGAAACCGGCAAGCGTATCCTGCGGCTCGATCGAGAGCGCCGGCATCATCGCGATCGTTGCGTCTGTCGGTGCGATCACCGTCACGTCGACGAGCCCCGATCGCGTCAGGACAGCCTGCGGGATCATCAGGTCCGTCGTCTCCGCGCCGCGATTATCGGCGACGATCGCAACCAGGGGCCGCGCGCGTTTCGGCGGTTTCATCCCGGCGATGAGGCGCCGCTGTTCGTCGGCAGCGAGCGGCAGCGCGACGCTTCCCGCTTTCCCGCTGCACCCCGCCGCCAGTGTCGCAACGCCAAACCCGGCCGCGCCCGCCAGAAAGCCCCGGCGCCCCAATCGATCATCAATCCGCTCGCTCATCATGCAGACAAATCTATGCGCAAAGCTTATCTGGCTTAAATGCCACAGACATCGGAAAAACAGCCAAAATCGCGACGGGACCGGCGGCGGCTGGTGATTTTGATCGCCTTCGAGGGCGTGGAGCCGCTGGACGTTACCGGGCCGATGGCGGTTTTCCATCGCGCCGAGGAGCAGCTTCCGGGCAGCTATGATCTGCGCGTGGCGAGCCTCGGCAGCACCGCGGTCGTTACTGCGACCGGCTTGACGCTGGGCGGGACGGTCGCGCTCGGCAGCGTCGAGGCCGATCCCGACACGATCCTCGTCGCAGGCGGCAGCGAGAAAGCGGTTCGCGCTGCGGCAACCGACGCGCATCTTATCAACTGGCTGACCGAACGTGCGCCGCGCACGCGCCGAATCGGCAGCATCTGCACCGGTGCGTTCGTGCTCGGCGCAGCGGGGCTACTCGACGGGCGCTGCGCCGCGACGCACTGGGCGGCGGCGCGCGCGTTACAGGCCTATTTTCCCCTGGCGCGTGTGGATGCCGACGCAGTCTACCGGATCGACGGCCCGATTTGCACATCCGCCGGGGTCACCGCCGGCATCGATCTCGCATTGGCGCTGGTCGCCGCCGATCTGGGGCAAGGCGTCGCCGCGAAAATCGCGCGCGATCTGGTGCTGTTTCTTCACCGCCCCGGCGGGCAGCGCCAGTTCAGCCAGACGCTCGCCGCCCAGTCTCATGCCAGCAGCCGCTTCGCCGATATCCTGCCGTGGATCGCCGACAATCCGACCGCGGACTTGTCCGTATCGGCGCTTGCCGCTCGATCCGCGATGAGCGAGCGCAATTTTGCGCGACGTTTCGCGCAGGAGATCGGCAGGACACCGGCGCGCCATGTGTTGGAAGTACGACTCGATCATGCGCGGCGGGATCTCGAATCGACCGATTGGCCGCTCGACCGCGTGGCCGAACGTAGCGGGTTGGGCGGGGTCGATACGCTGCACCGCCTGTTCCGCCGCGAGCTCGGCGTGACTCCGGGGGCATATCGGGCGCGTTTTGCGAAGCCGGGCAGCGCCGCTGTGGCCGAATGATGCCACACGCCCGCCTGGGCGTTGAAGGCGACGCGGTTTTCCTGCACTTTTATGTCGACTTGAGCAGCATTTCACCACGATAGGAGCAGGTTGTGCAGGATTCTGCCGACATCGACATCGATCAGATGGATTATCGACTCCTGCGGGAGCTGACGCGCGACGGCCGTGCATCCGATGTGGCGTTGAGCGAGCGGGTGCATCTTTCCAGCACCGCCGTCGGGCGGCGGCGAAAATTGCTCGAGGATCGCGGAATGGTCCAGGGCTACAGCGCCGATCTCAGCCTGTCGCGGCTTGGCTTTGGCACGACGGTGATCGTCGCGATTGAATTGAGCTCGCAAGCCGAACATGTCCTGAACGAATTCGAGCAAGCCGTGTCGCAATGCCCCTCCATGTCTTTCTGCAGTTTCGTATCGGGAGACACGGATTTCATCATGATGGTCCATGTGAAATCGTTCGAACATTATGACAGCGTCTATCGAAAGGAGCTTTCCACCCTTCCTCATGTCGCGAAGATCAGAAGCAGCTTCGTGATGCGCAAGGTGCTCGATCGCAAGGTGCCGGCGGCAGTGCTGGCGGTGCAACCGTAACGCGAACCGCCCGATACGCGATCGCAAGGGCACGTACCCCACGCTTCCGGGCGGAGGTATCACGCGCCCTTTCGCTATTTCACGCAGGAATCCTGCGCAGAAACCGCAATGCGGCTACGAATTTAGTGGGAACTCACCCCAAGCTTCTGTTAGCTTCCTATTCGAGTTCGAAGACGCCGCGCCCTTCCGGTATGCGGCGATCGGTTGGCTCGGACCGGGATCACCCGGCCAGAACAGATGACCCCCGCGCAGGAACCAACGAGAGAGAGAAACCGACCGAGGTGAGGATTGCCCGAAGGAAAATAGAAAGGGGCAATCATGTCTGTTTTCCTGCTCTCGTCAGCGTTGCTGGCGCGCGGCCATCGTTTCCTGAAGCCTACCGCTCTCGCCACGACGGCGTTGGCGACGCTCTCCGCCGGCGGCGCATGGGCGCAAGAAGTTGCTCCGGTGCCGGGCGCGCCCCAGATCGGACCGATCCGCCAGGCGCCTGCCCAATCGGGCGGCCCGGTCAATACCTCCGGTGCGAAGCCCGCGCCCGCTGCCACCGGCATTCCCGGCGACGACCTCGGCGATGAAGGTGCGACGCCGAAGGGCGATATCGTCGTCACCGGCTCGCGCATCGTGCGCGACGGCTATGCCGCGCCGACCCCGGTCTCGGTGCTGGGGGCGGCGGAGATCGCAGCGCAGGCGCCGGCAAATATCGCCGATTTCGTCAATACCCTCCCCTCGATCGCGGGGAGCGGCACCTCGGCGACCAGTTCGGGAAGCCTGTCGAACGGGATCGCCGGCATCAACTCGATCAGTCTGCGCGGCCTTGGCGTGGGGCGGACGCTGGTGCTGGTCGACGGACAACGATCGGTGGCCTCCTCGATCGGCGGCGTGGTCGACATCAACACGATCCCGCAGGATCTGGTCGAGCGAGTCGAGGTGGTGACCGGCGGCGCGTCCGCGCAATATGGGTCGGACGCGGTAGGGGGCGTCGTCAATTTCATTCTCAACAAGAATTTCAAGGGCGTCGAGCTCAAGGTCGACAATGGCGTCAGCACCTATGGCGACGGGATGAATTACCGGTTCAGCGGCAGCGCCGGTTTCTCCGCACTGGACGATCGGTTGCATGTCCTGGTCAATGCGGAATATTTCCACCAGGACGGCGTCGACACGATCAACCGCGGCTGGAACAACGCCGACTATTTCCAGATCAACAATCCGGCCTATACGCCGACCAACGGCCAACCACAGCGGCTCGTCGGATCAGGCTTCGGCGTCAGCACCTATACGACCGGCGGACTGATCACCTCGGGGCCACTCGCCGGCACCTATTTCCTCGGCAACAATCAGACAGCGGCGCTCAATTTCGGCACGCGCAGTGCCGTTTCCTCGCCGTGGATGATCGGGGGCGATTACAAGGTCACGATGGCGGGGCACAGGGGCACCAATTCGCTCTTGCCGACCGAGGAGCGGATCGGCGTGTTCAACCGCGTCGCTTACGATCTCACCAACGATATCCAGATCTACGGTCAATTCTCGTGGAATCGATACGAGGGGCAAAGCTTCTATCAGCAAACCCCCAGCACCGGCGTGACGATCCAGCCGGACAATGCTTATCTGCGCACTTATTATCCCACACTGGCGGCTCAGGTGACCGCGCCTTTTACGATCGGCACCAGCAACAATGGCTTCCCCGCCCCGGGAAGCGACAACCGGCGTGAGGTCTATCGCTATGTCGCCGGGGTTAACGGCAAATTCGGGCTCTTCGGGCGGACCTGGAAATGGAATGCTTATTATCAGCACGGCATGACCAAGGCGCATGAGGAGCTGACCAATACCTGGAACGTCGCGCGAATGGCGCTGGCGCAGGATGCGGTGATCGTGACCTCCGCCAATGTCGGGTCATCCGGGCTGGCGCTCGGCAGCATTGCCTGCCGTTCGACGCTCACCGCGCCGACCAACGGCTGCGTACCGGTCAACCGGCTCGGCATCCACGGCGGCCCCGACCCGAAGGCGCTGGCCTATATCTACGGCGCGGGGCAACCCTATCGCGACGAGACGATCAAGGAGGATGTCGCAGCGGCGAGCGCCAGCGGGGAATTGTTCAATCTCCCCGGCGGCCCCGCGGCGGTGGCGCTCGGCGCCGAATGGCGCAAGGAGCAGATCAGCGGCTATGTTCCGACCGAATATCAGCCCGTCCGCAATGCCAATGGAACCACCACGAACAACTGGCTCTACGGCAATTACCTGCCCAATTTCGGCGAATATAATGTCAAGGAAGGCTTCATCGAAGTCGATCTGCCGATCGTGAAAGGCATCAACCTCAACGCCGCCGGCCGCTATACGGATTATTCGACCTCGGGCGCGGTGCAGACCTGGAAGGTCGGCGGAACCTACACGCCGCTGCCCGATATCAAGTTCCGCGCCACCTACAGCCACGATATCCGCGCGCCAAACCTCCAGGAATTGTTCGCTTCGGGAACGGCGCGCACCAATTCGGTGATCATGCCGGCCAACTCGCCGCTCGGCGCGGGGGCCTTCCAGTTCGTCGAGAGCACGATCGGCAACCCGAACCTCAAGCCCGAGAAGGCGAATACATGGACGGCGGGCGCGGTCGCGACGCCGCGCTGGTTGCCCGGCTTCACCATGTCGTTCGACTATTATGATATCAGGATCACCGATGCGATCGGATCGATCACCTCCCAGAATACGGTGGATTTCTGCTATTCCGGGTCAACGGCCTATTGCAACAACATCGTCTATAACGGCGGCGCGTTGAGCCAGATCGTCATCCAGCCGTTCAACTTCGCCAGCCAGCATGAGACGGGATTCGACATCGATGCGACCTACCGCACCGATCTTTCCGCGATATCGGCCGATCTGCCCGGCAGTTTCAGCATCAGCACCGCGATAACCCATTACATAAAGAACGTGATCAACAACGGGATTTTCCCGATCGACTATGCCGGGGTGAACGGCGGCAGCCTGGCGGGCACCTACAACGCGCCCCATTGGGTCTATCGCGTCAGCGCCTTTTACAAGGTTGATCCGGTGACGATCAATCTGGTCGCGCGCGGCTTCGGATCGGGGGTCTATGGCAATGATTACATCCAATGCACCTCGGGATGCCCGGCCTCGACCAATCAATATCGCACGATCAACAACAACCACATTCCCGGCGCGACCTATTTCGACGCATCGATCAGCTTCAAATTCTCCGCCGGCAGCCATGACGGCAGCTTGACCTTCGTAGTCAACAATATGTTCAACAAGGATCCCGTGCTGGTGGGCAATGGGCCCGACGGCAACAATGTGCCGGCTTACGCCCAGACCAGCCGCCAGCTCTATGACGTGGTCGGTCGGGTATTCCGCGTATCGGCGGGCGTGAAATTCTAAGGGGAAAAGGAGGGTCGAATGAAGAATCGATTTGAACGCACAATAGCCGCCGCGCTGATGGCGAGCGTCTTGTGGTCGCCGCTCGCTTATGCGGCGACCGACGAGCAGAAGAAGGCGGTGGAGGCCGGCGTCGAGGCGCAGACCAAACAGATTCAGGTGATGGTCGATCAGGTCTTTTCCTATGCCGAGCCCGGTTTTCAGGAGGTGCGCACCTCGGCCTATCTCACCGACATCCTGGAGAAGAACGGCTTCAAGGTGACCCGCGGGGTCGCCGGCATCCCCACCGCCTTCACCGCGACCTGGGGCTCGGGCGGGCCGCTGATCGCGCTGGGATCGGATATCGACAATCTGCTCGGCGTCTCGCAATATCCCGGCATCCCCAACGTCAAGCCGATGGTCGCGGGCGCGCCGGGGCATGGCGAGGGGCATAATTCGGGCATGCCGCTGATCATCGCCGCGGCGATCGCGACCAAGGCGGTGATGGAGAAGAACCATATCCCCGGCCGGCTGATGATCTGGCCGGGCGTCGCGGAGGAACTGCTCGCCTCAAAGGCTTATTATGTCCAGGCCGGGCTGTTCAAGGACGTCGACGCCTGCATCTTCGTCCATGTTTCCAGTGAGTTCGGCACCGCTTACGGCGATCTCGGGCAGAACGGCATGGTCTCGGTGGAATATACGTTCCACGGCAAGACCGCGCATGCCGCCGGCGATCCGTGGGACGGGCGCAGCGCGCTCGACGCGGTCGAGCTGATGGATACCTCGTGGAACTACCGCCGCGAGCATCTGCCGCTGACCCAGCGGTCGCATTACGTCATCACTAACGGCGGCGGGCAGCCCAATGTCGTCCCCGATCTCGCCTCGGTCTGGTATTATTTCCGCGACCGCAGCTTCGGCGACGTGAAGACGCTCTACGATACCGGCAACGAACTCGCCGATGCCGCCGCCAAGGCGACCGGCACCACGGTCGAGCGACGCATCCTCGGCTATGCCGCGCCCAATTTCGCCAACAAGCCGCTGGCCGAGGCGGCCTTTCTCAACATCAAGGCGGTCGGCATGCCGAAATGGGATGCCGATGATCAGGCCTTCGCCAAGGCGGTGCAGGAAACCAACCACCGCAAGGTCGCGCCGCTCACCGATACCGTCACGCCGCTGTCGACCCCGGAAAACCGCCCGCGGTCGATGGGCGGCGGCTCGGACGATATCGGCGATATCATGTGGACGGTGCCGACGATCACCATCCGCTATCCGTCGAACATTCCCAATATGATCGGCCATAATGTGCTCTCGGCGATGGCGATGGCGACGCCGATCGCGCACAAAGGGGTGGTCGTCGGCGCGAAAGCGGTGGCGATGACGGTGCTGGACATGATGACCACGCCCAAACTGCTCGCCGACGCCAAGGACTATTTCAACAACGTCCAGCTCAAGACCGACAGCTACAAGCCGATCCTCGAAAAGCCCGCGATCTGGCTCAACGAAAAGACGATGCGGGAAATGCGCCCACAGATGGAAAAATATTATTACAACCCGAAGAAATACCCCACCTATCTCGACCAGCTCGGCATCAAATGGCCGACGCTGACCGCGAAGGAGTGATCGAAATGGCGCAAGCCCGGCCGAAAAGTAATTCGGCCGGGCTACCCGGTTTGCACTACAAGCTTACACCGGCGGAGCCGGTGCTATCGGTTGTTCGTCGGTCGGCGACAGCTTGATCATCGTCTGTTGCGCCATCTTCCCGTTGGCAACGATGATCCGGCGGCCGTCATCGGTGCGCAACACCGTGAATCCCAACGAAATGTCCTCAACGACGCCGACGTCGAAATCATCCTTGGTCGGCGCGCTGATCTGGATACGATCGCCTCGCCGGAAGGGCTTGTAGAGGACGAGGCTTATCCCCGCGACAAGATTCCCCAGCGTCGTCTGGGCGGCGAATCCGATCACCACGGAGACGAGACTGACCCCGGCGAGCAGCGCGGTGCCAAAGCGGTTCAAGGCGGGAACGACGCGCGTATAAGCGACGATGAGGATGACCCACATCACCAGCACGGCAAGGTGGCTGAGGAAGGACAAGGTGATCTGGTCGATACGGTCCGACTGGTCGTGACGGAGCGCGGCGCCGACCGCATAGCGCAGCACCCATGAAAGGATCAGCCCGACCAACAGAAAGATAGCACCCGACAACAAGGCGCCAAAGATCGTATTGGGATCGAATAATTCGATCCTCATTCGACGCTGCCCTGCTCATCGGTGATGATCAAAGCCGAATCGGTGCGCGCGATCGCGACCAGCGTCAACCCTGCCCTCATCGCGCGTTCCACGGCGAGGCTGGTCGGCGCCGAGATCGTCACCAGCATCGAACAGCCTGAGCGAACCGCTTTTTCGACGAGTTCGTAACTGCATCGCGCGGAAAGCAGGTAAAAGCCCGTCGCTGGATCGATTGCGTCGCTGGCGAGCGCACCGATCAGTTTGTCGAGCGCATTGTGCCGGTCGACATCCTCTCGGACGCGCAGGATCGCACCAGCGGGAGAACAGAAGGCAGCAGCATGCGAGCCGCCCGTGGCGTGACCCAATGGCTGATGATCCCGGAAACCGGCCAGCGCGCGCATGATCGCGAGCCGATCGGTCGATATCTGTGCTTTTACCGGCGGGAGCGACCGCAACAGCTGCTCGACCTTCCCGACGCCGCAAAGGCCGCAACTGCCCTCCGCCTCGCGCCGGCGCGCGCGTCTGAACACGCGCTCAGCCCGTTCGGCCGGTAACGATAGCCGGATCGCCCAGCCGCCATCGACCCGCTGGATGTCGATGCTCTCGATCTGATCCGCCCGGTCCACAAGCCCGTCGCTGAGCGCGAAGCCCAATGCATAGTCGCGCAAGTCCGACGGCGTTGCCATCACCACGGTATAAGCGACCCCGCACACCTCGATCGAAACCGGGGCCTCGACCGGAATAGTGCGCAGCAGCGCCGCATCGCCGATCTCGGCGAAACCAACGCGGCGAACCGCAAGGTTGACGGCTTGTAGCTTATCGAGGGCCATGCTCGACTTTCAGTCGCTCGGCCTGCGGCCGAGCCTGAGCGCGGTGAACATCTTGAGCGCAAGGTATCCGGGCTTAAAGGGGGTCAAGGCGCGCGCTCCGGTTGATTCCACCATCGGCCCGGATGGAGCAATAGATGTGCCAGACGTGATGTCGTCTTAATTCAATGTCTTATTCATTGAGCGACAAGGGACGAAGACAAAAGGTCCAAACCGGTCGCGACAAATTGTCTTCGTTCCAGCCCACGCGGCCCGATGCGCTTCGTCGACTGCAATGGTAGCTGTAACCCGCGCGAACAAAGGACCGATTCGCGCGCGGCAACGCTCGGGCGTCCGATCCAGGGTAAGATCGGGTTTCGACGGACAAGGATAGCAGATGGAGGAACAGGGCGTGCCGGGTCAGGAGACAGAAGAGAATAACGGCGTCGACCCGGATTTCTGGCCCTGGCTTGCGCAAGCCTCGATCCTGGTGGTCGACGACGAACCCGGGATGCGGAATTTTCTCGTGCGCACGCTGCGACCGCGATGCAAGCGGATCGACGAGGCGTCCGACGCGCGCGAGGCTTCGCGCAAACTCGATGCCCGGCCCTATGACGTCGTCATTCTCGATAATCTTCTCCCCGGCAGGACCGGGCTCGAATGGCTGGCGGAACAGCGCGCATCGGGCCTCTTTGCGGATGTCATCCTGATCACCGCGCATGCGGATCTCGACACCGCAATCGCCGCGCTGAGGGTCGGGGTCGTCGACTTCGTACTGAAGCCTTTCCGCTCCAATCAATTGCTCAGCGCCGTCGCGCGATGCCTCGATCGCGATCGGCTGCAGCGCGAGAATGCGGTTCTCCGTCAGGAACTCAAAGGTGCGTCGGGACGAGAGGGGCTTCGCAGCACATTGACGGGAAGGTCGCCCGCAATCGAGGAGATCCGGAAGATCATCGCGCGCGTCGCGCCACTGCCGAGCTCGGTGCTGCTCACCGGCGAATCCGGAACCGGCAAGGAAGTGGCGGCGCGCTCGATCCACGCGCTTTCGGATCGCGGCGACAAGCTCTTCGTGCCGGTGAATTGCGGCGCGATTCCATCCGAACTTCTCGAAAGCGAACTGTTCGGACATGTCAAAGGGTCGTTCACCGGTGCTCACGGCGCGCGTGAGGGTCTGATCCAATATGCCAAGGGCGGGACGATCTTTCTCGATGAGATCGGCGACCTTCCCTTGCCGATGCAGGTCAAATTGCTCCGGGTGATCGAAGATCGCCGGGTGCGCCCCGTCGGCGCGGAGCGGGAAACGCCGATCGACGTCCGTTTCGTCTTCGCGACCAACGCCGACCTTGCCGAGCGTGTGAACGAGGGACGGTTCCGGCAGGACCTTTTCTATCGTATCAACGTCCTGGAGATTCGGCTGCCGCGGCTTGTCGAGCGCGGTGATGACGTGGAGGAGCTCGCTTCGGCCTTTATGAGCGACGTAGCGCTGCAGCTCGGCATGGCCCCGGTACCCATCGATCAAAATGTGCGTCGGTATCTCACGCGTTACGAATGGCCCGGCAATATTCGGGAATTGCGCAATTTCATCGAACGCGCGGTGATCCTGGGCCGGTTTCCCAATGCTTATGAACGGGCCGAGGAACCCCCCGGTCGCAAGCCCAGGACGCTGGCGGAGGTCGAGCGGCGGCATATTCTAGCCATGTTGAAGGAAACGGGCGGCGACCGCGAGGAGACCGCCCGGCGGCTCGGCATCTCGCGAAAGACCGTCGACCGCAAATGCGCGACCTGGAATGTCTGATGCCATAGCGGCGGGGATGAAGCGGCGGCATTCGGTGCGTTACCGGCTGCTGGCGATCGCGCTCTTGCCGATGCTGGTTATCCTGCCGATCTTCCTTGGCATCGCGATGAAGCGATGGAACGACCGGTTCGACGCGATGCTGCTGTCGAAGGTCGATGGCGATCTCACCACCGCAAACCAATATCTGTCCCGATTGCTGGCCGGTGATCAGGCCTCGCTTTCGTCGCTGGCCTAGTCGGCGCGATTTTTGGATGTGCTTTACGGCAAGGCAAAGCAGGACGCGTCGCTTGATATGCTGCTCGCGCGCGAAGCCGGCAAAACCGGCGCCGACTTTCTATATCTGGTTGACGCCGGGCATCGGGTCATCGCGTCGAGCCGCCCGTTTGCGTCGCGCGCGCCGGGCGCGATCAGATATGATTGGCCGATCATCACGCGCGCGCTGCGCGGCCAGCCGAAAACCGGAATCGATCTGTTTTCCCAGGCGGATCTGGCGGCGATATCGCCGCAACTGGCAGGCCGCGCGACGATCCATCTGATTGCTACCGAGAAAGCAGCCCCGACCTCCCGAACGATCGAGAATCGCGGCATGGTGGTCCATTCGGCGGTGCCCGTCACCTTAGCCGACGGCACATCGGCCGCATTGGTCAGTGGCATGTTGCTCAATCGCAATCTGCGCTTCATCGATACGATCAACGCTCTGGTGTATCACGATACCAGCGTTCCACGCGGGAGCCACGGCACGGCGTCGCTGTTCCTCGGTGACGTTCGCATCAGCACGAACGTCCGATTGTTCGAGGGCCATCGCGCGATCGGAACGCGAGTGTCGAGCGCGGTGCGGAGCGCGGTGCTCGGCGAAGGACGCACCTGGCTCGACAGCGCGTTCGTCGTCAACGATTGGTATATTTCCGCCTATCAGCCGCTCGTCGACACCGATGGCAGGCGTGTCGGGATGCTCTATGTCGGCTTTCTCGAAAAGCCGTTCACCGCGATGCGCCGCGAGATCGTCCTGTCGCTCGCCTTCGCCTTTCTGCTCGTCACGGGGCTGACAGTTCCCTTATTCCTGCGCTGGGCGAGCGATATCTTCAAACCGCTCGAGCGAATGGCGACGACCATCGCGCAGGTCGAATCCGGCGATCTCGCCGCGCGAACCGGATCGAGCGGCGATGCGGGTGAAATCGGCATGGTGGCCAAGCATCTCGATGGCCTTCTTGATGAAATTCAGGATCGCGATCGGCAGCTTCGCGCATGGAACGACGAACTCAATCGGCGCGTCGAAGAACGAACCGAGCATCTGGTCGCGGCGCGCAAGCAGATCGAAGATACCACAAAACAGCTCGTCCTGGCGGAGAAGCTCGCAACGCTCGGCGAGATCAGCGCCGGCATCGCGCATGAAATCAACAATCCGCTCGCGGTGATGCAGGGCAATCTGGAGATCATCCGGGCGGTGCTGGCCGGCCGAACCGACGATCTCGACCTCGAGTTCAGGCTGGTCGACGAGCAGATCGGGCGCATCAGCGAAATCGTGCGGAAGCTTCTGCAATTCGCCCGACCTGCGGAATATGCCGGCTATGAGGATCGGCAGGACATTGCGGCGATGATCTCCGACACCCTCCCGCTTGTCGAGCACCTGCTCAAAAGAGCGGCGGTCACCGTCGTGCGCGACGATCGGGCGCGCCGCGAAGTGCGGATCAACCGAACCGAGCTCCAGCAGGTTCTGGTCAACCTCATGGTGAACGCGATCGATGCGATGCCCAGCGGCGGCACGCTGACCTTGCGCAGCTATGATGCCGAGGGCGCGGGCGGTGAGCCCGGCGCCGTTATCGAGGTGCAGGATACCGGAATCGGGATGAGCGATAATGTGCTCGCCCGCATCTTCGATCCCTTTTTCACCACCAAGCAGCGCGACGGCAACGGGCTCGGCCTGGCGATCTGCCAAATGCTCATATCCCATACGGGAGGCACGCTTACTGCGTCGAGCACGCCGGACATCGGATCGACCTTCTTCCTGTGGCTTCCCGAAGCCGGCGATGACGGGACAAGGCGTGAAGGACATTCTGTCTAGGCGCCTGCGGACAGACTGTCCCCCACGGCCCCGCCAATCGACCCCAAGCTGCTTGATCCTCGTTGCTTAATCGCCGCTGCAGATACGGCATAGTTCTTGCTCCCTCCGCGCCGACACACGGAACGCTCGTCGAGGGCATCGAGCGCAGAGGAGCAGCGAAATGGGCAAAGCCATCGGAATTGACCTGGGCACCACCAATTCGTGCGTTTCGGTGATGGACGGGAAGAGCGCGCGCATTATCGAGAACAGCGAAGGCGCACGTACCACGCCATCGATTGTCGCTTTTACCAAGGATGGCGAACGCCTGGTGGGGCAACCCGCCAAGCGGCAGGCGGTGACCAACCCGACCAACACGATCTTCGCCGTCAAGCGACTGATCGGGCGGCGTTTCGACGACCCCGTGGTCGAGCGCGACAAATCGCTGGTCCCTTATAAGATCGTCGAAGGGCCGAACGGCGACGCCTGGATCGAGGCCGATGGAAAATCCTATTCGCCGTCGCAAATCTCGGCCTTCATCCTGCAGAAGATGAGGGAAACGGCCGAGGCGCACCTCGGCGAAACCGTGACGCAGGCGGTCATCACGGTGCCGGCCTATTTCAACGACGCGCAACGCCAGGCGACCAAGGATGCGGGAAAGATCGCGGGTCTCGAGGTGCTGCGGATCATCAACGAACCGACGGCTGCGGCGCTGGCCTATGGGCTCGAGAAGAAGAAGCAGGGCAAGGTCGCCGTCTACGACCTTGGCGGGGGCACGTTCGACATCTCGATCCTCGACATCGGCGATGGCGTATTCGAGGTGAAGGCGACCAACGGCGATACCTTCCTCGGCGGCGAGGATTTCGACATGCGGATCGTCAATTACCTCGCGGACGCCTTCAAGAAGGATCAGGGCATCGACCTGCGCGGCGACAAGCTCGCGCTCCAGCGGTTGAAGGAGGCTGCCGAAAAGGCCAAGATCGAATTGTCGGCGAGCAAGCAGACCGAAATCAACCTGCCCTATGTCTCGGCCGATGCCTCCGGCCCGAAGCATCTCCTGATCACCCTCACCCGCAGCAAGCTCGAGTCGCTCGTCGAAGACCTCATCCAGCGCACGATGGAGCCGTGTCTCAACGCGCTTCAGGACGCCGGGCTCAAGGCGGAGCAGATCGACGAGGTCATTCTCGTCGGCGGGATGACGCGCATGCCGAAAATCCAGGAAGTGGTGCAGAAAATCTTCGGCAAGGAGCCGCATAAGGGGGTCAATCCCGACGAAGTCGTGGCGTTCGGCGCGGCGATCCAGGCCGGGGTCCTTCAGGGCGATGTCGAGGATATCCTGCTGCTCGACGTGACCCCGCTGTCGCTCGGCATCGAGACGCTCGGCGGTGTCTTCACCCGGCTCATCGACCGCAACACCACGGTTCCAGCCAAAAGAAGCCAGACCTTCTCGACGGCGGACGACAATCAGCCGGCCGTTACGATCCGCGTCTTCCAGGGCGAGCGCGAGCTGGCGGCCGACAACAAGCTGCTCGGGCAATTCGACCTCATCGGTATCCCGGCCGCGCCGCGGGGTGTTCCGCAGATCGAGGTGACCTTCGATATCGACGCCAATGGCATCGTCAACGTCTCGGCCAAGGACAAGGGAACCGGGAAGGAGCAGACGATCCGGATCCAGGCGTCGGGCGGCCTTTCGGACGACGACATCCGGCGCATGATCAAGGAGGCCGAGGAGCATGCCACCGAAGACAAGAAGCGCAAGGAAGTCATCGAAGCCAGGAACGTCGCCGAGTCGCTGCTCCATGCGACCGAGCGGGACATCGAGGAGCTTAAGGACAAGCTTTCCCCTGCCGACAAGCAAGCGGCGGAAAGCGCGATGAGCGATCTGCGCACGGCATTGCAGGGCGATGACGCAGCCGCCATCACGGCAAAGACTGCGGCGCTCAGCCAACAGGCGATGAAGCTGGCCCAGGCGATCCATTCAGCCGCGCAGGCCGGCGCGAGCGCGGGACCTGGTTCGGGCGGCGATAACGACGATGATGTCGTCGATGCCGAATTCACCGAGCTCGCCGACGACGAGAAGGGATCAAAAAAATAGCGACGGTTCGCGAATGACGGCGAAAGATGCCGCGTTTCGTGGCATGGATCGGAAGATCGCGGCCGATTGCCGGCAATGACCTTCGGGCATTGTCACCGCAGCGAGGCGCCGGAAAGTGGCGGGGGCGAGAGTGAAGAATCCCTATGACATATTAGGTGTCGCGCCGGCCGCTTCCGCCGCGGAGATCCAAAGCGCCTATCGCAAGCTCGCGAAGAAGCTCCATCCGGACCTCAATCCCGGCGACAAGGGCGCCGAGGAAAAGTTCAAGGAGGTCGCCGGCGCCTATGACCTTCTCAGCGATCCCGAAAAACGCAAACGCTATGACGCGGGCGAGATCGACGAAAGCGGCGCCGAGCGGCCGCAGCACCAATATTATCGCGACTTCGCCGACTCCGACTTCGGTCACTACGCCAGCGACGGCGGCTTCGCTGATTTCGCCCAGGGCGACGATCCGTTCGCTGATCTGTTCCGGCGCAGCGCCGAGGCACGCGCCAATCGCCGCGGCCGCGATCTTCACTACCGGCTCGAAATCAGCTTCGTCGAGTCGATCACGGGCGGGTCCGAACGTATCACTTTGCCGACCGGCGGCACGCTCGACGTGTCGATCCCGGCGGGCATCGTCGACGGCCAGACCCTGCGCCTGAAGGGCAAGGGCACACCGGGTTCGGGCAAAGGCGGCCCCGGCGACGCATTGATCGAAATCGAGGTGCGTCCCGATCCACGCTTCAAGCGTGACGGCGACGATATCACGATCGACCTCCCGATCTCCCTGTCGGAGGCGGTGCTGGGAGGAAAAATCCGGGTGCCGACGCCGACCGGCGACGTGACCATGACGGTTCCCGCCGGCGCCAACAGCGGCACCACGCTGCGGTTGAAGGGCAAGGGCGCACCACGTCGCGGCGGGGCGCGCGGCGATGAGTTCGTCAAGCTCAGGATCGTTCTCGAAAAGCCGATCGATCCCGACCTTCGCGCGTTCGTATCGAACTGGGAGGCGGGCAAGGCGTTCAACCCACGGGAGGATATCGCCAGATGACGATCGATACCGACGAATTCCTGGCCCGATCGGGCATCGACATGCGGTTGCTCCAGCAATGGATCGAACGCGAATGGTTGCGGCCCGATCGCGGCGACGCCGCGCTCATCCTCTCCGAGCTGGACGCCGCACGCGCGCGCCTCATTCGCGATCTCAAGGGAGACTTTGGCGTCAACGACGAGGGGGTCGAGATCGTGCTCCACCTCGTCGACCAGATTCACGGACTTCGCCGCGTGCTGGTGGAGTTGCGGCGCGACATGCAAACAACGCGGCGCTCGACGATCCGACGCACGAGGGTCCGCAAGGTCGGGCAAATCGCCGCGAAGCGTCGCCGGCCCTGATAGGATCGCCGACCGACGGATCGCGAACGCCGGCGAAAAGCAAATAGAAGGAGTTTAACGTGCCTTCAGAATCCCTCGCGCATCATGTCGTGATCGTCGGCGCGGGGTTCGGCGGGGTCGAGGCGGCGCGCGCCCTCGCCGACGCACCGGTCCGGATCACGCTCCTCGACCGGCGCAATTATCATCTCTTCCAGCCGCTCCTCTATCAGGTCGCGGGAACCGCGCTTGCGCCTTCCGATATCGCATGGCCGATCCGCAGCCTCGTCCGGGGTGCGAAGAACGCGACGACGCTGCTCGGCGAAGTGGTGAGCATCGACGCGCGGCACAAGCGGCTGCTGACGAGTTACGGCGCGACGATCGACTATGACACGCTCGTGCTCGCGACCGGCGCCCGCCACGCCTATTTCGGTCACGACGATTGGGAGCCTTATGCGCCGGGCCTCAAGACGATCGAGGACGCGACGCATATCCGGCGCAATATCCTGTTCGCGTTCGAGGAGGCGGAGCGATCAAACAACCCCGCGGAGCGGGCAGCCTATCTGACCTTCGCCATCATCGGGGGTGGGCCGACAGGGGTCGAACTTGCCGGGACGATCGCCGAATTGGCCCATGAAACGCTGCGGGGCGAATTCCGAAACTTCAGCATGGATGAAGTACGCGTCATCCTGATCGAAGCCGGCCCGCGCATCCTGCCGAGCTTCAAGGAGCATCTTGCCGCTTATGCCAAGCGTGCGCTTGAAAGGCTCAAGGTCGAGGTGTTGACCGATCATATGGTGACCGAATGCGATGCGGGCGGCGTCCATCTCGGCGAAACGCACCTCGCCACCCGAACCATTCTCTGGGCGGCAGGCGTCCAGGCATCGCCGGCGGGCGCGTGGCTGGATCTGCCGTGCGACCGCGCCGGGCGCGTGCTGGTCGAGCCGAATCTCACCGCCCCGGGGTTTCCCGACGTGTTCGTGATCGGCGATACCGCGCATGTCGAGGATGACGAGGGAACGCTCGTTCCCGGTGTCGCCCCCGCCGCAAAGCAGGAGGGACGGTTCGTTGCCGAGGTCATCCGGGCGCGACTGGCTGGCAAGACACCGCCCGAAAGGTTCCGGTACAAGAATGACGGCAGCCTGGCCACGATCGGAAAACGCGCCGCGATCGTCGATTTCGGCTGGGTGCGGCTGCGCGGGCGCCTCGCGTGGTGGCTATGGGGCTTTGTCCATATCTTCTTCCTGATCGGCGTCCGCAACCGGCTGATGGTGGCGCTCAGCTGGCTGTGGATCTATTGGACCGGCCAACGCAGCGCGCGGCTCATCACCCAATCCGGATCGGAAGAGCGGGAAGTTTCCGATTAGGAAGCAGGACCGCCCGACGGACGCAGAAGATGCGGCAGGACACGCGCCGCCAGGCCGACCGCCGCGTCGTTCCGTTCATCGAGCATGTCGCGAATATAGGGGCCGATGACCGCGTCGCCGAATGCCATCAGTGTCATCATCAGCACGGCTTCATGGACCCCGCGCGCAGTTTCGACGTCCCCGGTCTGATCGACGATCGCCGCGACCAATGCCTTCACTGCGTTACGCACAGGTTCGAGACGCGCGGCATTGCCCGACAGAATGATCCATGCCGCGAGCGACCCGGCGCCCCCCTTGCCGAACGCATCGAACATTTGGTCGACGACGATGACGGGGGCGCCCGCGTCTGCCCGGATCGTGTCGAGCGCAGCGATCAGGTCCTTGATCATCGATTCCATCAGCGTCGATTGAAGGTCCGCCGCCGATCCGAAATGGTAGATGACATTGGCATGCGTCATGCCGAGCTCATGGCCGACATTGGCGAGCGTTACCGCGCGCGGGCCGCGCTCCAGCAACAGCCGGCGGGCGATAACGAGCGCCTCCTCACGTACCCTCGGGCCATTCCGCTTGCTTCGCGCCCTGGGTGTCGGCGAACGCATGTTCAGGGTCCTTCTTTAATAGAAGACTGGACAGCGAGCGGCACGCTCATATTGCAACCCGTATTCGGGCTCGATATCCAGAAGCATTGCCGGTGCTAGGTTGAGACAAGGTGAAAGATCGGCGGATTGCGCACGCGGTCGCGCATGTCCGTATCGAAGAATTGATATTTAGAAGGCGATGCATGCGCCGCGCGACTTTCGCTCTATTATTGGTGGGGCGAGTTGGAGCGACGCCCGAAAGGCCGTTCCCCTTCCCCCGCCAGACGACGCCTATATTCCGGTCCGGCTGGATAGGGAGGTCGGCTTGGATCATTCTTTAACTGCTCTTCCTCTTGCTTCTCAGGAGCTGCAAGACAAGAAAAGACGCAAGGAAGAATGAAATATAAATGATCCAGGCGAACATCGGCGATGCGTTGCTGAACGTCAACCTAACGATGATCGCGCACACAATTGCTATTAAAAATAATAGCAGAATGTACCTTGAAAGAGACGCTAAACTCATTAAATCCGCCAAAAATTGTAAGAAACTGCGCGGTAGCAGAATTTAACAATACTGTTAAAGTACCTAAAAACCTTCAATTTGGTTCTGATCGCAGTCCGCCGGGCGTCAAGGCGGACGAGGTGGATGCTGCGATGAACCGTGACATGCTGGCGGCGAATCGAGTTCGCCGGCCTGCGTCTCGTCTACAGCTTGATCCTCGATCTACCGAGGGCGTGTCTGGACACATCGACGAGCGAGGACGACGTCCGGCGCGACGATTGCGACGAAGGGCCCTATATCACCGACCACAATGGCGCCGCCCTGCTCCTGCCGTCCGCAGGAGCAGGGTCGGACGGCGCCTCCCCGCGATCGGGGAAGATTACGCGGCGGTCAGCCTTGCCCGGCCCTGACGGCGCCGCATCGCGCCCGCCACCGCGCCAAAGCCGACGATCATCATCGCCCAGGTCGCGGGTTCCGGCACCCCGCCGACCGGCGTGCCGCTTTCCCTGGTGAAAAAGCCGACGGTATGATTGTCCGACTCATAGCCGGCGTTCGCCAGATTCTCCGAAAAGGTCACCTTGTCGAAGGTGCCGTTGGTATCGAAGAAGTTTAGAAAGACATAGGGTTGGCCGCCGTTGTTGCCGCCGAACGGCGCGTCGGGATTGCCGAAATAGCCGGGCATATTGCCGACCAGCGCGAGCACGTCAGCCGCCGAGAAAGTGAAAAGCGATGTCCCGGCTTTTGAGAAGGTCAGGGTGTTGCCGCTGTCGAGCGCGGACAACCAGAAGCCGAAATAATTGATTCCGGCGGGATTGGTGGTGGCAAGCGAGAGCGAGAAACCCGCGCCGCTCGATGTGCTCGCGAAATTGCCCGCGCCGCCCGCGCCGCCATATTGGTTTGCGGGGACAACATCGACGCCGGCATAGCTGCCCGAGATCACGCCGCCCGACCCGAAATCGGTGGTGAACGACCGGTTGTACCCGGAGACGATCGAATCGAACGTTTCGACACCCATCGAGGTGAAAGCGGCGGTGGAATGCTCGACGCCGGGATTTTCGATCGTCACATGGAAGGTGTCGGCATGGGCGACGCCCGACAGGGCCGCGCATAGGCCAGCGAAGAAGAATGCGGATCTTTTCATCGGTTCCCTCGTCCCCAAAAATGTCGTTCTCGGCGACGTGGCGACATCGCCACGGTTTTGGCGTTCTCGCCGAACGTCCGTGGCGCCATTTTCGGTCGATCGGATCGGGGCAACAATCCCGCGTTCGCGGGGGTATGGATAATAAACCGACAATCCCGCCGTCATCGTCTCAAAATGGTACGTGTCGGGTAAGGACAAATAATGCCCGAGAATTCAGGATTTACGCTCGGCGACGGGGATGGTCAGGATCAGCCGCGCGCCCTCGCCCGGCGCGCTATCGATCGCGATCCTGCCGCGCATTTGCTCGGCGCGGCGACGGATGTTGGTCAAGCCCCGTCCCTCCCCTGGCGAACCGGCCGCCCGGCCAGGATCGAATCCGATGCCATCGTCCGCCAGCGTTATCCGGATCGCCTTGCCCTCGGCCGCTTCGACCGTCAGCGCGATCCGGGTGGCGCGGGCGTGTCGCACGCTATTGGCAATCCCTTCCTGCAACAGCCGATAGAGACTGAGCAGCCGCCGCACGTCGAGGCTAGGCGCGGGGATCGGTAGCGTGCAGCGATAATCGAAAGCGATGCCTGACCGCGCGAGCCGCCCCTCGATACGCTCGCAGAACATCGCCAGCGCCTCGTCGATCGGCTCGTTCCCGGCATCGATCGCACTCGCCATATTGCGCAGGTCGTCGACCGCCGATTGCAATCCCTGCTCGACCTCTCCTTGCGTCAGCCGGCTGCCGCGCAAGTCGAGCAGCAGGTGGGTCAGCACGCCCCCTACCCCATCATGCATATCGCGCAGCAGTCGCTGGCGCTCGGCGTCGATCGCGATCAGTCGCTCCTGATGGCGCAGCAATTGTGACGAGCGCAGTAAACTGGCGTCCTGCTCCAGCACCTGCCGCTCAAGATCGCTGCGCGCCTCCTCAGCCTCCTGGTTGAGCAGCCGGCCTTGCAGCGCAATTTCGAACAATATCCCGAAGGTCGCCAGCGGCGGGGCGAGAACCGATGCCTGAAGCGTGAGATTGGGCGGGCGAAAGAACAGGTCGAAAGCGATCGACGCCAGCCCGGCAAGCAGCAATGCCAGCACACGGATCGCCGGCCCCGGCGCGGTGCGCGCCATCCGCAGCAAGGCGAGCAGGCCATAGCCGACCAGCAAGGTGAGCGCCGCTGCGTCGAGCCACGGCACGATCGTGGCGACCCCTTCTCCCAGCGCCATCGCCGCCAGCAGCGCAGCGAAGGCGGCCACGAAGCACGCAACCACCATCCGCGCCTCGCTCGCGCGCCAGCCGGCAAAGGCGTTCACGGCCAGCGCCGCTCCCGTCAGCATGAGATATTCGGTGCCGAACCGCAGGAGCGGAAACCAGCGATAGGGCAGGCTCGCGGCGCCAAAGGTGGTGAGCCACGCATCCGCGCCGACCAGGATCTGGAAAAGGCCGGTCACGGTTTGCAGCCGCGACATGCGATTGACCGGCAGCAGGACGAGCAACGCCGTTCCCGTCACCATCGCCACCGCGATCGCCACCCAGACCATGTCGAACCGCTGGAAGCTTTCCAACGCTGCCGCGCGACTCATCCGGTCGAACGGCCCGGCGTAGATCGCCGCCGGCTCGGGGCAATCGCCGTCGAGACAAGACAGGGACGCCGCCTCCCGCCCGCCGGTTTGCGCGGGCGACAGCGGGCTGGCGCGGGCAGGATGCAGCACGACGGGTTGCCAGCCGGGGAGACGCAGCACCGCCGGTCCCGGCAGATCGGCGACGTACGCGCCCATTCGCCCCGGCCCGACGGGCAGCGCCGCGCGCGCCGCCGTCACCCGGTCCGCCTCGGGAGACTCGATCGGGCGCACGCCAAGGACGATCAGGGCGTAGATGCTCCAGAACAGCAGTTGCACGCCGAGGATGATGATCACCGCACGCCGCCAACCGGTCGGCCGCCGCATCGCCGTCACGGATGCAGCAACCCGTTGCGGAAGGCGCGGACCATCGCCTCGCCCCGGCTGCTCACCCGGAGTTTGCGATAAATCGATTTCACATGATCGCCGATCGTGTGCGGCGATATCTCCAGCGCAACGGCGGCTTGTCGATTGCTGTAGCCGCGCGCCAGCAACTGCAGCAATTCGATCTCGCGCGGCGAAAGCCCCGGATCCCATTCCACCGTTCTCGCCTGCTCCTGCTGCTTGCGCAGATGGCGCAGCACATAAGCGGCGATGCTGGGCGAGAGCGGCGCGCTGCCGGTCAGGGCATCGGCCGCCTGCTGCCCGATATCGAGGCTGTCGAGGTCCTTCAGCAGATAACCGTCCGCCCCCGCGAGCACCGCTGCCAGCACCGTCTCCTGATCGCCGAGGACGGATAGGACGAGGATCTTCGGCTCCGGCCCGCCGCGCGCCCGAATATCGGCGATCAATTCGATCCCGCTACCGTCGGGCAGGCCGAGATCGAGGATGAACAGGTCCACCGAGCGATCGAGCAGCGCCCGCGCCTGTGCCAGCGTGGCAGCCGTGGCGACCAGCGACAGCCCCTCATGCGCCTCCACCCCGCGCGCGACATGCGTAGCCACGAGCGGGTCGTCCTCGACGATGACGACGCTCGCCGTCAACCGCGTCCGTTTCGACTATGGGCCACCGCGCCTCCCGTCGAGGGCGGCCCGTGCCGGCCGGTGCCCTCCACCGCCAGATTGATCGGCCGGGGCTGATGATTCAATCCCCCGATCACGGGATGCCTCTCACGTCACGAACGACGATTGCCTTTGGTCTCGCACTTAGACGACCGGCATCACAGCAAAATGGTGGAGCGTCTCTATATTCACCGTCTACAGTTTAAAGAGTAACGATAACAATGTTTATAGGCTTCGGCACGATTTTACATCGCTGTTAAACCCATTCTACCGAGTCGATAGTTTCGATTGTCGCGATGGCATCTCGTATCGACAATCGCCTGTAAGCGAAGGAACTTGGTGCGGTTGGCAATCAATATTTTAACATCGATGTAACAATCGCTCGAAATGAACGAATTCATAACGATCTGCCAGCATAGGCCCGGCCGTTCACGTGTACGAATGGACGAATCGGAATGCGCTTTGCTTTGTGCCTGACCCAGGAGCACAATCTTTGGCTGGTCGGCCTGGCAGCGGTCATCTGCCTGCTCGGCTCTCACATCACTTTCCGGCTTTTGCAGCGCCTGCGGCACGCCGAAGAGGGCACGCGCGTCGCGTGGACCTTCATGGGCGCGGTCGCCACCGGCGCGACGATCTGGTGTACCCATTTCGTCGCGATGATCGCGTACCAGCCGGGCATCCCCGTGGAATATGAGCCGATCTTGACCGGCGCCTCGCTCGGCCTTGCGATCCTCGGGAGCGCGCTGGCGCTATGGGTCGCCAATCACGATTTCCGCGCCGCCGGTGCATTGGGCGGGATGATCTTCGGGCTCGCCGTGACGGCCATGCACTATACCGGCATGCAGGCATTTGCGGTACGCGGCGTGATATTCTGGTCCGCGCACTATGTTGCCGCATCGATTGCCGGCGCGGTCCTATTCGGTGCCCTGGCGTTCCATCGCGGTCATGCCGCGGGCCGAAGAGATCCGGTCTGGGCGCCGGCCGCGCTGATGGTGCTTTGCATCATCATCCTCCATTTCACGGCGATGGCCGCGATCGAGATCGTTCCGTTCGCGCCGCGCGACGGCGAGCTCACCGCGAGCGCGGCAAACCTCGCAATGGCCTTCGCGGTAACCGGCGTCGGCCTTTTGATCCTGGGCACGGCGTTGTGCAGCCACGCGCTCGAGGCACAATCGCTCGCGCAGGCGCGCCGCCGGCTGGTCGAGCTTTTGGAAGGCAGCGTGGACGGCATGATCGTCGAACAGGATGGACACATCGTCGCGACGAATGCAGCCTTTGCATCGCTCGCCGGGGTCGACCATGACGAGATTGTCGGCGGCGCGTTGAGCAAGTGGCTTCCGGATATAGACAGAGTCCCGATCGGCGCGCTCACCCAGGCGACCCTTGCGGCCGGCGACCAGCGATCGATACCGGTCGAGGTCGCGCTGCGAAAAGATGATCAGCAGGCGCGGCCGAGCATGATCTATGCGGTTCGCGATCTGCGCCCGCGGCTCGCGCAGGAGCGACGCATCGCGCATCTCGCCCGCAACGACAGCCTGACCGGCCTGCCCAATCGCGCCTCGTTCCTCGAATGGCTCACCAGGCAGACCGATGAGAATGGCCCGTGCGCGCCGCTCGCATTGCTGTCGATCGATCTGGACCGCTTCAAGGAGGTCAACGACGTTCATGGCCATGCCGCCGGCGATCAATTGCTGATCACCATCGCAGAGCGGATGAAGGCAGCGATACGGCCGGGCGAATTCGTCGCGCGGCTCGGAGGCGACGAGTTCGTTGCGCTCATGACGCTGCAGGAACGCGAGGATGCGCTCGAACTGGTCGACCGCCTGCGCGACGCGGTGACTGCGCCGGTCGATCTCGACGGCAATCAGCTTTCCTGCGGGTTGAGCGCTGGCGTGGCGCTGTGGCCGCAGGATGCGCGCGAGATATCCTCGCTGATCAACAATGCCGATCTCGCCATGTATCGGGCCAAGGCATCTCTCACCACCGATGTGTGCTTCTACGAAGAGGCGATGGACAAGGCCGTCCGCGCGCGTCGCCGGATGGTGCAGGAGCTGCGCGAAGCGCTCGATCAAGGGCATTTATGCATCCATTGGCAAGTCCAGACCGCCGTTCGAACCGGCGATATTACCGGCTACGAGGCATTGGTGCGGTGGATTCGGGATGACGGGACGACGACCTCCCCCGAAGAATTCATTCCCATCGCCGAGCAATCGGGTCTTATCCTGCCGATCGGCGAATGGGTGCTTCGCACTGCCTGCGCGGAAGCGGCAGGGTGGCGGGAGCCCCATAAGATCGCGGTCAATCTGTCGCCGGTGCAGCTCGGCCATGTCGATTTGCCGCGGCTCATCCATCAGATTCTGCTTGAAACCGGCTTGCCGCCGTCGCGCCTCGAACTCGAAATCACCGAAACCGCGATGATCGCCGATTTCGACCGGACGACCCATGTCCTCCGGCAAATCAAGGCGCTGGGCGTGGCGGTGGCGATGGATGATTTCGGCACCGGCTATTCGTCGCTCTCCACGCTGCGCGCCTTCCCCTTCGACAAGATCAAGCTCGACCGGTCGTTCATGACCGAACTCGACGGCGCCCCCCAGTCGGCAGCGATCATCCGTGCCGTTCTCGCCTTGGGAAGCAGTCTCGACATTCCGGTGCTCGCCGAAGGCGTCGAAACGCACGATCAACTCGTATTCCTGCGCGAACAAGGGTGCGACGAGGCGCAAGGCTATCTGCTCGGGCGGCCGCATCCGACCGTCGAGGGCGCGAAATCAAGCCGCCCCGTCGGAATCTGGCACGACGCCGCATGACGCACCTGGGACGGATCCTCGCAACGGAAACCAGATCCACCCCGAATAGGTGGTGATCGATGCGGCCGGGACTATTTTCCGTTGCCGTTTATAAGAAATCAGCGACGCCGATCCGGGACAATTTGTCCACGTTGCGAGGACCTATTGTCCATAGCAAACCACTATGGAACGCTCCTATAATGAAGCGATCATAGGCATCTTGGAATGCGTCGTTATGGCTGAGGACGCCCCCCGCTTCAAACCCTACGACCATCCCGCGGGCGGATGGGGCGCTGCCGCTGCAACGGCGAAGGTGTTGCTTGAGCAGAGCGTCGTCACCAAGGGTTCGCGCGCGCTTCTCGCGATGAACCAGCCGGGTGGTTTCAAATGCCCGAGCTGCGCCTTTCCCGATGCCGATTGCAAGAAGACGCTCGAATTCTGCGAAAATGGCGCGAAGGCGCTGGCGCACGAGGCGACCAAATTCCGCGTCACGCGCGATTTCTTCGCGCAGCACACCGTCACCGAACTGATGGAGAAATCGGATTACTGGCTCGAGATGCAGGGCCGTCTCACCGAGCCGATGCGATATGATGCCGCGAGCGACCGCTATGTCCCGATCAGCTGGGACGCGGCGTTCGGTCTGATCGGGCAGCATCTGCGCGCGCTGGAAAGCCCGCATCATGCCGAATTCTACACCTCGGGCCGCACCCCCAATGAGGCGGCTTTCCTTTATTCGATCTTCGTCCGGCAATTCGGGACCAACAATTTCCCCGATTGCTCGAACATGTGCCACGAGCCGACCAGCCGCGGACTGCCGCCCGCGATCGGGGTCGGCAAGGGCACGGTGGTGCTCGAGGACTTCGAACATGCCGAGGCGATCTTCGTCATCGGCCAGAATACCGGCACCAACTCGCCGCGGATGATGACCAACCTCGTCGAGGCGCGTAAGCGTGGCGCGCCGATCGTGGCGGTCAACCCGATGCCCGAGCGGGCGCTGATCCGCTTCACCGAGCCGCAGGACGTCCTGCAGATGGCGACCTTCGGCTCGACCGCGATCGCCAGCGAATTCGTCCACATCAAGATCGGCGGCGACCTTGCGCTGATCAAAGGCATGATGAAGGTGATGTTCGAGCGCGAGGCGAAGGGCGAGACCATTCTCGACCACGCTTTCCTTGCCGAGCATACGATCGGCATGGAAGCGGTGCGCGACGAGGTGATGTCGCTCGACTGGAGCGCGATCGTCGAGCATTCGGGCCTCGAGGAAGCGCAGATCCGCCGCTGCGCGGAAATCTATATCCGCTCGAAGGCGACGATCATCTGCTACGGCATGGGCCTCACCCAGCATCAGTTCGGCTCACAGCTCCTCCAGCAGGTCGCCAACCTCCTCCTGCTCAAGGGAAATTTCGGCAAGCCCGGCGCGGGTATCTCGCCGATCCGCGGCCATTCCAACGTCCAGGGCGATCGCACCGTCGGGATCGACGAAAAGCCGAGCCAGGAATATCTCGACCGCGTTCGCGATATATTCGGCTTCGATCCGCCGCGTGAGCACGGACATCATACGATCGAAACGGTCGAGGCGATGCACGACGGCACCGCCAAGGTGTTCATCGGCATGGGCGGCAATTTCGTCCGCGCGATCCCCGATACCGAGCGCTCCTATGAGGCGATGCGCAAGCTCGCGCTGACCGTCGGGATCGCCACCAAGCTCAATCGCGGCCATCTCGTTCATGGCAAGGACGCGCTGATCCTCCCGGTGGTCGCGCGCTCCGAGCGGATCGAGACCTCACTGGGCGAGCAATTCGTCACGATCGAGGATTCGATGTCGAACGTGACCGCGTCGCGCGGCGTGCTCGCGCCCGCAAGCCCCGATCTCAAGCCCGAGGTGGAGATCGTCTGTCGCATGGCGATGGCCGCGCTGCCGGAAAGTGCTATCCCGTGGGATCGCTATATCGATGATTATTCGCTGATCCGCGACAAGATCGCCGAGGTCTATCCCGAAATCTACGCGGATTTTTCCGAGCGGATCAAGGATCCCAAGGGTTTCCATCTCGATATTCCGCCGCGCCGGCTGGTCTGGCCGACCCCCAACGGAAAGGCGAACTTTCTCCCTTTGCCGGGGCTCGACGTCAACGAGCCGGTCGCCGATCCCGCGATGCTGCGGCTCGCGACGGTGCGCTCGCACGACCAGTTCAACACGACGATCTACAGCTACAACGACCGTTATCGCGGCGTGTACAACGATCGCATGGTTCTCTTCATGAACGAGGACGACCGGATCGCGCGCGGCATCGAGGCACGTTCGCAGGTCGCGCTCGAAACGATCAGCAGCGATGGCGTGCGCCGGCGGGTCGATGCGCTGACCGTGATCGACTATCCGATGCCGCGCGGCGCGGTCGCCGGCTATTATCCGGAACTCAACCCATTGCTGCCGCTCGATTATTACGATCGCATCAGCGGGACGCCGGCGGCAAAGTCGATACCCGTGCGCGTGGTGGCTGCCTAGCGCCACGCCCACCGCTCAGCTCTTTCGTCAATGGGGCAATGACGAACAAGGAACAGGGGGACAGAGCCTGTGATTGCGAACTTCGATCCCGTTACGCTGGCGCGTGCGCAATTCGCATTCACGATCTCCTATCACTTCATCTTTCCGTCCTTCTCGATCGGGCTTGCGAGCTATCTCATGGTGCTCGAGGGGCTGTGGCTGAAGACCGGAAACGGCGTTTATGCCAATCTCTATCGCTATTGGCTGAAGATCTTCGCCGTCGTGTTCGGGATGGGCGTCGTCTCCGGTGTCGTGATGTCCTATCAGTTCGGCACCAATTGGTCGGCCTTCTCGACCAAGGCGGGTCCGATCGTCGGCCCGCTGATGGCCTATGAGGTTCTTACCGCATTTTTCCTCGAGGCCGGTTTTCTCGGCGTCATGCTCTTCGGCATCAGCAGGGTCGGCAAGGGGCTTCACTTCTTCGCCACCTGCATGGTCGCGCTGGGCACGCTCATCTCGGCGACCTGGATCATTTCGGTCAACAGCTGGATGCAGACCCCGGCGGGCTATGCGATCAACGTCAAGGGACAATTCGTACCGGCGGGATCGTGGCTCCCGATCATCTTCACCGCAAGCTTCCCCTATCGCCTCGTCCACACCGTGATCGCCTCCTATCTGACGACGGCGATGGCGGTCGGCGCGGTCGGCGCCTGGCATCTGCTCAAGGATCCGGCCAATCGCGGCGCGCGCAAGATGTTCTCGATGGCGATGTGGATGGCCGCGATCGTCGCGCCGATCCAGATTCTCGCCGGGGACCAGCATGGCCTCAACACGCTCGAACATCAGCCCGCCAAGGTGCTCGCGATGGAGGGGGACTATGAGCCGAGCCCCGATGGCGCGCCGCTGATCCTGTTCGGGTTGCCGAGCAACGACGAGGGCCGCGTTCGTTACGAGGTCGCGGTGCCGCATATCGGGTCGCTGATCCTCAAGCATGATCCCCATGCGCCGCTTCCCGGGCTCAAGGACTATCCGCGGGACATCTGGCCGCCGGCACCGATCATCTTCTGGTCGTTCCGGATCATGGTCGCGCTGGGGTTCGCGATGCTCGGATTGGGGCTGTGGAGCCTGCTGGCGCGCGCGCGTGGCAAGCTCTACGACTGGCGCTGGCTCAAACGCGCTGCGATCCTCATGGGCCCCTCGGGCTTCGTCGCGGTCATCGCCGGCTGGGTCACGACGGAAGTGGGGCGGCAACCCTTCACGATATATGGACTATTGCGGACGGCGCAGTCGCATTCGCCGATCGGCGCACCTGCGGTCGCGGTTTCGCTGCTCGCCTTCGTGATCGTCTATTTCACAGCCTTTGGCGCGGGCATCTTCTATCTGCTCCGGCTCATGTCCAAGCCCCCGCTCGCCGGTGAACCCGAACCCCAGCCGATACCGCAGCGCGCGGCGGGGATTACGCCGGCGGCAAGCGTGGCTGCACATCTTCCCGGGGAGGCATGAGCGATGGCGCACGTCGACCTCACGATCGTCTGGGCAGGCATCATCGGCTTTGCCGTCTTTGCGTATGTCGTGATGGACGGATTCGATCTCGGGATCGGCATATTGTTTCCGATTTTCTCGGTCGGCGAGGAACGCGACCAGGCGATGAACTCGATCGCGCCGGTATGGGACGGGAACGAGACCTGGCTGGTGCTGGGCGGCGGCGGGCTCTTTGCCGCCTTCCCGCTCGCTTATGCGATCATTCTGCCGGCGACCTATCCGCTGATGATCGCGATGCTGCTCGGGCTGGTCTTCCGCGGCGTGGCGTTCGAATTCCGCTGGCGCGACCCGCGCCACCGCCCGTTCTGGGACATCGCCTTTTCGCTCGGCTCGGTCACCGCGGCATTCGCACAAGGGGTGACGCTCGGCGCGATCCTCCAGGGCATCGAGGTCCGCGGCGACGCTTATGCCGGCGGCTGGCTCGATTGGCTGAGCCCGTTCAGCCTGCTCACCGGCGTCGCGGTCGTCTTCGGTTACGCGCTGCTTGGCGCGACCTGGCTGATCTGGAAGACCGAATTACGGTGCCAGCAGCGTGCGCGGCATCTTGCGCTCCCCGTGGGCGTGGCGACCTTGATCGCGCTGGCGGCGGTGAGCGCGGCGACGCCGTTCCTCCAATATGATTATTGGCATCGCTGGTTCGCATTGCCCGGCGTGCTCCTCACCGCGCAGGTCCCGTTGCTGGTGGTGATCTGTGCCGGCACCTTCCTCTGGAGCCTGAGACGCGACGCCGAGCGCCTGCCGTTCTTCATGGCGCTGGCATTGTTCCTGCTGGGGTTTGTCGGGCTGGGGATCAGCATGTTCCCCTATGTCGTCCCGCGCGCCGTCACGATCTGGGATGCCGCCGCGCCCGCGCAAAGCCAGTCCTTCATGCTGATCGGCTCGGTCATCATCATCCCGATCATTCTCGCTTACACCGGCTGGGCCTATTGGGTGTTTCGCGGCAAGGCCGGGACCGAGGGCTATCATTGATGGCCGAACAAGCGCCTTTGTCGAAGCGGCTCGCGTGGATGGCCGCGATCTGGTGCGGCAGCGTCCTCGCGCTGGGGGCGGTCGCCGGCCTCATCCGCCTCGCGCTCAAGCCCTAGCCAGGAAGGCGATAAGGGCCGGTAACGGAAATCCCCCTCAACCGGTATCGGCAAGGCAATCTTCGAGCGCCGCCCTCACGTGATGGGGACGGAACGGCTTGTTCAACGTGCCGCCGGCCCCCGGCAGCAGACTGCCGTCGTCATACCCGCTCGCCAGGACGAAGGGGATCCGCCTGGCCTGCAGCAGCGCGGCGACGGAATGGCTGGTCCGGCCCTCGACATTGAGATCGAGGATCGCGGCATCGATCGCTTCGCTGCGCGCCAATCGCTCTGCTTCGGGGATATCGAAGGCGGGGCCGACGATCACGCAGCGAAGGTCGGCAAGGATATCCTCGAGCAACATCGCGATGAGCGGTTCGTCGTCGACGATCAGGATCCGCTTGCCGTCGAGGTCGCTCACGAGACGCGCTCGACCTTGGGCTTGATCAGGCGGCGGACCAGCGCGCCCAACGCATCCATCGAATAAGGCTTGCGCAGCAGTTCGACATCGCCCGCCCCTTCGTCGGCGAGGACGTCGCTGTAGCCGCTGGTCAGAATCACCGGCAGGTCGGGATAGCTTCGCGCGAGCGTCCGGGCCAGTTCGACGCCGCTCATCCCGCCCGGCATCACGACATCGGTCAGCACCAGATCGAACGGCTCGTCCGCTTCCTCCAAAAGATGCAGCGCCTCGTGCGCGTCCGGCGCGAGCACGGTCTGATAGCCAAGATCGGACAGCAGCTGCGAGGCATGCTCGCCGACGTCCTCATTATCCTCCACAACGAGAATCCGGCCGCGCCCGCCCCCTTCGACGCTTTCCACTTCGGGCGCCGGCTCGACCGCCAGGTCCGTTTCGGAAGCACGGGGTAGATAGAGCGTGAAAGTAGCGCCGTGACCCGGCGTGCTTTCTACCCGAACGTCGCCGCCGGATTGTTTGGCAAAGCCATATACCTGGCTGAGGCCAAGCCCGGTCCCCTTGCCGATCGCCTTGGTGGTGTAGAACGGTTCGAAGATCCGCGCGATCTGATCCTGGGCGAGGCCGACCCCGCTGTCCGTGATGCTGACCATGATGAACTCGCCCGGCAGCGCCGCCTGCCCGGATGTCGCCGGAATCTGCCGACATGCGTCGACCGTCAGGGTGATCGTGCCCTCGCCGCCCATCGCATCGCGCGCATTGACCGCCATGTTGACGAGCGCGGTTTCGAACTGAATGACGTCGGCCTTCACGGGCGCGGGCGAGAGCTTCAGATCGGTGCCAATCCGGATCCGCGACCCCACCACGCTGGCGAGCATTTCGACGATGCGGCCGACTTTGTCCGCCGCGTCGAACACGGTCTCGCGCAGCGGCTGGCGCCGGGCAAAGGCGAGCAGCTGGGAGGTGAGCTTTGCCGCCCGATCGGCCGTCTCGGCGATCGCGTTGATATAGCGGGACCGGCGCTCCTCGCTCATGTCCGGCCGGCGCAACGCATCGACCCCGGACATGATCACCGTCAGCAGGTTGTTGAAATCGTGCGCGACGCCCCCGGTGAGCTGCCCGATCGCTTCCATCTTCTGCGATTGTCTCAGCGCTTCTTCGACGCGCTCGCGCTCCGCCGCCTCTTCTTCGAGGCGGGTTAGCGCGCGTTGCAGGTCGATCGTGCGCTCCGCGACCCGCGCTTCGAGCGCGGCCTCGACCTCTCGCTGCTCGGTGATGTCGGCATGCGTGCCGCACCAGCGGAAGACCTGCCCCGTCTCGTCCCTGATCGGCACGATCCGGCAGAGGAATTGGCGATAGACCCCGTCGTGCCGCCGCATCGGAAAGATCATCTCGAACCGTTCGCTGGTTTGCAGCGCATCGTGCCAGCGCCTGCGCACCTCCGGCAGGACCAGCGGATCGTGCGCGGACTCCCAGCCGAAATCGTCTCCCTCGCGCGCGCCGGTGAATTCGTACCACCGCAAATTGTACCAGAAGATCGTGCCGTCGCCGTAGGCGAGCCAGCACAGCGACGAAATGTTGTTCGCCAGCGTCAGGAACTCGTCGCGCTGGCGCTGCAACTCCGCTTCGGCGCGCCGCCGCTCCTCGAGCTCGCGCTGCTCGGCAATGAACAGGCGGACATTGTCGATCGACGTCGCGGCCTGGCCGGCGACGCCCGCCATCAGTTGCTCGGCCGATTCTCCGAAAACATCGGGTTCGGAGTGGCCGAGGAATAGGCCCCCAAGCACTTCCCCGCTGCGCGAGACGACGGGAACCGCCAGATAGCTGCGAACCGGCAGGTGCCCCTCGGGCATCCCCGAATAAGGCGCATTCCGCCCGTAGCGGGGATCGCGGGTGATGTCACCCGAGCGCACGATCCCCTCCCCGGAGAAGGTTGGCGCGAACACCACGGTGTTGCGCGGCATCGGGAAGGAGGCGAACCGGCTCCGCGGCGCGCCGGACAAGGTGTAAAGCGTGTAGGATTCGCCCTTCTCGTCGACGAGATTGTAGAAGAACGCGCCGAATTCGGCGCCGGTCAGCGCGACGCCCGCGTCGGTCGCCGCCTGCACCACGCGTTCGAGATCGAGCTCGGCACTCAGCGTCGCGCCGAGCTGGTTGAGAATGCCGAGAGTCCGGGTTTCCTCGGCGAGCGCGCGGCGCATGCGCAGTTGCTCGGCGAGATGCTCGCCCGCCTGGAATTGCCGCATCCGCGCGCGGCGCGCCGAGCCGACGGCGGAGATCAGCGTGGTCTGATTGACCGGCCGCTCGAGCACCGTCACGTTGCCGAGAAGCGCGACCATGCGGCGGTCGATCACGCCGCCGCGATGCGACAGCAGCACGAACGGAAAATCCGACCAGCTCGGTTGGCCCTTGATCCATTCGTCGACGCGCGCGAAGTCGGCGCCGAGCAGGCCCTCCTGCGCGATGACCGCGCCGGCGGCTTCATCGAGCCCGCGCAGCAGATCATCGATTCCCTCGCACGCCCGGCTCGCGATCCCCGCATCGCCGAGCAGTCGCTGGATGACCGGGCCATCGCGTCCGACCGGGGCCCAGATTAGGACGGGCGGCGCAGCGATCATCAAGGCGCCTCGTTGAGGAGGTCCGCTTCCGCGCCGGTATAGGTCGGCACGCCGGTCAGGACGCCCTGGAATTCGGTCAACGCGTGGCCGACCGAAACCCCATGGGCGCTGATCCGATATTCACGGATCGTTTCCTCGTGATGGCCGGTGCGCTTCTTTAGCACCGAGAGCGCCCGCCTGAGCCTGCCGCCCGCTTCGAAGAAGCGGAGCATGATCACGGCGTCGCTGAGATAGGTGAGGTCGACCGGGCTCGCCATCTGTCCGACCATGCCGTGCTGGGCGAGGACCAGGATCGTCACGATCCCCTGCTGGTTCAGGTAGGAGAGCATTTCGTGCATCTGCAGCATCATGAAATGCTCTTCGGGCATCGCGTTCAGATAGCCGCTCAGGCTGTCGAGGACGACGATCCGCGCGCCATGCCCCTCCACGGCGTCGCGCACGCGGGCGGTAAGCTCGCCCGGCGTCAGCTCCGCCGGATCGATCTGCTTCAGCTGGAGCAATCCCTGGTCGATGAACGGCCGAAGTTCGAAGCCCATGCCCGCCGCGCGCCGCAGGAACACGCTGCGTATCTCGTCGAACACCAGGGCGAGCGCCGGCTCGCCGCGTTTGAGCGCAGCATAGACGAATTGAAGCGCGAGCGATGATTTCCCCGAGCCCGACGGGCCGATGATCAACGTGCTGGTGCCGCGATCCAGCCCTCCGCCGACGAGCGAATCGAGCTCAGGCACATCGCTTCCGATCACCCCGGCCGCATAATCGACATGATGGTCGGCGGCGACGAGCCGAGGATAGACGTGAACGCCGCCGCGCTCGATCGTGAAGTCATGATAGCCGCCACGAAATTTGACACCGCGCATCTTGATGCAGCGCAGCCGCCGCCGCTCGGCGCCGTAGAGCGCGACGACCTGTTCGAGGCGCAGCACCCCGTGGCTGATGCTGTGCAGGTTGAGGTCATCCTGCTCCGAGGTCAGATCGTCGAGCATCAGCACGGTGCACCCCAGCTTCAGGAAGAAATGCTTAAGCGCGAGGACCTGACGCCGATAGCGCAACGAGCCTTGCGAGAGCAGCCGGATCTCGGAAAGGCTGTCGAACACGAGCCGCTTGGGCTTGACCCGCTCCACCTCGGCCATGACCATCTGGACCGTTTCGCCGAGTTCGAGCTCCGAGGAATAGAGCACCGTCTGCTGGGCCTTGGGATCGAGCGAAAGTTCGGGCGGCATCAGTTCGAAAAGCTCGATGCCGTCGAAGGTCCAGCCGTGGCTGGCGGCCACCGCATAAAGCTCGGCCGCCGTCTCCGAGAGGGTGATATAGAGGCCAAGCTCCCCCTGCTTTGCGCCGTCCATCAGGAACTGGAGCGCCATGCTCGTCTTGCCCGATCCAGGCTGCCCTTCGATCAGATGGATGCGGTTTTCCGCATAGCCGCCGCTGAGAATCGGATCGAGGCCCGGGACGCCCGTCGGAATCAGGGCCGTGGGGCGATACGCCAGTTCCATAGGTGCGTCCCTCAATGAACAAGGGCGCGCTATAATCGGCTACGCTCGCGCGTTGTGTTTGATACCGAACAGAAGCGCGCGATTGAGTCCGCTATGCTGATAGGATGCCGCGGTTTTCTGCTATCGTTTTGGGGGACCTCGGCTTCGCGGCCCCGATGCCTGCTAATCATTGGACGCAGCACCACCTTCGAGAGGCTGAACCGGCACGCCTGCTGCTTGCTCGATCGCCAGCTCCGCGGCCGCGACCAGCCGCCGCGCCGTCTCGGTCGCTGCGCTGGGCCGCAACGCAATGGCGACGCGCGGCCCGGTCATGACCACCTCGCCGTTGAGCACGTCGACCTTGAGAGGCTGCTCTTCCGCATTGAGCGTCATGCGTTCCGTCTCCGCTGCCGGTCCGTGATTGCCATCGCCTAAAAGCGCCCGCAGGCCGCCGGGTTCCAGCGGCCGCAAAATCGAACGGGTCGAGAGCCGGGACCTGATCTCTCTTCAGTTACGTTCCGGAGCGGCGCCGGGTGCTTGCGGAGGAAAATGACCTTCAATCCCAAAAACGAGATTCTGGCGGAGATCGAGCCGGCGGTCGCGATGAAATTCTCGCCGTATCTCGAAAGCGTCGAACTCGTGCGCGGTGACGTCCTCCAGGAGACTGGTGAGGAGGTGATCTGGGTCTGGTTTCCGGACAATGCGCTGATCTGCATGGCCTCCGAAAGCATCGAGGGGGAAAGCGTCAGCGGCGGCATGGTGGGCCGCAACGGTGCCTTCGGCGCCTTCGAGGCCTGCGGCAGCCGGCTGAGCTATGCCAGGGCGCTCGTCCAGATCGGCGGCGCCGCCTGGCGCATCCGGGCCTCGCATTATCGCGCGCTGTTCGATCACTCGCCCAATCTCCGCGTGGCGATCCACAAGCACGTCGAAGCGCTGCTGATCGAGGCCCGGCAACTCGTCGCCTGCACCGCGATCCATCGCGTGGAAAACCGCTTGTGCCGGGTATTGCTCGACGCATCGGCACGCAGCCACCAGGGCAGTCATTTGACGCTGACGCAGGAGGAGCTTGCCAACATCCTGGGCGTGCAACGGTCGACGATCGCGGTCACCTCGTCCGCGCTCCAGCGCGGGGGACTCATCCGCAGCCGTCGCGGGGGCGTCGACATCATCGATTTCGACCGTCTCGAAGCTGCAGCCTGCTCGTGCCGCCGGACGATCGCTTATGCCCGGCAGGAGATCGATCGCGCGCCGGACGACGTCTGCGACGGGTGACCGCCGACGGCCGGCTGACCGCTATCCGGACGCCGACCGCTGGCGATCCGGCGTGGTCCAGATTTCGTCCTTCGCCAATGCGAGGCTCACCCGACAATCGCAGGCGACCTGCTCCAGCCGCGCCACGTCGAGCACCTCGATCGCGCCCCGGCTGCTGCGGATCAGGCCGCGCCGCTGCAGCTTGGCGATGCAACCGGACACCGACGTGCGCTGCGCGCCGAGCATCTGGGCGAGTGCTTCCTGCGTGAGCGGCAAGACCCGATCGAGGCAGCTTCGGTCCAGCGCGTCGAGGATCGAACGACTCAGCCGGCCCTCGATCGGGTGCAGCGCGTTGCACGCCATCAGTTGACGAGCCTCGGTCACCAGCATCTCGAGATGCTGCTCGACCGCCGCCTGGAGCGCGGGGGAGGAATGCACCATCTCGCGATACCGCCCGACCCCCACGCGCAGCGCCGTGCCGGGAATCTGCACCTCGCCGCGCGATCGGAAGCGGCCGCTGCCAAACGCTTCTAGCACGCCGACGGCGCCGTTGCACCCGATCATCCCGGTCTGGACGCTCTCGCCGGCGATCGTCTGCGTCAGCACCGCGACCAGCCCGGTCAGCGGGAAATAGACCCATTCCACCATCTGGCCGTCGCTGTGGATCACATCGGCGCGGCGCAGGTCGACGCGCTGGAAATAAGGGAGAAAGCGCGCGCGCACGGTGGGTTCGAGTTCCGCCAGCAGCGCATTCGATTCAACATTGGCGTCCGCCATATTTGCCTCCTCGCCGCGAGAGGTCGCAGCGAACGAGGCACGCGCTTCCAGGCGCCAAAGGTCATCCGCAACCAGTCATCGCAGCCAAACACAAGTTGACCTAACGTCTTTCGATCATAACACCAACGGAACCATCGGGTTCCAAGAAGACAAATTCTCGACCCGCTTTCAATAGCCGTTCATCTTATAGCAATGTAATCCGTTGAAATGGACAACATGACGCCTATATAAAAAAGATTTCACGAGTTAACTTGATTTTACTTTGATCGTTTCTTCATCATAACGAACCCACATACGGCCTGCGCAATTTACAACCACCTTGATTATCGGCGGTGTTGTCGACGGACTCGAGATGAGTCTTCCGGCAGGACAATTTGTCGGAGGCCGCGCGGACATCCTGTCCATTTGAGGCGCGCTTGGCGCCGCAACATATTGAATCCACACCTATCTTCACTTGGCACGTGGCTTGCTCCCGCCGACTGGAAGGCGGTGCCGGGCGGCGGGATAGGAGGAATGGATTTCTGACGGATGATCGAGGGCAGCGAGAACCCCCAGCCCCCTGCCCAAGATCGAGCCAGCCGGGCCGGACCCCATCCTCCCGACGATCCGGCCCGGCTGGCGCATGATGTGATCGGCGCGCTCTGGAGCGGATCATCCATGCCCGCGATCTGCGTGCGCGGAGAAAATATGGTGCCGCAATTGCGAGGAAGACCATGAATCTCGAGCGACCAATGGCATCGACGCGCGTGACAACGGGGCTGCCTTCCCCCGGCCTGCTCGATCGGGAAAATATCGTCGCACGCCCCGGCTATAATCGCTGGCTGGTCCCGCCGTGCGCGCTGGCGATCCATCTTTGCATCGGCATGGCCTATGGCTTCAGCGTCTTCTGGCTCCCGCTCTCCCGCGCGATCGGCATCAGCGATCCGGTCGTCTGCAAGAATATGACGCTGATCCAGGCGCTGACGAGTACGAGCTGCGACTGGCGGGTGAGCGATCTCGTCTGGACCTATTCGATCTTCTTCGTCGTGCTGGGAACCGCAGCCGCGCTGTGGGGCGGCTGGCTCGAACGCGTCGGCCCCCGCCGGGCGGGGGTGGTCGCGGCATGCTGCTGGTGCGGGGGCATCGCGCTCGGCGCGCTCGGCGTCTCGCTCCACCAGCTCTGGATATTATGGCTCGGCACCGGACTGCTCGGCGGAATCGGGCTCGGCATCGGTTATATCACCCCGGTTTCGACGCTGATCAAATGGTTCCCCGATCGCCGCGGCATGGCGACCGGGATGGCGATCATGGGCTTCGGCGGCGGCGCGATGATCGGCAGCCCGCTCGCCGACCTGCTGATGCGGCATTTCGCCTCGGCAAGCGATGTCGGGGTATGGCAGTGCTTCCTCGTGCTCGCGCTCGTCTACGCCGTCTTCATGCTGGTCGGCGCCTTCGGGTTTCGCGTTCCGCCCGAACATTGGGCGCCCGCCGGCTGGGAGGGGCCGGGAGAGGAGCGCGCAGCGATCAGCCGGCACAATGTGCATTTGCGCGACGCGCACAAGACGCCGCAATTCTGGCTGATCTGGGGCGTGCTCCTGCTCAACGTATCGGCCTCGATCGGGATCATTGGCGTCGCATCGCCGATGCTCCAGGAGGTGTTCGGTGGCCGGCTGATCGATAAGCCGGCAACGCTGTTCACCGCCTTCTCGCCGGCCGACAAGATCGCCGCTGCCGCGGTGGGCGCGGGGTTCGTCGGCATCATCAGCCTTTTCAACATCGGCGGCCGGTTCTTATGGGCGACGTCATCGGACCGGCTCGGGCGCCAGCTCACCTTCGGGGTGATGACCGCATTCGGCGCGCTGCTCTACGGCTTCGTCGCCCCGGCGCTGATCGGCGGGTCGATCGGCCTGTTCATCCTTACCTTCTGCATTTGCGCCTCGATGTATGGCGGCGGCTTCTCGACCGTCCCGGCCTATCTCGCCGATCTCTTCGGAACCAGGTTCGTCGGCGCGATCCACGGTCGGATCCTCACCGCCTGGTCGACGGCCGGCGTGCTGGGCCCGTTCATCGTCACCACGATCCGCGACAGCCGGATCGCGGCCGGCGTGCCGCGCGATCAGGTCTATCAGCCCATCTATTGGACGCTCGCCGCGCTTCTGGTGGTGGCGTTCATCCTCAACCTGCTCATCCGGCCGGTCGATGCGCGCTTCCATATGCCCGAGGATGCGCCACCGACCGCCTCGGGCGCGACAGCCCCCGCGGCGGCACGGCCGCAGATCGCGGCGCAGCGCGATACGGGCGGGATCGCCCTTCTGGCATGGGCCGCGGTGTGCATTCCGATTGCCTGGGGCATTTACGAGACCGCCGCCAAGGCCGCGGTGCTGCTCAAATGAGAAGAGCCGTACGGATCATCCGACTATGATGACCGGTAACCGCCGACCGCGACAAGCGACCGTCCCGGCGCAACTTCACGCGCCCGCTCCCGTTCGACAATGACAAAACTCGCCATCAACAGGGAGAGTTGGAATGAATGACGATAAGCTCGCCAATCTTTGGAGCGTGACGCATCCCGTATCCGGCAAATGGGGCTGGATATTGATCTATGGGCTTCTCCTGATCGCATTCGGCATATTCGCGTTGCTCAACCCGCTTTCGACCGGCCTCGCCGCGGGGCTGGTCTTCGGGGTCGCGCTCGTCGCTTATGGCGTGTTCGCGATCGCGGCCGGGATATCGGCGCTCACCACCGGCGCCAAGGTGCTGGAGATCCTGCTTGGCGTAATCGCCATTCTGGCGGGTCTCTTTTCACTGTTCGATCCGTTGCAGGGCGCTGCATCGCTCGCCTGGGCGATGGGGTTCTGGCTGGTCGTGTCGGGTATCTCGCAGCTTGGCTACGGAATCACCGGCGCATATCACAAGGCCTGGCGGGTCCTGCTAGGTGTCCTGGATATCGCGCTCGGCGCCTATCTCGTCTTCAGCGGCCCCGTGTCCGGGCTTGTCTTCGTTGCCGCGATCGTGGGGTTCAGCTTCCTCTTCCGCGGCCTATTCCTCACGACCCTTGCGTTCGCCCTCAGGCGGCAACCCGCGGCCTAGCGCCAGACGAAAGACGAAGAAGGAGCAAAAAGCAATGTCCGAAGATCATGGCAAAGGCTCGTTTGGACGGCAGGAAGAGGGCCGGCTCAAGCTCAATCACGAGATCCGCAACCAGTGGCTCGACAAGGACGAGACGCTGAACGCGCTCTGGCATAAATCGGGGATGACGCGCGACGCGTTCATCGAGCACAAGATACAGCAGATCGACAAGATCATCGCCGAGCGCTCGGGCAACACTGGCTGAAATGCCGTGCCCGCCTCACCCGCTACCGGGCGACAGGGGCACGCCTATCATCTCGTTCAGGGGCCTAAGCGCATATGATCGTACGATCGCAACCGAGTTTCAGAGACATCGCGATCGCCGTCAACGGATCGATCCTGCCGCGCATCACGCGGCGGCTGTGCGTCATCGCATGCGTCAGCGTCGTGGCGATTATCGCGGCGCAGGCCCATCCGGGCATCTTCGCCCGCATTTCCGCGATTCCCTTCACCTTGATCGGCATTGCGCTCTCGGTTTTCATGAGCTTCCGCAACAACGCCTGCTATGCGCGCTGGTGGGAAGGCCGCCAGCTGTGGGGCGAATTGATCGTATCCGGCCGCTCGCTCGCGCGGGTCGTTTCGCAACTCGACGAGCCGGATCGCGTGGCCTTCCTGCGCGGCGTCTGCGCGTTCGCCTCGGGCCTCGTCGCAAAGCTTCGCGGCGCGGACGACGTGGCGGCGATCAAGCTGTGGGTGGATATCGGCCAAGGCGCGAAAGGCCCCAATCCAGTCAATGCGGTGCTGGACCAAATGGGCCAGCGCGCGTTCGGCCTGATGCGCGACGGCACGGTCAATCCGATCCATTATTCGGTGATCGACGCCGAGATCGGCAAGTTCGCGAAAATCCAGGGTGCGTGCGAGCGGATCGCAACCACGCCGGTTCCCTTCGCTTATTCGTTGCTGCTGCAGCGCACCGCCCTGGTCTTCTGCGTGATCCTGCCGTTCGCGCTGGCGGGATCGCTCGACTGGTGGACGCTGCTCCCGGTGCTGCTCGTCGCTTATACCTTCTTCGGCCTCGACGCGCTCGGCCACGAGCTCGAAGATCCGTTCGGCATCGATCCCAATTGCCTGCCGCTCTACGCTTTGCGGCGGACGGTCGAGCGGGAGATGCTCTCGCTGCTCGGCTGCGAGGAGCTGCCGGCGCCCCAGGAACCGCGCGACGGCATATTGCGGTAGCCGGCCCAAGCATTGAGCGCTGGAGGACGGCGAATATCGAACGGGGCCGTAGCGCGAGTCCACACTGCTACCACAGGCCCCTCTAGGCAATTGTCACGCGATCCATCACTCGACGCTGCGGGAAATAGTCGCTCGTCGCATAATGCTGCATCGAGCGATTGTCCCAGACGGCGACTGTCCCCGGATGCCAGCGCAGCCGGCATTGCACTTCCGGAATACGGATCTGATCGAGAAGATATCCGAGAAGCGTGGCACCGTCCTTCTCGTCCAATCCGTCGAAACCCGTCGTATAGGCCTCATTCACGAAAAGAATCTCCTCACCTGTTGCCGGGTGCACCTTCATCACCGGATGCCGGGTCGGTGGAGCTGCCGCGCGAAGCTCGGCGGCACAGGTTGCCGGCGCGCATTTGGCGATATCGTGCACCGCCTCGAGCCCGCGAAGCACAGTCTGAACCGCCTCCGGCAAACGGCGCCAGACTATTCTCATATCAGCGAATAACGTGTCACCGCCGGCGGTCGGCAATTCGATCGCACAAAGAACCGCCGCGCGCGGCGGCGCCGGGCTGAAACTGTGATCGACATGCCATATGTTCTCGGTCGGCGGCCGGGTCTCATCATGGACGATCTCTACCACGTCCGGGTCCGCGATCAGGCCCAGCGGCGAGCGCACTATATCACCGAAAATGCGCGCGAAATCAGCCTGGTGCCTACGGGTCATGGCATTCTGGTCGCGGAATATTAGTACACCATGCCTGTGCAGCGCCTGTCGCAACGGCCGCGCCACCCGGTCACCGATCGGCGCTGCGAGATCGATTCCCTCGATCTCGACCCCCACGGCGGCCGTTATCGGCTCGATCGAAAATGCCGTCATGAGCAACTCATGCCGTGACCGTTCGGGACCAGCTCCCGGATTACACCCCGGTCTGTCAATATTGCACCGACCGCCGCCGAATGCCCGCCCTGTGCCGCGGTATTGCTATCGACCCAGGCCCGAAGGTCGGTGTCGCTATGCGCCTCCGCATAAGCGACGGTTGCGACGAGATGGTCGTCGGAACGAAGTAGCGCTTGCGCCTCGATCAAGCGGGCGATTGCCGCGTCGAGCTCGGCATCCGAGGCCATCGCGTGGAGCCTGCGACTGAGTTGTTCGGTGCTGGTCACGCCATCGGCGAGCACGAAGACGAGCGCATCGAGATCACGCAGCACCGTTCGCGACCGTCCATCGGCATCAGCCTTGAGCAATTCGACAAACGACCGCCCCAGCCGCGCCCGACGCTCGATCGGGCCGCGCTTCCACTCTTCCATCAGCGCGTCGATTTCGGCGATCTCCTTCTCGAACTCGTCGAGATGCGATTCGTCATGATCGAAAAAATAGGCGAAACGTTCCGCCGGGGCGATATCCGAGGGGATCAGATAGCGATAAAAGTCGGCAGCACGCAGGTCGCGGATGCCAAGGTCTTCAGCGTTATCGAAGAATGGAGAGAAGCGATCGACGCGAACCTTGATGGCCGAGCCGTTTGGCGCCGGGAGATGCACGATCTGGCGAATGTTCTTTATGATTTCACTATAGTCATGCCCGGTCTCGCCGGGGAATCCAACCAGCAGATTATAGTCGATTGCGATATCATGCTCCTGCAGCCACTTCAGCGCCTGCACGTTCTGGAGCGCGGTCACCCCTTTGTTCATGAGCCGCAGGACGTGATCGGAAAAGCTCTCAATCCCGGGCTGCACGCGTTTGACACCAGCGCGGCGCAGCGCGGCGACGTCGCGACGTTTGAGATTGGCTTTGATCTCATAGAATAGGTCCAGATCGACATCGAGCCGCTCCAGCTCGCTCAGCAACTCACCATAAGCCTTGAAATCCAATATGTTATCGGCCGCCATAAAATTGGTGAGCCCATGTCGCTCCGCTTGAACGGCGATTTCGGAAATGACGCGCGGCGTGGATTTGCGGCGGAATTGCAAGCCGGCATTATTGAGCCCGCAGAAAGTGCAATGATGCTTCTCGCCCCACCAGCAGCCGCGCGAGGATTCGTACGGGAGATGGCGGACGTGTCGCATCGTCGCGCCTTGTGCTTCCAGCGCTTCGCGCTGCGCGAACCAGGCACCGTAATCGGGGATGGGGATGCGATCGAGATTGTGCGTCAGCCGCGCGGGCGTCCCGCCGCGACGTCCGGCAACGCCCGGGACCGGACGATCGGGCTCGCCTTCGGCAAAGGCGCGGAGCCAAGCCGGAAAGCTCTCGTCCGCCTCGCCGGTGAAGACATGATCGACAAGATCCGGAAAAATCTCCGCATAGGCCTCGCCCATCGCGCCATGCACACAGGCGCCGCCGAACAGCACCGTCAGATCCGGTCGAGCCGTCTTCAGCCGCGCCGCAAGCGCAAGGCTCGGCAGCACCTGATTGAACGTGCAACTGAAACCGACGATATCGGGCTGATAGCCGGCGATCGCCTTGGCCGCGAGGTCGAGGAATTCGGGAACGACGCTGTCGCGCAGCGCATGCAACGGGTCGGGAGGCTCGCCCGCGACCGGCTCCTTGCCGCCGAACCGGGCGAGATAGGTTTCCGAATCCAGCCTTTCCCGGCCGAACAGATCGACCGCGAAAAAATGCTCACCGAGCGGGAACAATTCGATATTTTCCGCGAAAGCGTCGAACGCCGCGCTGCCCATCCGGGCCGCCAGCTCGAGATTGAGGTGCTGCGCGATACAATCGAATCCCGCCTCACGCGCAATTGCGACAAGCGTGCCGATCGCGAGGCTGGGCCGCGACGTCGATTCCCAGGGCATGCTCACCAGCACGATGAGCGGGCGGCGCGCGCCGGTCATGCCGCCACCTCGCCGGACAACCGCGTGCTGACCGTGATGAGGCAGTTCGCAAGCGCCGAGGTGACGCGGGTGGACAAATCGTCGTTGCCAGCCGCCGCCTCCCGCTCCTTTGCCAGCATGCCGGCACCGACCCCGCCTCCCGCGAGGAACTGACACGCCAGGAAATCCGCGCCAGCCTGAATTGTCGGGGTGGCTGTTCCGGCAACCGCCGCGCGCCTCAGCGCCTCGGCCAGCCGAGGCAGGTCATAATCCTGCGCCGCCAGAATGATCGAGGCGTCATTGGCCATCGCCTGCACCGTCGCCTCGGCGACTCCCTCTCCGGTCCAATCGCTCGACAGCGCATCGGGATCGCCATCCTGACCGGTCCATTTCATCTCGGCGAGCGCTGCCTGCGCCAGCGCGGAATCGATCCCCAATGCGCACGCCAAATGCCGCGAAGCTTCGGCGATCGCGCGCCCGACCGAGGCGGGTTCTTCAAAAGGATCCGCGCGGGACGGCGCTTCCGGCAGTGCAACGCGCTGGTCGAGCAACGCCAGCGCGACAAGCCCTCCGACCAGCATCGTATGATACATGTTGTGAAACGCATATTGTCGCCGCTCTTCGGCTTCGCCGAACGCGACGAAGGCATCGGCGGACAGGCTCGGCGAGGGCAGAAAGCCCAACGAATCCCACAATCCGCGGCTGCGCCGCCAGGCGACCACGCCATAAGGCGAAAACCGGCGCCGCAAGAACAATTGGGAGAGCAGCAATTCGGCCAACAGATCGAAATCGCCCGCCGCCAGGCACCACGCCACCGCGGCGTCGATCGTCTTCCATAGCGCGTCGCCGTCGAGCGCCGCTGGTGCGGGCCGCGCGCCAAAGTCCGTGGCGTACATCACCGCATGGGTAATGGCATAACCATCATCGCGGCTCATATAGATCGGATGCGTTGTCCGACACGCGGTCGAGAGGTGGAGCGCTTCCGGCAACGAGGGGATTTCGGATTGCGCCAAACTCCATATCCAACGGCGATCGAGCAATCGGAACGGTACATGTTCGCTCGATTCGAGATATGGACTCTCCAAGGCCCGATGAACCACCGACACTTCCCGCTCGGTCGCCAGGCCGAACCGCTCCAGGACTAGCAACAAGGCGCCGATCGATGTCGCAAGCCGGGGATGCCGCAAGATGCATGCGATCGCCGAACCTGAATCGTAGTTTTTGCGAATGGCGCGCGCCAGCGACCAGGCCGCATCCTGCCAATATTCGGTCCGGGCGACCAGCAAGGCAAACAGCCCCGCTTCCATCATCATCTTGTCGAAACCGCTGACCTGGCCGAGGTCAACCTTCCACATCGGGTGCAGCGGATCGGCGCACTCGACCGTACGCTGCGCGAAATCGAGGCTCGCGGCCAGACGATCGCGCAGTTCGTCGGTTGTTCCATAAGCGTTCGCGCGCGCACTCGGTTCCATCGTCACATACCCCTCTCGCTCGCAGGCCGGATCATCGGCGCGAGCCACGCCCTGTCCAAGGCACGCAACCGATCAGGCCGCCTGCCTTGGAACCGGGAATCAGCCTTGCAGGCGAGCGATCCACGCCCGCCGGACAGAGAGCCTGGATGTTATTGTTTCGGCGTGGTGGTGATCGTCCGCAGCTGGTCGGCGACATTGCCCAAAGCGGCGACGTTCGCGACATTGCCCTTGATCACGACACCATAGCCGTCCCACGCGATCACCGAGGTCGCGACGGTCTCGCCCGGCGTCAGCCGGCCGAGCGCCTGATTTGCGGAGAGCATGTCGTTTACACTCTTGTCGAGGTTGACGACGCCGGACTTGTGCAATTGAGTGAGGACATCGTGTACTTGATTGAACTGCGTAGGCATGACTTACCTCCTTTATGTTGAGATAAAGTCAGCAAGCATATTTAGACTCAACCGGCATAAATCTGCCCGGACAGAGCCTCAGCGACCGCATTATTCGCTGATTATCTTGATATCGCCCAATTTCTTGAGCACCGATGACGGTATCACCGCGCCCATCTGCGGTCAATTAAGATTCAATATTAACGACCGATTCAACATCGTGTTATTCTGCAACCCTTGTTCTTCCTCGATCCGACACCGCTATTCCTGGAGCTCGATCCGTTCCAGCAATTCAAAAAGTATTTGCCGTTCGCCGTCACTGAACGAACGAAGCATGCGCCGCTCATGCTGCTCGATGCGTCGGCGGCTGTCCTCAAGCGCCGCTGCGCCCGCCGCGGTGACATTCCATTCGAAAGCGCGGCGATCACTGGCAGACGCCTTGCGCTCGACCAGGTCGCGGTCGATGTGATGCCGAGCCGAGTCAGGCGGCGAAGGTCGGCGATATAGCCGTCGCGCAGCGCAGACGGGGAATCGGGTGGCACGAGAGATACATAGATATTGGTGCGTTCACGAATGATGCGGTTCAGCTCACCGTCGCAGCACATACGCACGAACACCGAACACATTCCGGCAAACTGCCGTGTCGATCCAGCAATCATGGCAATCTCCAAAAGATCGACAGGCGTTAGCCGCGGCGCACCCCCGCCGGATCCGAACAAGCCGACGATAGCAAAAGATGAAACCTCATACCGGCAAATGATCGAGCCCATGATCCTCGCGGCCGTCCGAAACGCTGGTCGACAGCTTCTCGCCGCGGAAGAATGCCGGTTTCCATATCGCCATCGCCGTCATGATGACGACGCCGATCAGGATGATGCCCATGCCGAGGATGAAGACGAGCCCGATGCCGTGGACCTGCGAGCCGCTGCCGAACGCGGGATCCATGCTGTCGACGATCGTCGTGCAGAACAGCGCCGCCAGCGCGATCCCGCCGAGCAGCGGGCAAATCAGCTGGTTGAAGAGATTTGCCGGCGATACGAACCACTGCCGCCTAAAATACCATACCGAGGCAAAGGCCGTCAGGCTGTAGTAGAAACAGATCATGATGCCGAGCGCGGTGATCGTATCCCAAAGCACATGCGCCGACAGGAAACGCATCACCGCATAGAATAGCGACGATACGAACGTCGACGTAAAGATCGCATTACTCGGCGTGCGATATTTGGGATCGATCCGGGTCAGCGCGTCGGGCAGGGCGCCATAATGGCCCATTGCCAATAATGTCCGCGAAGGACTGACGATCGTCGATTGCAGCGAGGCGGCGGAACTGGCCAGGACGCAAATCGAGATAAGGATCGCCGACGTCCCCATGATCGGCGCCGCGAGCGCGAGAAACGCGTTGCGCTGGATTTCGGGATTGCCCAGCCCGAACCGGCCGGTGCCCAGCCCGGCGAAAGCGATCGAGGCGGTGGAGGCGAACACATAGAGCAGCATCGTCGTGACGACCGTCGCCGTCGCGGCGCGCCCCGGCGTGGAGCGCGAGCCCTTGGTCTCCTCGTTCATCGTCAGGGTCACATCCCAGCCCCAGAAGATGAAGATCGAGAGCGACAGCCCCGCCGCCACCGCGCTGAACGTCGGCGCGGCCAGGGGGTTGAACCAGTCGAGGCGAACGGGAAGCGGATCGAACGCCGCGCCCGCGTGGATCTTCACGAACGCTTCCACGGCGAACAGGGTGAGGACGACCACCTGAAAGCCGACCAGGACATATTGGAACGCCTTGGTCACCTCCATGCCGCGATAGGAGATGATCGTCGCCACCCCCATGAACGCCAGACACGTCGCGACGTTGATGAACGGATTGGCGCTCAGCTCGGTCAGATGCGGATTGCGGAAGATCTGCGACAGCATGAGATAGAAGAAGTCCACCGCGATGCCGGCGGTGTTGGAAAGGACCAGGATGGTCGAGGCGACCAGCCCCCAGCCGGCCAGCCAGCCGATCCGCGGCCCGAACGCGCGCGTCGCCCAGGTGAAGGAGGTCCCGCTGTCCGGCATCGCGCGATTGAGCTCGCGATAGCCGAACGCCACCAGCAGCATCGGCAGGAAGCCGATCAGGATGATGGCGGGTGTCTGCGGCCCGACCTTCGCGACGATCGGCCCCAGCGACGCGGTCAGCGTATAGGCCGGCGCGACGCAGGAGATCCCGATCACCGTCGCGCCGAGCAGTCCGATCGAACCGGCGGACAATCCCTTGGCCGACAGGCCGTGACGTTCATCGCTGTAGGTTGCCAATGGACTGGACTCCTGTCGGATCCGCATTTGCGAGAAAACGGGCATCGTCGCGCCGACGCGCGCGGCGGGGATGGCAGGCTCAGGCAAGCAGCTCGCCGACGGCGCGATGGGCCTGGTCGATCGCGCTGTCGGTATAAGCGGCGGCCCCGCTATCCGAATTCGCGATCGCGATGCGGCCGAACCGCGCGCGCCCGATCACATGTGGACGCTGGCTTTCGGGCGCATCCCACGGATCGTAGAGCGGGTTATATTCATAGGCATAGCCATGCGGCCAGCGATTGACGATGATCGCATCGATATCGCGCGCCGCATCGAACCCGCCCGGCGCCAGCGCCCGGTTGAGCTGATCGCGCATATGGCGTTCGAATGTCTCGAACGAGGTGCCGAGCAACTCCGCCCGACCGGCGCGATGCTGGTCGCGCTCGGTCGGCAGCCCGGGCGCGGCGGGGGTGCGCACGAACGTCACCACCGCGGGCTCGTCCGGGGTGCCGGGATAGGCATAGCCGCCGATCGATTGGGCGGGGGCGAGCGAGAAGGAGGAGAAATAGCCGCCGGGGCAGGAAACCTGCTCGATCCCCAGCGTCGCGAAGGCACGCCAGTTGTGGATCGCGCAGCTCGCATAGACCAGCGGCACCTTGACCAGTTCGTGCAGCGCCGCTTTCTGCGGTTCGGGGAGGTCGGGCACGATATAGGGGATCATCATATTGTATCCCGCCATGACGCAGGCAGCGCCGCGCACCCGATAGGCCTTGCCGCCGCGCATATAGACGAGATCGACCCCCGCCCCTTCATTCGCCGCATGGACCACCACGCTCGACAAACGGATGCGCACCGCCGCATCGGGGCGATCGAGCGCGCGATAGTCGAACGGCGCCGTCACGATATCCTGCGGCGTCGCGCCGGGGGCTGCGCCGGGCACCAGCCGGCGCACGAGCAGCCGCGCGATGCTCGCATTGCCGTCAGGGAAGTGGAAGGTATAGGAGCCGCCGGTCGCGCTATAGCCCGCCGCGGTATTGCCCATCCGCTCGGTCCGGCGGCGATCCAGCCCCATTCCCTGAAACCCGGGAAGCCCGATGCCCCAGCAGTCGAGCGCCGGCTCGGCATCGATGCCGAGCCCCCATTCGCCATGAGTGCGCTTCTGATAATAAGGCAGGACGCCGGGATCGGCCTTGACGACGTGCACCAGAAAATCGGCATAGGAAAGGCGCGAAAGCCGATCCATCTTCTGCTCGATCGACAGCCCGGGGAGATAATCCTCGCGCCCCGTTTCGATCCGCACGATATCGCGGCGCACCGCCTCGCTCAGCGGCGCCTGCGCCAGCGCCGCCGCCAATGCCGCCGCATCGGGCGCCCCGCCGCGCCCGCTGCCGCGCGGCATGCGCACGAGCTTGTCGGCGCCGAACGTCTCCTTGTCGAAAAAGATCGCCGCGCCGAGGCCGAGATCGCGATAGACTTTCGACCGGTCGGCCGACGCCTCCAATGCGTCGGGATCGATCCCGAGATCCTTGATCAGCCCGGCCGCCTCGGGACTATAGGGGCGCGGGCTGCTGATCAGCATCGTGCCGCCGTTGGTCAGCATCACGCGGCCGCCGAGGCGATATTCGTTGCGCTTCGCGTGCCCACCGAAATCATCGTGGTTGTCGAGGATCAGGATGCGCGCATCGGGGCGGCGCTGACGCCAGAAATAGGCGGCGGAAAGCCCGCTGATCCCCGCCCCCACCACCACCAGGTCATAGTCTTCACCGGTCGGCGCGGCCGCCGCGAGCGGCGTTCCGTCACGCAAGGCATGCGCCTGCTCGAACGAGCCGGGGTGGCTGCCGCGCAGGCCCGTGCGGGTCGGCGGATAATAGCCGGCCGCATCCTGCGATGCGGGCTGCGACGCGGCGCCGGCGGCATGGAGAGGGTCGACCGCGAGCGCCGCGAGCGCCGACGCGGTCATCGCCGCTCCCTGGAGAAAATCCCGGCGCTCGATGCGCCGGTCCATCCCCAGGCGGGCGTCACCCTCCTCGGCCATCATTCTTCCCCTCGTTCCTGATCGGGCGCCTCGGTCGTTGCCGCGCGCTTCTGTTCTTACGCATTTCTGAGATACCAATCGTAGTCGATCGGCGGGATCTCATCGAAGAACCGTGCCTGTTCGGTGCGCTTCACCGCGCTGAACATCCTGACGAAACGCTCGCCGAGATAATCTTTCAGCACCTCGGAACGCTCGAACAGATCGACCGCGGCAAACCAGTTGGTCGGCAGATACTGCCCCGATTCGCGCGCCGCGGCATAGCCGTCGCCGACCACCGCCGCGCCGGGATCGATGCGATTGGCGATCCCGTAATGCGCGCATGCCAGCACCACCGCGAGCGTCAGATGCGGGTTGGCGTCCGCCCCCGCGACGCGGTGCTCGACATGCCGCGTATGCGGCAGCCCCGCGGGGACACGCAGCGAGACCGTCCGGTTGTTGACGCCCCACACCGCGGCCTGCGGCGCATAGGAATTGGCCTTGAAGCGCCGGTAGGAATTGGCGTTCGGCGCGAAGATCGCCATGCCCTCGGGCAGCAATTGCTTCATCCCGCCGATGGCGTGACGCAGCAATTCCGATCCCTCGGGGTTCTCGCTCGCGCAGGCATTGTTGCCCTCGCGATCGTTGAAGCTGACATGGACGTGGAAACCGCTGCCGGCGCGATCGGCGAACGGCTTGGCCATGAACGTCGCCTCGCACCCGTGGTTGAGCGCGATCCCCTTGGCGGCGCGCTTGTACATCACCGCCTCGTCGGTGGCGCGCAACGCGTCGGGGCGGTGCTTGAGCGTCAATTCGAGCTGGCCGGGCGAATATTCCGAGATCACGCCTTCGAGCGGAATCCCCTGCGCGTCGCACACCGCCCACAAATCGCGCAGGAACGGCGCCTGCTCCTCGATCTCGGGCAGGCCATAGACCTGGTGGTGGCGCGGCGGCAGCTTGTTGAAGCGCGACCGCGGCAGCTGGATACCGCCCTCCGCGGTCCGCTCGGCATCGACCAGATAATATTCCAGTTCGCAGGCCGCGACCGGGGTCAGGCCGTCGGCGGCGAAGCGATCGAGCACGCGGCCGAGAACGTGGCGCGGATCGAGATCGTTCGGCGTGCCGTCTAGCTCGTAGAGCGACAGCATCACCTGGCCGACGTCCGGCCCGAGCCACGGCGCCGGCACCAAGGTGCCCGGAACAGGCTTGCCCAGCCGATCGGCGTCGCCGTCCTCCCATACCAGCCCGGTCTCCTCGCAATCCTGGCCGGTGATGTCGTTGACCAGGATCGATCCGGGCAGGAAGCGCCCGTAATCGTAGACGTTGCGCATCTCGTGCCGGCGCAACCGCTTGCCGCGCGGCACGCCGCTCAACGCGGTGAACAGGACCTCGAAGAACTGGATATCGGGGTGGGCGGCGAGAAACGCGTCGAGTTCGTCACCGGCGGCTTGATCGGTCATCGTTTTCAGGCATCCCGAATGGTGAAGGTCACGGATTTCAAATCGGCATATTTATGAAGCGCGTGGAGGCTGCGGTCACGCCCGAAGCCGGATTGCTTGAACCCGCCGAACGGCATCGTGATATCGCATGCGTCCCAGCCGTTGACCCACACCAGCCCGGCATGAAGCGCGCGCGAGACCTTCATCGCGACATCGATATTGGCGGTCCACAGCCCGGCGGCCAGCCCGAAGACGGTATCGTTGGCGATACGGATCGCCTCGTCCGCATCGTCGAACGTCAGCACCCCCAGCACCGGGCCGAACACTTCCTCGCGCGCCAGCGTGGAGGCCGGGGTGAGATTGTCGAAGATCGTCGGCTCGAGATAGAAGCCGCCGCTTTCCGCGCGCGCCCGCGCGCCCCCGAGCACCAGTTCGCCGCCCTCCGCGAGGCCTTTCGCGATGTAGCGCGTCGCGGTGTCGAGCTGCTCCTTGCTGACCATCGCGCCGAAGCGGGTCGACGGATCGAGCGGATCGCCGACCTCGATCGCCCGCGCGATCTCGATCACCCGCGCGACGAAGCTCTCCTTGATCTCCTTCTGCACCAGCAGCCGCGACGCCGCGGTGCACACCTCGCCCTGATTGTAGAATATCCCCCAGACCGCGGCCTGCGCCGCCGCGTCGAGATCGGGGCAATCGGCGAAGACGATCTGCGGCGATTTGCCGCCGAGTTCGAGGCTGACGCGCTTCAAATTGCTCTCGCCCGAGGCAATCATCAGCCGCCGCCCGACCGCGCCCGAGCCGGTGAAGGCGATCATGTCGACATCCATGTGGCGCGACAGGGCCTGTCCCGCGGTCTCGCCGAAACCGGTCACGACATTGAACACCCCCGGCGGGATCCCCGCCTCCAACGCGAGTTCCGCGACGCGCATCGCGGTCAGCGGCGATTGCTCGGCGGGTTTCAGCACCACGCTATTGCCCATCGCCAGCGCGGGCGCGACCTTCCACATCGCCATGTGCAGCGGGAAATTCCACGGTGTGATCGCACCGACCACGCCCAGCGGCTCGTGCACCGCATAGGACAATTTGCCGCTGTGGTTCGGGCCCACTTCGCCGTAGATCTTGTCGAGCGCCTCGCCATACCAGCGGGTCGTGCCGATCGCGAGCGGGACATCGACAGTCAGCGCGTCGGAGATCGGCTTACCGGTATCGAGCGCTTCCATCAGCGCGAGATCCTCGCGATCACGCTCCATCAGCTCGGCCAGCCCGAGCAGCGCCTTCTTCCTCGCAGCAGGCGCCAGCGCCCGCCAGCGCCGGTCGCCGAAGGCCGCGCGCGCGGCGCCTACCGCGCGATCGACATCCGCCGCGCCGCAGCTCGGCACGCGGCTGAGGATCGAGCCATCGCGCGGCGTGACATTATCGAAGACCGCGCCGTCGGCCGCCCCGACCAATTGCCCGTCGATGACGCAATGCGCAGGCAGCACGAGTGCGGCGGCGCGCGCCTGAACTTGCGAGAGGCTCTGCATGGGGCATGCATAACTGTGATCACTATATTTGCAAGCGCGATTCTCTCGATTGCCGAAAGTTTTACGCGAGGCCGACGCAGGGAAATTAAAGGACGACCGGCGCGCCCGCTCGCCTGGCGCTCCCGAACCGCAGCTTGGCACGTCGCTTTCACATCAGCCTGCTATCACAGTTTAGAAGGGATCGCCGTGCGGCGGGCCGGCGGCGCACGATCCATTCGGCGAGCAACCGGACGCAAAACAGGCGCTATCCTTCGCACCCGTTTGCCAATAAAGCGTGCCAAGGAGGTCCCTGGCTGATGGACGCTGTTACAAATCCGCTCAAATCACACGACACCAAGGCCGAGAGCGAGACGGCGACCGACTCCCTGCTTCGCTCCAGCGTCTACGAGGAACTGCGATCGCGGATGATCACCGGGAAGATCGTGCCCGGCGTGAGCCTGTCGACCCGCAGCCTCGCGCTGGAGATGGGGGTGAGCCAGATGCCGGTGCGCGACGCTTTGTCGCGGCTGGCGGCCGAAGGCGCGGTGCAGATCAGGTCGAAGCGGCGCATCGAAGTATCGCCGATGACGTCCGAGCGGCTCGACGACATCCTCGACAGCCGGCTCCTGCTCGAACCGGAGGCGGCAGTCTACGCATTGCCCAATATTACACCGGCGATTTTCAAAACCTTGAAAGAGATCGATGCATCGCTCGATCAGGCAATGGAAGACGGCGATGTCGTGCGGTACATGGAATATAACTTTCGTTTTCACTTCACCATCTATCGCGCCAACAACCGCCCGGTGCTCAATCGACTGATCGAGAGCTTATGGCTTCAGTTCGGCCCCTTCATGCGGGTCGTCAACGGCCGCTACGGGACGGCCAATCTCGTCGACCAGCATCGCATGGCGATGGACGCGATTCAGAGCGCCGACGCCGATGCGCTGCGCGATGCGATCGCGGCCGATCTGCGCGACGGCATGGGCCTGCTGATACGCGACACCTTCTCGAAAGCCTGAATTCCCGGCGCGGCGGCGCGGGCGTGAACGAAAAACGCCCGCGCATTGCGCGGGCGTCGTAGCAATGGCGGTGGCGCGGCGGGATTATCCCAGCGCGGCCAAAGCGGGCGCCGCCTCGTCGAGCGACTTGCCGATAATGTCGACGATGTCGTCGATTTCCCCGTGGGAGATCGTCAGCGGCGGGCTCATGACGAGGCTGTCGCGGACCGCGCGCACCATGAGGCCGTTGGTGATGCAGATGTCGCGCACGATCCGCCCGGCCGGCCCCTCGCTGCCGCCGAAGCGCTGATTGGTTCCCTTCTTGGACACGATCTCCACCGCGCCGATCAGCCCGAGCGACCGCGCTTCGCCGACCAGCGGATGCTCGGCGAGCGCCGCCATGCGCCGCGCCAGATAGGGGCCGGTATCCTCCCGCGTCCGGCGTACGAGATCCTCATTCTCCATGATCTCGATGTTCTTGAGCGCCACCGCGGCGGCGGTGGGGTGGCCCGAATAGGTGTAGCCGTGAACGAAATCGTCGCCGACCGCGCGCAGCACCTCGACGATATGATCAGCAACCCCCACGGCCGAGATCGGCAGATAGCCCGATGACATCCCCTTGGCCATCGACACAAGATCGGGCTTGATGCCGAAATGCTGGAAGCCGAACCACTGGCCGAGCCGGCCGAAACCGCAGATGACGTCGTCGCTGACCAGCAGGATGCCGTATTTGCGACAGATCGCCTCGACCCGCGGCCAATAGGTTTCGGGGGGAATGATCACCCCGCCGGCCCCCTGTACCGGCTCCCCGATGAACGCCGCGACGCGCTCCGGCCCCACTTCGAGGATCTTCTGCTCGAGCGCATCCGCCGCGGCCTCGCCGAACGCGCGCGGATCTTCGCCGAAACCGTCGTTGAACAGATACGGCTGGCGGATATGCTCGATCCCGGGAACCCACGGCCCGCCCTGGGCATGCATCGCGCGCATCCCGCCGAGGCTCGCCCCGGCGATCGTCGAGCCGTGATAGCCATTCTCGCGCGCGATGATCACATGCCGTTCGGGCTGCCCCTTCGCCTGCCAGTAGAAGCGCGCCATGCGGATGATCGTGTCGATCGCCTCCGACCCGGAACTGTTGAAGAAGACGTGGCTGAGGTTGCCCCCCAATAGACCCGCGATCTTGCTCGCCAGTTCGATCGTCGGCGGCGATGCCGTTTTGAAGAACGTATTGTAATAAGGCAGTTCGAGCATCTGCTCATAAGCGGCATTGGCCAGTTCCTTGCGCCCGTAGCCGACCTGGACGCACCACAGCCCCGCCATAGCATCGAGGATCGCATTCCCTTCCGCGTCGCGAATATAGCAGCCGTCCGCGCGGGTGATGATCCGCGCGCCGCCGATATCGCGCATCATCCCGTGATCCTGCTGCGCGGCAAGATGATGCTCGACATCGAGACGGCGAAGTTCAGCCACATTATAATTTTTGAGAGCCACTGGACGTATCCTCAGTTGAATTCTTCAAGTTCGCCGCGCAGGGCGCTGCCGAGCAGCCGGAAATATGTTTGCGATTGTGGGCTCGCCTCGGTCTGCCATTCGGGATGCCATTGCACCGCGAGCACCGGCGCGCCGTTCACCCGCGCCGAAAACGCCTCGATCATCCCGTCGGGCGCGGTCGCCTCGACCCGCAAACCGGCGCCGAGTTGGTCGATGCCCTGGAAATGGACCGAATTGACCCACAGGCGATCCTGCCCGATCGCGCGCCGCAGCACGCCGCCCTCGGCCAGCGCGACATCATGGCCGTGCCCGAACATCCCGTCCCAATCGGCATCCGCCGGGGCGTGATGCGGCAGCAGCTCCGGCGCCTTGCTGGTATCGCGGCGCAGCGTGCCGCCGAATGCGACGTTGAGCTCCTGCAACCCGCGACAAATGCCGAACACCGGCTTTTGCAGCGCGAGGCAGGCATCGACCAGATCGCGCGTCATCGTATCGCGTGCGGCGTCGAACGGCCCTTCCGCGTCGACCGCATCGGCCTGCCCGTAAAGCGCGGGCGCGACGTTCGAGGGGCTGCCGGTCAATAACAGCCCGTCGATGCGCGGCGCGACTTCCCGCGCCGTCATCAGCGAGGGCAGCGAGGGAACGAGCAACGCCGCCGCATCCGCATAGGATATCGCCGCCGCTACATAGCGTTCCATCACCGCCTGCGCCCGCTCCTCGCCGATCGTGCGCGTGCAACACACCACGCCGAGCACCGGTCGTTCCATTAAGCCTTTCTCCCGACGGGGCGCGGCGTCGCGCCCCTGTTACACGATCTAACTGTGATCACTGTTTGAGTCAATGACCCGCGCAGTGCTCAACCCAGCAGCTCCGAGACCGCGCGGTGCGCCTGATCCATCGCCACGTCGGTATAGGCGCCGCCGCCCGAATCCGCATTGGCGATTGTGATCGCACCGAAGCGGGCGCGCGCCGCCTTGAGCGGAAGCCCCTCGTCGGGGTCGACCAGCGAATTATATTCGGGCGCATAACCGTGCGGCCAGCGATTGACGGTGATCCCAACGATATCGCGCGCCGGATCGAACCCGCTCCCGGCCATCGCCCGCGCCATCTGGTTGCGGATGTTGCGCTCGAAGGTTTCGAGCGGGGTGGTGAGCAGATCCATCCGCCCCACCTGATGCTGCTGGCGTTCGGGGAGGCCCGGTTTCGCCGGGGTGCGCGTCATATGGACGAGGATCGGCTCGTCGGGCGAACGCGGGGTCTGATAGCGCCCGATATGCTGCGCCTGCATCAGGCCGAAATCGGTATGATAGCCGCCCGGGCAAGAGACATTGGCGACGCCCAATTTGGCAAAAGCCTGCCAGTTGCGCAGCGCGACGGTGGTATAGACCAGCGGCGTCTTGATCAGATAATGCAGCGCCGCCTTCTGCGCCTCGGGCAGCTCGGGGCAGATATAGGGGATCATCATGTTCCACGACGCCAGCACGACATGCTTGGCGCGCACGCGATAGGTCTTGCCGAACCGCCGATAGATGACCGCCGCCCCGGTCCGGCCATTGGGGCTGGTGTTGGCCGCATTGACGACGATGCTGGAAAGCCGGATCCGCACCGCATTGCCCGGCCGATCGAGCTGGCCATAATCCGCGCGCGCGGTAACGATGCCTTCCGCGCTATCCGCCGGGATCGCCGCCGGGATCAGATGACGCACCAGGAGCCGCGCGATCGAGGCGTTGCCGTCGGGGAAATGGAATTCGTAGGAACCGCCGGTCGCCGCATAGCCGCCCGGCGTATAGCCCATCCGCGGGGTGGCGCCCGGCGCGAGCTTCAGCCCCTGGAACCCCGAAAGGCCGCTGCCCCAGCAATCGAGCGCCGAAACCGCGTCGATCCCGCACCCCCAAAGCCCGTCAGTCTGGTGCTGGTAGAAAGCGATGACGCCCGGATCGGCCTTCGCATGCTGCAACAGGAAATCGCGATAGCTGATACGCGACAGACGATCCTTCTTCTCGTCCGACGACAGCCCCGGCAGATAATCGGTATCGCCCGTCTCGATATCGAGGATGTCGCGGCGGACCGCTGCCGACAGCGGCGCCTCGGCGAGAAACGCGGCATAACCCTCGCGCGATTTCGGCCCGCGACGACCGCCGGGGCTGCGCACGAGCTTGTCCTCGCCGAAGGTCTCCTTGTCGAAGAATACCCCATCGCCGAGCCCGAGCCCGCTATACAGATCATGATCGTCGGACGCCTTGGCCAGCTCCTCCGGGCGTATCCCGAGCGTCTTCATGACCCCGTCCGCCACCGCGCTATAGGGCGTCGGGCTTTCGATCCCCATCGTGCCGCCGTTCATGATCAGCTGGCGGCCGCCGACGGTGAATTCGTTGCGCTTGGCGTGCCCGCCGAAATCGTCGTGATTGTCGAGGATCAGGATGCGCGCGCCCTTGCCCGCGGCTTCGCGGTAGAAATGCGCGGCGCTGAGGCCGCTGATCCCCGCCCCGACCACGACGAGATCATAGACCTCGCCGGTATCGACCGGCTTGCTCCCCACCGCGTCCCCGTCGCGCAGCGCATGCGCATCCTCGAACGAGCCGGGGTGGCTGCCGCGCATCCCGGTGAGCGCGGGCGGATAATAGCCGGGACGATCCTGCGCCGCGCGCTCCACCGCCGCGGCCTCGGCAAGTTGCGGCGCGAGCCCCACGGCAAGCGCGGCGATCGGCATGCCTTGCAGGAAATCGCGTCGCTCGATCCTGCGCCCCATGCCGAGATCGCGATCCTCGCCGTGATCCTTTGCGCGCTCGTCGCTCATACGGCTCTCCAAAAAATCTGTGATCACATTGGCCGGACATCCTTTGGCAAAGGGTCCGCTATTGTCAAGCAAGGCGCGTCCGCACCGGCCTATGCCGCCAGCGCGTCCGGCCGCTTCCAAGGCAGGTTGAGGCTGGCGCCGACCGCCTGGTTGAAGACGGTCCCGCGATGCAGGTTGAGCCCGGCGGCGAGCCCCGGATTGCGCCGGATTGCCTCCACCCCGCCGTCGGCGAGCGCGAGCCCGTAAGGCAGCGTCGCGTTGTTGAGCGCGAAGCTCGACGTCAGCGGCACCGCGCCGGGCATGTTGGCGACGCAATAATGCACGATATTATCGACGACATAGGTGGGATCGGCGTGCGTCGTCGCGTGCGAGGTCTCGAAACAGCCACCCTGATCGATCGCGACGTCGACCACCACCGCCCCCGGCTTCATCAGCGACAGCATCGCGCGGGTGACGAGCCGCGGCGCGCTGGCGCCCGCGATCAGCACCGCGCCGATCACTGCATCGGCGTCTGCGATCTCCGATTCCACCGCGTCGATCGTCGAGACGCGGGTGCGCACCCGCCCGCCGAACAATTCGTCGAGTTCGCGCAGCCGGGGAATGAACCGGTCGATCACCGTCACCTCGGCGCCGAGCCCGACCGCCATCCGCGCGGCATGCGTGCCGACGACGCCGCCGCCCAGCACCACGACGCGCGCCGGCCGCACCCCCGGCACCCCGCCGAGCAACAGCCCGCGCCCGCCCGAATGCCGCTTGAGCGCATCGCCCGCCGCCTCGATCGACAGCCGCCCGGCGACCTCGCTCATCGGCGCCAGCAGCGGCAGCGCGCCGCGATCGTCGGTGACCGTCTCATAAGCGACCGCGGTAACCCCCGATTCGAGAAGACCGTTGGCCTGATCGGGATCGGGCGCGAGGTGGAGATAGGTGAACAATATCTGCCCTTCGCGCAGCTGCGCCCATTCGGCCGCTTGTGGCTCCTTCACCTTGACGATCATCTCGGCGGTGGCGAAGATCTCCACCGCGGTCTCGACGATCCGCGCGCCGGCGCGCTGGTATTCGGCGTCGGCCGCGCCGATCCCGGTTCCCGCGCCGCGCTCGATCATCACCTCATGGCCGTGCGCGACATATTCGCGCACCGCGAACGGGGTCAGGCCGACGCGATATTCGTGGGTCTTGATTTCCTTGGGCACACCGATGCGCATTGAACCCTCTCCTTGAACGTTTTGATGCCGCGACGCGATCAGGCCGGTGCGATCTCCTGGCAGAGCAATTTGATATCGAGGAATTCGGCGGTCCCGTAATGCGAGCCTTCGCGGCCGAGGCCCGATTCCTTCATCCCGCCGAACGGCGCGACCTCGGTCGAGATCAGCCCGGTGTTGATGCCGACCATGCCGTAATCGAGCGCCTCGCCCATCCGCCAGATCCGGCTGGCATCGCGGGTGTAGAAATAGGCGGCGAGGCCGGCGGAGCCGCTGTTGGCATAATCGATCACCTGCGCCTCGCTGTCGAACGGGACGAGCGCGGCGAGCGGGCCGAACGTCTCCTCGCGGCACAGCAGCGCGTCAGGCGAAACGTCGGCCATCACCGTCGGCGCGTAGAAGTTCCCGCGATCGCCGATGCGCGCACCGCCGGTCAGCACCCGCCCGCCGCCGGCACGCGCATCCGCGACATGCCGCTCGACCTTTTCGACCGCCGCCCGGTTGATCAACGGCCCCGCATCGGTCGCGCCGCCCAGCCCCGCGCCGGTGCGCAGCAACGCGACCCGCTCGGCCAGCGCATGCGCGACATCGTCATAGATATCGCGGTGGACGTAGATCCGATTGGCGCAGACGCAGGTCTGCCCGGTGTTACGGAACTTGGCCGCCATCGCGCCTTCGATCGCATTGTCGAGATCGGCGTCGGGAAAGACGATCAGCGGCGCGTTGCCGCCGAGTTCGAGCGAGACGCGCTTGACCGTTCCCGCGCATCGCGCCGCGAGCATCTTGCCCACCGGGGTCGATCCGGTGAAGGTGAATTTGCGCACGCGCGGATCGCCGGTCAGCACCTCGCCGATCGCCGGCGCGTCGCCCGCGACGATGTTGAACACCCCGGCCGGGATGCCCGCTTCGTCCGCCAGTACGGCGAGCGCAAAGGCGGTGAGCGGGGTGAGTTCGGACGGCTTGAGCACGACGGTGCATCCCACCGCCAGCGCTGGTGCGACCTTGCGCGTGATCATCGCCGCGGGGAAATTCCACGGGGTGATCGCGCCAACGATGCCGACCGGCTGCTTGACGACCACCAGCCGCCGCGTCGCGGTCGGCCCGGGGATGACATCGCCGTTGGCGCGCTTGGCCTCCTCGGCGAACCATTCGACGAACGACGCGGCATAAGCGATCTCGCCCTTCGCCTCCGCCAGCGGCTTGCCCTGTTCGGCGGTCAGCAGCCGCGCGAGATCGTCGCCATGCGCGAGGATCAGATCGTGCCAGCGCCTGAGGATCACCGACCGCGCCTTGGCCGGCAGGGCGCGCCACGCCGGGAGCGCCCTTTCCGCGGCATCGACCGCGCGGACCGCCTCGGCGCGGCCGAGCCGGGCGACCGATGCGATGACGCTGTCGTCGGCGGGGTTGGTCACGTCGAACCGGTCGTCGCGATCGATCCATTGGCCGTCGATATAGCCGGCGCCGCGCAGCAGATCGCGGCGGCCGAGCAGATCGGCGATCATCCCCTGGTCTCCGCCAGCGCGTCACCCAGGATCGCCAGCCCTTCGTCGAGCACGGCGTCGCTCACCGTCAGCGGCACGAGGATGCGGATCGTGCGCCCCTCGACGCCGCAGCTCAGCAGGATCAGCCCGCGCGACAGCGCCGCACCGCACAGCGCCTTGGTCGTCGCGGCGTCGGGAAGATCGAACGCGATCATCGCGCCGAGGCGGCGGATGCCGGTGATCGACGGCGTATCGTTGCGTGCCGCCAGTTGCTCGAGACGACGTTGGGCGATCGCGCCGATCGCCTCGGCACGATCGAGCAGCCGCTCCTCCGCGATCACGTCGAGCACCGCATGCCCCGCCGCGCAGGCGATCGGCGAGCCGGCATAGGTGCCGCCGAGCCCGCCGGGCTCGACGCTGTCCATGATAGCGGCGCGCCCGATCACCCCGGAGAGCGGGAAGCCGCCGCCCATCGATTTGGCCACCGCCATCAGATCGGGCTCGACCCCATAATGTTCGATCGCGAACATCCGCGCGGTGCGCGCGAACCCGGTCTGCACCTCGTCGGCGATCAGCAGGATGCCGTGCCGGTCGCAGATCGCGCGCAATTGCCGGACGAAGTCGACCGGCGCGATGCGGAACCCGCCCTCGCCCTGCACCGGCTCGATGATGATCGCGGCGACATCGTGCGGCGCGATATCCGCCGCGAACAGATCATCGAGCGCGGCAAGGCTCGCCTCGCTCGAAATCCCGGCCTCGGCATCGGGGAACGGCGCGTGGAACACCCCCGGCGGCATCACGCCGAATTGCTGCTTGTATGGCGCGACCTTGCCGGTCAGCGCGGAGGCGAAGAGCGTGCGGCCGTGGAACCCGCCGCGAAACGCGATCACCCCGCTGCGCCGGGTCGCGGCGCGCGCGATCTTGACCGCATTCTCGGTCGCCTCGGCCCCGGTCGAGAAGAAGATCGTCTTGGCCGCGCCCGCCATCGGCGCGAGCGCGTTGAGCCGCTCAGCGAGCGCGACATAAGGCTCATAGGCGACGACCTGGAACGCGGTGTGCGAATAGAGATCGAGCTGATCGGCCACCGCCGCGACGATCTTCGGGTGGCGATGCCCGACGTTGAGCACCGCGATGCCGCCGACGAAATCGATGAAGCGGCGCCCCTCGACATCCCACAATTCGGCATTGGCGGCTTTACCCGCGAAAACCGGGGTCGCGGTCGCGACCCCGCGCGGCACGGCCGCTTCGCGGCGCTTGAGAAGATCGGCGTTGGTCACTGGCCCTCCGGTCGGATGCTCGCGATGTCACGTGACGCGGCCGGTGATCCGGCTGGGTTTGGCATCGGTTGCCAGCGCATACTGTGATCACATAATGCAAATCAAGCGCGAAGTGAGCGAGCTTTTCGGGCACCGACGCCTCGTCGGACCCTCGCGCTACCACTCGCCACCCCCGGTGACGTCGCCCATATCTGCCCGCGAAATCGCAGAAAAGCACGGGTTTCGATCGAGTCCGGCCGGCTCGCCGAGACGCCCCTTTTCGAACTGCTTGTGATCACAATTGACTTGTGATCACAATTATGTGTCATTATCGTTCGTGCGACCGCCGATTCTTGATGGGGAAGTTGCGTACGCCGGTCGAACAATCGCCGAGCTCAACGAAAAACAGCGATCCGAAGGGGGACTAACATGCGCCTGGACAAGTGGATTCTTCTGGCAACCGCGGCCTTGCCGCTGCCGAGCGTCGCACAGACCGTCGCATCGCCCGACACGACCGATGACAGCGCGCAAAGCGCCCCGCCCGCGCAAACCGCCGCCAGCGACAGAAATCCGGGCGAGATCGTCGTCACAGCGACGCGCCAGGCGCAGTTCATCTCCAAGGTGCCGATCAGCATCAGCGCTTTCTCCCAGCAGAGCATGGATTCGAAGGGGATGAAGAGCTTCAACGAAGTCGCGCGCTTCACGCCCGGCGTCCGCTTCAATTCCGACGGCAACCAGATCAGTATTCGTGGCATTTCGTCTGGCGCGGGATCGGGGACCACCGGTATCTATATCGACGATACGCCGATCCAGATGCGCAATCTCGGCTTCAGCGCAGACAATTCCGCGCCGGCGATCTTCGATCTCGATCGCGTCGAAGTATTGCGCGGGCCGCAGGGCACGTTGTTCGGGGCGGGGTCGGAGGGCGGCACCGTACGCTATATCACCCCGCAACCGAGCCTCACCACCTTCGGCACCTATGACCGCGCCGAGATTTCGGCGACGCAGGGCGGCGGCGTGAGCTATGAGATCGGCTCCGCAATCGGTACGCCGATCATCACCGACAAGCTCGGCGTGCGGCTGAGCGCGTGGCATCGCCGCGACGGCGGCTATATCGATCATGTCGATTACAAGACCAACCAGATCGACAATAAGAACATCAATTACGGCGATGTCACGGTGCTGCGCGGCGCGCTGGCCTGGCAGCCGACCGAGGGCTTGCTGATCACCCCGTCGATCCTGTGGCAGCAACGCACGACGCACATGACCGACAGTTTCTTTCCGGCGATCTCCAATATCGCCAACGGCGATTTCAGGAACGGCTCGCCGGAATATCGCGGATCGAAGGACAGATATATTCTTCCGACGCTCAATATCCGGTACGATACCGACAGTATATCGTTCATCTTGAACACGTCTTATTTCAGCCGAACCAACTATACCGGATATGACGGAACGCTCTACAACCTGTCTTATTATCAGGATTGCTACGAAAGCGGCTGCGGCTTTCAGGACGGCGGCGTTCCCGGACAGGCCTTTTTCCCGTTCCTGACCCCGACCGGAGTCAATCCGGCGCTGCCGCGCTATCTCAGCCCGTCGAAGGTGACCAACACCCAGAAGATCTGGACCCAGGAAATCCGTCTGCAGTCGGCCAACCCCGACGCACGCTTCAAATGGGTCATCGGCGCTTTCTACCAGCATTCGGTGCAGCGGAGCATCGAGGAACTCGTCGATCCGCAGGGCAACGATTTCTTCAACGCAGTGTTCGGGCAGAGCCTCGAGGATTTCTTCGGCTATCCGCTCTACGGACAAGACAGCTATATCACCAGCACCAAAGGCACCGACAGCCAGATCGCCGGTTTCCTCGACATGACCTATGAGTTGCTTGCGGGAGTGAAGATCAGCGGCGGCGTTCGCGTCGCGCATACCAAATTCTCGTTCGTGAATTTCTCGGACGGCTCGCAGAACGGCGCGCGCACCACCGGCGCCGGCGAGGCATCGGAAACCCCGGTCACCCCGAAGGTCGGGGTCAACTGGCAGGTCGACAACAACAACCTGCTCTACGCGACCTGGGCCAAGGGCTTCCGCCCGGGGGGCGCCAATGCGCCGGTTCCGTTCAACGCCTGCGCCCCCGATCTCAAGCAGCTTGGGCTGACCTCCTCGCCCGACAGCTATAAGTCGGATACCGTCAGCAGCTTCGAAATCGGCAGCAAGAACAAGCTGTTCGACAACAAGCTCCAGATCGCCGTGTCCGCCTATACGATCAAGTGGAAGGGCATCCAGCAGAGCGTCAATCTCAATTCGTGCGGCATCCAGTTCACCGGTAACCTTGGCCAGGCGCGCAGCCGCGGCTTCGATCTGCAATTGACCGTCATGCCGATACACGGCCTCTCGATCGATGCGTCGGTGGGTTATACCGATGCCGTCTACACCCAGACGCTGGCGTTCGGATCGAGCAGCCCGGTGGTCTCGGCCGGCGATGCGATCGGCGGCCCGCCGTGGACCTTCTCGCTCGGCGGGCAATATGATTTCCCGGTCGGCGAGACCGATTTCTACATCCGCGGCGACGTTTCCTACCAGAACGAGCTCCGCCGGATGACGCAGAGCCGCGATCCGCGCAATCAGTCCTACGATCCGCTGGCGCTGGCCGATAGCGCGCGGACCCAGGTCACGATGCGGATGGGCGCGATCATCGGCGGCCTCAACGTCTCGATCTTCGCGGACAATCTGCTGAATGCGACCCCGCGGATCGGCTACAGCCACCAGAACAGGGATTCGCTGCTCTTCACGCAGGAGACGCTGCGCCCGCGGACGATCGGACTGACGATCGCCTATCGCCAATGATCATCGCTCCATTCCCGAAGGAAATCGCCGTCATGCGCATCGCACTATCACTGATTTCGGCCGCCGCCGCCGTCGGCTTCGGCACCGCTTCGGCCGAGGTCATTCACCCGCACAAGATTTCCAAGGGAGATGCCGCCGGGCCGATCTTCAGCCAGCCGAAAGTCGTCAGGGAATCGCACGGCGCGAATACCACGCTCGACAATATCGTCATGAAGTCGAGCGACCAGAAATTCGAAAGCGGCATGTATAAATCCGGGCCGAGCCATTTCGACGCCACCAAACGCGATTACGGCGTCGACGAATTCATGCTCTTCACCAGCGGCAGCGTGACGCTGACCTCGCTCGACGGCGAGGTGACCAGGCTCGAAGCGGGTGATGCGGTGATCCTTCCCGCGGAATGGCGCGGCAAATGGGATACCGAGGGCTATACCAAATATTATGTGATCTATTCGCGCACCGGCAAAGGAATGTAGCGCACTGGGCATGAGACCGCCGGCCCATTCCCTCCCAACCACCGCCGGCGGTTTCATGCCCTTTTTTTGCTCGGCATCCGGCGCGGATGATGCGAGATGGGGACGATGCTCAAGCCGATCTTTCTTGCCGCCGCCGCCTGGAGTATCGCGATCGCGGCGCAGCCGCCGGGATCGCCCGCGATCCGCATCGCCGACCGCGGGGTCTTCCCCGAAAGCCTGACCGCCAGCCGCAACGGCACGATCTTCGCGGGCAATGTCCACAAGGCGGTGATCTATCGCGCCGCGCCGCGCGCGGCCGTCGCGACGCCGTGGATCACGCTCCGCCCCGAGGAGGCAAGCCGGGTGATGGGGCTTTTCGCCGATGATCGCCGCAATATGCTCTGGGCCTGCACCTATGCCCCCGGCCCGCAGGGCGCCAAGGGGCCGGCCTCGATCCGCGCCTTCGATCTCGCGACGGGCACGGAGCGCCGGCGCTATCCGTTCGACGGCGGCTGCAACGACATGACGGTCGCCCCCGACGGCACGGTCTATGCGACCGATTTCGCGGGCGGGCGCGTCCTGCGGTTGCGCCCCGGCGCGGAGGCGTTCACCGTGATCGCGGCCGCGCCGGAACTCGCCTCGGCCGACGGCCTCGCGCTGCTCGATGACGGCGCCTTGCTGGTCAACACCTTCCGCGGCGGCAAGCTTTTCCGCATCGCGACCGATAGTGGCAACGGTCCGGCAACGATCCAGCCAATCACCCTCTCGCAACCGCTCGAACGCCCCGACGGGATGCGCGCGATCGGCCGCAACCGCTTCGCGCTCGCCGAGGGCGGCGGCCGGATCGACGAGCTCATCGTCGCGGGCGATCAGGCCGCAGTCCGCACGATCGCCGAGGGGCTGCCGAAGAACCCCACCTCGGTCGCGGTGGTCGGCAAGCGCGCGATCGTCTCGACCGCCGATTTCTCCCTATTGGGACAAGCGGGCGCAGATGCGATAGAGACCTCGCTGCAGCAAATTCCCTTCCCGTAAAAGAGACATAGGCGAGCTCGCATGAACCATTTTCCGATCGACCGGTCGATGCCCGCCATCGCCGCTGCCCTGATGGCACTGACCGCCACCCCGCTCGCGGCGCAGATCAACGCCGGCGCGATCAAGCCGGAGTCCACCCTCCCCTTCACGGTCACCCCGGTCGCCACCTTCAACACGCCGTGGCGCATCGCCTTTCTGCCCGACGGCCGGATGCTCGTCACCGAAAAGCCGGGCGGGCTGTGGCTCGTCACGCAAAAGGGCGCAAAAGTGCCGGTCGCGGGCGCCCCCGCGGTGCTCTTCAAGGGACAGGGCGGGATGCTCGGCGTCTATACCGCGCCGACCTTTGCCGCCGATCACGGCATCTACCTGACCTATGCCGAGCCCGGCGAGGGCGGCTCGGGCCTTGCGCTCGCGCATGCGAAACTGGTGATCGAAGGGGGCAAGGCGCGGCTCGATCATCTCAACGTGATCTGGCGCGACATGCCCAGGGGCAAAGGCGGGCAGTTCGGCGCGGCGGTCGCTTTCTCGCCCGATCACAAATATCTGTTCCTCACGGTCGGCGATCGCCAGCGCATGACCCCGGCGCAGAACCCCGATAGCCCGCTCGGCAAGATCCTGCGGCTGACGCTCGACGGCAAGCCTGCGCCGGGCAATCCGGGAGCTGGCCGCACGGGGGCCGCGACGCTGACGCTGATCGATCCGCCCAAGGATACCGAAGCGGCGAAGACCGCCCCGGTCATCCAGACCTATAAGGTGCCCGGCATCAACCAGGCGCCCGCGGAAATCTGGACGAGCGGGCATCGCACCCCTTACGGCCTGGCCTTCGCGCCCGACGGGCGGTTGTGGGAAGTGGAGCACGGCCCCAAGGGCGGCGATGAGCTCAACCTGATCGAGCCGGGGAAGAATTACGGCTGGCCGCTCGTATCCTATGCGGTCAATTACGACGACGTGCCGATCCCGAGCCCCGATACGCGCCCCGATCTGCAAAAGCCGGTGATCTATTGGACCCCGGTGATCGCGCCGGGCAATCTGATGTTCTATCACGGCGCGCTGTTCCGCGGGTGGCGCGGCTCGGCACTGATCAGCGGGTTGGGGAGCATGTCGCTCAACCGCGTCACCTTCGACGCGGCGGGCAAGGCGAAACCGGCCGAGCGCTGGGCGCTGGGCTTTCGCGTGCGCGACATCGCCGAAGCGCCCGACGGCGCCTTGTGGGCCGTCGAGGATGCCAATCCCGGCAAGCTCGTGCGCCTGACCCCGAAAGTCACCGCCCGCGCAGCGCGGCGATAACGAGCAGGAGGGAATTGTGCAGCGGAAGATGATCGCCGGGCTCGGCGGGATGGTGCTTCTCGCCGGCGCCTCGTCGGCGCAGACCGGGTCGCCAAGCGGCGAGCAACAAGCCGCCGCGGGTGCGCAGACCTATGCCGGCCGCTGCGCCGCGTGCCACGGCGCGAAGCTCACCGGCGGCGGCGGCCCGGCGCTGGCGGGCGAGGCTTATTGGTCGCACTGGAACGGCCGCCCCGCGCGCGCTTTGTACGACGAGATCGTCTCGACGATGCCGATGGACGATCCGGGGTCGCTCAAGCCGGCCGAGGCGATCGCGCTCGTCGTCTTCTTCCAGAAGGTGAACGGCGGCGATGTCCCGGCCACCGCGATCGCCGATCCGGCGGCCCTCGATGCGATCAAGATCGCGAAGCCGAGCGCCGGGCGGGCGAAGTAGCAGCGCTCGCGCCGCGGGCTTTCCGGCGGCGGCGGACCAGCGAGAGGGCGAGACCGATCATGAGGATCGGCGCGAGGCTGGCGTAGAATTGCGCTGAGAGGTCCGGGGTCAGCGCCATTGTCACGAGGACCGCCGCCATCGCCGCGATCGCGGCGAGCGATCCCCAGGGATGAAACCACATGCGGATCGAGAGCCGCTCGGGGGTCTCGCGCTCCAGCCGCGCGCGCAACCGCAATTGCGAGGCCGCGATCAACAGGTAGATCACCAGCATGATCGCGCCCGAGGCGTTGACCAGAAAGGTGAAGACCAGGGTCGGCGACAGGACCGACGCCGCGAGCGCGCCATAGCTGAAGATGCTCGCGATGAGGATCGCCCGCGTCGGCACCTTGCGCCGGCCGACCCGCACCAGCGCCTGCGGCGCATCGCCGCTCGCCGCCAATGCGAACAGCACGCGCGAGGTGACGTAGAGCCCCGAGTTGAGACACGACAGCACCGCCACCAGCACGATCGCGCTCATGATCCACGCCCCGCCGGGGATGCCGATCGTCGCCAGCGCGGTGGTGAAGGGCGAAATCCCCGGCACGATCGCCGTCCACGGCACCGCGGCGACGATCAGCCCGATCGACAGCACGTAGAAGATCAGGATGCGAAGCGCGACGGTGCTGGTCATCCGCGCGATCATTCCCGAGGATTCGGTCGATTCGGCCGCCGCGATCGTCGCGATCTCCGCCCCGGTCAGCGCGAAGATGACGCTGGTGACGCCCGCCAGCACCGCCGGCCACCCGTGCGGCGCGAAGCCGCCGCGCGCGACGAGGTTCGCGAAGGTCGGCCCCGCCGGATTGGTCAGCCCGGTCACATAGCCCAGCGCGATAAGGATGAAGGCGAGGATCGCGGCGACCTTGATCGACGAGAGCCAGAATTCGAACTCGCCGTAAGAGCGGGTCGACAGCAGATTGACCGCGGTCAGCACCGCCATCAGCGCGACGCCGATCTGCCAGACGGCGAACATCGGCAGCCAGGCGTGGATGATATTGGCGCCGGCGATTGCCTCGATCGCGACCACCACGACCCAGAAATACCAGTAGAGCCAGCCGCTCATGAAGCCCGCCCAATGGCCGAGCCCCAGCCGCGCGAATTCCGGAAAGGCCTGTTCCCCCGGCACCGCCACCGCCATTTCGGTCAGCATCCGCATGACGAAAAGCACGATCAGCCCGGCGACCGCATAACTGACGATCACCGCCGGGCCGACCATCGCGATCGCGCTGCTGCTGCCGACGAACAGCCCGGCGCCGATGATCCCGCCGATCGCGATCATCTCGACATGCCGCCGGCGCAGGCTGTGCCCCAGTTGCGCCGGCGCCGCGCCGTCCCGAAAATGGGTCACCCGGCTCACGCCTGATAGACGGTGCGACCGCCGACGACGGTGCGGACGATCTGGATATCCTTGATCCGCGACGGATCGATCGCGTGCGGATCGTCCGCCAGCATGACGAAATCGGCGAGCTTGCCCGGCGTGATCGAGCCCTTGATATGCTCTTCGTGCGTATCATAGGCGCCGTTGAGCGAACTCACGCGGATGGCTTCGGCAACGCTGATCCGCTGGTTGGCGCCCCAGGTCTCGCCGTTCCAGCCGGTGCGCGTCACCATCCCCTGTATCCCCATCAGCGGCGAGAACGGCCCCGGCGGGAAATCGGAGCCGATGCACGCGGGGATGCCCATGTCCAACATGCTGCGATAGGGCATCATGTGGCTCATCAGCTCTTTGCCGTAGAAGTGGAATTTGTCGGCATTGTAATAAGCATAGGTGTTGAACAGCGCGGGCGAGACGCCGAGCGCCTTCATCCGCCGCAGCAGATCGTCGTTGACGAGGCTGCAATGGGTGATCTTCCACCGCGTGTCGCGGTTGGGCAGCAATCGTTGCGCGCGCTCATAGGCGGTGAGCACATGATCGATCGCGACATCGCCATTGGCGTGGCAATTCACCTGGATCCCGGCGCGGTGCATGCGTTCGCACCAGGCGTTCAGATCGTCCTGCGTTTCGGTGACATTGCCGCGATAGCCGGTCGTCGATCCCGGATAGGGCGCGCTGAGCGCCATCGTCCGCTCGGAGAAGGAGCCGTCGGCGGTATGCTCGATCGTCGCGCCCAGCCGGATCCATTCGTCGCCGAAGCCGGTCATCTGCCCGGCCGCGATCATCGTCTCGACGACATCCGCCGCCGGTTCGTAACTCACCCGGTGGAGCAGCCGGTCCTGCGCGCGGATCTGCTGGATCGCGCGCAGATTGCCGCCCTGATGGCACACGCCGGTCAACCCATATCTGGCGAACATCTGCGAGATATGCGCCGCGCCTTCGCGATCGCGGCGATCGCGCTCGTCGGGGGAATAATCGATCGTCCGCCCGACCTTTTCGAATACCGCATTGGCGCGATCGGTGACCCGGCCGTTCAATGTACCGTCGGGGAATTTGTCATAGGTGCCGCTCGGCATATCGGGCGTGTCCTTGGTCACGCCGGCGAGCTCGAACGCCTTGGAATTGTACACCATCGTGTGCCCGCCGCGGTGGCGCACAGAAACCGGCCGGGTGGTCGACACCTTGTCGAGATCGCGGATATCGAGCTGGCGCTTATCCTTGATCTTGGTATCGTCGTAGAATTCGCCGCGGATCCAGCTATCGCCCGGCGTTTCCGCGGCCCGCGCGCGCAGCTTCTGGATGATGCTGTCGATCGTGACGAATTCGACTTCGAATGGATTGCCGACCAGCACGTCATACAGCAGCGAATTGCCCGATGCGTGGTTGTGGCAATCGATGAAGCCGGGGGTGATGGTCATCCCCTTGGCATCGATGACGGTGGTTCGCCGCCCCGCCAGCCCGGCGATCTCCTCGCTCGATCCGACCGCGATGAAGCGCCCGTCCTTCACCGCAAATGCCTGCGCGGTTGGCCGGCTGTCGTCGACGGTATAGACCTTGGCGTTGCGGACGATCAGATCGGCGTCGGCCCCGGTCAACGCCGCGGCGACATTACTCCACCCGCCGCCGATCAGCCCGGCCGCGCCGCTTGCGGCGAGCCCGATGAAGCCCCGGCGGTTCTGCTGCAACCTGCTGTCCATGTCTCTCTTCCCCCTCGTCCGGACCGCGCGCGACACCGCGCGCCCAATCAACCCGCCTTCGTGGCGGCAGCACCGCGCCGCATCGCCGCGATCTCGCCGATCGCGCGATGCGCCTCGTCGATCGCGACATTGGTGTAGGCATCCCATCCCGCGTCCGAATTGGCGATCGTGACCCCGCCGACGGGCAGGCGCGCGACACGGACGCGTTCGGCCTGCACCGCCGGATCGTCCCACAGCGGGTCCGCGGTATAGGCATAGCCGTGCGGCCAGCGGTTGACCGTGATACCGGCGACGTCGCGGTCGAAATCGAAGCCCCCGGGGCCGAGGATGCGGGTCATCTCATCCCGGATGCCGCGTTCGAAATCACCGAAGCTCATCGCATAGATCCGCGCGTGGCCGGCGCGGAATTGCGCGCGCATGTCGAGCCCCTTGCCCGGCGAGATCGGCACGAACATGAGATGCGCGACGATCGGATCGTCGGGGGTGCGCGCGAAATGGTAATTGCCGAGCGACACCGGGAAATCGAGCATCATCGACGAGAACATCCCCGCCGGATTGCGGATAGTGTCGATGCCCAGCTTCGCCCAGGCGCGCCAGTTGCGCTGCGCGACGTTGACATAGACCAATGGCGCCTTGACGTTCATGCGCAGCGCCGCCGCCTGCGCCGCCGGCACCCCGTCGAGGATATAGGGGATCATCATGTTATAGCAGGCGAGCACCGTATTGCGCGCCCTGGCGCGCACCAGCTTCCCGTCGCGCACATAGCCCACTTCGGTATGCGCCCCCGCATTGCGGACCTTGACCGCGGTCGATTGCAGCCGCAGCCGCACCGGCGCGCCCGCGCGATCGAGCGCGGCATAATCGAACCGGGCGAACAGGATGTCCTCCATCGTGCTCCCCGGCGCCGAGCCCGGCACCAGCCGCCGCACCAGCATCCGCGCGATCGACGCATTGCCGTCGGGAAAGTGATAGATATAGGGTTCTTCGTCATGCTCGCGGCCGAGTTTCAGCCCGCGCGAGCCTGGCACCGATCCGAACGACTGCGACGCCGACAAGGCATCGATGCCCACCGCCCACAGGCCCTCCAGTCGTTGCTGGTAATAAGCAACGACTTCGTCGGTCGCGCCCCAATATTGGCGGATATAGTGCTCGTAACTGATGTGATCGAGGATCGCGCGCTTCTCTTTCACCGTCTTTCCCGCCAACGGATCGCGCGTCGATGTCTCCAGCTCGGCGATCAGCGACTTCGCCCGATCGGACATCGGAAACTGATCGATCATCGCGCGCGTCGCCGCATCGGATTGTGCGTCGGGCGGCGCCTGCGCATCGGGATCGCCGACCGTTCCGCCGCGCCGGCGGATTCCCGGCACCAGCCGGTCGACGCCATAGACCTCCTTCTTGAAGAAGGTCGCCGAACCCAGTCCATAGCGATCGTAGAAGCCCTGATCATAAGCGGTGGCGAATTTGTCGATTTCGATCCCGAGATCGCGGAGCAGGTTCGAGGCGACCGCGCTGTAGCGCGTGCGCGGGGAATCGATCGACTGGGTGCCGCCGTAACCGAGGATCGTCTTGCCATCGACATCGAATTCGTTGCGCCGCGCATGCCCGCCGAAATCGTCATGATTGTCGAGGATCAGGATAGTATCCTGGGGGAAAAGCTGCCGATGAAAATAGGCGGCCGACAAGCCGCTGATCCCGCCGCCGACGATGATCAGGTCATAGGCCTCGGCAACCGGCACGCTATCCAGATCATAGACCTTGCCGTCGCGGACGCCGTGCGCGACGGTGAAGGAGCCGGGCGCGCTGCCGCGCAGCCCCTCCAGCGCGGGCGGATTGGCCGGCGCGCCGTCGGCACCCGGCGTCGCCGCGCGCGCCGCGACGCTTATGCCCGTGATCGCTATCGCCGCTCCGTTCAGGAAGTCCCGCCGCTCAATGGCCATTGCCGTCTCCTGTCGACTCAATCGGTCGTTTCGAGCCTTGTCTGTGATCTCAACCTATTGAGTCAAATTATCCCGTCCCGATAGTTGACGCTCATCGCCTTAAGCCCTAGCTGCGATCACAAATCAGAGGCAGGAAAGGCTCGCTCGCGTGACGATGGAGAAATGGATCGGCGCCGCGCTGCTGGTCGCGGCAACCCCGCTGCAGGCGCAGGCCGCGAACGACGCGCCGTTCAAGCAGCGCTGCGCGGTTTGTCATGACGCGACGGCAGGAGGCGGCGTGCGCGTCGGCCCCAATCTTTACGGCATCGTCGGGCGAAAGGCGGGTGCCGCGGCTTACCCTTATTCTCCGGCGATGAAATCCTCGGCGATCGTCTGGACCCCGGAGAAGCTCGATCGCTTTCTCGCCGCACCGGGCAAGCTGGTTCCCGGCACCAAGATGCCGATCGCGGTGCCCGGTGCCGCCGACCGCCAAGCGATCATCGCCTATCTGAAGACTTTGCGGAAATAGCGCCGGAATCCGTCGCCGGCCGTCGCCCGCCCGGCGCCGCGCTATCGTGATCCACGCCTCACGCAAGGCGGGAAAGCGCATCGCGGAGCTGCGCGACGATCGTGTCGATATGGCTGCGCTCGACGATCAACGGCGGCGACAGCGCAATGATGTCGCCGGTCACACGGATCAGCAGCCCGCGGTTGAAACAATCGACGAACGCCTCATAGGCGCGTGCACCCGCCGCATCGGGGCGCGGCCGAAGCTCGATCCCCGCCACCAGCCCGAGCGTGCGGATATCGATGACGTGCGGCGCGTCGCGCAACGTGTGCATCGCATCGCGCCAGTAATCGCCGAGCGTCGCGCCGCGCGTCAGCAGCCCTTCCTCGGCATAGATATCGAGCGTCGCGAGCCCTGCGGCGCAGCCTGCGGGGTGCCCGGAATAGGTGTAGCCGTGAAACAGCTCGATCGCGTTTTCCGGCCCGGTCATCAGCGCATCGTGGATTGCGCGCCGCGCGAAGACCGCCCCCATCGGGAAGACGCCGTTGGTCAGCCCCTTCGCGGTCGTCATGAGATCGGGCGTCACCCCGAAATAATCGGTCGCGAACGGGGCGCCGAGCCGGCCGAACCCGGTGATCACCTCGTCGAAGATCACCAGGATGCCGTGGCGATCGGCGATCTCGCGGAGCCGCTGGAGATAGCCCTTGGGCGGCAACAGCACCCCGGTCGACCCGGCGACCGGCTCGACGATCACCGCGGCGATCGTCTCGGCGCCGTGTAGCGCGACGATCCGCTCGAGATCGTCGGCCAGTTCGGCGCCATGTTCGGGCAGCCCCGGCGAGAAAGCGTTGCGATCGGGATCATGAGTGTGCCGCAGATGATCGGCGCCGGTAAGCGTCGGAAAAACCCGCCGGTTGTTGACGATCCCGCCGACGGTGATCCCGCCGAAGCCGACGCCGTGATAGCCGCGCTCGCGCCCGATCAGCCGGGTGCGCGTCCCCTGCCCGATCGCGCGCTGATAGGCGATCGCGATCTTGAGCGCGGTATCGACGCTTTCCGACCCCGATCCGGTGAAGAAGATGCGATCGAGCCCCGCCGGCGCGATCCTGCTCAGGCGATCGGCGAATTCGAACGCCTTGTCATGCCCCATCTGGAACGACGGCGCGTAATCGAGGCGATCGAGCTGCTCGGCCACCGCTTCGCTGATCCGCCGGCGGCCATGCCCGGCGTTGACGCACCACAGGCCGGCGGTGCCGTCCAGCACCCCGCGCCCGTCGTCGCTCTGATAATATATGCCCTGCGCCCGCGCGAGAAGCCGTGGCGCGGCCTTGAACTGGCGGTTCGCGGTGAACGGCATCCAATAAGCCTGCATGCCCGAATTGTTCGAGATATCGTTCATGTCCCGGCGGCTCCTCTCCCGGTTAGAGACCGCGAAACGACGCGCCGGACAAGCCGTTTTCTTGCGCCCGCGGAAATGCCGCGATCGCCGCCTTTCGCGCGATAATGTTGCGGTATATCGAACACCCTCAACAGTTCGGAGTCAGGGGCGATGGACGATCTCGATATCGGCGGCCGGTTGAAGCAGGTGCGCGAGCGCGCCGGGCTGTCGCAGCGCGCGCTCGCCAAGCGCGCGGGGATCACCAATTCGACCGTCTCGCTGATCGAGGCCAACAGCACCAATCCGTCGGTCGGCGCGCTCAAGCGCATCCTCGAAGCGATCCCGATCGGCCTCGCCGAATTCTTCGCGCTCGAACTGCCGGAAAAACCCACCTTCTTCTATCGCGCGTGCGATCTCGTCGAGATCGGCAAGGGGCCGATCTCCTATCGCCAGGTCGGGCACACGATGGCGGGGAAGCGATTGCAGATGCTGTGGGAATGTTATCAGCCCGGATCGGATACCGGGCGCATCCCGCTGACCCATGAGGGGGAGGAATGCGGATTGGTGATCGCCGGGCAGCTCGAAGTGACCGTCGACGGCGTGCGCCAGATCCTGTTGGCGGGCGATGCCTATGCCTTCGAAAGCTTTCGCCCGCATCGGTTCCGGTGCATCGGCGACGTGCCCGCGCGCGTGGTGAGCGCGTGCACGCCCGCGAGCTTCTAGGCGCACCGGCGAATTACGGGGAGGAGCGCGGCCGTCCCACCCCGAGCCCTTCGTCCGAATGCCAGGACGCGGGCGGCGCGGCGGGCGCCGGCGCAAGCAACCCCGCGCGCTTGGCGACGATGGTCGGGACCAGCATCTGCCCCGCGACATTCACCGCGGTCCGCCCCATATCGAGGATCGGATCGATCGCCAGCAACAGCCCCGCCCCCTCCAGCGGCAGCCCGAGGGTGGAAAGCGTCAGCGTCAGCATCACCGTCGCGCCGGTCAGCCCCGCGGTCGCCGCCGATCCGAGCACCGAGACGAATGCGATCAGCACATAGTCCGACAGGTGCAGCGGCAGGCCGAAGAATTGCGCGACGAAGATCGCCGATATCGCCGGGTAGATCGCCGCGCAGCCGTCCATCTTGGTCGTCGCGCCGAGCGGAACGGCGAAGGCGGCATAAGCGCGCGGTATGCCGAGGCCATGTTCGGCGCATTCCTCGGTCACCGGCAAGGTTCCGACCGACGAGCGCGAGACGAAGCTGAGCTGGATCGCCGGCCACGCGCCGCGGAAGAACCACCCGGGGCTCAGCCCGTGCACGAGCAGCAGCACCGGATAGACGACGAGCAAGACCAGCGCGAGCCCGAGATAGACCGTCGCGGCGAACGCACCGAGCGACGACAGCGTCCCCCAGCCATAGCGCACCACCGCATCGCCGATCAGCGCCGCCGAACCGATCGGGGTGAGCGCGATCACCCAGCGGAGCAGGCGCCTGAATACCGCCAGCACCGACGCGTTGAACGCGAGGAACGGCGCCCCCGCCTCCCCGACACGCAGCGCCGCGGTGCCGATCGCGATCGCCGCGACGATGATCTGCAGCACATTGAAGCCCAGCGTGGTCGTCGCCGCGCCATCCTTGAGCGTCGTCGCCGCGTTGAGACCGAGCAGGTTGGCCGGCACCAGGCCCTTCAGAAAATCGAGCCACGACCCGGTCGTCGCGGGCGCCGCCGCACCCGAGACCGCTCCCGCCAGATGCAGCCCCGGCTGGAGCGTCACCCCCAACGCGATCCCGATCAGCACCGCGATCAGCGCGGTCGCGGCGAACCACAACAATGTCTGCACCACCAGCCGCGCCGCATTCTGGAGATCGCGCAACGCCGCGATCGAGCCGACGATCGCGGTGAAGACGAGCGCCGGCACCAGCACTTTCAGCAATTGCACGAAAATCTGGCCGATCGTGTGCAGGCTTGCGCCCAGCGCGCCGTCCGCCCCGCCGAGATCGCGCGCGAGCAGGCCGAGCGCCAGCCCCGCCAGCATCCCGATTGCCACCTGTACGCCGAACCCCGGCCGCCGCGCGATGAAATCCGTGATCATGTCGCCTGAGGTGGCAAGCTGATAACCTATCTCCAAGATAGGATTTCTGCGCGCCCCTTAAGCTGGAATCGGCCGCCGCGACCCCGAGACCCCAATTGCGAATATGAGTTCACGTATTAGAAATAATCGCATATACGAGCGCTACCCGGTTCGCCAACGACATTGAAGACCTGACCCGCGGCCCGGCTCCGGGGGCAAAAATTTAAGTCAATTGTATCATAAGCATACAAAAAGAGGGGATGTCGGAACATGAGAATCAAAGCGGATTTCCGTGGCGCCAGCCTGATCGCGCTGGCCTATCTTTCATTCGCCCCGGCGGCTCGTGCGCAGCAGGCGCCGGCGCCGGCGGGCCAGCCCGCGGCTGAAACGCCGGCTGCGACGGGCGACATCGTCGTCACCGCGCAATTCCGTTCGCAGCGGCTGCAGGATACGCCGCTCGCGATCACCGCGCTGAGCGGCGACGCGATGGAGGCCAAAGGGCAGACCAATATTTCCGAAGTCGCCGCGCAGACCCCCAATGTCACGCTCGCGCCGCAAAACGGCTATCTCGGCCCGGGCATCATCGCCTTCATCCGCGGCGTCGGGCAGTCCGATCCCAATTTCGCGCTCGAGTCCGGCGTCGGCATGTATATCGACGACGTCTATCTGCCGACGCTGACCGGTTCGCTGCTCGATCTGATGGATCTCGACCGCGTCGAGATCCTGCGCGGTCCGCAAGGCACATTGGCCGGGCGCAACTCGCTGGGCGGCTCGATCAAACTCTATTCGGTCAAGCCGCAGGGCGACGGCAGCGGCGCACTGGAAGCGACCTACGGCAGCTACAACCGCATCGACGCCCGCGGCCATATCGACCTGAAACTGGCCGACAACCTTTTCCTGCGCGTGTCCGCCGCGACCAAGAATCGCGACGGTTACGTCAAGCGGCTCGATTATGCCCAGACCCACCCCGGCTCCAACGTGCCGACCCAGGCGAGCGACGCCAAGCCCGAGCTCGGCACGCTCGGCGGGCAGAGCTTCGTCGCGACCAAGGCCGCGCTGCGCTGGTTGCCGACCAGCAATGTCGAGATCAACGTCTCGGGCGATTATACCCGCCAGCGCGACGAGGCCGGGGCGAGCGTGCTGCTGTTCGCCAACAAGGCGGGGGTGTTCACCGGCCCGAGCGCGACCGGCGGCCCGCGCCCGTGGCTGGCCGGGGTCAACGGCAGCCCGGTGGCGCTCAACTGCGCCTTCGTCGCGTTCGGCGCCAATAGCTGCGACACCCCGCCGGCCGGCTACGACCGGCGCTTCATCAATTATGGGACCTATGCCGACAATGCGACGCGCGACGGCCAGATGGCGTATAAGCCCCTGTCGCTGACCCCGCATTCCAATCTCGACAATTACGGCTTCGCGGGCACGATCGACTGGACGATCAGCGACGGGCTCGCGCTCAAGTCGATCACCGCCTATCGCCACTATGAAGCCGACTGGTCCTTCGCCGAAGGCGCGCCGCTGCAATCGTCGATGTACGAGCAGCAGCAGAGCAATACCCAGTGGAGCCAGGAACTGCGCCTCACCGGCAAGGCGCTCGGCAACCGCCTCGATTATACGGTGGGCGGCTTCTATTTCGATACCAAGGGCAAGTTCACCGGGCGGATCGATCTCAATTACGCCGGGATCGATTTCCTCCACGGCCCCGATCCGACCCCGGCGACCAACAAGGCGCTGTTCGCCAATGCCAGCTTCAAGCCGGTCGATGCGCTGACGCTGACCGGCGGCATCCGATCGTCGTGGGACACCAAGGATTACGGCTATGTCCGCCACAATCCGGACGGCACCGCGATTCAAGGGCCGTGCCAGTTCTTCCTCGGCGCAGCCACGGCGGGGCCGACCGGGGTGGGCAATTCACCCAACTGCCTGTTGTTCGGGCTCAACGGCCTCCAGGCGCATTTCAAGTCGCAGCGCACCGACTGGCGCGTCGCGGCGGATTATCGCGTCTCGCCCGAATTGATGCTCTACGCCCAGGTATCGACCGGGTATCGCGCCGGGGGCATCAACCCCCGCCCCTTCTATCCCAGCCAGGTTCGGCCCTTCTCGCCGGAAACCATCACCGCGTATGAAGCCGGGTTCAAATCCGATCTGTTCGGCCGGATGCTGCGTTTCAACGCCTCGGCTTTCTACAACGATTATAAGAATATCATCCTGACCGTCTTCAACTGCCCGACCGCGGCGGGCACCGAGGGGACGCCGTGCCTGCAACCGACCAACGTCGGGTCGGCGCACGTCAAGGGCGTCGAGGTCGAAACCCTGCTGCGGCCGACGAGCAACCTCAGCTTCGACGGATCGGTCAGCTATCTCGATTTCAAATATACCTCGCTCGGCAGCGCCAATACCGGCGTCCGGCTCGACATGGTCCCGCCCTTCACCCCAAAGTGGAAATGGAATGCCGGGGCGCAATATGAGGTGCCGGACGTGCTCGGCGGCGCGCTGAGCTTCCGGGTCGACGGCAGCTATCAGTCCCATATCTATGTCGACGCGGTCAACACCGATGCCGCGATCGTCTCGACCACCACCGCCGGTGCCGGCGGCGGCCCGCTGCCGACGCTGATCGCGACGAGCCGGATCGACGGCTATTTCCTCGCCAATGCGCGGGTCACCTGGCGCAGCGCGTCGGACGGGTGGAGCGCGGCGTTCGAGGTGCGCAACCTGACCGACAAATATTACTTCACCTCGATGAACACCAATTTCAGCTCGGTCGGCGTGATCTCCGGCGCGCCCGGGCTGCCGCGAACCTGGGCCATCACGATCAAGAAGGAATTCTGACCGGGCGACGCGCCGCGCGCGCGTCGCTTTCTCCCCGCCAGATCATGTCCATGAGGATCCGATGATCGCAGCTCGTTCGATGCGCTTTCTCGCCCCGTTCCTCCTCGCCGGCGCGGTCGCGCCGGCGACGGCCTTCGCGCAGGCCGATGTGCCGCCCGACCCGGTCATCCAGATGCGCGAGCACTGGCTCGATGCCGACATCAGCGCCTTCAATTTCCGCCATTCGGCGGACATGTTCGAAACCCGCGCCGTCCCCCACGGCGATGCCGTCCGGCCGCTCGCCGAGGGCGCGAAGCTCACCCCGCCCCCCCTCAGCTCGGGCGGCGTCACCCGCAGCTATGACGATTGGGCGCGGCGCACCTATACCAATGCGCTGATCGTGTTGCGCGACGGCAAGATCGTCTTCGAGGATTATCGCAACCGTTCGCGGCCGTCGGACCGTTTCATTTCCTTCTCGATGGCCAAATCGATCACCTCGCTGCTGATCGGCATCGCGCTCGACAAGGGGATGATCAAATCGCTCGACGATCCGGCGGGCAAATATGTCCCCGAATTGCGCGCCGGCGCTTATGGCGACGTATCGATCCGCCATATCCTTCAGATGCGATCGGGGGTCGATTACGAGGAGCGTTACGATTTCGGCGACAAGCCCAGCCTCGCCGCGCTCATCCACCGCCACGCCATCGTGCTCAATGAGGAGCGCTTCGCCGATCGCGCGACGACCATCACGCGGGCGGCGAAGCCGGGCAGCCGGTTCAACTATGCGACGCTCGACACCGCCGTCCTCGGCTGGGTGCTGGAGCGCGCGACCGGCCAGTCGCTCGCCGCATTCACCGCCGCCAATCTGTGGCAGCCGGCGGGGATGGAAGGAGACGCCTTCTGGATCGCCGACGGCGCGAAAGGGGTCGGCCGCGAACTATCCGGGATGGGCTTCAACGCCACGTTGCGCGATTATGCCCGGCTCGGCCAGCTGATGCTCGACAACGGCGTGCGCGACGGCAAATCGGTGCTTCCGCGCGGCTGGATCAGGCAGGCGACCAGCATGATCCCGTTCGACCAGCCGACCCCGTTCGGCGGCCGCGGCTATGGCTTCCAATTCTGGCAACTCGACGACCAGCCCGGCGCCTATAGCGCGCTCGGCCTTGCCGGGCAGTTCATCTACGTCCACCCGCAAAGCCGCACGGTGATCGTCAAGCTCAGCCATTTCCCCTTGCCCGAGCCGCCGCATGTCATGGCCGAGACGCTGGCCTATTTCCGCCAGCTTACGGGGCGATAAGTCAGCGGAGCTTTACCTATCCACCTGATATAAATATCAAATATCGAGCGCCTGTCGAACGAACGGACTCGGATGAGCATCCTGTCAGCCATTTTGTTCTTCCTGACCCAGCATCCTTTCTGGTCATGGCCACTGCTCACGCTCTTCGGGGTCGCGCTGTCGCATGTGCTGGCCCGGTGGCGCGGCAGCCCCGGCTGGTACGGGCTGATCCTCGTCTTCTTCATCTACGGCCAGCTCAACATCTTCCTGGCGCACATCTTCAACGCGCTGTTCCTCAGCGCCTTTGGAGTCCCCGGAACGGGCGTCGTCACCCATTCGGAGATGACCAGTTCCACGCTCAACGACGCGAATGTCTGGGCCTATAGCGCCGCGCTCAAGACGGCGGATGGCAAGGACGTGGTGACGACGTTCGATAGCATGTCCGCGAGCATCTATCCGATCACCAACGCGATCCTGATCCCGCCGGAGGGCGAGCGGTTCGTCACCAGATATATCCCCGGCTTCCCGCGCAACTTCGTCATCATGCGCAACCAGTCGTCTTATGGGATCAGGCAGATGGTCGCGGAGGATCGCGCGCCGGTGGATAAGGCCGCCAACCAGCTTGCGGCGAGCCCCGGCAACCGCGCCTTCATCGACGAATATCGCGATGCCTTGACGCGGTTTCTCGGCAAGCACCGGGAGGATGCCGATCCCGCGCTGATCGAGCGTTACCAGGCGGCGCTCGACGCTTTGCCGCGCCGATGACCGCGGGCGGCGCGCGAACCGGCAAGCCCGCCTCGGCGACGAGGAATAAAATCTAGCGTGACGGCCTTGAACGCGCCGCCTAGCCCGTGCCCAACGACAGGGGCCTCGGGGGAATGAATGCAATTGACGCGCGCGCTGTGGCTGATCGCGTTGGTGCCGGTGGCGACCCCGGCGCTCGCGCAGGACGCGGACGGTCTCGACATCTCGGGGACGATGCGGATCCGTTACGAAACGATCACCAATCAACCGCGCGTCGGCTACAACCGTAACGACGAGCTGCTCAATCTGCGCACGACATTGCTCGTCAAATATCAGTCCGGGCCGTTCACCGTCGCCGGCGAGCTGTGGGACAGCCGGGTCTATGGCGAGGACAAGGGAAGTCCGGTCACCACCGGCGAGGTCAACGCGCTCGAGCCGGTGCAGGCCTATATCGGCGCGCGCGGCGCGATCGGCGCCGTGAAGATCTCCGGGCAGCTCGGCCGGTTCACGCTCAATCTCGGCTCCCGCCGGCTCGTCGGCGCCGAGGAATATCGCAACACGACCAACGGCTATACCGGCCTGAGGCTCGATCTCGCGACCCCCGGCGGCATCACCGCCACCGGCATCTATGTCCTGCCGCAACAGCGCCGGCCCGACGCGCCGGCGTCGCTGCGCGACAATGCGGTCGGTTTCGACCATGAGGGGTTCGATCAGGTCCTGTGGGGGGGGACCGTCGCCAAGGCCAAGGCGATCGGCGCGGTGACGGCCGAAGCGTCATTCTTCCATCTCGGCGAACACGACACCCCCGGGCGCCCGACGCGCGATCGATCGCTCAACACCGTGGGTGGGCGGCTGTGGCGCGATCCCGCCACCGGCGCGGCGGACGGCGAGGTCGAGGCGTTCCACCAGTCGGGGACGATCAGCGCATCGACCGCCCCTGCCGCGGCGACGCTCCCGGTGTCGGCCTGGTTCATCCACGCCAGCGGCGGCTATTCCTTCGCCGGCGCGCTCAAGCTGCGGCTGTCGCTGCATTATGACAGGGCGAGCGGCGACAAGGCGGGCGGCAGCTACGGCCGGTTCGATACTTTGTTCGGCATGCGCCGCGCCGAACTCGCCCCGGCCGGGCTCTATAATGCGGTCGGCCGCGCCAACATCTCGACGCCCGGCGCGCGGTTCGAGATCGCACCGTCGAAGCGCTGGGACGCCTTCCTCACCTATCGCGCGCTGTGGCTGGCGGAACCGACCGACAGCTTCTCGACCACCGGGGTGCGCGACGCGAGCGGCCGGTCGGGGTCGTTTGCCGGGCATCAGCTCGATACGCGGCTGCGCTGGTGGGTACGGCCCGACAGGCTGCGCTTCGAATTCGACGGCACCTTGCTGATGAAGGGGCGCTTCCTCAAGGAGGCGCCCAACGCGCCGCCCGGCAAGGTGAGCGCCTATAGCTCGTTCAATCTGACCGCCTCTTTCTAGACCTTGCGCGCGCTAAGCCAGCGCCAGCCGCGCGACGAGCGCGCCGATCGCGATCGCGATGCCGTAAGGCAATTTGTCGCCGGGGTTGTCGCCGTTGCGGCTGATCGGCTTGCCGGCCGCGCGGCGATAGACGAACCAGACGACAAGCAACGCCAGCCCCGACAGCGCGACCGAGATCAGCAGCCGCGGCGCCGCCGCGAGCGGAAACCAGGCCGCGACCGCGGCGTAGAATTTGGCGTCGCCGCCGCCGAACAGCCCGATCCTGAACAGCAGCATCCCGGCGACCAGCGCGATCGCGGCATGCGCGGCATGCCAGCCCAGCATCGCCGCCCCGCCGGTGGCGAAGCCGAGCGCGAGCCCGGCGATCGCTGTCGCCGCGCACAGCCAGTTGGGGATCGTCCGGCGGAACAGATCGCCCCAGCTCGCCGCCACGCCGGCCGCGATCAGCAGCGCCCCCGAGACGGCGGGCAGCAGCGTCATTCGGCCTTGGCCGGACGCACGACCACCGGGCGGGCGACCGCGAGCTGCTTCGCGACGAGCGGCGCGGGATAGCTCGTCGTGCCGGTCACGATGCGCACCTCGTAGCGCGACACGCGTTGGAGCCCCCCGGCCGGCGGCGCCGCTGCGGCAGTTTCCGGCGCCGGGGCGGCGACGGGTGCGGCGAGTATCTCGGCACGGCGCTGCGCCAGCGCGGGCGCGTTGATCAGCACCGCGAGGTTGGTCTGGTATCGCGATTCGACCGGATCGACCGAGATCGCCTCGCGGAAGAAACGCTCGGCGAGATCGAACCGCTCAATCCGCGCATAGGCCACCGCCATCCCGTTGAGCGCGGGCGCGAGCGGCTCGCCGGTGGCGAGCGCCTTCTGGAATTTCTCGATCGCCTCGCCCGGCCTTCCGCCGTCGAGCGCGGCACGTCCGGCGTCGGTTGAAGGGGTCCCGACGACCTGTTTGTCGGCCAGCATCACCGGTCGCGCGGATCGGTGCGCGTGGTGCGCGAACAGATGCGCGCCGGGGAACGACCCGCATCCCGCGAGCGGCAGCGACAGGGCGACGGCACAGGCGATCTTGCGCATCTCAACCTCCGTGGTGGAATGCCGGGGTAACGGTTCGCACGACCCGCACCGCGGCGGGCAGCATCAGCACGCCGATCATCACCGGCAGCATGCAGGCGACGAGCGGCACCGAGATCAGCACGGGGATGCGATGCGCCTTCTCCTCGGCGCGCATCCGGCGTTTCTCGCGCATTTCCGACGCATAGACGCGTAGCGTGGCGGCGATGCTCGATCCCAGCTTGTCGGACTGGATGAGCAAGGTGGTGAACGATCCCACCTCCTCCACCCCGGCGGCCTGCGCCATGCTGCGCAGCGCCTTTTCGCGCGAGGCGCCGGCGCGCAATTGCAGCGTCGCGCCGGTCAGCAACTGCGCGACGAGCGGGTGCGACACGACCAGCTCGCGCCCGACCCGGTCGAGCGCGGCTTCGAGCCCCAGCCCCGCCTCGACGCACACCAGCATCAGATCGAGGCTGTCCGGGAAACCGTTGGTGATCGCCTGCCGCCGCCGGTCCGCCTTCGCCCGCACGACGAGCGCGGGGATATACAGCCCCGCCAGCGCCAGGATCGACCCGACGATATAGAGCCGGCCGAACGAAAGCTGATAGCCGCCCGCGGTGCTGAGCAGCACGAGCAGCAGCGGCAGCCCGACGACCAGCAGCAGCCGGATCAGATTATAGACCCGCGGCGCCGAGGGCGAATCGAACCCGGCGGCGAGCAGTTTCTCGCGCAGCTCGCTCGACTTGGTATCGCCGAGGCTGAGCCCGGTGCGCTCGATCCGGTCGACCAGCCGGGTCCAATTGTCGTCGCGGCGCCGCTGGAGCGATTCGACCAGCCCCACCCCCGTCCCGCGCTGCGAGATGGTGCGAAGCTGGCCGCGCACCGCGGTGCGCCGCGACACGACGCTCAGCACCGCGAGCGCCCCCCCGACCACGAGCGCGAAAAGCGCGATCAGCAGCGCGGTGCGGGCAAACGGATTTGTCGATATGATGTCAGCCATATCAAACCTTTATGTCCACCAGCCGGCGGATCGAGATGAAGCCGATCGTGTAAAGCAGCAGCAATGCGGGAAAGCCGATGACGAAGATCGGATCGCGCGCGACATCGAGGTAGAAGGCGGGGTTGATCGCCATCAGCCCGCAAAAGGCGAGCACCGGCAGGCCGGTGAGCAGCCAGCCGGTCATCCGCCCTTCCGAGCTCAAGGCGCGGACCATCATGAACATGCTCGCGCGATCGCGGATGACGCGCGAGAGATTCTCCAGGATTTCCGCAAGATTGCCGCCCGTCTCATTCTGCACCGAGATCGACACGACGAACATCCGCATATCGTCCAGCCCCCATCGCTCGGCCATTGCCGACAAGGCGTCCGGCAGGTTGGCGCCATAAGCGATCTCGTCCGACACCAGCCCGAATTCGCTGCCGATCGGATCGGGCATCTCCTCCGTGACGAGCTGGATCGCCGCCGCGACCGGATGCCCGGCGCGTAGCGAGCGGGTGAAGACATCGAGCGCGACCGGGAATTGCTGTTCCATCCGCGCCCGCCGCCGCTCGGCGATCCGCCCGAGCACGATCAGCGGCAGCCCGATCGCAAAGCCCGCCGCGGCGGTGACGATCAGCAGCAGCACCCCGATGCCGAAGGAGAATTTCGCGATCCACACCAGCGCGGAAATCAGCGCCAGCGCGGCGAGGAAACCAAGCCCGACGATCAGCATCAGCGCGCGCGATTCGATCGGCACCGCAGACATCATCACCATCCGGGCGAAACGCGCGTAAAGCCGTTCGAGCGGCCCGGCATCGGGGCTGAGCGGGGGCGGGACATTCTTGAGCAAGGCGAGCGACACCGCCTCGCGGTCCAGCCCGGCGCGCAGCATCTTCAGCCGCTTGTTCACCGCGTCGCGCTCGCGCCGGCGGTTCCAGGTCAGCCCGAACACGAGCTGCGACAGCACGAACACCGACCCGAAGATCGCGGCGAGCAGCAAGGCGCGGATGAGCAGCGCGCTCATGGCTGGCCGACCCGCAACACCGGGCGGAAGATCTCGGCATCGAGCCGGATCCCGCGCGCCTCCAGCTCGGCCATGAATTTCGGGCGGATCCCGGTCGCCTCGAAATAGCCGAGGACATTGCCCTGCTCGTCGCGCCCGGTGCTGCGGAAGCGGAAGATCTCCTGCATCGTGATCACCTCCCCCTCCATCCCGGTGAGCTCGGAGAGCGAGACAATCTTGCGCTTGCCGTCGCTCAGCCGCGCGACCTGGACGACGACGTTGATCGCCGAGGCGATTTGCGCGCGCGCCGAGGAGACCGGCATGTCGATCCCGCTCATCCCGATCATCTGCTCGATCCGCGACAAGGCGTCGCGCGGGGTATTGGCGTGGACGGTGGTCATCGAGCCTTCGTGCCCGGTGTTCATCGCCTGGAGCATGTCGAACGTCTCGCCCGCGCGGCATTCGCCCAGGATGATGCGGTCGGGGCGCATGCGCAGCGCATTCTTGACCAGATCGCGCTGGGTAACCTCGCCCTTGCCCTCGATATTGGGCGGGCGCGTCTCGAGCCGCGCGACATGCTCCTGCTGGAGCTGGAGCTCGGCCGAATCCTCGATCGTCACGATTCGCTCGCGCCCGTCGATATAAGAGGACAAGGCGTTGAGCAGCGTCGTCTTGCCCGATCCGGTGCCGCCCGAAATGACGATGTTGCGGCTCGCGCCGACGATCGCCTGGAGCAGCGGCGCCATCGCCTCGGGCATCGTGCCGAGCTCGATCATCCGCGCCATGCTGATCGGTTTCTTGGAAAATTTGCGGATCGACAGCAACGCGCCGTCGATCGCCAGCGGCGGGACGATCGCGTTGACGCGCGATCCGTCCGCCAGCCGCGCATCGACGAACGGCGAGGATTCGTCGACCCGCCGCCCGACCGCGCTGACGATCTTCTGGATGATGCGCAGCAGATGGCGCTCGTCCTGAAAGCGCGTCGCGGTCTTTTCGAGCAGCCCGAACCGCTCGACGAACACCGAATTGCAGCCGTTGACGAGGATGTCGGTGATGCTCTCGTCCTTGAGCAGCGGCTCGAGCGGCCCGAGCCCGAGCAATTCGTCGAGCACGTCGTTGGTCAGCGTGGTGCGCTCGACGCGGTTGAGCGCCTCGCTGTTCGCCGCGAGAATATCCGAGATGATCCCGGTGACCTCGCCGGCGATCTGCTCGCGGGTCATCTTGTCGAGCAGCGACAAGTTGATCTTGTCGAGCAATTGCTGGTGGATTTTCACCTTAAGCGAGAGGATCCGGCTCGCCGCCTCGGCCGCGAGCGCCTGTTCCGCGCTGTCGCCGGCGCTGCTCGGCGCGGCGGTGTCGGCGGGGGCGGTCGCGGGGCGGGAACGCTGGAGCTGCCACATGATCAATCTCCCCGCGTCCGCAGCCGCTCGCGCAGCAGCGCGCCGATCTGCGCGATGTCCCGGCAGAATCTGCTCTTGTCGCGCACGTCGCTGACCAATTGCCCCTGGTCCTGCGCCGCGCTGACCAACGGCGCGTCGAGCGAGACGCTGCCGAGGATCGAATGGCCGAGCGTATCGGATACATCCTTGAGGTCGATCGTCTTGAACAGCCGCTTCTCGACCCGGTTGACGACGATCTCGATCGCCTGCCGCTCGACCCCGACCGAGCGGAACAGATCGAGCCGCCGCCGCGCCTGCCGCAGGCTCGCGACCGACAGATCGACGACGAGCAGGATCGTATCGGAGGCGAGCGCGGCGGACAGCGCCCAGCTCGTCCAGTCGGGCGGGAAATCGAGCACGACATGGCCGAATTCCTGCCGCAGCAGCTGGATCATCCGCAGCAGCTGCGCCGAATCGACCGATTCGAGCGGCATGATCTCCGCCGGCGCGCTGACCACCGAAATCCCGCCGCTGGCGCGGGTGATCACCGATCGGATCAGTTCCTCATCGAGCCGGTCCTCCGCGCGGAGCAGATCGGCGAGATCGCCGCGCGCCGCGCTGACCCCGAGGAAATCGGTGACGCTGCCATATTGCAGATCGAGATCGGCGATCGCGGTGCCGCGCCCGCTGGGATCGTGCGCCGCGAGATCGGCGGCGAGCTGCGTCGCCACCGTCGTCGCGCCGCACCCGCCGATCGAGCGCGCGACCGAGATCAGCGGCGCGAGGCGCTGCTTCTGCCCCGGCGCGCTCTGTCGCCGCGCCGCGGTATCGAGCACGACCTGCAGCATCTCCTGCACGTCGAACGGCAGCGAGACGACGTCGCTGACCCCTTCGCGCACCAGCGCGCGGACCAGCGAAACGCTGGCGCCATCGATCGCCGCGACCAGCGGCAGATCGGGCGATCGCGCGCGGATCTCGCCGACGCGCCGCATCGATGCGGCATTGTCGGGATCGACCTCGATCACCAGCAAGGCCGCGTCGCCGAGCAACGCCTCGGGCACCGACGCGTCGCAGGCGAGCGGCGCGAGCCGCAGGTCGGCGAGCGGGGTCGCCGCCGCCGCCGCCAGCGGCGCAATGTGCGCCGGCGTGGCGATCACCGTCACCCGGCAATCGCTGCGCACCGCGGAGTCCGCGAACCTGGTGGTGGGAAGCTGGAGATTACCCATGATGCTTCGTCCCGACACGTCGCTGCGATCATTGATTGGGGGTGGTGGCGCTCGTGCCCGACGACGACCCCGCCACGCTCGAAGTCGTCAGCCGCTCGGGCTTTTTCACCTTGTCGGTGCGGTAGCGGGTGATCGCCTGCGCGGCGTGGTCGCCGCTGGCCGGCGCGAGCGCGGTGTCGTAGACCGGATGCGGATCGATGACCTGCGCCGCGATCGCCTGCTTGTTCGCCTCGCCGAACGTGTCGGCCCAGCCGAGCACCGGATCGCCCTGCCCGTCGGTCGCGCAGCCCGCGAGCAGCGCCGCCGCCGCGCCGAGCATCAGCCCATTGCGCATCGTCTCAATAGACATAGCGATCGTCCTTCACAGGCGCCTTCTTGGCCGCGCCCGGTGCGGGCGCCGGCGTGGCGGGTTGCGGGTGATAGGCCTGGCCGAGCAGGATCGTCTCCGCTTGGCTCGGGTCCTTGATCTCGTCGGTCGGCAGCCGCATCGCGACGCCCGGCTTGACCGGCGCGACGAGGTGCGGGGTGACGATGATCAGCAGCTCGGTCTGATCCTTCTGGAAATTGGTCGAGCGGAACAGCGCGCCGATGATCGGGATCGATCCCAGCAACGGGATCTGGTTGATCGTCGTCTTGAAATCCTTCTGCAGCAGCCCGGCGATCGCGAAGCTTTCGCCGTCGCGCAGCTCCAGCGTGGTGCTGGCGCGCCGCGTGCGCAGCCCGGGAATGCTGATGCTGCCGATCGTCAGCGACGCGCTGGGATCGATCTGGCTCACCTCGGGCTGGACGATCATGCTGATCGTCTTGTCGCCGAGCACCGTGGGGGTGAAGGCGAGGCTGACGCCGAACGGCTTGAACTCCACCGTGATCGGCGGGGCGCCCCCACCCCCCGCCCCGCCGCTCTGCACCACCGGCACCGGGAATTCGCCGCCGGCGAGGAACGATGCCTTCTCGCCCGAAAGCGCGATCAGCGTCGGCTGCGCCAGCGTCTTGGCCAGCCCGCGCGTCTCCAGCGCGTTGAGCGTCGCGTCGATCGACAGCCCGCCGATGTTGAACATCTTCTGGAAGATGCCGAACGTCCCGGTGATCGACGCGAGCTGCAACACCGATGCCCCCGGCACCGACGTCGTCGACGTCCCGCCGCCGGGCAAGGGCGTGGTGACGGTGACCGGCTGGCCGGGGACGAGCTGCGCACCCTGCCCGGTCGCCGCGCGGAACGAGCCGCCGCGCGAATTGGCGAAGGCGCTGACGCCCAGATCCTTGCCCGCGTTGCGATCGACCTCGGCAAAGCGCACCTCGACCATCACCTGCTGGCTCGACCCGACCGAGATCAGGTTGATCACCTTGTCGCCGGCATAGGCCTTGGCGAGCTGCGCGGCGCGATCGGCCGCGGCGGGGCTGCCCACCATCCCGGTGAGGACGATCGAATCGTTCGAGATCGCCGCCTCGATCGGCTCGCCGGGGAGCAATTTGCGGATCTGATCAGTCAACGCGATGACATCGGGGCCGACCGCGATGTCGATCACCGAGATCACTCGCCCCGCCGCATCGTATAGCGTCAGGCTGGTCGTGCCCATATTCTTGCCGAGCACATAGATCGAGCGATTGGTGATCGGCACGATATCGGCGATCATCTTGTCGGGCTTGTCGTCGCCGCCGATCAATGCCTTGGCGATCGGGCGATCGGCGGTGACAACCTGGCTCTTGTTGAGCGGGACTTCGAGCGTCCCGCCGCGCAGTCCCGCCTCGCCCTGCGCCAGCGCAGGAGCCGGGGTCGCCAGCGGAAGCCCGGCGGCGAGCGCTGCGGAAAGCGCCAGCAGCGGGCGGCGCGCCACGCGCGCCTTGCGGTCAATTGCCATGTTGCACCCCATATTCGCTGACCGTCGTGCCGCGGATCACGGTCATCGCCGGACCCGGCCGAAGCACGGCCGATGGATGGGACAGGCCGGCCGTCAGGCGCGGCAGCGGCAGCCGGGGCAGCGAGGGCGCGGGATTGGCGCTGCGCTTTACCGGGATGACGTAATTGGTCGCGCTCAACTGGCGCGGCAGGACGGTGGCGCGCGTTCCCGCGACCTGATCGGCGACGTTGCGCAGCGCCAGGCTGATCACGCCGAGTTGCCCGGCCAGCGCCAGCTTCTGCGCGCTGATCGTATCGACCTCGAGCGTCGCGGTCTTGCTGATCACCGGCTTGGTGGCGTTCTCGTCCGACACCTGATCGACACCCAGCACCGGCACATTCTCCAGCACGACATCGGTCATTTTGTCATTGGCCGTCGCCCCCTCGCCCGGGATCGGGCGGGTCAGCAGCACGTCGACCACGTCGCCGGGCCGGACGAAACCGCCCACGCCGTTCACGTCGTTGATCGACACCGCATAAGCGAGCTTGCCCGCGGGGAGGTTGGCGGCGATCGTCGCGCGGCCATTGGCCCCGGACACCTTCGACGCCAGCACCGGTTCGCCGATCACGATCGGGCGCAACGCGACCCGCCCGTTCTTGGTCGCCTCGGCGATCGACATGAAGGCGCCGGCCGGAACCGACTTGGCCGGATAGGCGGCGAGCCGCAAATTGCTGGCGGTCAACGGCGTCGCGAAGGACATATCCTGTGCGGCGACGACAATATTGGTGAGTTGCTGATCTTTCGCAGCCTGTTCGGATCGCGTCGCGACCCCGGAGAAATAGGCATTGGCGATAATCACCGCGGCAATGCCGACCACCACCGCAATGGCGATCACGATGAGATTGCGTCCTTGCATAGTCCCCCCCATGCGTTTTGCAGTGCGAGGCAGGACGCGGCCGGATTCCGGAAAGTAATCCGGCCGCGCCTCTGAACTATTATGAGCAGGCTGCGGTGGTATGCGTGCTGATGCAGCTCGCTGCGCCGGTCATGGCATTGCTGATCGAGCCACCAAGCGTGATCGCAGCACCGGCAATCGCCGTCCCGACAATGGCAAGGATCAATGCATATTCGGCCGCCGAAGCGCCGGTTTCGTCGCTGATGAAATCGCGGAAGAACTTGATCATGTTCATAACCCCTTGTGAACACGACGGATCGGTCGAACATGACTGCCGTCATGTATTTCCACAGGGAAGCCGGTTACGCAGCCCCCTGATCTTCACCGGGATCTCCCGCGAACGGGAGCGATCCGTTGTTCTTCCGCGCAGTCCAGGCCCCCCTGCTCTGCAGCGATATGCTTACCCGGTGATGACGCTTGAAGGTTCCGCCCAATATCGGAAATGGTCAATCATTCCGACGGCATATTTTTTTTCGTATTGAAAAATAACGAATTATTCCGGCCAGGCATTAACGATTCAGGTTAACAGGCGGGATTCCGGTCGATTTTGACATGGCCAATGATCCGCCCGTGGGATAGCTTACGACTCGGTTCTTAACGGACCCATAACTTCCCTTTTCTATTGTTGCGGACATGCCAATCGCACCCGGCACCACCCCCCGATCGAGCACCGCCGCCGGCGGTCTGGCGGCGGCGTGGCGCGGCGCTGCGGCACGGCTGCGGGATCGAAGCAAGTCTTTGATAAGCTTCTTTGATCTGCGGATGGAGCGGCTGATCCTGGGGTGGATCGGGGTGACCGTCGCGATCGCATTTTTCAAGATCGCTGATGCCCCGAATCCACCCCGCGACATGCTTCATGCGGCGGCCCTCTCGCTGCCCTATCTGCTGGTCGCACTGGCACCGATCGCGGGCTACCGACTCGCCGCGGGGAGCTTCCCGCGCGGCACATTGACCGCGCAACCCGCGATCCGATTGTGCCGATACGGTACATGGCGGTCGTTGGACGAATTGTCGGCACGCGAAAACCCGTGGTTCGGGCCGGGCGGATTCATGGCCTCGCTGCTGCTCGGGCTGCTGCTCAACGTACCCGTGCGCAGCCTGGAATTCTTCGTCGCGGTGCCCGCGCTCGGCGGCGACGCGCCGGTCTGGGCGCAGACCATCCTGACGATGATGACGCTGGACGTCATCGCGATGAATTTTTTCTACATGGTCTGCTTCGTGCTGGCATTGCGCGCGGTGCCGCTGTTCCCGCGGATGCTGCTGTTCGCCTGGCTGTTCGACATCATGATGCAATGCGCGATGGCACGCGCGATCGGCGCGGCGCCCGATCTGCCCGGCAATGTCGCCGCCGCGATGTCGACGCTGCTCGCGGGCAATCTGCAAAAGGTGCTGATCAGCGTCGCGGTGTGGCTGCCCTATCTGATCGTGTCGGAGCGGGTGAACGTCACTTTCCGTCGCCGCGCACGCGCCTGATCGCGCGCCGCGTTCCGCACCTTGTACCGATATGGGAAACCGTCGATGGTTTCCGCTATATTGACAATTCACCGCTAAAGGCGAATTTTTACAGTTAGTCCGCCGGGGTCGCTCCCGCGGGCCAAGCCCGAACGAAAGCACGCCGCCTGCGCGACGCGACAGGAACGGCACACGGGCAAGGGCCGCTGTTCTGTTGGGGTAGGAACATGCTGCACCGGCTTGCATATCGTCTCGGCACGATCGGCTTTTCCCGTTTCCGCGATCAGCGCGGCGCGATCAGCCCGCTGATGGCGCTGATGATCATCCCAATAGCAGGCGCGACCGCGACGGTCACCGAGATCGGGCAATGGTATTATTTCCAGCGCGCGATGCAGAATGCGGCGGATTCCGCCGCGCTCGCCGCCGCCACCCACGCCACTGCCGGGGGCACCGGCAGCACCTATCTCGCCGAGGCGCGCGCCGCCGCGCAGAAGTTCGGCTTCGTCGACGGGCAGAACAATGTCACCGTCACCGCGGCGGCCAACGTCACCTGCCCATCAGGGGTGGCGACGGGATCGATATGCTATTCGGCGACGCTGACCTCACAGGTGCCGCTGGCGCTTTCCGCGCTGGTCGGCTTTCGCGGCGACAAGAACGGCGGCTTCGCGCGGTCGATCGTCGCCAGCGCGATCGCCACCACCGCGACCGGGGGCGCGGCGGGGGGCGGCTCGACCACCGGGTGCATCGGCACCTTGTCGACCGGCACCAATTCCTTCACGAGCAACGGTGGCCCCAAGCCCGATCTTGCCGGCTGCAGCATCATCTCGCACGGCGGCGCGACCTGCAACGGCCATGATCTTGGCGCCGATTACGGCATCGCCGCCGGCACCGACAGCGGCTGCGGCAAGCAGCAGATTTCGGGGGCCAACATCCCCGCCGACGCTTATGGCAATTACGCCAAGAACATTCCGGCCAATCCTTGCAACGGCGTCTACAATGCCACCACGATGTCCGGGACGGTCACCCTCCCCGCGACGCGATGCGGCCCGGTAACATTGTCGGGCAATGTCACGCTCAGCGGCTCGGGCACGCTGACGATTTACAACGGCACACTCGATCTCCACGGCAATACTGTGACCGCAACCAGCGGAACCTTGGTCTTTTCGGGCGACAATTCGGCGAGCACCGTGCGGGCGCCGACCGACAGCGTCAACGGCAACTCGTCGGGCACGCTGAATATCCAGGCGCCGAACAGCGGCAACTGGTCGGGCGTGGCGATCTATCAGGATCCCAGGATGAGCCCGCCGCAATCCGCGCTCGATCTCACTTATGCCGGCAACAAGCCGACCTGGGACATCACCGGGCTGGTCTACCTCCCAAAGGCAAACGTCACGTTCAGCGGCGCGGTCAACAAATCGGCCAATGGCGCGGCCTGCTTCGTGCTCGTCGCCTATACGGTCCTGGTCAACGGCACCGGCAGCATCTTCGCCAACAACACGCAATGCGCCACCGCCGGCCTCGTCCCGCCGAGCGGCGGCGGCGTGACCCGCGAAAAGCTGGTGCAATGAGCACGCGACGGCATCCCGGCTGGCTCGCGCGGTTCGGCATCGACACGCGCGCGTCGGCGGCGGCGGAAATGGCGATGATCTTTCCGATCGTCGGCTTCGTCACGATGAACGTCGTCGATCTTGCGACCTATATGTACAGCAAGATGCAGGTCGATCTCGCGGCGCAGCAGGCCGCGGGGATCGTCCGCTCGCTCTGCACCAATCCCGCCCCGGCGAATTGCGGGACGACCTATCTCAACCAGATGAAGAGCGCCGCGCAGCAGACCACGCTCGGCACCGCCGTCACCGTGGTCGGCAGCCCGACCGAAAGCTATTATTGCGCCAATACCGGCGGGACGCTGGTGCTGGTCGCCACCCCGCCCGCCACGCCGCCCGCGACCTGCGCCGCCACCGTCAGCGGCAGCACCAGCCGCCCGGGCAGCTATATCGGCGTGCCGACGACCTTTACCTATCATGCGACCTTCCCAGGCTTCTCGGTCGCCTCCTATCTCTCGTCGACGATCCAATCGACTGCCTGGATCCGGCTGCAATGACCGCGCTCCGCACCTTCGCCCGGCACCAGGCGGGGACCGCCGCGGCGGAATTCGCGCTGGTCGTGCCACTGTTCCTGCTGCTGACCTTCGGCACAATCAACATGGCGCTTGCGCTGTCGGCAGTCGTCCGGCTGCATTACGCCACCGAGCGCGCCGCGCGCTGCCTGTCGGTCGATACGACCGGGTCTTGCTATGCCGCCAATATCGATACCTATGCCAAGTCGCTCTATCCAGTCGGCGGGGTAACGGGGCTGACCTTCGTCGCCACGCAACCGAGCTGCGGCAACAAGGTCAGCGCGACGGGCAGTTATAACGTCTTCACCGGGATCGGTCAGATCCCGATCACGCTGACCGCATCGGCCTGTTACCCGGTCATCTGATCGCCGCTTGGGGGAGGGGCACCGGCATGGAACCCGCGAAACGGAAAAGGGCGATCGCATCGACCGCCGCCGGCCCGTGGCTGCTGCTCGCCGGGCCCGGTGTCGCACACGCGCAGGATGCGACCACCGCGGTCCATATCGGCCGCGCGGTCGATCTCGCGGGGACGCCGGTCGCGCTGTTCCGCCCCAAACCACCGCCCGCCGCCCTGTCGGGCAAATTCGCCGCGTCGGGGCCGGTCGCGATGCCCGCCGGGATGCCGGTCGCGGCGCGCGCGCTGACCAGCGGGTTCGGCGCGCGCTTCCATCCCCTGCTCAACGAGCGGCGCGCGCATCTCGGCATCGATCTCGCCGCGGCGACCGGCTCGCCGATCGTCGCCACCTCGCCCGGCGTGGTCAGCGCGCAGGGGTGGTATGGCGGTTATGGCGACCTTGTCGTAATCAACCACGGCGGCGGGGTCGAGACGCGCTACGGCCATATGTCGCGCAGCAACGTCGTCGCCGGGCAGCATGTCCAGCGCGGCGACGTGATCGGCTATGTCGGCTCGACCGGCCTATCGACCGGGCCGCATCTGCATTATGAAGTGCGGATCGGCGGCCAGCCGGTCGATCCGATCCGCACGCTCGCCCGCTAAGCGGACGCTCCACGCCCGATTGTTGAGTTTTTCTCAACGCCTTATGAAACAGGCCCCGGGTAATCGGGCGCGGCCGGGCGGCTTATAATGGCGCTTCTTCCCGCCCCGCCCGCCGTTTCGCCGCGCGCGAAACGAGAGGAGAGCCTCGCCGATGACCAGCAACGAATTCACCCGACGGGATATGCTGACCGTCGCTGCCGCCGGAACGGGGGCGCTGGCCGGCGGTTCCTTTCCGATGACGCCGGCCGCCGCCGCACCGGCCAAGGAAGGACCGGAATCGATGCCGACATTGATGGATCTCTCGCTCAGCGTGAACGGCAAGAAGCATCGGCTGTCGCTCGATCCGCGCACCACCTTGCTCGACGCGTTGCGCGAGTATCTCCACCTCACCGGCACCAAGAAGGGCTGCGATCACGGCCAATGCGGGGCATGCACCGTCCATGTCGACGGGCGGCGCGTGAATTCATGTCTCAAGCTGGCGGTAATGGCCGAGGGCGCCGAAGTCACCACGATCGAAGGGCTGGGCGATCCCGATCGCCTTCATCCGATGCAACAGGCCTTTGTGGAGCATGACGGCTATCAATGCGGTTATTGCACCTCGGGCCAGATCATGTCCGCGGTCGCGATGATGAAGGAGCCCTGGGGGTCGGACGACGCCGACATCAGGGAGGCGATGAGCGGCAATATCTGCCGCTGCGGCGCTTATCAGAATATCCTGGCGGCGATCCGCCAGGTCCGGCACGGCTGAAGGGAGCGGCTCGTGGAACTCTTCACCTACGCCCGCGCCGCATCGCCCGCCGACGCGATCAAGGCCGCGGCGGCGGCCTCCACCGCGCAGCAGGGCGCGGAAGTGCGCTTCGTCGCCGGCGGCACCACATTGCTCGATCTGATGAAGCTCGATGTCGAGCGCCCGTCGCGCGTGATCGATATCAATCATCTGCCGCTGGCGCAGATCGAGCGCATGCCCGGCGGCGGGTTGGGGATCGGCGCGCTGGTCCGCAACGCCGATCTCGCCAACCATGCCGATGTGAAGCAAGGCTATCCGCTGCTGTCGCAAGCGCTGCTGTCGGGCGCGTCGGGCCAGTTGCGCAACATGGCGACGACCGGCGGCAACCTGCTCCAGCGCACCCGCTGCGTCTATTTCCGCGACACCGACACCCCGTGCAACAAGCGCCAGCCGGGCAGCGGCTGTTCGGCGATCGACGGCTTCAACCGCACGATGGCGGTGCTTGGCACGAGCGAGCAGTGCATCGCCAGCAACCCCTCGGACATGAATGTCGCGCTGACCGCGCTCGAGGCGGCGGTCGTGATCCGCGGCATCGGCGGCGAGCGCCAGGTTCCGATCGGCGACTTCTTCCTGCTGCCGGGCGATACGCCGGACCGCGAGACCGTGATGATGCCCGGCGATCTCATCACCCATGTGATCCTGCCGCCGCCGCAGGACGGCGCGCGCTCGCATTATCTGAAATTGCGCGACCGGGCGTCCTATGAGTTCGCGCTGGCCTCGGCGGCGGTCGTCCTCGCCACCGACAAGGGCGCGATCCGCCACGCGCGTGTCGCGCTCGGCGGGGTCGGGACGCGGCCGTGGCGTTCGCCGGAGGCCGAGCGGGTGCTGCTCGGCAAACCCGCGACGCCGGCGACCTTCGCGGCGGCAGCGGCGGCGGCGCTGCGGGATGCGAAACCGCAAAGCCAGAACGGCTTCAAGGTCGAACTGGCGAAACGCTGCCTGATCAATGCGCTCACCACCGTCGCGGCCTGAGGAGAAACCCGGATATGTCACCTGAGCCAGCCGCCGCCTCCCCCTCCCGCACCGCCGTCGGCCGCGAAACCGTTCGGGTGGACGGGCCGCTCAAGGTGAGCGGTGCCGCACGCTACACCGCCGACTTCCATTTCCCCGACATGCTCTACGCCGTGCCGGTCTGCGCCACGATCGCCAGCGGCACGATCGCAGCGATCGACACCAAGGCGGCGGAGGCGATGCCCGGGGTGCGCAAAATCTACACCCGCGACACGATCGGCAAATTCTACCGCGTCCCCGCGTCGGGCGGGGGGATCATCGACGAGCGGCGGCCGCCGTTCGAGGACGATACGATCCGCTATTACGGGCAATATGTCGCGCTGGTGGTAGCGGACACGTTCGAACAGGCAATCGCGGCCGCGCATCGCGTCAAGACCAGCTATCGCGCGGCGGCATTCGATGTCTCGACCGCGCTTTCGCCCGAGGAAACGCCCAAGGTGAAGAGCCGGCGCGGGGACCCCAACGCGGCGTTCGATGCCGCCGCGGTGAAGATCGATCACGTCTATAACACGCCGATCGAGACGCACAGCTCGATCGAGCTCCACGCCAGCGTCGCGACCTTCGACGGCTCGCATTTCACGCTCTACGAGACGACCCAGGCGGTCGGGAACTTCCGCGACGTGCTGGCGCAGATGCTGGGCGTACCGAAGGAGAATGTCCGCGTCGTCACCGAATATCTCGGTACCGGGTTCGGCGGCAAGCTGTGGCCGTGGCCGCAATCGCTGCTTGCGGCGGCGGCCGCGCGCGACCTGCGCAAGCCTGTCAAACTGGTGATGACGCGGCAGATGACGTTCGAATCCGCCGGGCATCGGCCGCATACCCGGCAACGCGTGCGGCTGGGCGCCACCGCCGAGGGCAAGCTCGTCTCGCTGCGCCACGATTACGCTTATTCGCGCGCGCCATTGTCGAGCTATGCGGAGAATTGCGGGGAATCGAGCGGCTTCATGTATTCGACGCCCAACCTCAGCGTTTCCGAAGCCTTTGCCACGCGCAATGTCGGGGTGCCGACGTCGATGCGCGGGCCGGGCGCGGTCCCCGGGCTGTACGCGCTCGAATCGGCGATCGACGAACTCGCCGTCGCGCTGAAGATGGATCCGGTCGCGCTGCGGCTGCACAACGAGCCCGCGATCGATGAGAGCAAGAACATCCCCTTTTCCTCGCGGCACCTCAAGGAATGCCTCGCCACCGGCGCGGAGACATTCGGCTGGTCGCGGCGCACCCCGGCGGTCGGCTCGATGCGCGAGAATGGCGCGGTCCTCGGCTGGGGCATGGCGGCGTGCACGTGGATGGCAGCGCGCTGGGAGGCGCAGGTCAGCGTGATGTTCAACGACGACGGCACGCTCAGGGTGGCCAGCGGTACGCAGGATATCGGCACCGGCACCTATACCGTGCTCGCCCAGATGGCGGCGGAGCTCGCCGGGGTGGATGTCGGCAAGATCAAGGTGGTGATTGGCGACAGCAGCCTCCCGCCCGGGCCGATCTCGGGCGGATCGATGGCGACCGCCTCGCTAGTGCCGGCGGTGGCCCAGGCAACGCGCGAAGCGATCCGCAACCTCATCGCGGCGGCGCGCGAGAGCGACAGCCATTTCGCCAACGTGCCGGTCGATCGGCTCGCCTTTCACGAGGGGCGCGTCCACCGCAAGGATCAGCCGCCCGGCGAAGGACGGCAGTTCGAGGAGGTGCTCGCATCGGCGCGGCTCGGCCATGTCGAGGGGCGGGGCAAATCCGAAGGCACGTTCCGGAACAAGAACCCGACCGTGTCGACGCACTCGTTCGGCGCGCATTTCGTCGAAGTCGCGTGGCAGCCGGAAATCGCGCGCTTGCGGATCAACCGGACGGTCAGCGTCATCGACGGCGGGCGCATCGTCAACCCGCTCACCGCGCGCAACCAGATCGAGGGGGCGGTGACGATGGGGATCGGCATGGCGCTGTTCGAGGAGACGCATTACGACCACCGCCACGGCATGCCGATCAACAGCAACCTCGCCGATTACATCATGGCGACGCATGCCGACACGCCGCCGATGGAAGTGATCTTCCTCGACTATCCCGACACCCACCTCAACGAGATGGGGGTGCGCGGGATCGGCGAGATCGGTCTCGCCGGCGTGGCGGCGGCGATCACCAACGCCGTCTATCACGCCACCGGAGTCCGCGTCCGCGATCTGCCGGTGAAGATCGAGGACCTGCTGGCGTCGAGCGTGGCATGACGGAGCGCCGCGTTGCGCCGCGTCCGCTTTCCCCGCGACGCGGCCGGGCGCCGGAGAATGCGCGCAGGCCGGCAATCGGCGCGAGCGCCGCTCCCCGCTTCGCGGATCTGCCCGACGATCCAACGAAGCGCGTTCCGGTCAGCAGGCCCGCGGCAACGGTGTCCGAGATCTTCCACCTGCTCCACGACGCCGGGCACGCGGGGCACAGGGGCGTATTGGCGACGATCACTGCGCTGACCAAACCCGGCGCCCGCGCGATCGGGGCGCATATGGCGGTGCTCGAGGGCGGCGAAAGCGCGGGCTCGTTCTCGAGCGGCTGCGTCGAGCAGGCGATCATTGCGGAAGCACTCGCGGCGCTCGACGAGGGCGCCTCGCGCAGCGTCCGGTTCGGCGAGGGATCGCGCTATATCGATATCCGCCTCCCGTGCGGCGGGGGCATGGACGTGTCGTTCCTCGTCGATCCGGCCGGGGATGTCCTGGCGCAGGCGATCGACCGCCTCGATACGCGCCAGCCGGTCGCGCTGCGGCTCGACCCGGCGGGGCATCTCGCGCTGCCGCATGACCCGGGCGCAACGGCGACCGGGTGGAACGACGGTGTGTTCACGGTCCGCCATGACCCGAGGCTTCGGCTCGTCCTGCTCGGGCACGGTCCGGAAATGCTGACCTCGCTGAAGCTGGCGCGCACGTTCGGCGCGGAGGTCGCGCTTTACTCGCCCGACGACGCGATCGTCGCGGCGGGCCTCGCCAAGGGGACGATGGCGGTACATCTGCTGTCCGCCGCCGATCCTCCGGCGCTGGAAGGCGATCCCTGGACCGCCTTCCTGTTCCTGTTCCACGATCACGATTGGGAGCCGGCGCTGATCCGGCAAGCGCTCGAAACCCCCGCTTTCTGGATCGGCGCGATGGGCAGCCGCGCCACGCACGCGGCCCGTCGCGCGGCGTTGGCGGCGCACGGCCTGGCCGAGACCGCTATCGCCCGCATCCATGGCCCGGTCGGCGTTATCGCGGGGGCGCGCGATCCGATGACGCTGGGGTTGTCGGCACTGACCGAGATCGTCGGCGCCTATCACGCCCTCGGATAGCTCAGCCGCAACCGATCAGCGCCGCCTGCGCGGCACGAAAGCTCTTCAGCCGCGCCCCTTCCTCGTGCCGCGCATGCCGCCCGACCAGATCGCAGCGAATATGCTCAGCCACCGCGCGCAATTCCTCCGTGCTCGGCGCGCGCGCATGCGCGATGCATTCGACAATCGCGCGCGGGATCGTCGGTCCCCACGTCATCAATTCCCTCTTTTTTTCCGTGAAACATCAAACTGTGCCCGGACAACGGCCCGCCCGACCAGAAGGTGCGGAGCGGGCCAGTCGCTCAGGCCGCGTGGCTCTCGCTCCCCAGCCGCTTGACGCCGTCGTTCGCCGCGCCATTTTCGGCACCGCCGCCGACCGCGATCTTCCGCGGTTTCATCGCCTCGGGAATCTCGCGCTTGAGCGAGATCGACAGCAAGCCATTGTCGAACCGCGCATCTTCGACGACGACAAAGTCGGCGAGCTGGAAGGTGCGCTCGAAAGCGCCCGCCGGAATCCCGCGGTGGAGATAGCGCTTGCCGGCGGCGTCGCCGCCCTTGTCATCGCCTTTGCGGCCGGAAACGGTCAGCAGGTTGTTCTGCGCGACGATCTCGATCTCGTCGCGCGCGAAGCCGGCGAGTGCGAGGGTAATGCGATAGCGATCCTCGCTTTCCCGCTCGATATCGAACGGCGGGTAAGCGGGCGTTTCGCCGCGAACGCTGCTCTCGAGCAGATCGAACAGCCGGTCGAAGCCGATCGTCGACCGGCGATAAGGGGTAAAGTCGAAATTCGTCCTCATATCCAAATCCTCCAACGAGCAATTTGAGCACGAGGCGCACCGGAGAAGAGAGCCGGTGCCCTCAGGTCCTGCCGGACCGAAAGTTTCGCATCCGGCGGCCCAAAGCTGGAATTTCACGCTTAACTTTCAAGAGGATCGCCGAAAAATTTTTGCGCGCTCGCGCGTCGTTGGCGCCTCTGCCCCACACCGGGTCGCGCCGTATGGCTTTCCGCAACGTTCCCCTTTTACGCCGCGCATTCTTCGATTACAGACTACACGTGTAATCGAAGAAAGGTGGGTTCGATGCGTTGGTTCCTTCTCGGCGTCGTCGCCTTTTTCGCGAGCGGCAGCGCGGTCGCAGCGCCCGACCTCGACGGCCAGTGGATCGTCACCACCGACCGATCGGGCAATCCCGAATATTCGACGCTCAACCTGAAGGTCGTCGACGCGCTGGTCTCCGGCGATTCGGACGGGGATCGAGTGGCCGGGACCTTCCGCAGGGGGGCGCTCGACTATGCGGTGACCGGCGCGAGCGGCTCGGTCTATCGGTTCGTCGCGCGGCTCGACGGCGATCGCCTCCACGGACGGGCCGACTATCCCGATCACAATTTTCCCGACCGGCGACTGAGCTACGCATTCACCGCGCGCCGCGTGCCCGATCGCCCGCCGGGCGCGCCGCGAGTCGTGGATTACGCGCCGACCAGCTTCTCCAACAGTTTTTCCGCTGAACGAGCGCCCGTGCTCACGATCTGGCCCGGCGACACCGTGCGAACGACGACGATCGATTCGGGCGGGATCGATGCGGCCGGCGTGACGCGCGCCTTGTTCGGCAACCCGCAGACCGGCCCGTTCTTCGTTGCCGGGGCACAGCCCGGCGATACGCTCGCGATCCATATCGTCCGTCTGACCCTCGACCGCGACTGGGCCGAAAGCCTGGATACGATCGTCAACCGCGCGGTCGGCCCGAGCCTCGCCGCCGGCGCGGGCAAGCTCGGCCGGACGATAAGATGGCGGCTCGATCGCGCCGCGGGCTATGCCACGCCCGATCGGCCGAGCGATGCGCTGAAGGATTATCGCGTACCGCTCCGGCCGATGCTCGGCGGCGTCGGCCTCGCGAGCGGCTTCGGGTCGCCGCCGCTTTCGACCGGGGATACCGGGCGCGCCGGGGGCAATATGGATTTTCCCGAGGTGGTCGCCGGCAATAGCGTCTACCTCCCCGTCCAGCAGCCCGGCGCGCTGCTGTATCTCGGCGATGCCCATGCGCTGCAGGGCGATGGGGAAACCTCCCAATATGCGCTGGAAACCTCGATGGAGGTCGAGTTCAGGGTCGAACTGATCAAGAAGCGATCGATCCCGATGCCGCGGGTCGAATCGCCGACCGAGATCATCGTTCTCGGCCAGGCCGGGTCGTTGGACGAAGCGCTCAAGGCGGCCAGCACCGGCCTCGTCCAATGGCTCCAGCAGGATTATGGGCTCAGCCTGTCCGATGCCGCGCAGGTGCTGGGCAGCGGCGTCAAATTCTCTGTCCCCAATCTCGCCGGGAGAAGCGTCGGCGTCGCGGCGCGGATCGACAAGGCGCTCCTGCAGCACTTGCCCCGGGGAACAAAGGAATGACGTGAGGATGCAGTTTACCGCCGGGTCGATCACCCGGCTCAGCCCGCTCCGCAATCGGCCGCAGCCTCCTGTCGCGCGCGAAGCGCCGGCGCCGTTCGGAAGAGCATGAAGCTCAGCCCGGCCAGGATCCAGGCGCCGATGCCGCCGTAGAGCATCACCGCGCCGAAACCGTCGGCAAGACTATGCCGGACCACGATGTCCGGCAGGCCTCCCATCCCCGCGACGCCTTCGCCGTTCGGCGCGGCGTGACCCGCGGCGAGGCCCTCCGCCAGCGCGCGCAACTGGCCGGCATCGATCGACTCCGTCGCTGCCTGCTGCAACGCCGCGGCGATCCGCGCGACAAGCAGCGCGCCCATGACCGCGATATTTATCGCCAGCGTGATCAGTCGCGCGCTCATGTCGATGCCCGACGCCATCCCCGCGCGGCTCGCGGAAACCGATGCGGTCGTCGTGTTGGTTACGGGGGTGTTGGTGAGACCGAGACCGATCCCCGCGAGAAGCAGCCCCGGGAGCATCGTCGGCCAGCCCGGCTGCGCCGCGGCGCTCCCCAGCTTCATCGCGACGAAGCCGAGCCCGATCGTCGACAGGCCGAAGGGGATGACGACCCCCGCGCCGTAGCGCAGCGACATCCGCTCGCCCAAGGGCGGAAAGATCAGCGCGGGCAACGTATAGGCGAGCAGGCACAGGCCGGTGCTCAGCGGATCGTAGCCGAGACCGATCTGCAGATAGATCGGCAGGTAGATCATGAACGGCCAATAGCTTACGTTCATCGCGATGCAGCCGAGGATCGCGCCCGAGAAAGCGCGATTGCGGAAGACGGTGAAGTCGAACATCGGGTGGGGCTGGCGCTGCTCGGCGAACAGGAAGGCGGCGAAGCAGGCGAGCGTCGCGACCGCCACCGCCGCGGCGCCGGGCAGCCCCAGCGCCGGCCCCTGGGTGATGACATAGACCAGCCCGAACACCGACAGCGACAATGTGGCGATTCCTGCGACGTCGAGATGCCGCGCCGCCGGGTCGCGCGACTCGGCCACCGTCCTGACCGCGATCGCCAGCGTCAGCACGGCAAGCGGGAGGTGGACGAGGAAGATCCATTTCCACCCTGCCAGCGCGATGATCGCGCTGCCGACCAGCGGGCCGAACCCCAGCCCGACCCCCGATACGATCCCCCAGACGGCAAAGGCGCGGCTGCGATCGCGCGCATCCTGGAACGCGTGCGAGAGCAATGCGATCGAACAGATCAGCATCGCCCCGCCGGCAAGACCCTGGAGGAACCGGCCGACGATGAGCACCTCCATGCTCGGCGCGAAGCCGCACAGCGCGGAGGTTGCGCCGAACGCGGTGACGCTGATGACGAAGACGCGCTTGCGCCCGAAGCGGTCGGCCAGCGTTCCCGTCGCCATCAACACGGTGGTGCAGGCGAGCGTATAGGCGTTCATCACCCATTGCATGTCCTGAAAGTTGCCGCCGAGCGCGCGTTCCAGTGTCGGCAGGATCACCGGGACGCTGGTGATCTCGAGGCCGAACATCAACGCGCCGAGACAGACGGCGAGCAGCGCCAGCGCGTTCTTGCCGGCGGGAGAGCGGGTCATGGGCGGGGCCTTTCCAAATATCCGGGGCGCGACCGGCCACGGCTGACCCGCTATCTGGAGAGCGTTCGATGATGATAGAAATGATTTTATTTTCTATCATTCATGACGTCTGATAATTACCGCTCATGGATATCGACCCGCCGCTCCTGCGCGCTTTCGTCGCCGTCAGCGAGACGGGCGGTTTCACCCGCGCCGCGCGGCGGCTCAATCTCACCCAATCGGCGGTCAGCCATCAGATAAGGCGGCTCGAGGAACAGGTAGGTCGGCCGCTCATCCGGCGGACGACACGCAGCCTCACCCTTACCCGCGACGGCGAGGATTTCCTCCACCACGCCCGGCAGATCCTCACCAGCCTCGACGCGCTCGCGCAACGTTTTCGCCCCTCGCCGCTCACCGGTGTGGTCCGTTTCGGCACCCCCGAGGCATTCATGGGCGAGCGTCTGCCGGGGCTGCTCTGCCGCTTCTCCTGCGCCTTTCCCGCGGTCCGGCTCGACGTTCATGTCAGTACCTATCTCGATCTCAGCACGATGATCGCCGCCGACGAGCTCGATCTCGCGGTGGTCCTTTCCACCGCCGGCGGCGAGAATGGCGGCGTCAAACTGCGCCCGGCGGATTTCGTCTGGGTGGCGGCGGATAGCTTCGCGCTGCCGGCCGGCGCGTCGCTGCCGCTCGCCTTCCATCCCCCCAATTGCGTCAACCGGCTGGTCGGCGTCGCCGCGCTCGAGGCCACCGCGCTCGACTGGCATATCGCCTTCACCTCGCCGAGCGAACAGGGGCTGCGTCTCGCGGTGCGATCGGGTCTCGCGGTCGCGGTATTGACGCGCAACGACGTCGGGCCGGGGATGCGGATCCTGGACGGCGACTATGGCCTTCCCGCGCTGCCGAGCGCGGATTTCGTGCTGATCCGCAGCCACGGCGCCGCATCGCCGGCAGCGCGCGCTTTCTTCAAGATGATCACCGAGAGCGAAGGCGCGGCGGCAACCGCGGAAGCCGCCGTCGACCCGCTGCACACCGGCGGAGAATTTTGACGCGCCCGAGTCGCCCAAGCACGCCGGATTCGCGCCGCCGGATCATGCACGGCAAGGTAACGGCCGAACCGAAAAGATCTCTACCGATCGGGGCCCCTTAACCATGTTTCGACAGGCGCCCCCTTGCATGACGGTTCCATTACTTCCAGGGGTGCGGCGGGGGAGGATGGTTGCAACACGGGAGTGCCGCAATTGACCGCAAGCCTGCTCGTCTTCGCCAGCGCCCTGGTCGCCGGTTCGTTTCCCGTCGCAGAGGCGCAGACGCAGCGCGAGTCGTCACCCGGTTCTGTGGCTGCTGCCCCCGCATCCCCGACGGCAGCGCCCTCGCCTACGCCCACAACGCCTTCGCCCGCAACGCCGTCGCCCGCCTCGCCGCCGCCGACCGTAGCGTCGCCCGACACCGCCCCGCCGCCTGTCGCGCCGCCCGCCGCGTCGGCGCCGACCGATACGCAGGCGCCTCAATCCGCGCCGACCTCCGCGAGCCCGGCCGCGGCGCCCGAGCTTACCCCGGGCGCGCCCAAGGACATCGTCGTGACGGGGCTGGGCAAGCCGCCGGCGAGCGATCCGCTGCAAGGCGTCAACCTCAAGTCGTTCGAGGTGGTCCAGTCGGTCGATCGCGCGATCGTCGGCCCGGTGTCGATGGGCTATGCGAAACATGTGCCCCGCCCGATCCGCTCGGGGGTGCACAATGTGCTGACCTTGCTCGAAGAACCCACCGTCTTCGTCAACTTCCTGCTCCAGCACCGGATCGGCAAGGCGGCGGGAACGCTCGCACGTGTCGCGGTCAACGCGACGCTCGGCATCGGCGGGCTGATCGACGTCGCCAAGCGCCGCCCGTTCAACCTGCCGCATCGCAACAACGGCTTTGCGGATACGATGGGCTTCTACGGGGTCCGCCAGGGCGCCTATCTGTTCCTGCCGCTGGTCGGATCGACCACGGTGCGCGACCTTGCGGGGCGGATCATGGATCTTTCGCTGCTGTCGGTCGCGGTCGGCGGGCCGTTCAAATCGCCTTATTACGCCAATACCCGCGGCGTACTGGCGTCGCTCGACTATCGCGTCGCGATGGACGACGACTTCAAGCGGCTGCGCGACGAAAGCCCCAACGCCTATAAGTCGATGCGCGAATATTATTTCCAGGTGCGCGCGGCCGAGATCGAGCAATTGCACGGGCGCAAGCCGAAAACGCCGGCGCCCCCGGCATGGCCCGCGACGCCGGTCAAATAAGCCGGCGGACCCGGTACGCGCGGCCTAAAGCGCCGCGCCTGAAATCCGGATCATTTGGCGGCCGTCCCGGCGCAGGCCGGGGTCCAGTGACGACCGGCCCGATGCTGGACCCCGGCCTGCGCCGGGATGGATCACATTTTTCCGAGCCACGCCGCATGTCGGGATGCCGGACGAGCCGCTTCCGGGAAGCTGCTCGAAACGCGCCGCCGCAACCCACCTCCGATCAGCCGTGGATCGTCTCGCCGCGCGCGAGCATGTCGACGAATTGCGCGATCTTGCGCGCGCGCGTCTCCGGCTTCTTCACCGCGCCGATCCGGTACAGGATGGCATAGCGATTGGCGCCGGTCAGCGTGGCGAAGAACGCCGCCGCTTCGGGGTTTGCGGCAAGCGCAGCGGCGAGATCGGGCGGCACCTCGGCGGTGCTCGCCGGCGCATAGGCGCTGTCCCACCGTCCGTCCGCCTTGGCCGCCTCGATCTGCGCGAGCCCTGGCGGACGCACCCGGCCCGCCGCGATGAGCTCGACCGCACGGTCGCGGTTCTTGCGCGACCATTTGCTGCGCGGCTTGCGCGGGGTGAACCGGATCAGCCAGAAATCGTCGTCATATTTGTCGAGCTGCCCGTCGATCCAGCCGTGGCAGAGCGCCGCATCGATCGCCTCGGCCCTGGTAATCGTCGGTTCCCGGCCATTCTTCTTCGCGATCCTGAGCCACAACCCCGGCGATCGGCAGCCATTCGCCTCGAGCCACGCCGCGAAGTCGGCGCCACTCGCAAAGGTCGCGATCGGCAGGCCGAGATGCATGTCATCCTTCACGGATCACCGCGCCTTTCCCATCATTTCCGCTCCGCTTGCCCGAAGCCGAGCGCAAGGCCGTGATACAGCCGCTCGCGGCAGACCAGCCCCGCGGCGCCCTCGGCGATCAGCGCAGTGGCGAGCAACGGCAGCATCAGCCCACGGCTTCCGGTCGTCTCGGACATGATGATCACCGCGGTCAGCGGCGCGCGCACCACCCCGGTGAAATAGCCCGCCATCGCCAGCAGGACGAGCGCCCCGGTGGGCTGGCCGGGGAAAATGGCGTGGAGCAGGTTGCCGAGCCCCGCCCCGGTCGCAAGGCTCGGCGCGAAAATCCCGCCGGGCAACCCCGCGGCCGCGGTGGCCAGCGTGCTGACGAACTTGGCCGGCCCGAACCAGAGCGACGAATCGCTCCCCTCGATGATCGCGCGCGCCGCGCCATAGCCCGTCCCCCAGGTCGTGCCGGTCAGCACGCCGATCGCCGCGACGATCACCCCGCTGATCGCGGCGAGCAGCAACGGGCGGCCGCCCGAGATCCGCCGCGCCCCGCCGCGCGCGAACCACAAGGTCAGCCGCGCGAACAGGCTGCCGCACACCCCGCCGACGACCCCCGCGACCGGCGCGACGATCACCACCGTCGCCAGCGGCAGGGTCTGGCCGACGATCCCGAAATAGACGTAATCGCCCGCGACGCCCTGCGCGATCATGCCGGCGATCAGCACCGCGGTCATCACCAGCAACGTCATGCGCTGCTCATAGGCGGCGGCGAGTTCCTCGATCGCGAAGGCGACCCCGGCGAGCGGCGTATTGAACGCCGCGGCGACCCCCGCCGCCGCCCCCGCCACCAGCACCGAGGCATTGACCGGCACCCGCAGCAGCTTGTGCGCATAGGCCATGATCGTCGCGCCCAATTGCACCGTCGGCCCCTCGCGCCCGACCGAGCCGCCGACCGCGAGCGCCGCGGCGGTCAGCACCGCCTTCACCGCCGCGGTCCGCCCTGAGGCAAGGTCGGCGGTGGCATTGGCGGGATCGCGCTTGGCGGCGATGATCTGCGGGATCCCCGATCCGCGCGCGGCGGGCGCGACCCGGTTGGTGATCCAGACGATCAGGACATAACCCGCCGGGGTGATCAGCAGCGGCAGCCACCAGCGGCGCGCGACGATCAGGTTGAACGCGTCGTTCGCGCGATCGGCGGACCAGGCGAAAGCGATCGCCGCGAGGCCGACCAGGATCGCGCCGCCGATGATCGCGGCGCGCCCGCGCCACACCTCCGCCGTCAGCCGGCGACGGCGCAGCAGCACCCTCGCTCGGCGCAGAACGCTATGTCGTTTCGCGGGGGGCGAGTCGGTCATGCGCCGAGCGGCTTACGGCGTTGCTCGGTCTTTTTACATCCCCGCAAAGCCGCGCGCCGCCGCGCGATCGCGATCCGGCGCTACGGCTTCACGCCTCCACGCTCGTCGCCACGGGCCGGACGGCGAGCTTCGCCGCGAGCGGCATCAGCGCGCGCAGCGACCAGCGCCGCTGTTCGAGGCAAAAGCGCAGCGCGGCGAGCAAAGATGCCTCCGCCGTATCCGCCGCCTCGTGACGGAGCGCGCCGCCGCGGGTGACGAAATGGCTGCGCCACCGGTCCGCCAGCGTCAGCTGGTACGGCGCGGTCGAGGGTTCGGAACCGACCAGCAGCGACGGGAAAGGCAGCGGCGTCGACGGGGTGGTCGTCAGCCCGGCATGCGCCCAGTCGCCCGGCGCGGCCGGATCGATCAGGACCGCGCCGGCGATGTGCCGCCAATAGCATGGCGGGCTGAGCTGCGCCCAATGCGCGAAGGCGATCGCCGCAAGCCCCTCCGCGACGACGATCGACGGGTCGGCGAGGCCGATCAGCGCGGTATCGAGCTGCGCGGCCCATTTGCCGATCTTCTCGCCCGCCCCGAGGCGCAGCGGAATCTCGTGGAGATCCGCATGCGGCAATTCTCCGGCGATGACGAAGAACGAAACGGCACGGCTGATCGACATCGGTTGACTCCCGAAATGGGCTGCCGAAGGGACGCTAACGGAACCGGCTCGATCGAGAGCAGCATCCTTTTAAATATACACCCCGTTGGTAGGAAATCGATTCGCGCCGAAGCGAGTGCCCGACGCGCCCGAACGGGAATCGGGCGCACGGCGGAAGGCCTGGTTCAGGGTTGTCACATCGACGCGCGCGCGCGACTCGGCGCGCGCCGGTCAGCCCGGGTTATTGCAACGCAACCGACGGCAGGATCGCGTCCATTTCCTTCGCCACCGCCGGGGTGATGTCCATCGCATTGTTCCAGCCGTAGGCATGGTCGCGTTCCATCACCACGCTGCACGCGTTGCGCGTGACGACGCGACCCAGGGCTTCGTTCAGCGCGCGGTCGATCTGTTGCTGGCCGCGCTGCTGGGCGACGATGAAGCGCGCATTCTGCTGCTGGTCGAGCGATTGCGACTGCTGGCCGAGCGCGGCGAGCTGGCGCTGATATTCGATCGGGGCGATCGCGCCCTGCCGCGCCTCGAGCTGGCGGCGCTGCTGATCGAGCGCCGCGCGGCGCTGGGCGAGCTCGCCGTTCAACGCGGCCTGCATCTGCTTGAGCTGCGCCTGCATCGACTGGCCGGCGCGCGCGGCGCCGATCGCGCCCGCGCGCGACATGAGGCACATCCCGCCGATCGGCGGGCCGAAGGTCTGCGCCGGGGCCGGCGCCGCCACACAGGCGAGCATCGAGGCGGCGATGAATCCGATCGGTCGCATACGCCGCCTCTCCCTCAATCAGCGCGCCGCCGCAACCCGGTCCGCGCAGGCCTGATCCTGCCAGATTACATCGGAGACGGTGACGTCATAATGGCCGCGCTCGCGGATGAAGCGGATCTCGACGCGGCAGCGCACGCGCTCGACGCTGCCGGGCGCGACCGGGAAGAACAGCACGTAATTCCACCGGCGCGTGATCCCCTCCATGAAATGCGGCGGGCCGATCAGGCGATAGATCGTGAATTTGTCGACCCCCGGGGTGATCAGCCTGACGGCGGCGGGGTCCACCGTCGCGCCGATCTTGCGCTCTTCCAGCGGGGTCTTGTGGAAAATGGCGGGATCGACCCGGCCGACGAAGGGTGCGGCGGCCGGGGCCTGCTCCGCGGCGACCGCCGGGGAGAGCGCAAGTCCGGCCGCGAGCGGCGCGACGAGGAGCTTCGGCATCATCATGTCCTCCTGAAAATACGAGCGGTCAGAACTGGAAGCCGACGCCGACATTGGCGCCGACATGCTGCTGGGTGTCATAGGTCGCGCCGGCCTTCACGACGGTCTTGCCGTCGTCCATCACGCGCGACAGCCCGATCGCGAAAGCGGATTGCCCCTGGTAGGTGCCCCCGCCGAACGCCAGCATCCCGCGCCCCGGCTCGAACGCCTGCGGCATCCCCGCCGCGGCGAGCCCGGCCGCCGTCCCGGCGTTGGCATTGCGGCGTACCTGGGTGAGGTCGTACTGGATCCCCGCGACCCGCGCATCGGTATAGGCATTGGCCGATTGCAGCGTCTTGGAAAGGCCGTCGTTGAGCTGCTGGACATTGACCGCATCGGTCGGCGCGACGCCCGCCGCGACATTATGGATCGTCGCCGCCGCCCCGCCGGGGTTGAGCGTCACCGAATTGTGGTTGGCGTCATATTGCACCGAATTGTTGGCGACCTGCTGCACCTGATAGAGCTGCCCGCCGTTGACCGCGTCGGTCGAACCGGCGTTCACCGCGCCCGCCGCGACATTGTGCACGACATTGCCGCCCATGTTGACCGTCGTGTTCGCGCCGACCGTCAGCCCGCCATTGGCGGTCACCATCCCGCCGAACGTCGGGTTGTCGGCCATCGCGATCTGCAGCTGGTTGCCGCTCAGCGTCACCACGGTGTTCGCACCGGCGGTGACGTTGAGCGTGCCGTTCGACCCGACATTGGTCGAGGGGCCGCCATTGGCCTGGATGTTCCACCCGGCGCTCGCGGTCGCGCCGACCGCCTGCAACGCATCGTTGACATTGTTATAGGTGGTGCCGCCGACATTGAGCTGGGTCGTCACCGTCCCGGTGCCCGGATCGTAGGTCGAGCCGCCGCCGAAGCTGTTGGCGATGCTGTCGCCCAGATTGGTGACGTTGTTCGCCACCTGGGTGACCTTGCCGTCGACCGCCTGAAGCTGGCTGACGTTGACCGCATCGGTCGCCGCCGAGCCCGCCGCGACATTGGTCACCTTGCGCTCCGCACCCGCGGTGCCGACCGACACCTCGCCCGCCGAATTCTGCGGCGCCGCGAGGCCGTAAGCGGTGTAGCCGGTTTGCGAGCCGACGCTGGTCGCCGCCCCCGCGCCGAGCGCGACGCTGCCCGAATTGTTGGCGGTCGCCCCCGCCCCGATCGCGACCGACTGGATCCCGTTCGACTGGGCGCCGGTGCCGAGCGCGATGCCGTCGGCCTGCGCCACTTGCGCATTCTGGCCGATCGCGGTGCCGCCCGGCGCGGTCGCCTGGACGATCGCGCCATTGCCCATCCCGATCCCGTTATTGCCGTTGACCACGGTGCGCGGCCCGATCGCGACCGATTCCTGCCCGACCGCAAGCGAATCCCCCGCCGTCGAATTGGCGTGGAAATATTCGATCGGCGTCACCGCGAACGAGGACAAGGCGCCGCGCAACTGGCGGAGCGTGACGGCATCCTGATCCTGCGTCCCGTCCGCGACATTGATGATCTGTCGGTAGGATCCGGCGCTGCCGACCGAAAGCGCGCCGAGCAAGGTCTGGTCGTTGGTGTTGAACGGCACATAGCCGACCCCGGCCGGGATTTGGCCGATGCCGGGCGCCAAGGCGCGATCGGAGACCGAGCCGGTGCCGAGCGCCAGCGACCCGTCCACCGTCGCCTGTGCCCCGCGCCCGAGCGCGACCGCATTCGCTGCACCCGCCTGCGCCTGATAGCCGAGCGCGGTCGATCCCACGCCCTGCGCGAAAGCGTCGGTCGCCGCGAGCCCGCTCTCGTTCGTGCGGGCATAACGGATGCCGTCGCCGTTGGTCTGGGTGTAGACCGCCGAGGTATCGCCGGCGATGTTGGTGAGGCTGTTACCCAGGTTGGTCACGGTGTTGCCGAGATTCGTGACGTTGTTGCCGAGGTTGGTCACGCTCGTCCCCAGCGCGTCGACCGCCTGATTGGTGGCGAACAATTGCGAGCCGTTGATCGCGTCGGTCGAATTGTTGGCGATCCGCCCCGCCGCGACATTGGTGATCGTCCGCTCGGCCCCAACCGCGCCGACGCTCAACGTGCTCGCCGGCGTCGTCCCGGCGAAGGCATAAGCGCTGCCGTTGATGCTGGTCCCGGCCGTCCCCACCGCGGTCGTGGTCGTCGAGCCGTTGCCGATCGCGACGTCCCCGGCATTATTGGCCACCGCGTTCGGCCCGATCGCCACCGAATTCGTCCCCAGCGCCTGACTGTCCGCCAGCGTCGAACTGGCGTGGAAATATTTGATCCCGCCGCCGTTGGTGATGTTGCTGATATCGCCCTCGACCGTCGTCACGCGATTGTTGAGGTTGGTGACATTCCCCTCCACCGTCGTCACCCGGCCGTCGAGGTTGGCGATGTCGGTGCTGTTCTGGTCGACCTTCTGGTTGGTCGCGAAGAGCTGCGACCCGTTGACCGCGTCGGTCGAGCCGCCGCTCAACCGGCCCGCCGCCACGTTGGTGATCGTTCGCTCGGCCCCGACCGCGCCGACGCTCAGCGTCGAGGTCGGCGTGGTGCCCGCGAAGGCGAAGGCGGTGCCGCCGATCGTCGCCCCCGCCGTCCCCACCGCGACATCGGTCGTCGAGCCGTTGCCGATCGCGATGTCGCCGGCATGGTTGGCCACCGCATTCGGCCCGATCGCCACCGAGTTCGTCCCCAGCGCCTGGCTGTCCGCGAGCGTCGAACTGGCGTGGAAATATTTGATCCCGCCGCCGGTGTTGATGTTGGTGATCGTGTTGCCGAGGTTGGTCACCTGGGTGTTCAGGCCGTCAACCGCCTGATTGGTGGCGAACAGCTGCGAGCCGTTGATCGCATCGGTCGAGCCGCCGTTGATCTGGCCCGCCGCGACATTGGTGAGCGTCCGCTCCGCCCCCGCCGCTCCGATGCTGACGGTCGATTGCGGGGTCGTGCCGGCGAAGGTGTAGGCGGTGCCGGCGATCGTCGCGCCGCTGGTGCCGACCGCCGCCGCGGTGGTCGAGCCGAAGCCGAGCGCGACCGCATTGGCATCGTTCGCCGTGGCATTGTTGCCGAGCGCGAGGCCGCCCGCGGCGGTCACCCGCGCGCCATAACCGACCGCGGCGCCATCGGTGACGTTCGCCTGGACATTCTGCCCCAGCGCGGTCGAGCGCGTGCCATTGGCCTGCGCGGTGGTGCCCAGCGCCGTCCCCGAATTGCCCGCCTGGCTGTTACGGCCGACCGCGACGCTGTTCGAGCCGGTCGCGGCGGCGAGCGAGCCGAGCGCGGTCGCCTGCGGACCGTTCGCCGTTGCGCCGTCGCCGAGCGCGACGCTGTTCTGCGCGGTCGCGGCGGCATTGTTGCCGATCGCGACCTGGTTGATCCGCGTCAGATCGCCGGCATTGCCGGTGACCGCCCCCTGGCCGATCGCGACGCTGCCGCTGCTGATCGCATGGCTGTTGAGCCCGATCGCGACGGCATTGGCGTTGTCCGCCGAGGCGACCGGGCCGACCGCCACCGAATCTGTTCCGATCGCGGTCGAATCTGCCAGCGTCGAATTGGCGTGGAAATATTTGATCCCCCCGCCATTGTTGATGTTGGTGAGCGTTGTGTTGATGTTGCCGATATCGGTGGTGTTCTGATCCACCTTCTGGTTGGTCGCGAAGAGCTGCGACCCGTTGATCGCATCGGTCGACGATCCGCTGATCTGCCCCGCCGCGACATTCTGGATCTGCCGCTCCGCCCCGCTGGCGCCGACCGAGACTACGCTGGTCGGGGCGCCCCCGGCGAAGCTGGAGGTCGTCCCGCCGACCGTGCCGCTGGCGGTTGGCACCGCAGCCGACGTCACCGAATGCGAACCCAGCGCAACGTCATTGGCGTTATTGGCGACGGCGGTGTCGCCGAACGCGACCGACCCGGCGCCGAGCGCGCGACTGGTGCTGCCGATCGCGACGCTGCCCTGCCCGACGACGGTGTTCTGATAACCGATGCCGACCGCGCCCTGCGCCGCGGTGCCGGGGGTGCTCACCGCCTGGCCGCCGCCGCCGACCATATTGGTATTACCCATCGCGACCGAGCCGAAGCCGGTGGCGGTATTGTCCTTGCCGCTCGCGATCGCGCCGTCGCCGGTCGCGGTGTTGGGGTCGCCGATCGCCACCGCGCCGTCGCCGTTGGCGACATTGCCCGATCCGACCGCGACCGCCTTGCCGCCGGTCGCGGTCGAGCTCTTGCCGATGGCGACGGCATCGCCCGAATTCGCGACCGCGCCCAGCCCGACCGCGACCGCGTTCGCGGCGGTCGCGCTGGCATTGTTGCCGACCGCCACCGAGGAGACGCCCGCGCTCTGCGCGCCCGATCCGGCCGCGACCGCGCCGATTCCGCTCGACACCGCGGCATTGCCCAGCGCCAGCGCGAAATTGGCCGACGCATTGGCGGTGGGGCCGAGGGCGGCAGCGTTTGCCGCCGTTGCGCTGGAACCGGTCCCGATCGCGGCGGCGGCATTGCCGGACGCCGTGCTTTGACGGCCGATCGCGGTGGAGTCGGTCTGGGAGGCGGTCACATCGGTGCCGATCGCGATCGCGCTCCCGGCGAGCGCGCCCGTGCCCGGAACGGTGCGCGCGCCGAGATAGACCGAATTCATCCCGCTCGCGGCCGCGCCGCTGCCGAGCGCGGTACCGTTGGTCCCGCTGGCCAGCGCGTTGATGCCGATCGATGTCGTCGAATTGTTGGTGACGCCGATCCCGGCATTGGTGCCGATCGCGATATTGTCATTGCCGGAGACGAGGTTTCCGGCGGACGCGCTCAACGTACCGTCATAGGTGACATTGCCGTTGCCCGACCCGAGCGCGACGTTGCGCGTGCCGGTCACGCCGGACCCGGCGCCGCGCATCGCGCTGGGAATGCCACCGCCCATCGCGGTATTCTGCGCGCCTTGAACCAGCGTCCCGGCGGCGATGCCGACCGAAACCGACCCGCTATTGGCAGCGGTCGACCCCGCGCCCGCGCCCTGCCCGACCGCAACCGTGCTGGTGCCGACCGCCACCGCCTGCGCGCCGAGCGCGGTCGAGCTGTTCCCCTTCGATTGCGCGCCGTTGCCGAGCGCGGTGGCCGCAATCGCACCGGTGACCGAACTGACGCCGATCGCGACCGAATTATCGAAGCCCGCATTCGCCGCGCTGCCGATGGCGAGCGCGCTGGAGGCATTGGCGATGGTGTTGGTGCCGAAGGCGATGGCGCCGTCGACCAAGGCACGAGCATTGCCGCCGATCGCCAGCGCATTGGTGCCGGTCGCATTCGCGAAGACGCCGATGCCGATCGCGTTGAGGCCATTGACCCCCATCGAATAACCGATCGCGATCGAGGCATCGCCCGTCGCGGTATTGGCGGTGCCGATCGCCACGCCATTGTTGCCGTTGACATGCGCGCCGGCGCCGATCGCAGTCGACGCGGAATTGGGCGCGGTGGAGCCGCAGCCGATCGCGGTGCTCTGCACCCCGGCAGAGGGATTGGTGCAATTGACGGTATTGGTCAGAACCCCGTTGCCGATCACCGTCTGTCCGAACGCGACGTGCGGCGCGACGATACCCGCGACAACCACCACGCCGATCACCCCGCCCCCGCCGAGCGCGCCGATCCCCAGCCGATCGCGTTTCAGCCCGAGCACGCGATGCGCGCGGCGCAATATCGCCATCAGCCGGCGCCGCTGGGCCCAGCCCATGCCGTGCACGCCGGGCATCCAGCCGCCCAGGAAACCGGTGTCCGTCGAACCCTTGTTTTTCCGCTGATCGCCCATCGCTTGTCTCCCGTTGAAGCGCTCGATCACCGGCAATCGGCGAAGCGAACGCGCACGTCCGGGCATTCCCTGCGCATCCACGCAGGGAGTCCGAACACAATTTGCGAAACTCAAAAAGCTGCGGTGGTTGTCGCGCAGGCTAAAGCCTTTGCCTGCCGCTACACCCCGCCGGAATTGCTATGCTCGCGGCGCGGTCAGACCGCGCTGTTCGGCATCAATAAAACCCGCCGCCTGATACCGGCCGAGAAAGCTGGCCTGCTCGAAAGCATTGTGCGATATCTCATGGAATGCGCCCCGTTTTCGTGTCGGCCTGTTGCGGAGATCCCTGACGAGAGCACTGCACCCGAGATTATCGGGGCACCTCGGTTGATCCGTTCCGTCGGCCGTTCACGTGATGCGAGAATTATCGAAGCTCGGCGAACGCGCAAGCTACTTTAGGAAAATATTCTTAGTTATCAGCTATTTAACTGACGTAAACCGCGGCGGACCGTGATTGCAGCGGAGCCCCTCGACGTCTCCGTCAATGCAAAACCGCTGCGAAATTAATGCGTAAGGCAAACGACTCGCGTCGCAGCGCGACGCGGCCTCGCACCCGCGCCCCGGCCACCGGATCGTCTCCCGTGGCTTTGCTCGGATCGAGGCGAACTCTTTGGGGAAGGGCGTACTCACCCGTATATTGATCTCGATCAATTAATCCCGTTTAATCATGCGATTGGGTTTAAGCGACAAACTCTGCAGGTCGCTCAACCGAAGATCGTCGTTCGGAAGCGGAGTCGTCGATGACGGAAACCACCACGATCGAGCGGGACATCGCCGCCGCCGTTTCGGCGGCGAGGATCCGCCTTCGCTTCGATAGGGTCGTCATCGGGCTTGTCGCCCGATTGAAGGCGGCGCTGGATCACGTCGTACCGCAAGACCAGAGCATCGTCTTCACGCTGACCGCGCCGATCAGGCTTCCCGCGAAAACCGCGGCCGCGATCGAAGCGTTAGTGCGCGACGGCCTGGACGGCCGCGACATCCGCACGACGCTCCACGGCAACCATGTCCAGCTGCGCCGCGTCGCGGGCGTTTCGGCGGAGATGCCGAGGGTCGCCGGCTTCGTTCACAATCAGCCGTCGGACGGCGAGCATATCCTGGACCTCGCCCAAGCCCGGCTGCTCGAACGGAAATGACCCGCGCTGGCATCTACGCTGCACAATCTGCAATGACGACCGCGACCAGAGGGGCCTTGTGATGAAATTCACCGACCATATCGACGGCCGCGTTCGCGATCGCGCGCTGACCGCGGTCGATCTCGCTGCCACTTTCGTGCTGGCGACCGAATGCGCGCTGACCGGCGTGCGCGCCGATTTCGATCTGTTCGGCATCCTCGTGCTCGCCTTCGTCGGATCGGTCGGCGGCGGCGTGATGCGCGACCTTCTGCTCGGCGAACATCCCCCCGCGCCATTGCGCGACTGGCGCTACGCGGCGCTCGCGGTCGCGGCGGCGACGGCAGTGCTCGCGGCATCGGTGACGTTGGGCGGCGTCGGCACGTTCACCCCGCCGATCGCGGTGGACATATTCGAGGCGGTCGGGCTCGCGCTGGCCGCGGTCGCGGGCGCGCGCAAGAGCGTGGACTATCGGATGAACGGCTCGAGCATCGTGGTCATCGCGACCGTCAACGGATGCGGCGGCGGGATCCTGCGCGACATATTGTGCGCGCGGGTGCCGCGCGTCCTGCACGAGGATTTCTATGCGACCGCCGCGCTGGCCGGCGCGACGCTGATGGTGCTGCTGATCGCCCGCTTCCGGCTGCGCAAGGATATCGCCGGCGCGATCGCGGGCGTCTCCATCTTCGCGCTGAGGACCGCCGCATTGCTCGGCGAATGGCGGCTGCCGCATCTGCGCTGATTTGGCGTCCGAACTCGATTATTCGATTCAGATCGTCCGTCGCACAGACCAGCGGCAATGGTTACGCCCAAAATCTATGGCGGCGATCCTTCCGGCTGGCCTTCTCGATCGAACTCCTATCGCGTCACTGCGGAGCGGCCGACCCAACCGGACGCGCCCCGCATTCGCGAGCGAAGGATTACATCCGCGCGCGCACCCCGAAGAAGAACGCCCGGCCGGTATATTCGTAGAAAGCCGGCACGTTCGTATAGGTCGAATAACGCCGGACCGCCGAATCGAGCAGGTTCGACGCCTGAGTATAGACGGTCAGCTGCGGCAGGATATCGTAAGAGATGCTGGCCGAAAGCTCATGATAGGGCGCCTGTTTGATCGCGAGCGAGTCGATATAGCTATATTGCGACGACACGAACCGCGATTGATATTGGTAGGAAACCGAAGCGTTGATGCCATGCTTCTCGTAGAAGACCTTGGCATTGGCCGAAAAGGGCACCGCGTCGGCAAGATCGGTGGTCGGCCGCCCTTCGCGCTTGGCGCGTGAGTGGTTGTAGGTGGCATTGGCCTGGAAGCCCAAGCCATTGTCCATGAAATATTGCCCGCCGACCTCGATGCCATAGACTTTGGCGCTGTCGCCGTTGACATAGGTCAGCTCGGTGAAGGGGAAGCTCGCCGGCGCGCCGGGCACCTGATTGGTCGGCACGAGATCGAACGGCACCGCCTTGGTTGTCACGAAATTCTTGAGATGCTTGTAGAATGCTGCGACCGTCAAAGCGAACCGGTTCGACGGATAATATTCGAGCGAGATATCCGCCTGATCGGCCGAGACCGGCTTCAGATTGGGATTGCCGGCATCGGTGACGACCGGCGTGTTGGACTGGGCGGCCGAATAATCCTTCGCCGAGGAAAGCTGCCCGAAGGTCGGGCGCGAGATCGCCTGTGACGCGGCGAGCCGCAACCGCAGACCGTCGGCGAGATCGTAGGAGAAATTGGCCGAGGGCAGCAGCCGCGAATAGCTGCCGCCGCCGGTGATCGGCTCGATCGGGTTGAACACGACGAGCGCGGTGCCGGTGCCCGTCACGACATAGCTGCGCACCGACGCGCCATAACCGAGCGAGTTGACCGAGGTATTCACATAGCGCGCGCCGATATCCGCCTTCCAACGATCGCCCCGCAGGTTGATCTGGAAATAGGCGTTCCAGGTCCGCTCGCGGATCGCATAGGAAGCGAGTTGATCGGGCACGACCTGCTGCGTGGCATAGCCGGTGGGATAGGGTTGCCCGGTGCTCGGATCGATCACATTGGGATTATTCTCCGCCCGCGACAGCGAATTGAGATAGGTGTTGATGTCGAAGGTCGGGAAGCTGCGCGGGAAATTGCCCGAAAGGTTCGGCAGGATTCCGGTCACCTGCGGCGACTGCACGACATTGGCGCCGATCGCGGAGAAGGGGAAGCGGTAACCGGCGAAATTCTCCGCGGTCGTATATTGGTTGTCGATCACGTCGACATCCTTGCGGCGATGCAGGAAGGCGCCGCCGAAGGTGAAGGATTTCAGGATGCCGCTATCGACGTCATAGTCGAAATCGAGCTTCGCGCCCTTGGTGCGGTCCGAGATATTCTGGCCCTGGATGCCGATATAATGGACGAAAAGGTCGTCGTTGCCCGCCTGATCGAGCGTGCGATTGGTGATGCTGCCGTCCGCATTCGGAATGGTCAGCACCATATCGGGAATGCCGTTGTTCCGCGTCGAGATCACCGCGCGCGAATTGGGGATGCCCGCCACAACGAAGCGGTTCTGCCCGCCAGTGTCGTCGGTCGCCCGGCCATAATAAGCGTCGATCCCCACTTTCAGCCGCTCGACCGGCTTCCAGTCGATATGCCCGCCGATCTGATAGGTGATCGAGTTGCGCGGCTCGTCGGTGGCGAGGATGTCGATCGTCGCGGGCTGGACGGTATAATTGGTCACGACCTTGTTGCGGTCGATCGCGATATTGTTGAGATCCCATCGCACGCTGCCGTCGTCGGCCAGCGGGGTCAGCCCGACCGACACGCGGTGGTTGTGCTCATAGTCGCGATAATTGCTGTAGATGCCGTCGAGCCGGAATTCGAATTTGTCGGACGGCTTCCATTGATAGGCGACCGAACCGCCCCACCGCTGGCGCTCGCCCAGGACATAGCCGACGCTGTAGAAATAGGGGACGATGACCCCACCGTTGGGAACTTGCGCGATGCTGCGCTGGCCATCCGCGCCGGTGACGACATCGAAGGTATCGGTGCTCGAATATTCGCCGAGATTGTCGGTGCGGAACTTATATTTGTTATAGGTGCCGGATATGAGGATGCCCATCGTATCGTTGGCGAAGGTCGTGCTGACCACGCCGGACGCCTTGATGCCGCCCTTTTCCGCGAACTGATTATATTGCCCCTCGAGCGAGCCGGCTGCGTGGAAGCCCTTGTGATCGAACGGCCGTGCGGTGCGCAGGTCGATATTGCCGCCGATGCTGCCTTCGAGCTGCGAGGCCTGCGCCGCTTTCTGGATCTCGGCGCCGGAGATCACTTCGGAGGGCAATACGTCGAACGCGAAGGCGCGATCGGGCCCGTCGGTCGGCAGGATGCGCCCGTTGAGGCCGGTAAGCGCGAAATCCTCGCCCAGCCCGCGCACCGTCACGCTCTTTCCCTCGCCGCGCCCGTCGCGGCCGACCGTCACGCCGGGGATATTGGCCAGCGCCTCGGCGACATTGCGGTTGGGGAATTTGCCGAGTTCTTCCGCCGAGATCGCGTCGACGATCGTCGAGGCATCGCGCTTGGTGTCGATCGACCGCAACAGGCTGCCGCGCACGCCGCGCACGACGATCTCGTCGGGGATGGCGTCAGCAGGTGCCGCCCCATCACTGGCCGGCGCGAGCGCCGACTGGGCGGCCAGCCCCGCGTCGGCCGGCGGCGCCGCGGTCGTCGCGCCGTCCGGCTGCGGCGCCCGATCGGCCGCGAACGCCGCGGTGGACGTCAGCATCGCCAGCAGGCTCGCGCCCGCCCAATAGCCGGATTTGCGGAGTGTCGCTCCCATGATTCAGCCCTTCCTGCACCCTTGCGGCCCGGCCGGGCGCTGCGCCCACCGTGCCAGTTCGATTCCACCGCGTCTGACGCGCGCTTCGGTCCTGCGACGTTTCGATCGCTACTTTGTGAAACAAATCTGCCTTCGTTTTATAGCGATTGTCAAACCGAAAAATAACGAAACATCGCGCGCCGATTGAAGAACCGCGGATCGCCTGATATCTGAGGTTTCGTTTTCCAGGGAGGACGGGGGCGAAATGATCCGCGATACCAGCGAGAGGCGGCAGCTGATCTCGACGCTCGTCAAGGAGCGCGGCAGCGTCCAGGTCGCGCCGCTCGCCGCGCGTTTCGGGGTCTCGATGCAGACGATCCGCAAGGACCTGCGCTTCCTCGCCCAGCGCGGGGTGATGGAGCGCTCCTACGGCGGGGCGATCAGCGCGGAGGCGGTCAACGTCACCGCCGAGCCCCCGGTCGAGGTCAAGCGCTCGAGCCATACCGACGAGAAGGTGCGCATCGGCAAGCTCGCCGCGGCGATGGTCGCGCCCGGCGAGTCGATCGTGCTCGATTCGGGGACGACGACGCTGCAGATCGCGCGCTTCCTGCCCGATGACGAGGACATCACCGTCCTCACCAACGATATCGACATCCTCACCGTGCTGGCGGCGAAGGAGCGGCTCAACATCGTCATGCTCGGCGGGATGCTGCGGCGCAAGAACCGCGCCTTCTACGGCGCGCAGACCGTCGCCGCGCTCGAGGACCTGCGCGTCGACAAGCTGTTCCTCGGGGTCGACGGGCTCGACATCGCCTGCGGCGTCACAACGCATTATGAGCCCGAGGCGATGCTCAACCGCAAGATGGTCGAGGCCGCGCGCGAGGTGATCGCGGTGACCGACGGCTCCAAATTCGGCCGCGTCTGCCTCCATCGCATCATCGACATCGAGGAGATCGATCATCTCGTCACCGAGGGCGCGGTGCCTGAGGATATCCGCGCCGCCGCGGACCGGCTCGGCTTCCGCATCCACAACGCCTGAGCTGCACGCTATCCGTTCAGCCGGAAGAAGCGGCGGGCGTTGGCGTAATAGATCTTGTCGATCACCCCGCGTGGCAGCGCGAGCCCCGGCGCATCCGCCTTGATTGCATCGACATGCTGCGCCAGCGGCGTCGCCAGATAGCGCCAGTCCGCCCGCCAGACCGCATCCGCCTCGCGGATGAAATCGCCCGTCGCCGGCGGGTTTTGCGCGCGGGCATGCGGATCGGGCGGACTGTCCGTCAGATCGGTGCCGTACATCAGCCGATCCTGATATTTGACGAAGAAAGCGCGCACCTTGGCATGGTCCGCATTGGACTGCGCCTGCACCTGGCTCATCCGCGCGGCGAGATCGACCATCGCATGGGGAAAGCGATCGAGGAAGCGCGCAAGCTCGTCCACGCTCCATTCGAGGCTCGCCATATGCGCGCCGTCGAACGCGAGACGCGGGTGGCGCGCCACGAAGCGATCGCGCACCGCCATCAATTGTTCGTAGCTCGGCTCCTCGGGGTGCCGGTACATATAATATTCGGGATGCTCGCTGAAATAGCTCCGGTCATTGTCGGTCGTCATCTGATCGAGCGGCAGCCAGCAATTCTTGGGCTCGCCCTGATGCGCGATCAGCGGCACGCGCCTCGCCTCGAGCTGCGCGATGACCGGATCGAAGCGCGGATCGTCGAGGAACACGCGCTTGCCCGCGGCATCCTTCGCCACCATCCCGATATTCTTCCATACCTTGACCGCCACCGCGCCCCGCGCGAGCCCCGCATCGATCTGCTTTTCCGCCCGCGCCGCCCAGCCCGGCGCGCCGAAACCGTCCATCGAGAAGGTGGTAGCGAAATGGAAGCGCTTGGGATCGGCCGCATGCATCGCATAAGCGATCCGCGCCTGCTCCGCGATCGGCGGGAAATCGGGATAATCGACGTTGATCGACAATAGCTCGAACCCGTCCGTCGCTGCGAGCCGCACGAACGCCGGATCGGCCACATTGGCGTGGACATGCGCGTCGAGCTTGCGCACCCGCGCGAAATCCGCCTCGCCATAAACGTCGGGCGCCGGCGCGGCCCCCACGAGCAGCAGCGCGGTCGTCGCCAGCGCCAGATTCCGCAATGCGCGCATCTTCTCTCTCCAAAGGAAACTTAACGAAACTCACTTTATGTTGCGTTTTATATTGCGCAACCCCAAGCGACTGTGCAAGTCTCCGACAAGCCGACGATCGATCGCGATCGACACCGCCATGCTTTCGGAGAGAGCCGCTTATGTCGCAGCCCATGATGTCCCGCCGTGCGACGATCGCCCGGTTGATGGGCGCGGGCGCGATGCTCTCGGTCACCCCGCCGCTGCGCGCCGCCGCCCGCGTCGCGACCGGCGACGCGCCGATCCTCCGCCTGTCGGACGGGGTGCTGACGATCGAGTTCGACTCGGCGCTTCATTCGCGCCTCTCGCGCGGCGCGACCGCGCTCACCGCGATGGAGCCGGGCGAGGCGATCCGGCTCGATGATCAGCGCATCGTCGATCGCTTCCTGCTGATCGATCAGCGCCGCGAGGCGGTTTCCGGCCCGCACGGCCGCGGCCAGGTCCATCATCTCCGCGGCACCGCCGGGGGCAATATCGAGAAGCGCATCGCGGTCACCTTCCTCGATTCTTATCCCGGGCTCGCCCTGCTCGACATCGCCTATCGCAATACCGGCACGGCGCCGCTCGCAATCGCCGGCTGGCACGCCGCAACGCACGATCTGCTCGCGCATCCCGACGGCGCGTGGAGCTTCTCGGGCGCCTCTTATGCCGATCGCCGCGATTGGGTGCAGCCGATCACCCCGGGGTTCGGCCAGCGCAACTTCATGGGCATGAACGCCGCGGATTACGGCGGCGGCACCCCCGTCGCCGCGGTGTGGCGGCGCGACGTCGGGCTCGCGGTCGGCCATATCGATATCGTCCCGCGCCTCGTCTCGCTCCCTGTCTCGGGGCAGCCGGGCGGGACGCGGATCGGCATCGCCGGCGACGAGCCCGCGCTCCTCGCGCCCGGCGCGACCCTGTCGCTGCCGCCGCTTTTCGTGATGGCGCATGAGGGCGATCATTTCCGCCCGCTCGACGCCTATCGCCGGATCATGGCGACGCGCGGCATCGCCGCCCCGCCGATCCCCGAGACGAGCTATGCGCCGGTCTGGTGCGCCTGGGGCTATGGCCGGCAATTCACCGTCGACGAAATCTTCACCGCGCTGCCCAAGGCCAGGGACATCGGCCTCGAATGGGCGGTGCTCGACGACGGATGGCAGACGTCGGAAGGCGACTGGAAACTCAATCGCGCCAAATTTCCGCGCGGCGACGCCGACATGAAGGCCTTTGCGGACCGGATCAAGGCGGCCGGGATGCGCCCGCGGCTCTGGCTCGCGCCGCTCGCCGCCGATCCCGGCACCGATCTGCTGCGCGATCATTCGGATATGCTGCTGCTCGATCGCAACGGCGCGGCGCAGAATGTGAGCTTCTGGGATGCCTTCACGCTCTGCCCGGCCTATCCGCCGGTGGTCGATTATTTCCGCGGCCAGGTCCGCCGCATCATCGGCGAATGGGGCTATGAGGGGCTCAAGCTCGACGGCCAGCATCTGAACGGCGTCGCGCCCTGCTACAACCCCGCGCACAATCACGCCCGGCCCGAGGAATCCTACGAAAAGCTGCAGGATTTCTGGAAGGCGCTCTATGACGAGGCGATCGCGATCAACCCGAATGCGGTGATCGAAATCTGCCCGTGCGGCGACGCTTTCGCCTTCCACAATATCCCGGGGATGAACCACACTCCCGCCTCGGACCCGACCTCCTCCTGGCAGATCCGCTCGAAGGGCAAGACGTTCAAGGCGATGATGGGGCCCAGCGCGCCCTTCGCGGGCGATCATGTCGAGCTCAGCGACCGACACGATGATTTCGCCTCGCATTACGGGATCGGCGCGATCCTCTCGACCAAATTCACCTGGCCGCGCGATCCCGCGCACAGCACCGATCCGCTGCCGCCAGGCGGCATCGCGCTGACCGCGCAGAAAGAGGCGCTGTGGCGCAAGTGGATCGCGCTCTACCGCGCCAACATGCTGCCCAAGGGAGATTATCTGGGCGGCCTGTACGATATCGGGTTCGACAAGCCCGAGGGCCATGCGATCCGCGCCGGCGGCAAGATCCATTATGCCTTTTATGCGGATAAATGGTCCGGCCCGGTCCAGCTCCGCGGCCTGCCTGCCGGGCGCCACCAGCTGACCGACAGCTTCACCGGGCGCCCGCTCGGTACCGTCAGCGGCTCCGTCGCCACCCTTCAGGCGAGCTTCGAGCATTTCCTGCTCGTCGAGGCCGCGCCGCTTCAGGACAAGACCAAAGCATGAGCCACGCACCCTCCCGCGCCGGGCGCGCCTGGCTGTTCAATGCGCTCACCACCGTCGTGCTATGGGGCATCTGGGGCGCCTTCTCCGGCCTGTCGCCCGAACGCGGCTTCCCCGAGACATTGGTCTATTGCGTATGGGCGCTGACGATGATCCCGCCCGCGCTAATCGTCCTCGCGCAGGCCGGCTGGAAGCTCGACCGCAGCGCGCGCGCGATCGTTTACGGCGTTGCGGTCGGCGCGCTCGGCGCCGGCGGGCAGATGGTGCTCTTCTATGCGGTGACGCGCGGGCCGGCCTATCTGATCTTCCCGGTCATCTCGCTTTCGCCGGTCGTCACGATCGCTTTGTCGTTCCTCATCATGGGCGAACGCACCGGCCGGCTCGGCGCGCTCGGCATCCTGCTTGCCCTGCTCGCGCTCCCGACCTTCGATTTCGCCCCGGGCGGCGACGCGCATGGCGGAAGCTGGCTGTGGATGGCGCTGTTCGTCATGGTCTGCTGGGGGTTGCAGGCCTATTTCATGAAATCCGCCAATCACATCATGTCGGCGGAGAGCATCTTCTTCTATATGACGGTCACCGGGCTGGCACTGATCCCGGTCGCCTGGGCGATGACCGATTTCAGCCGCCCGATCAATTATGGCGCGAGCGGGCCGTGGCTGGCGGCGGCGATCCAGGTGCTGAACGCGATCGGCGCGCTGACGCTCGTCTTCGCCTTCCGATACGGCAAGGCGATCATCGTCGCCCCGCTCACCAATGCCGGCGCCCCGCTCGCCACCGCGATCATCTCGCTCGTCGCGCTCGGCGTGATGCCGGGATCGCTCAAGCTCGCCGGCATTGGCCTCGCGCTCGCCGCCTCGCTCCTCCTCGCCATCGAGCCGGATACGGCCACGGACGGCGACGCCGCGCTCGATCGCGAAATCCAGTCCGCATAGTTTCGTTTTGTTTCTGTTTATTGCGAAGTCTGTGCAGCTCGCGTATAGCTCGCGTCAAAGGAGCCGTTGATGGAGCTGATTCGAAATCTGATCGACCGCCACAAGCGCGGTGAGGCCATCGGCATCACCTCGGTCTGCTCGGCGCATCCGCTGGTCATCGAGGCAACCTTCCGCCACGCGCTGCGCAACGCCGCGCCGCTGGTGCTGATCGAGGCGACCTCCAATCAGGTGAACCAGGACGGCGGCTATACCGGGATGGTGCCCGTCGGTTTCCGCGCCTTCGTCGAGGAGATCGCCGCGCGCACCGGCTTTCCGCTCGATCGCCTCGCGCTCGGCGGCGACCATCTCGGCCCCAATGCCTGGACCGCGCTGCCCGCCGATGAAGCGATGGCGAAGGCGGAAATCATGGTCGCCGATTATGTTCGCGCCGGTTTCGGCAAGATCCATCTCGATTGCTCGATGAGTTGTGCCGACGATCCCGTCCCGCTTCCCGAACGGACGATCGCCGAGCGCGCCGCGCGGCTCTGTCGCGCGGCCGAGGCGGCGTGTCGCGACGATCCGGCACTCGCGCCGGTCTATGTGATCGGCACCGAAGTGCCCGTCCCCGGCGGCGCGGCGGAGGATCTCGACGCGCTCGCCGTCACCACCCCGGAGGCGGCGCTGGCGACGCTCGACATGCACCGCGACCTGTTTCGCGAAGCCGGGCTCGACGCCGCCTGGGATCGCGTGATCGCCACCGTCGTCCAGCCGGGGGTCGAATTCGATCATATGAAGGTGGTCGATTACCGGCCGGCCGCCGCCGCCGCGCTCAGCGCCGCGATCGTCCCGGTCGATCATATCGTCTTCGAGGCGCATTCGACCGATTATCAGCGCCCGGACGCGCTTGCCGCGCTGGTGCGCGACCATTTCGCGATCCTGAAGGTCGGGCCGGGCGTCACCTTCGCGCTGCGCGAGGCATTGTGGGCGCTCGACGCGATCGAGCGCGAAACGGTCGATGCGTCGCGGCGCGCGGGTCTGCGCGACACCGTCGTCGCGCGGATGAAGGCCGCGCCGGGCAATTGGCAGCGTTATTATCACGAGACCGGCGCCGCGCTTGATCTCCAGCTCCAATATAGCCTCAGCGATCGCATCCGTTATTATTGGCCCGATCCCGAGATCGCCGCTGCGCAAGCCCGATTGTTCGACAATCTGCGCGCGGCCATGCCGCCGCTGCCGCTGCTCAGCCAGTATCTTCCCGCCGCTTATGCCGCCGTCCGCACCGGCACCGCGTCGCTCGATCCGGTCGATCTCATCGTCGCGCAGATCGGCGCGACGCTCGATGCCTATCATGGAGCCTGCAATCCCGATGCCTGAAACCCTGTTCGCGTCCGATCTGCCGCCGGGGGGCGCCGAGAGCTGGACGCGTCGCGAGATCCTCCAGCAGCCATCGACGCTGCGCGCGACCCAGGCGCTGCTGCGCGCCAGCCGGGCAGCGATCGAGGGCTTCCTCGCCCCGCTGCTCGCCACGAACGACCTGCGCATCATGCTGTGCGGCGCGGGCACCTCCGCGTTCATCGGCGAATGCCTCGCGCCGTGGCTGTCGGCGACCACCGGGCGGCGCGTCGAGGCGGTGGCGACGACCGATATCGTCGCCGCGCCGCAGCTCTATCTCGATCCCGCGCGGCCGACATTGATGGTCTCGTTCGGCCGCTCGGGGAGCAGCCCGGAGAGCGTCGCCGCGGTCGATCTGGCCGATGCGCAGCTGCCGTCGGTCCACCACCTCGTGATCACCTGCAACGCCGCGGGCGCGCTCGCCCGGCGCGATGCGGCGAACAGCCATGTGGTCGTGCTGCCCGAGGAAACACATGACCGCGCGTTCGCGATGACGTCGAGCTTCAGCGCGATGATGCTGGCGGCGCTATCGATCCTCGGCGGCATCGACACGATCGACGCCCGCGTCGAGGCGATCGCCGACGCGGTTTCGGCGACGATCGCGGGCGCGGAGCCGCGCGCTGCGGCGCTCGCCGCGCAGGATTTCGACCGGGTGGTCTATCTCGGCAGCGGCGTGTTCCAGGGCCTGGCGCGCGAGGCGGCGCTCAAGCTGCTCGAACTGACCGACGGCGCGATCCCCACCGCGTTCGATTCCCCGCTCGGCTTCCGGCATGGCCCGAAGACGATCGTGACGCCGCGCACGTTGATCATGATGTTCGTCTCGAACGATCCGCTGACCCGGCTCTACGATCTCGACATGCTCGATGAATTGCGTGCCGACGGGCGCTGCGGCGCGGTGGTCGCGATCGCCGCGCAGGATGTGGCGGGCGAGGCATTGCTGGTACCCGGGGCGGCGGGGCAGGCCGATATCGATCTGCTCTTCCCTTATATCGTCCCGGCGCAATTGTTCGCGCTGCATTTCTCGCTGCGGCTCGGGCGGACCCCGGATCGACCCAACGCCAGCGGGACGGTGAACCGCGTCGTCCAGGGCGTGCGCATCCATCCGGCGGCGGCATGAGCATCTTCCTCGGCGTCGACGGCGGGGGCACCAAGACCGAATTCGTCTGCATCGACGAAAGCGGGCGGACGGTCGCGCGCGCGCTCACGGGGACGACCTATCACCTCCAGGTCGGGCTGGACGAGGCGATCGCGCGTCTCGCGCAGGGGATCGACGCGGTGAGCCGCCAGCTCGGCCTTCCCCCCGCCGTTTTCGGCTATTCCTTCTTCGGCCTCCCCGCCTTCGGCGAAGATGCCGCGGTCGATCCGCTGCTCGAGGCCGCGTGCGGCAAATTGCTCGGCCACGGCCGCTATGCGTGCGACAACGACATGGTGTGCGGCTGGGCCGGCTCGCTCGCCTGCGCGGACGGGATCAACCTCGTCGCTGGCACCGGCTCGATCGGCTATGGCGAACGCCGGGGCCGCAAAGCGCGTGTCGGCGGCTGGGGCGAGGTGTTCGGCGACGAGGGCTCCGCTTATTGGATCGCGATCCAGGGCCTCAATGCCTTCACGCGGATGAGCGACGGGCGCCTCGCCGAAGGGCCGCTCAAACACGTCTTCTCGCGCGAACTCGCGCTCGGGTCCGATCTCGACATCTGCGCGCGCGTGATGGGCAGCGGCGGAATGGTGCGTGACGACATTGCCGGCCTCGCACGGATCGTCTCGCTGGCGGCAGAGGAAGGCGATCGCGTCGCGCTGTCGATCCTCGATCGCGCCGGCGTCGAGCTGGCCGCGATCGCCGGCGCGCTACGCCGATCGCTGGGCTTTGCCGAGGAGGAAAGCGTGTTGCTCTCCTGGTCGGGGGGCGTGCTGACTAAACAGGATGCGGTCCGCGCGGCATTGTGCCGCGAGCTCGACGGTCGCGGCCGGTTCGAGGTGATCGCCCCTCGACATGAACCCGGCGTCGGGGCGGCGCTCTACGCGCAAAAGATCGCACGGGAGCGAACGCATCCCTAATCGAAAGATAGCGTCAACGGTCCGTCGAATCCTCCTCCTGCACGCGGCAAATCCGCTTGAATCGGCACCCGATCCATGTTCCCTGATCGTGCCGGGGAGGCAGCCATGATTCGAAAATTTCTCGCCACTTATGATTTCAACCTGCCGCTCAACGACGCTGCGGCCGATCCCGATCTGCCGCCGGTCAGGCGCCGGCTCGCGCGGTTCGGGGCGAGCGAGGGGTTGAACGAGGGCGTTCAGGCAGCACAGGAAATGGCGGACGTTTTTCTCCACGCCGCGCGCGAATTCAACGCCGGAATCCACCGCGACGATAGCCGCGCGCGGGTCCGGATGCGCGAAATCCTGGCGCGCCGGATCGACTATCAGCGCGAGCTGTTCGACGAATTGTGCATGCTGCCGCTGTCCGATGCCGCATCGCATCTGTGCTGGCTGGCCGAATTGATGAAGCAGCGCGCGGACATGTACGCCCCGGTTCGCGCGGCGCGCGCGCGCTCACGGGTTCGGTAGGAACCTTCGTCCTTTGGGAGAAAAAGCCGCCGGTTTCCCGGCGGCTTTTTGCTACCCGAAGAAAGTTCTTATATTATAGTGGATTAGGCGTAGCGGACTGTCGTCGCGGCACGCCGGCGACGCATCGCCGCGCCCACTGCACCAAGGCCGAGAATCATCATCGCCCAGGTCGTCGGCTCAGGAACGCCGCCCGCCAGGCCCTGAACCGAAATATCGTCGATATGCCAGTAAGAAGGATCTTGGCGGAACGTAAATTTGAGCAGCGACGGGCTGCCGTTCACCGGCGTGGTGAACGAGAAATTGAAATATTGGAAAGCGTTCACATTGGTGAAGGTCTGAAGAACCGTATCACCGATCGATGCTTCGAAGCTGTCGGTCGGCGAGCCGGAATTCGAGAGCCAGAACGAAACGGTATAGGTCTGCCCGGCAACCGTGTTGAGAAGCTGGCTCAGCGTCCCGGTCGACCCGACCGCACCGAAATAGGCGCCATAAGTGCCGCTATGCGCCGAGGCGGTGTCCACCCCGGTGAACCCGGTGTTGCCGCCGAGCGTCCAGCCACTGAAATTACCGGTTTCGAAGCCCCCGTTGGTGACCAGTTCGGCCGCATTGGAGGGGGTAGCGGCGGCGGCCAGCGCCAGCGCGCCCACGCCGGCAAAAACGCGTCTTAATTCCACGTCGACTCTCCCTGTTTGGTAGCGAGGTCGGCTGGATACAATATTATTAATTGTAAATTAACTGATTCTTTCGGACCTTGTCCCCGGTTGGTACAGTCAATCGCGGCTTCTCCGCTCACTTGCGCCGGCGCGCTCGGAACGGCGCTTTCAGCCCTTCACTTGCCGACCTCGATATAGATCGGATTGCCGACGAGGATGAGCCGGCCGGCAGCATCGCGCACGTCCGCGCGCACCCAATGCCGGCCACTGTCGGCGATCCAGTTCGTCAGCGCGATCGCGCCATCGCGCTGGATATCGCGGCGGAAGACCGGATCCGCCTCGCCGTCGACGACGAGCTGGATCGTGCCGCCCGACGCGCCCCTCACCTCCGCCGCGAGACGGACACGCTCGCCCGGCCGCACCCGGAGCGCGCCGCCCATTACGGCCTTGGCCTCGCCGTTCGTCGCCGAGATATCGAGAAAGCGACCCTTGACGCCGTAGACGTCGACGAATGCGCGGCCGGCGCGGACGCCGTCGATGAAGCCCTGCACCGTAAGCGCGCGCATGAAGACGACCGTCGTCGGGGTGCCGATCGCACCCGGCTGATCGAAGGGAAGGTCGGCATTGTGGTTGTCGCTACCGCCGATCGCGGTCACGCGCTGGCCGGCGTTGAGCAGTTTCTGCCAGAGCGCAAGACCCTGCAACGGGCTCTCGGCCGATTTGGTCTCGGCCATCGTGCCGCCATTGACCACCTCGATCGCCTGCACCGCGCCGGCCGGCAGATCCTCCACACGCCAGCCGCAGCCCATGCAGATTTCGCCCGACGGCGCGCCGGCATGATTGAGCGAGACGATCCCGCCCTCGCGCTTCACCTCGTCCATCCACTTGGCAGCCTGCGCATAGCTTGGCGCGGTCATGCGGAAATCGAGGAAGGCGGTCGGGCCGAAAACGTTGGAATGGCCAAAGAAGGTCGTGACTTCGCGGCCGGGGATGAGCAGCAGTCGATCGAATGCGCCCTGCAGCGCGCGCAGCGCGTCATAATGCGCGGTCGTATTATGATCGGTCAGCGCGATGAAATCGAGCCCGCGCTTCGCCGCCGCCTCGACGGTGCGATAGACCGGGCACGGCACCTTCTCGCCCTTCTGGGACAGGCATTTGCCGTCGCTGTTGCCGCTGTGCATGTGGAGGTCGCCGCGATACCAGCCGGGCGCAGCATTGATCGGCGCATCGGCGAACGAGGTCACCGTCGGCGCGCGGTCGATATAGATGCGCGCCTCGAACGGCGCCGTCGCGCCCTCGCGGATATTGGGCGCGCCGAGGATCAGATGCCATTCGCCCGCCGGGAGCGGCCCAGGCAGATAGCCCGGCGTCGCATCCTCCGCGCTCAACGTCATCCGGTCGCGCGTGCCGCCGCTCCAGCCGCGAAAGCGCTGAGGATCGGCAAGGCCGAGATCGATGACCGAATGCTGCGCCTTGCCGCCATAGCTGAACTCGATCGTCAGCCGCGTCACGCCCGGCGGGAGCGTGAAAGGTATTTCGCGATAATGCTCATAATCGGCGCGCCCGAGCGTGCCGCGCAACGTCTGATCGGGAACCGCATTCGCCTGCCCTGCCGGTTGAGGCAGGGTTTGGGCGGGCGCGGGCGACGCGAGACAGGCCAGCGCAAGGCCGAGCACGGCGGATTCGATCCCCTTCATCGATCAGAACTTGTACATGATCGCGGCGCGGTAATTCCGGCCGATCAACGGGCGCGCGATGAAGGTGTTGGCGCCCGCATCGCTGTTCTGCAACTCGCCGGCGCGAGGATTGCCCTCGGTAAGACCCAGCGAATTGTTGAGATTGTCGACATAGCCGTAGAGCGACAGACGATCGTTGATCTGCGCGCGGGCGCTGAGGTTGATCGTGCCATAGGCCGGCAGGCGCACCGAGTTCGCGGTGTCGACATAACGCTTGCCTTCATATTCCCATGACGCCTGCACGCGCAGCTTGCCGTCGAGCAGATTGACCCCGGGCACCACGCGGAGGCTGACGGTCGGCACGCGGATCAGGCGCTTGCCGTCATAATTGTAGAACTTGCCCGCGGCGTCGGTATAGGTCAGGCCCTTGTAGCGCGGATCCTGCAACGTCGCGGTGGCCGAGAGATCGAACCAAGACGTCGGCCGGATCGTGCCCTCCAGCTCGACACCGAAAGTCTGTGTATCGGCAAAGCGCGCTTCGGTGACCGAGGCCCCGGTATTCAGATCGAAGCGATAGTTGGTGAAAGCGACATTGTTATACTTGGTCCAGAAGCCGGTGGCATAGAGATCGATCAGCGGGCTGGTATATTTGAAGCCGATCTCGCCCAGGTGCATCGTCTGGATCACCGGGGTCGCGGTCGCGCTGGTGACATAATTGCCGAGGCTCGGCATCCGGTTGGCATAGGTATAGCGCGCGAAGAGACCCGCCGCGCGATTGAACTGATAGTTGACGCCGCCCGTCAGCGTCGCGTGGCTGAAGGTCTTGTCGTAATTGGCGTAGAGGCCGCTGCCGGTGATGATCGACGAGGTCGCCGGGTTGTTCGGATCGAGGTTGACCGTCTTCTTGAGGCCGACCGCGCCGCGCGCCCGCATCGTTTCCCAGCGTACGCCGCCGTCGATACGCAGCCTGGGCGTGACCTGCCATTCGTCGGAGATATAGAGCGCGTGGGTGGTCTGCTCCCCGTGCGCGTCTTCCCACTCATAGCCATATTTATAGATGCCGTTGTCGGTGAAGGTCTTGAGGACTTTGCCCGCGGCATCGACCGCCACGAGATTCAGCAGGCGGGAATTGTTCTGCACGTCGAGCAGCGCCGTCGAGGAATAGCGGCTGAAATCCTCGTCGATATGCGCGAAATAATAGCCGAGCGTGATGTCATGCGTCGTCGAGCCCATTTCGAAGCGATGCGCGACGCGGGTGTCGCTCATGAACTCCTTGACTGGCAGGGTGAGCCCGCGCAGGCCACCGATGATCACCAGCCCGTTGCCGTTCTGGTTGGCCGTATCGTAGATCTGGTTCGGCGTGGTCACGTAGCGCAATTGCAGCGCGGTCGCGCCCGGCGCCTGGCCCAGCAGGCCGGCATTTTGCTTCAAAAGGCTGGCTGCGCTCTGCAGCGCGTTGGGGAAAACGCCGTTCCGCTGCGTCTGCGTGTCGGTGTAGCGCGAGGTGTTGCTGATCTTCCAGCCGTCGACCGGCTCGATCTCGAACTTGCTGGTGAGCTGGGTACGCTTGACCTGGGTGCCGAGGCTATTGTCGAATTTATAGATGCTGCCGTCGCCCTGGATCATCTTGACGAGCTGCGTCTCGGGGCCGGCGACGGTGCCCTCGTGGCCGTCGAAGCCGGGAACCGCGCGGATCTTGCCGTCGAGATAGGTGCGCATCGGAATGCCGAGATAAAGCGCGACGATGTCGTCCATGCGCTTCGCATCGAAACTGAACTTGGCGTTGCCCCAATCCTTCGAGATCGTGGCACGGACCTGCCCGCCGCGATTGGCGGTAAAGCCGGGATCGCGCACGCCGCCCTCGGAGCGATAAAAGCCGCCCACCGCCGCCTTCCAGCCGTCGCCGATCGGCGCGCCGACCCAGATGTCGGTGCGGTAGAGGTTGTCGGCACCGACGCTCATCTTGATCAGCCCCTCGGCGCGCTCGCCGACCTGACGGGGAATGAAGTTGATCGCACCGGCCGGGGCGTTCGAATAAAAGAGCGACGCCGGGCCGCCGCGCACCACCTCGATGCGGTCGATCGTCTCGTCAAGGCGGAAGACCTGATCGGCGTTCAGATAGCCGAGCGCCGGATCGTGCTGGACGGGAATACCGTCTTCGAGCAACTGGACCGAACCGAAGCCGTCGACCGGCACGCCGCGTGCGCGGATGTTGCCGCTCGCTTCGCCCCCCGACGCCTCGACCCAGAAACCGGGGACCGATTTCAGCGCTTCGGTCACGCTGGTCGGCGCCTGCAGGCGGAGCGCTTCCTCGCCGATGCTGGTGATCGAATAGCTGGTTTCGGATTTGGTGCGCGCACCCGTCCCCGCGCGGCCGGTGACGACGATGTCGCCGCCGTTCTGGCCCGGCTGAGCCTCCGCGGTGTCGGCGGGCTTGGCGTCCTCGGCCCAGGCCGGTGTCGAAACGGCGCATAGCAAGGCGAAGATCGACGATGTCATCTGCAACGATTTCATGGAGCTACCCCGTTTTCCAACCTTGTCTTCAAGCCCCTCTCGCGGGCGCATCGCGTCCCGTTGCCGGACGCGCGAGATGCGTCCGGACACAGGCCGCGTTGCCGTGATCCGAGCTGTCGTCGCGGAGACGGGGCGCGCGCGCGATCCCGCTACTGCGCGCAAAAATATTTTCGGGCAGGGGATCGGGACGTCGGCACGAGCGCTTTGCCCGCCGCGCGACTGTCAATCATCTGTAACAAGCCAGTTCTAGGCGAGGTCCATTCCGCAATCGCGATGGAGCGCCGAGACATGGCCTGGCTGCGTGACATCGATATCTGGTTTGCCGATCGGATCTTCGTCTTCAGCGATCAGCATCGCCGCTACGCCATCAAGCTGGCGCGGCAGCCCGAGGAAGCCGAGGAGCTGGTGCAGGAAGCCTATGCGCGCCTGTTCGCGCTCGACGACTGGTCGTCGATCGCCAATCCGCATGCCTTCACGATGCGCATCATCCGCAACCTTGCGATCGAGCGCTTCCGCCGCGCCGATATCGTCCGGCTCGATCAGAGCGCGCTGCTCCGCGCGGTCGATATCGCAGACGACGACCCTACCCCCGATGTGGTGGCGATGGATCGCGCCGAGCTTCGGCAGGTCGCCACGGTGATGCAGGATATGCCGCCGCGGATGCGCGAGGCGCTGTATCTCCGCCGAATCGAGGGTTTGCCGCCTGCCCAGGTAGCGGAAAGGATGAACATCTCCGTCTCCACCGTGGAAACACATCTGGTCAAGGCCCTGCGCCTCTTAGTAAAACGGTTGGATCGCCGGGAAACCGGGGCGAAGGCGGAGCACGCAACTTCATGGGAGAAGAAGGAAAGGCAGGGGCAAGTCTGAGCGACCGGGCCGTCGACTGGCTGGTGGCGCTCGACTGCGGCACCGCCGACCGTGCCGCGTTCGAAGCCTGGCGCACCGCCGATCAACGCCACGCCGCCGCATTCGCCCAGGCCGCCGCGACCTGGCGACGCACCGCCGATCCGCGCCTGTCGGTCCTGCTCGATCAGCCGGCCGAGGCGCAGCCGCCGGCGACCGAGCCGACGCCGCCCCCGCCGGCGATGCTCTCGCGACGGGCCGTGGCCGGCGGGGCGCTGGCGGCGCTGGTCGCGACGGCCGGCGCCGGCGCGTTCCTGGCCTGGCCGCGCCGCGCCTATGCCGCGACCGCCGTCGGCGAACGGCGCACCCTCATCCTCCCGGACGGCAGCCACGCGCTGCTCAATACCGATACGCGGGTCGGCTGGCGGTTTGACGACGAGCGCGATTTCTGGATCGAGCGCGGCGAGGCGACGCTCCTCGTGCGCGAGGCCGCGAAGCCGTTTCGTCTCAACAGCGATCCGATCGACGCGCGGCTTGGCGCGGGCAAGTTCAACTTGCGGCTGGAGCAAGAAAGCGCGCAGCTCCTCGTCCTCGCAGGGCGGGCGGCGGCGGTCTATCGCGGCACGCTGGCGCGGACGTTGGCGGCGGGCAATGCGCTGGTCGTCGGCGGCGCGGGGGCGCAGGTCTCCCACTTCTCGCCCGCCGCTATTGCCGCCGCGACGGCGTGGGAACGCGGGGAGATCGTGTTCAACGGGATGCGGCTGGACCGCGCGCTTGCCGAGTTCAATCGCTATCTGCCCGAGAAGATCGTGCTGCAGGATGCCGATCTGGCGCCGACGCGGCTTGGCGGCTCGTTCAGGATCGCCGATCCCGACGGCTTCCTTCAGGCGCTGCAGCAGGGATTCGATATCGGCCATCGCCAGCAGGGCAATCAAATCCGGCTGTTTCGACGTCGCGCCGCTTAAACGTCGAACCGATGTGATCGCGCCAGCCGCAAGGTGACACGAAGCTGACGCGGGCAGGCGGCATTGGCGAATCATGCACGTAACGCGCGGGGTCCTGATTGGCATGGCGATGCTCGTCGCCGCACCCGCGCATGCGGCGACGGGCGAGGCGCCGGTCCGCTTCGCTATTCCGGCGCAGACGCTCGCCGGCGCGCTCGACCAGCTCGCGCGCCAGATCGGGGTGCAGATCCTCTATCCCTATGACATCGCGGCAGCGCGCCGGAGCGGTGGCATAAACGGCCGGATGCCCGCGCGCCGGGCGCTCGATCGGCTGCTCCGGCGCAGCGGGCTCGAAATCGCGACCTTCGGGGGCAAGGTCATCAGTCTGCGCGTGGCTCGCCCGGCTATGGTGCCGCACTCGCCCGCGCCGCGCGCGACGCCGCCACGACAGATTCCTCTCCCCGTGCCGGCCGCGGAGCCGCCGCGCGACATCGTCGTCACCGGCCGTGCGGCGGAAGCGCCGCTCCGCGAGACCGAACTCAGCTATGCGATCACCCGGATCGACGCGGCCGCGCTGTCGCGCCAGAAAGCGATATCGACCGCCGATCTGTTCAAGCAGATCCCCGGTTTCTGGGTCGAGGCGACCGGCGGCGAGGCGAGCAACAACGTCCGCGCGCGCGGCATCCCGACCGACGGCTATTCGACCGTCGCGCTGCTCGAGGATGGCCTGCCGGTGCAATATGACGGCGGCCTCGGCTATCTCAACACCGATCAGATATTCCGCATCGACGCGACGATCGACCGGGTGGAGGCGGTGCGCGGCGGTCCTTCGGCGATCTTCGCGCCCAACGCTCCTGGCGGCAGCGTCGATTTCATCACCCGCAACGGCCTCAAAAACCCGGGTTATACGCTTTCCGGCACGCTCGGCAGCTTTGGCTATGCGCGGATCGACGGGTTCGCCGGCCTGCAGCTCGCACCGACACTCGGCGTCTCGATCGGCGGTTTCTATCGCGCCGACAACGGGTTGCGTGATCCGGGCTATCCGGCCGACCGAGGCGGGCAGATCCGCGCCGGCATCGACTATGACGACGGCCGGCTCCGCCTGTCATTCAACGTCAAGCGGCTCGACGATCGTGTCATCCTCTACCTGCCCGTGCCGCTCGAATTCGATGCGCGGGGCCAGGTCCGCGCCATTCCCGGCTTCGATCCGTTGCGCGACACCTTGGCCGGGCCGGATAATGCACATGTCCTGCTCAAGACCCCGAACGGGCCCTATGATTTCGATCTGACGCAGGGCACCCGCAGCCATGTCACTTTCTATAGCCTCGCCGGGCGGCTTGCGCTCGGCGAGCGGACATTGCTGGAGGTGAGGACGCGGCTGCGCACCGGCACCACGCTGCGTAACGGTCTTTTCCCCACCGGGCGGCCGATGCCCGCGAGCGCCTATCTCGACAGCGTGCGCACCCAGCTTGCCGCGGCCTTCCCGAACAGTTCGGCGGTGCAGATCCGCTTCGCCGGCACCGCGCAACCCTTTGCGCCGAACAACAATGGCAACGGGCTCGTGCTTGGCGCCAATCTGCTCTCGGTCGCGCTGCCGATGGACGAGTTCATCGGCGACGCGCGATTGAAGAGCGTCTTCGATCTTCTCGGACATCATGACGCAGCGGTCGGCCTCACCTACGGCGACAGCCGCTGGCACTATGACCGCCAGATGGCGACGGCGCTTCTCGAGGTCAGCGGCCGGGCCAGACGGCTCGACGTGGTGGCGATCGATCCGGCCGGCCGGGACGTTGGACGGCTGACCGACAATGGTTTCATCCGCTACGGATCGCTGTTCGATTCGGTCGCGATGAAAACCGCCAACGTCGCGCTATATCTGGCGGACGAATGGGCGATCGCCCCGCATTGGCGCGTCGATCTCGGGCTGCGCTGGGAGCGTACCCGGATCGGCGGCGACATGATGACCTCCAGGCCGTTCGATCTCGGCGACCCGACGACGCTCGCCGACGATGCCGTGATCGGCGGCACCGGCGTCACGCGGCCCATCGACCGTCGGTTCGCCGGACTCAACTGGACGGCCGCGATCAATTTCAATCCGTTTCCAAGCCTGGGCCTGTTCGCGCGGTTGACCCGCATCGCGAGGCTGCCGAGCGCGAGCGAATTCTATGCATCGCCGAACCGGACCGACGAAGCCATCGTCCCGATCACGATGGCGGAAGCCGGCCTTATCGCAACGCGACCACGCTGGAACCTGTCCGCCGTCGGCTTCGCGACGCATTTCGCGCGATTGCCCTTTACCGACTATCGTTTCGACACCGTGTCGAACAGCTATGTCGAGCGGACGTCGATCGCGGATACATCGACCATCGGGCTGGAACTGGCCGGCCATGCCGAGCTGATCGGCCCGTTGCAGCTCGACATGCAGGCGACGCTGCAGGATCCGCGCTATCGCAACTTCAGCTATGTCGAGCTGTCGTCCGGCCAGTCGGTGACACGCAATGTCACCGGCAACCAGCTCGTCCGCGTGCCGCGCCTTTCGCTCCGCCTCGCGCCGAGCCTCAACCTGTTCCGCGGAAAGCTGCGCATCAGTGGCGAACTGATGCATTATTCCAGCCGGTTTGCGGATATCGCCAATACGCAGCGCCTGCCGGCCTTTTCGCTGCTCAACGCCAGCCTGAATGCGAAGCTCAACGATCGGGTCGGCTTTGCGCTCAATGCGACCAACCTCACCAATGCGCTCGGCCTCACCGAGGGCAATCCACGCGTGGGGTCGTTCGATGCGGGCGGCATGAGCAACGGCTATTTCCTGGCCCGGCCGGAATTCGGCCGCAGCATCCGCGGCACGCTCAGCCTGTCTTATTGAGACTGCGAGATTTATTGCCGCTGGGCGAATCCCTCAAAGACGATCGCGCCGGTCGAAGCGGCGCTGCGCCTCGGTGACCGCATCGATGCGCGCCTCCGCCCAATCGATCATCATGCTCAAAGCCGCCAGCAACTCGGCCCCCAGCGGGGTGATCGCGTAAACGACGGTCACCGGCACGGTCGGCGCGACGGTGCGGGTCACCAGCCCATCGCGTTCGAGCGACCGCAATGTCTGGCTGAGCATCTTTTGCGATACCCCGCCGATCTCGCGCTTCAGCGCGCTGAAGCGCCTTTCGCCGTCGCCGAGGAGGCTGAGGATCAGGACGCTCCATTTGTCGCCGACGCGATCGAGCAGCCGCCGTGTCGGGCAGTTCGCATTGAACACGTCGCCGCGCCCGCCCGCGGTTTCCCCGAAGTGACCAAGTGTCGAAAAGGTGCCGTCTTGCATTGCGGGTTACCCTAGACAACTTGGTTCCCGTTGGAAACCGAAGGAGGCGAAAATGAAGGTTGCAGTGCTGGGCGCAAGCGGGCGGGCGGGGTCCGAGATCACGAAGGAACTCGCGTCGCGCGGGCATGAGGTGCTCGCGATCGCGCGCAACCCGGATGCGATCCCGCCGCAATCGGGGGTGACGGTGCGGGCCGGCGACGCGTCGAAGCCTGACGAGCTTGCCGATCTGATCCGCGGCAGCGACGCGGTGATCAGCGCGCTGCACTTCGACGTGCCCGCCGCGACATTGCTCGGCGCGCTGCGCGCTGCGGGTGTCCACCGGCTGCTGGTCACCGGGGGCGCCGCGAGCCTCGAAATCGCTCCGGGGCAGCGGGTGATCGACACCCCGAGCTTTCCTGCCGAGTGGAAGCCGATCGCCGAGGGCGGGATCGCCTTTCTCGACGACATCCGTTCGGAACGCGACATCGACTGGGTGTTCTTCTCGCCCGCCGCCTTGCTGTTCGAAGGGCCGCGGCTCGGCCATTATCGGCTCGGCGGCGATCGACTGGTGACCGACGAGAATGGCGAAAGCAAAATCAGCTTTGCCGATTATGCCATCGCGATGGTCGACGAACTCGAGCGCAAGGCGCACAGCCGCGAGCGGTTCACGGCGGCTTATTGATTTTACGCGGCGCGCGCGCCAAACCGGCCGTCCGTCCGATAGACCCGTTCGGGCGGACGGGCTTGGACGGAGTGGCGGCAATCCAACTTCACGGCAAGATCGCACTCATCACCGGCGCCGGCGGCGGCCTCGGGCGCGAAATGGCCAAGGGTCTGGCGGCGGCCGGCGCGCATGTCCTGCTGCACGGCCGCGACGCCGAGCGGCTTCTTGCCGTGCAACAGGCGATTGCCGCGGCCGGCGGTTCCTCGGAGATCGTCGTTGCCGATCTTTCTCGGGAAGAAGCCGCGGCCGAATTGCTGTCCGGTCGCGACCGCATCGATATATTGGTCAACAATGCGGGGGATCGTGATCGACGGCCCCTCGCCGAACTCGATCGCGACGCGGCGCGGAAACTGGTCGAAATCAACCTCATCGCGCCGTTCGATCTGACGCGGCTGATCGGCGCGCGGATGCCGAGCGGCGGGCGTATCATCAATATCACCTCGATCGCCGGCCAGATCGCTCGCGCGGGAGACGCCGCCTACACGATGACGAAGGGTGGCCTCGACGCCCTCACCCGGGCGCTCGCCGCCGAGCTCGGCCCCCGGCAGATAACCGTCAACGCGGTCGCGCCCGGCTTCTTCGCGACCGAGGCGAATGCCGAGATGACTGCCGATCCCGCGATCGCCGAGCATCTCGCCCGCCGCACCTCGCTCGGGCGCTGGGGACGCCCCGACGAGATCGTCGCGGCGGTCCTGTTCTTCGCCTCGCCTGCCTCATCCTATGTGACCGGGCAGGTGCTGGCCGTCGACGGCGGCTATCTCGCCCATTTCTGATCGCGTCCGACCACCGGGCGCGGATGCGGCAAATTGCTCAACTCGGTTGCTGCGATCGCACCAGATGCCGCGGCGAGCACCGCCCCTTTTTCCACAACTCGCCGAGACAGCCTCATAATATCAGAAGGTTAGCTCGTCTGGCACATCGCTTGCGACGCCCCCGGCAACGGCACCTCCGCGCGTGCCCAAAATCAGCAGGGAGAATTGCGTTGTCGCGAGTTGCAAAGCGAGTTTTCGACGTCGTTGCCTCATCGAATGTGCTGGCCTTCATGCTCGTCGCCGGGCCGGGGCTGGCGGCGACGCCCGCGACGGCGGACAATCGGCCCGCATCGACCGCGGCGGACCCGGCGCCGGAACCCGATGCCGACGCCAATGCCGACGGGCGCACGAGCGACGTTCTCGTCACCGCGCAACGCCGCGAGCAGCGCCTTCAGGATGTCCCGACCGCGGTGACCGCGCTCGGCGGCGACCTGTTCAGCAGCGGCCTCGGCAAGTCGGCGAACGAAGTGCTCAACCTCGTCCCTAATGCGACCGCCGGCACGCAGCAGCACGGGCGTCCGCGCTGGTGGATCCGCGGAGTCGGCGCAGGCCAGCAGCAGCTCGACCTCGCCAATCCGGTCGGCTTCTACCTCGACGACGTTTACATCTCCAACGCCAGCGCGACCGGCCTGCCGCTGTTCGATATCGAGCAGGTCGAGGTGCTGCGCGGCCCGCAAGGAACCTTGTGGGGCAAGAATACGACCGGCGGCGCGATCAACGTGATATCGAAGAAGCCGTCGCTCACGCCGCGCGACAACGACAATTATGTTCGTTTCGACTATGGCAGCTATAACGAGAAGATCATCGAGGGCGGGGTCGGGCTGGTCGTCGTGCCGGATATTCTGGCGGTGCGCGTCTCGGGCCATTTCGACGATCGCGGCGGGCGCTTCACCAATCTCTTCACTGGCGACAAATCGAACGCGATCCGCGACGAAGTGCTGCGCGGGCAGGTGCTGTTCGCGCCGACCGCCAATTTCCAGGCGCTGCTGAGCGTCCATTATCGCGATTACAGCACCGACGGCAGCTATTGGACCACCGCCAGCTATGCCGCGAGCGGCATATTGCGCAACGGCTATGCGCCGCCGACCGACAAGGATACGGTCAATTACAACGCCCCCGAATATAGCCGCAACAAGCAGCTCGGCGGGTCGTTGCACCTCGACTGGACGCTTGGCGGGGTCACGCTCACCGCGATCACCGGCTATGAGCGGTTCAAGACGCGCGGCGCCAACGACAGCGACTATACCCCGCTCGAAATCTCACGCGGCTATACGACCGCGCGCAGCGCGCAATGGACGCAGGAACTGCGCCTCGCTTCGCGGCAGGACGATCGCCTGAGCTGGATCGCGGGGCTCTATTATTTCAACGAGAAGATCGTCTCGAACGCTTATTCGGCGACCTTGCCGGCCGGGGCGGTGCCCGCGCTTCCCGGCAGCACCGCGCCCGCCGCTTATGCGTTGACCGCTTATCACCACAAGGCGGAAAGCGGCGCGGCGTTCGGTAGCGGCACGTTCAATTTCACCGACGCGCTGAAACTGACGCTCGGCGGCCGCTGGACGCGCGAGACCAAGACGCTCGATTTCGACCGGCTGGCCGCGCCCAATGCCGCGGCGACGAGCTGGAGCAATTATGCGCATTGGTGGAACAGCTATACCGGAAGGTTCGGCGGCCCCGGCACCTTTTCGGGCGATTTGCGCAAGACCTGGGACGCATTCACTTATGACGTGACGCCCTCGTGGCAGGTCGATCGCGACAATCTGATCTATTTCAAATTCTCGCACGGCGTGAAATCGGGCGGGTTCAATACCGCGGCGACGCTGCCCGCCGCGCTGCTGGTGGTCGCGCCGGAAAAGCTCAACGCCTATGAACTCGGCTATAAGTCGCAATGGTTCGATCGCCGGCTGACCTTCAACGCGACCGCCTTCCACTATGATTATGACAATGTGCAGATCAACGTGGTCGGGCCCAATCCCGGCGCGGTCGGCGGCGCGACGGTATCCTATCTCCAGAATGCCAGGAAGGCGCATGTCAACGGCGCCGAATTCGAGATCGAGGCGAAACCGCTTGCGCGGCTGCGGCTCAACGGCGCGGTCGGTATCCTCGATACTAAATATGACGAGCTCAATGTCGTGAACGGCGGCGCCAATCTGTCGGGCGCGCGGTTCGTGCGCGCGCCCAAGCTGACGCTCAACGGCGCGGCAAGCTATACCATCCCGGCGGGGCGGAGCGGCAACGTCGAGCTCCAGGCCGATGCGCGCTATACGTCGCTGCAATATTATTACATCACCCCGCAGGATCGGGTGAACCGCTATCTGCTGACCCAGCCCGGCTATACGATCGCCAATGCGCGGATCAGTTTCACCTCGGCCGACAATCGCGTGACCATTTCGGCCTATATCGACAATCTGTTCGACGTCGATTTCCGCAATCACGCGCTGCCGCAGGCCAATCCGGTGCAAGGGATCACCGGCGACACCGTCGAATGGGGCGACCCGCGCACTTATGGCGGATCGGTGATCTTCCGCTTCTGACGCCCCGCTCGCGTCGTCGCGCAAAATAAAAGGGCGCCGGTGGATGACCGCCGGCGCCCTTCCCCCTTTTAGGCGTTTGATGATCGCTATTCGGCGGCGGCGAGCAACAGATCCCGGTTGCGGCCAAGCAAGGGAAGCACTTCCTCCCCGACGCGCCACGCCTCCTCGAGATGCGGCGTACCGGCGAGGATGAAGGCGTTCGCGCCGCGCGCGATAAGGTCGTCGAGCCGTGCGGCGCATTGTTCATAGCTGCCGACGATGCCGAGCGCCGGGCCACCGCGCAGCAGGTTGAAACCGCCCCACAGGTTGGGCGCGACGATCAGATCCTCGTACCGCTTCGCCTCGCTCGGGCGGAGCGCCTGCTGGCGCGCGGCGCCGACCGAATCGGTCGGCCCGCCGCGGCCCTGCCGGCGACGCTCCTCGCCGACATGCTCGAAGCCGATGCGGATGTCGCGCCACGCTTCCTCCTCGGTCGGCCGCGCGACGAGGTCGACGCGCACCGCGCATTTCTGCTCGCCGCCCAATGCCGCGGTCCGTTCCTTCACGCGCGCGAATTTGTCGGCGAGCTGGTCGAACGGTTCGAGCCAGGAAAGATAGTAATCGGCGTGTTTCGCGGCCGATTGCAGCGCCGCGTCGGACGAGCCGGAGAACCAGATCTCGGGGATGTCCTCATGCGCCAAGAGCGGCGCGAGACCGCCGTGCTCGACCTCGTAGAAACGGCCACGATACGAGAAATCCTTCTGCGTCCACACGCCCTTGAACACGTCGAGAAATTCGGTGGTGCGGCCATAGCGGTCGTCGTGGCTGAAGCTGTCGCCCCACCAGGTTTGCGCCGGCCCGCCGCCGCCGGTGATGATGTTGAACACCGTCCGTCCGCCGGTCGCGCGTTGCAGACTGGCCGAGAGCCGCGCGGCGTGGACCGGGTTGAGGAAACCCGGCTGGAACGCGATCATGAAGCGGAACGTCCGCGTGGCGCGCGCCAGCAGCGGCGAGATCACCCAGGGATCGTCGGTATTGGGAAAGGACGGGATCAGCCCGCCGGTGAACCCCGCGCCCTCCGCGGCGCGCGCGATCTCGGCGAGATGGTCGATATAGCGAAACCCGTCGTCCGCGCCGGATGCGTCGATCCCCGGCGCGATGTTGCCGGCGGCGAGCGGCGACCAGTCGCCGCGATCATAAGCCCCGTAACGGATGCTGCTGTGGCAGCCGTGGGTCGGCAATCGCCAATAGAAATCGATCGTCATGGGGTCACCTCGGTTCAGGCGGCGGCGCGCGACGCGTCGAGCAGCGCGCGCAAGCGGGGAAGGACGTGCTGGCCGACGACATAGCTTTCCTCGAGCGAGGAACCGCCGGTCAGGACGAAATGATCGACACCAAGCCGGGCGAGCGCGGCCAATCGATCGGCGACCTCGGCATAATCGCCGACGATCGCCTGTTCGGGAAGACCCGCGCGCGCCGCATCGCGATGCGCTTCCTCGCCGGTGTCGCGCGCGAGCACCGGCTGGATCAGCCCGAAACCGATCGACCGCCGCGCCTGCAGCGCGAGCATGTCGAGCGCCTCGATCTGGCGGCTGAGCGTCGCAAAGCCGGTCGCGCGGAACAGATGGACGTCGGCGATGCGCGCCGACAGCGCCAGTTCCTCCTTGCTCTCGCCCTGCAGGAACACGCGCGGGAAGCGCACGCGGTTGAGCGGCGCATCGAACCCGCCATCCTCGACCTCGAAGAAGCGGCCCGCGAAGGAATAGGGATGCTGGCCGTGGACGCCGCGCGCGACGGTGAGGAATTCCTCGGTCCGCGCGGCCAGCGCCTCGTCGGGAACGCGATCGCCGTCATGCGCCCGTTCCACCGCGGGGCGCGACGGCGCGATCGCCCAGCCAAGCCGCTCGCGCGTCGCCCGTTGGAAGGTCACCGCCTGCTTGGCGGCATAGACCGCGGACCCGGCCGACGCCGGAAATTCCGCGACGAACTCGATCCGCGGCACCTCACGCGCGATCGCCGCGGCGACGATCGCGGCATCGTCCGATTGCGGCCGATGCACGATGAACAGGCCGTCGAACGCGGTCTGCGCCGCGGCCTGCGCGATCTGCGCATAATGATCGTAGCGGGTGATCGCGCGCGTGCGCACGTCGCGCGCGATCCCGGTGGGGGCCGGGCGCGCGGCGATCTCGCCACGCGCGGGCTGCTGCGCCACATCGAGCTGCCAATAGATCCGCACGGTCATGCAGCATTCCTTTCCTTGGCAAAGGCCGGTGCCCCAAGCCGCCCGGCGAACACCGTCTCATCGAGCGGGCGCCGCCCGTTGGGGGCTTCGGCGGCGTGGAATTCGGGGTCGAGCGTATCGAGCCCGGCGAGCCGCCCGATCGCGACCATCGCCTCGATCGCGAAATCGTCCGGCACCGCGAGCCGCGTTCGCGCGGCCTCGCGATCGAACCCGCCGATCCCGTGGGTATGCCAGCCGAGCAGCAGCGCCTGATGTGCGAAATTGGTCCAGGCCGCCCCGGCATCGAAACTGTGCGAGACATTGTCGACCACCACGCCGCGCCGCTCGAGCCGCAATTCGGACAGGATCACCACCAGCGCCGACGCGCGGCTTGCCCATAGCGCGTTGCGCGGCATCAGCAGCCCGACGAACGTCTCCCAATCGGCATCGCCCGGCCGCGCGAGCAGGAACCGCCACGGCTGGACATTCGACGCGGACGGCGCCCAGCGCGCCGCTTCGAACGCGCTCAGCAGCACCGCATCGGGCACCGGCTCGCCGGTGAAGCTGCGCGGCGACCAGCGATCGACGAACAGGGGCTCGATCGGATGCGCGGCGTTGCGGGTCATCGGCGGTCCTCCCGGCCCGGCAGGCGCACGAGATTGGCGGGATCGGCCGGCGCCGCGGTCAGCTCGGCGAGGATCTCGTCCTTGAGCCGGTGAAGCAGCGGGGCACCGCGATCGCGCGGGTGCGGCAGATCGACGTCGACGATGCGCCGGATACGCCCCGGATCGGGCGCCATGATCACCACCCGGTCGCCGAGATAGAGCGCCTCCTCGACATCGTGGGTGACCATCAACACGGTCGAGCGCTGCGTCATCCAGATGCGTTGCAGCTCGTTCTGGACGTGCACCCGCGTCAGCGCATCGAGCGCGCCGAGCGGCTCGTCGAGCAACAGCAATTTGGGCTCGGTGACGAGCGCGCGCGCGATCGCCGCGCGCTGCGCCATCCCGCCGGACAATTGATGCGGATAGGCCTGTTCGAAGCCCTTCAAATTCACCAGCGCGATATGATCGGCGACGATCTGCGCGCGCCGCTCCTTGGGAGTGTCGGTGTTGAGCAGCGCCAGCTCGATATTCTGCGCCAGCGTCATCCACGGAAACAGGCGGTGATCCTGAAAGACGATCCCGCGATCGAGGCTGGTGCTGGCGATGCGGTTCCCATCGAGCCGGATCTCGCCGCTATAATCGGCATCGAGCCCGACGATCAGCCGCAGCAGCGTCGATTTGCCGCACCCGGAGGCGCCGACGATGCTGACGAATTCGCCGGCCTTTACCGAGAGATTGATGTTGTCGAGCACGCGCCGCGGCTCGCCCCCGATCGCGAAGCTCTTGTCGAGATCGGCGATCGTCAGCGCGCCGCGCGCGGCATGATCGGTGGAAGCGACGGAAGGCGGCCGGGGATCGACGAACATACTAACTCCTCAAAGCGGCGCGGCTTGCCAGCGCAGCAAATGGCGGCGCAGGCGCTGGAACAGGGTGTTGATCACGAAGCCCAACAGGGCGGTGGCGATGATCGCCACGAGGATGACGTCGAGCCGCTGCTGGGTCTGGGCGAGCTGCATCGTGACGCCGAGCCCGCTTCCTGCGCCGAGCAGGATCTCGGTGGCGATCGATGCGATCCACGCGAAGGCGAGTGCCTGGGTAAGGCCGGTCAGAATCAGCGGCATCGCCGCGGGCAATAACAACAGGCGGAACCGCTGGAACGGGGTGAAGCCGTAGAGCCGCCCGACATCAAGATAGCGCTGCTCGACATGCGCGACGCCCTCATAGCTGTTGAGCATCGCGGGAAAGAAGGCGGACAGGCAGACGACGATGAGCTCGGTGCCCTGCCCGGTGCCGAACCACAAACCGAATAGCGGCAGCCAGCCGATCAGCGGCACCTGCCGGATGGCGTGGAGCAACGGCCCGAGCACGCGGTCGAGCGGTCGCCAGATCGCCATCGACACCCCCATCGCGATCCCCAGCGATCCCCCGATCGCCAGCCCGGCAAGGCTGCGCGACACGGTGGCGAACATGTCGCGCGCCAGCGCGCCGTCCGCGACCAGCTCGACAAGAGCCGCACCGATCGATTGAAGCGGGGCGAAGGTCAGCGCGCGCGCGCCGCCGCTGCTTGCCTGCCATTGCCACCAGGCGAGGAACAGCAACGGCGCGACAAGCCCGATCGCAAACCGCGCGGCGGGGCGGGCGAGCACTTGCTTCATGCGTATTTCCACCGTGTCGCGCGGTGCTCGATCGCTTTGGCGCCGCGATCGAGCGCGAAGCCGATCACACCGCTCACCACCACCCCGGCGAGCACCACGTCGATGCGGAACATCTGGCGGCCCATCTCCATCATCTGTCCGATCCCGCTGTCGGCGGCGAGCAGCTCGGCGGCGACGAGCACCACCCAGGAGCGGGTCAGCGCCACCCTCATGCCCGTCAGCACCGCCGGAACCGTCGCCGGAACGAGGATGCGCAGGATCAGGTCGGGAATCCGGGTGCGATAGACCCGGGCGACATCGAACCACGCTTTCGGAACGCCCCGGATACCGTCGAACGTCGCCAGCGCGACGGGAAAGAAGGTCGCCAGCGCGACGATCGCGATCTTGAACGGCTCGTCGATGCCGAGAAAGATCACCAGAACCGGCACGAAGGCGATGACCGGCACCTGCCAGACGGCGAGGAAGGCGGGCGCCAGCGCGGCTTCTGCGAGGCGCGACAGCGCGATACAGGCGCCGAACGCCAGCCCGGCGACCGCCCCGATCAGATAGCCCAGACCGAGCCGGAACAGGCTTTCGCCGATATGCCGCTCCAGCTCACCGCTTCGCGCCAGCGACCACAGGGTTTCCGCGACATCCGCCGGCGGCACCAGCACCTGTGTCGGAAACACGCCGGAGAGCGCGGCGAGCTGCCATAGCGCGAGCAGCGCCAAAGGAGCGGTCAGCGCCGCGAGCGGCGCGCGCGCGGTCACGAATTCTTGCCCGTCGAAACCGGCGCGGGCGCCGCTGCCGCCGCGCTCCCCGCCGGCCAGAAGCGGTCAAGCTTCAGATCGCGCAACGCGTTCGGGACGAACCGTTGGTCGATCAGCGCATCGACGTCGACCTTGTTGCGGACAAGGCCGCGCGCATAGGTGTAATCGGCGACCGACCGGTAATGGCCCGCGATATCGGGGGTGAAGATCGGCGAGAAGCGGTCGCGCCAGGCAATGCCCGATTCGGCATAATCCTTGGCCACGATCGCTTCGGGCAAGGCACCGCGCGAGGCCTGGTGGATCACCTCGGCGCGATGCTCCTCCAGCGCCGACCAGGCGGCGGCGCGCACGAAGGCATTGACGACGATCTGCGTCAGCTCCGGATTACGGTCGACGAAATCGCCGCGGCCGAACAGTTCGGCGCGCATCCGCCAGTCCGCCGGCGCCTGCTTGGTCGACCAGATGACGCGGCCGACACCGCGCTGCTCCAGCAGCAGGCCGTCCGAGAGCAGGAAGGTCGCGTCGACATTGCCCGACGCGAGTGCGGCGGGCGTCGCCGAGGGATTGATATTGACGATCGTGAAGTCGCTGAGCTTCAGCCCGTTGGCGTCGAGCAATTTGGAGAAAGGCAATTCCCACGGACGCCCGCGATGCAAGGCGATGCGCTTGCCCTTGAGATCGGCGATCGTCTTTGCCGGCAGCCCGTTGCGCACCACCAGATAGGAATTCTGCCCCTGCCCGACCGGCGCGACGAGCTTGAGCGGCACCCCGCCCGAGACCGCGATGATCGCGGGAAAATCGCCATATGAGGCGAAGTCGATGCGCTTGCCCGAGAAGCCCTCGTTGATCAGCGGGCCGCCCACCGCGGTGGGGATCGGGGTGAAGGCGAGCTCCACGCCGCGCTTCGCCAGCTCCTGCTTGAGCCAGCCCTGCTGGATGATGATGCCGGTCAGGCCGTTATAGACCTGCCGCCCCTCATAGGGATAAGCGATGCCGGCGATGTTGACGGTTCGCACCGGCGCGGCCGAGCCGCTGGCGCGGTGCAACTGGAACGCGAGCGCACCGCCGAGCAACGCCAGCACCGCGACGAGGATCGCCCACGGCCGCGATGATTTACCTTCAGTCGCCACACGCAATTCCTTTCGCTGCCGACGATGCAGTTCGCGTGCCAAGCGCGCGTTTCCGCGGATGCGCGCGCCGCGCGCCCGGGGCGGCAGCCCGAATTGCGCAAAATGAAGCAGCGCGCGGGCATCGGCTGCGCGAATTCCACCGATAAGCGTCGATCGATACGCCGGCTGGGCCGAAGGTGCCGCTTGGCACGCGCCTTGCGATCAGCCCGTCAACCGCGGAGTCGTGACAGGGCACGGCCTGGCGGCGGAGAAGAAGATGGAAATTGACTGTCGCGCAGCGGGTGGCCCGGAAGCTTTGGATTCGATCTGGATGTCGCAAAGCCCGATCCCGGCGGCCTCGGGCATCGCCTGGGCGTTGGGGTGGATGGCGGAGGAATTCGCCGGTGACGGGATCGCGATCAAGCGCGTCGCCGAGAGCGGCCTCAGGCTGGTCGCGCCGGACCCCGAACGACAGGCGCGTCATCATTTCCGCGAGGCGGGGAACATCCAGGCACTCGCGGCGCGATCGCTCGGCGCCCCGACGCGGGTGATCGGATTGACCTGGATCGACGAGGGCCAGGCGATCGTCGTGCGCCCCGACACTCGGGTCCTGGAGCCGGCCGACCTCAGGAACCTGCGCTTCGCGCTGCCGGGCTTCGCGCGCACGCGCGGGGAGAGCATCGCGCGCGGCATGGCGCTCCACGGCATTCAAAGCGCGCTGGCGCTCGGTGGACTGACGCTCGGCGAGGCGCGGCTGGTCGAGGTCCCCGCCCCGCCGATCGAGCAGCCCAGCGCCGCCGGGATGCGCCGGTTATGGCTGGGGCTCGACTGGCTCGCCGCCGGACGCGTCGACGCGGTCTATATCAAAGGCGCGGCGGCGGCCGAAGCGGCGGCGCGGCTCGGCCTCGTCGTGGGGATCGATCTTGATTCCTATCCCAGCCGGCTCGCCCGGGTGAACAATGGCACGCCGCGCCCGATCACGGTGCATGCCGATATGATCGACGATCATTTCGACATCGTGGTGCGCTTCCTCGAACAGACACTGCGCGCCGCGGACTGGGCGGCCGGCAATCCGGCCGAGCTCAAGCACATCCTGGCGCGCGAGACGCTCGCCGGCATATCCGGCGTCGAGGCCGCGTATCGCGGCGATTTCCATCGCTCGCTGCACCCCGATCTCTCGCCTGATCGCGTCGACATGCTGGAGAAGCAAGCCAACTTCTTGTGGCTACACGGATTTCTCGAACATCGTGTCGATGTCGCGCGCTGGATCGATCCGCGTCCGCTCGATGCCGCGCTGGCGCGACGCGCCGGCCTGGAACGGTATCGCGCGGCCGCCCGCTGAAAGCTGAGCTATCGAGCCTGCTTTAATTCCCACTTATTTAGTGGATGAATCTACGCTATCCTCCGCGACGACCCGGAGGAGATCATGGCCTCAAACCCGCAAGCCGATCGCGCAACGCGTCCCGATGTCGGTGTGACGACCGCGCATCATGCCGGCGGGCGCGCCGTGCTGGCGTTCGACTGCGACAAACATCATTCGGTCGGCGCCCGCGCGCGCGCGTTCATCTTTTCCGATCCGCGCTCGCGCGCACTGATGCCGCTAATCGAGCGCACCGCGCCGAGCGACGCCAATATCCTGGTGATCGGCGAGACGGGAACCGGCAAGGAACTGGTCGCACGCTATGTCCACGCGATGAGCGACCGCGCGCCCGGCCCGTTCCTCGCGGTCAATTGCGGCGCTTTTTCCGAGACGCTGATCGAGGGCGAATTGTTCGGTTACGAGCGCGGCGCCTTCACCGGCGCGCATGCCGCGCGGCCGGGCTGGTTCGAGGCGGCCAACGGCGGCACGCTGTTCCTCGACGAGATCGGCGATCTTCCGCTCTCGCTGCAGGTGAAGTTGCTCCGCATCCTGCAGGAGCGCGAAGTCGTGCGGATCGGCTCGCGCTCCGCGACCCCGCTCAACGTTCGCCTGATCGCCGCGACCAACGTCGATCTGGCGCAGGCGGTGGCAAAGGGCGTCTTCCGCGCCGACCTCTTCTATCGGCTGCAAGTCGTGACGGTGCCGCTCCTGCCTTTACGAGAGCGGCGCGCCGACATCCTGCCGCTCGCCCGGCACTTCCTGCAGGTCTATGGCGACAAGCTCCCGCCCCGGCGGCTCGACCTCGGGCCGCGGGCGGAGGAGGCGCTGTACCGGCATGACTGGCCGGGGAATATCCGCGAGCTTGAGAATGCCATCTACCGCGCGACGCTGATCAACCAGGACGGCGTGATCCAGGTCGCCGATCTCGGGCTGTCGCCGCCGATCGCGATCGAGGATTTCGCCCCGCCGGGCGAGCCGCACGCCGCGCCCCCGGCGACCGCGCCCACGTCGATCGAGGATATTCTCCGGCCGGTCGTCGCGCGCCTGATCGACGAGGGGCATCCCGAACTGCTCGATCGGCTCGTCAACATCGCGGTGCGCGAAGCCTTTCAGATGTCGGGCGCGAACCAGATCAAGACGGCGAGCGCGCTCGGCGTCACCCGCAACGTCGTGCGGACCCATCTCAAGAATTTCGGGCTGATCTGATCCGTTGCCGCAGCAATAGCGGTGAAAACTCACCAATATTGCTGCTGAATATCGCGCATCGATCAACGCAGCGCGGCCCCCATCCTTCGCGACTCCGCCGAAATCACGGCTTGGCATGAGCCTTGCTCCCTTCCCGTCACACGCTGGCCAAGGAGCTCAGAATGGCAACGACGCTCGATCGCTTTGCCCCGACGCGGGAGAAACTCACCGAATTGTGGTTCACGCGCTGCCCGGTGCCGACCGCGACGGGGATCGCCTATAAGCTCGGCTGGCTCGGCGACGAATTCGCGCGCGACGGGATCGCCCTGCGCACGCTGCAGGAATCGGGGTCCGAACTCGCGCGGCATCATTATGATCATCGCCTGCCGACATTGATCCGCGAGGGCGGCAACATGCTCGCGATCGCCGCGCGGGCGCAGCACGAGCCGACCCGCCTCGTCGGCCTCACCTGGATCGAGGAAAGCCAACTGATCCTCACCCGCCCCGATACCGGGATCGCGCACGCGGCCGATCTCAAGGGCCGCCGCCTCGCGCTGCCCGGCTGGAGCCGCAACGACATCCCGAGCCATGTGCGCGGCACCAGCATCGCGCGCGGCATGTCGCTCGCCGGCTATAAGGGCGTGCTCGCCTCGGCTGGGCTGACCTTTGACGATGTCGAGCTGGTCGAGACCGAGGACCGGCTGCGCAACATCGGCGGCGCGGGCCGCGATCTCGAACCGCGCCGCTCGGGCGTCGGCCGGTTGTGGCCGATCGAGGCGCTCGTCGCGGGCAAGGTGGACGCCATCTATGTCAAGGGCGCCTCGGCGCTCGATCAGGCGCGCGAGGCGGGGCTGGTGATCGCGATCGACCTCGACGCGCTCCCGGACCGTCGCTTTCGGGTCAACAACGGGACCCCGCGCCCGATCACCGTCCACCAGCAGTTGCTCGACGAGCATTTCGATCTCGTCGCGCGCTTCCTCGCGGTGACGCTGCGCGCCGCCGACTGGGTGGCGGCGCAGCCCAACCGCCTGCGCGAGATATTGGAATTCGAGACCGCCGGCAGCGCGGGTGCGGTCGATCAGGCCTATGCCCGGCTCCACGAGGGGCTGCATCCGACGCTCGACGCCGATCGGCTCGCCTTGTTCGAGCAGCAGAAGAAATTCCTCTTCACCCACGGCTTTCTCGACGCCGATTTCGAGCTCGACGCGTGGGTCGATCCACGCCCGCTCGACGCCGCGCGCGCGATCAATGCCCGCGCCACCACCCCCGAACTCGCCTGAGAGGAGATCGTCATGTCCGAACAACCCGGCCTGTCGCCCGAAGCCATCGCCTTCGTCACCAAGACCGAGCAGGACGCGCGCCGCGCGTTCCGCCTGCTGCGCGAGACGCGCACCATCTCGCCGAGCGGCACCCT
>JAFIGU010000061.1 GCA_017849555.1 Sphingomonas sp. | reverse complement strand
CGAGGCGGGGGGGCGCCCGCCGCGCGCGGCGCGGACGCGGGTGTCGGGGGCGGTGCGGGTCTCGTAAATGTGGATCTCGTCGGGGGCGATCTCGCCGTCGTTGTTGCGATCGAGGACATGGAAGAAGCGCAGCGCATCGGCGCGAAATTCGGCGCGGTCGAGCCGCCCGTCGTGGTTGGTGTCGGCACCGGCGAACCACGCCTTGTCGGGATGCTCGACCCGGAACGGCTCGCCCATCGGGCTGAAGAACAGATAATGCGGCTGATCGTCGCCGCCTTCCGCGTGATGCGCTTGCCAACCGTGCTGGCGCGGCGGCGGGCGATCGGTGGCGCAGGCCGCGAGCAGCATCGTCACGGAGAGGAGCGAAAAGCGACGCACATGAGTTCCCGATGAAATTTGCGCGCACCTCATGGCCGACGATCGTCTCGAAGATATTACAGCATTGAGATGATTGTCGGCGCGCCGAAATGTGTGGTCTTGAGCCGGGGGCGAACTGGAGGCAAAGGCAGGGGCAAGAGGTTCCAGCCGTAAAGCCCGAGGCACAAAGGACCCCGGCTCAAGGCCGGGGTGACGGTGTATATGCGGCGACGCGACCGAACGTCGACCGAATCTGGGGAACGCCCTTGCCGACCGCTTACGACCTGATCCGCCCCGCTATCTTCTGCCTCGATCCGGAGCGCGCGCACCGCCTGTCGGTGGCAGCGCTCAAGGCGATGCCGCGCCGGGCCGCGCCGAAGGCGGATGCGGCGCTCGCGATCACGGTGGCGGGGGTCGATTTCCCCAATCCGCTCGGGATCGCCGCGGGGTTCGACAAGGATGCCGAGGTGCCCGATGCGCTGCTCGCGCTCGGCTTCGGCTTTGCCGAGGTGGGGACGATCACTCCGCTGCCGCAGCCCGGCAACCCGCGCCCGCGGCTGTTCCGGCTGGCCGAGGATCGCGCGGTGATCAACCGCTTCGGCTTCAACAGCCAGGGCGGCGAAGCGGCGGCGCGACGGCTCGCGGCGCGCGCCGGGCGGGGCGGCATCGTCGGGGTCAATATCGGCGCAAACAAGGAGGCGGTCGATCGCATTGCCGATTATGTCACGATGGCGCGGCTGATGGCGCCGCACGCCAGCTATCTGACGCTCAATATCTCCAGCCCCAATACCCCGGGGCTGCGCGCGTTGCAGGACGTGGGGGCGCTCCACGAATTGCTCGATCGCGTCGGCGCGGCGGTGGCAGGCGCGGTGCCGGTGTTCCTCAAGGTCGCGCCCGATCTCCAGCCCGAGGACGTCGACGCGATCGCGCGCGCCGCGATCGACCGGCGGCTGGGCGCGCTGATGGTCAGCAACACCACGATCGGCCGCCCGCCGCTGCGCTCGGCGCACGCCGCGGAGACCGGCGGACTCTCCGGCGAGCCGCTGCGCGCGCTGGCGCTCACCCGGCTGCGCGATTTCCGCAAGGCGACTGGCGGGGAAATCCCGCTGGTCGGGATCGGCGGGATCGCCAGCGCCGACCACGCTTGGGACAGCATCCGCGCCGGTGCGAGTCTGGTCCAGCTTTACAGTGCAATGGTTTATGAAGGGCCGGGGATCGCGCGACGCATCGTGCGCGGGCTCGAGGAGAAGGTGCGCGCCGCGGGATTAGGGTCGATCGCCGAGGCAGTGGGGAGCGAATAAGGAGACGAGCGGATGAGGAACAGGATCATCGCGGCGGGGCTGGGGATTGCGATCGCGACGAGCGCGTCGGCGCAGTCGAGCGTCAAGACCGCCGATTACAGCTTTACCTATAGCTACCCCGCCGAGGCGGCGGCGATCCCGCCGCTGCGCGCCTGGCTGGAGGCGGATCGCGCCAAGCAGCGTACGGCGTTGGCGCGCGACGCCGCCGAGGCACGGCAGGAGGCGCGCAAGGGCAGTTTCCCGTTCCGCGCCTATGAGCTGCAGAAGACATGGAAGCTGGTGACCAACACGCCGCGCTTCCTGAGCCTGTCGGGCAATGTCTACAGCTATACCGGCGGCGCGCACGGCAATCCGGGATCGTTCGGGCTGGTGTGGGACAAGGCCGCCAAGCGCCGGGTGGGGCCCAAGGCAGTGTTCGTTTCCGACGCCGCACTGCAGGCGGCAGTCGGGCAGGCGTTCTGCGACCGGCTCAACGCGATCCGTACCCAGCGCCGCGGCGAAGCGCCGGGGCATGACGGGCCGTTCGATGCCTGCCCCAAGATCGGCGAACTGACCGTGCTGCTCGGCTCGTCGAACCGCAACCGGATCAACCGCATCGGGCTGATCGCCGATCCTTATGTCGCCGGGCCTTATGCCGAGGGCGAATATGAGGTGACGCTGCCGGTCACCGCGGCGGTGCTCCGCGCGGTGAAGCCCGCTTATCGCACCGCGTTCGACGTCGCGCGCTGACGATGACGCAGCGGGCGACCCGGCGGCAGTGGCTGTTCGCCTTCGTGCCGCTGGTCGTCGCGTGCGCCGCGTCGCTGGCCTATTGGCCCGGCCTCGTCACCTGGGATTCGATCCGGCAATATGATCAGGCGCTGAGCGGCGATTTCGACGACTGGCACCCGCCGGCGATGGAATGGATCTGGCGGCAGTTGCTCCCGCTCGCGCACAGCCCGGCGCCGATGTTGATCCTCCAGCTGTTGCTCTACGCCACCGGGTTCAAATTGCTGATCCTCACCGCCTTGCGCGCGCGGCGCAGCGGGCGGGCGGTGGCGATCGGGTGCGTCGCGCTCCTGCCGCTGGCGATCGCGCTGATGGCGACGATCATCAAGGACAGTCTGATGACCGGCGCGTTGCTCGCGGCGGTCGGGCTATGCGCCTTCGCGGACCGGTCCGCGCGCGGGAGGGGAGCGCTGCGTGCGGCCGCGCTGGCGTTGCTGGTGTTCGCCTCGATGCTGCGGTTCAACGCGGTCTTCGCCACCCTGCCGCTCGCTTTGTGGACCTTGCCCGAAAGCTGGCGCGCGCAGCCGAAACGGATGATCGTGGCGGGTGTCGCCGCGCTGGCGCTGCTCGCCGCGGCGATGCCGGTCGCCAACCGCCTGCTTGCCGCCAAGCCGAGCGGGGTCGAGCTGTCGCTGATCATCTTCGATCTCGGCGGGATCACCTATCACGCCGGGGAGAACCGCTTTCCGCCGGTCGGGGTGAAGGATGCGGTCGCGATCAACCGGCATTGCTACAATCCGGTGAAGTGGGACAGCTACGCCTGGTGGGTCGATCAGCCGTGCCCGATCGACTTCGATCATGTCCGCCGCGCCTTCGCCGCGGGGCATATCGAGCCGCATCTGTTCTGGCTGCGCGCGATCCTCGCGCACCCGATCGCTTATGCCCAGCACCGGCTGGCGCATTGGAACGTCGAGACGCGCTTCCTGACGCTCGATTCGGTCGACCGCCCGGTGCAGGTCGAGGCGCCGCCCAACGACTGGGGCTTTGCGATCACGCCGAATGTGGTGGTGCATGCGGTCGATCGGCTGGCGCGGTGGCAAGGGGAGATGCCGCTCGGCTGGCCGTGTGTGTGGATCGCGGCGATGATCGGGTTGCTCTGGGCGGCGGTGCGCGCGCCGATCGGCTTCCCGACGCAGATGCTGGCGTGGTCGGCGCTGCTCTACGCGCTCGGCTATGCCCCGCTCGGGGTGGCGGCGGAGCTGCGTTACTATCTGTGGACGATGATCGGCGGGGCGCTCGCGCTGGTGCTCGCGGTGAGCGGCTGGCGGGCGGCCGGCGCGCGGGTGCCGCTGGGGCGGCTGGCGGTGCCGCCGGTGGCGATCGCGGTGATCGCGATCGGGTGGCGGCTGAGCCACTGAGGAGGAGTGCCCCGTCTCCGTGGTGTAAGATGCGGAAGGGCCGACGCGGGAGTGAATCCCGCGTCGTCGGACGGGCTCGCTGCGCGACCCGCCGGCCGGCCTTGGCGGTCTCGCGCATAGCAAGGCTATGCGCGTGGCCGCCTGCGGCTTACTTGCTGCGCTCGACCTGCTCGAAATCGAGCTCGACCGGGGTGGCGCGGCCGAAGATCGACACCGACACCTTGACCTTCGACTTGTCGAAATCGAGCTCCTCGACCGTGCCGTTGAAGCTCGCGAACGGGCCGTCGAGCACCTTGACCGAATCGCCGATCTCGTAATCGACCTTCACCTGATGCTTCGGCGCGGCGGCGGCTTCCTCCTTCGAGTTGAGCATCCGCGCGGCTTCGGCGTCGCTGATCGCCTGCGGCTTGCCCGACGAGCCGAGGAAGCCGGTGACGCGCGGCGTGTTCTTGACGAGGTGATAGACGTCGTCGTTCATGCTGAGCTTGGCCAGCACATAGCCGGGCATGAACTTGCGCTCGACCGACACCTTCTTGCCGCGCCGCGCCTCGGTCACCGTCTCGGTCGGCACCTCGATCTGCTCGACGAGCGCCGAGAGGCCGAGCCGCTCCGCCTCGGTCAAAATGGTATCGCGGACCTTGCCCTCGAAACCGGAATAAGCGTGGATGATGTACCAGCGCGCCATTTGCGTGAAACCCTTGTCCGTTATTTCGCGAGGGCAAGCAGGCCCTTCACGATCTGATCAAAGACCGTGTCGATGCCGAGGAAGAACAGCGCCAGAATCGTCGTCATGATCAGAACCATCACGGCGGTCATCACCGTCTGGCGGCGACCCGGCCAGGTAACCTTGCGCGCCTCTGTCTGAACCTGACGGATGAATTCGATCGGGGACGTCTTCGCCACTTTTACGTGCCTTCGCAAACGAGCCGAGCGAGGCATAGGTCCGTCACCGCTTCCCTGTCATCAGGGAAACGGTGAAGCCCGTCCTCGCTGTCGGATGGGTCGCGGAGATAGCGTCGCCGTCGCGGGAAGGCAAGAGGTGGCGGCGGGCGGGACAGAGCGCTTGCTTCGCGCGACGCTTGCCCGCATCGTCGCGGCCGATGGCAACCGTCACCACGCAATCCCACGCTTACCCCCCGATGCTGCTCGACGCCGCGATCGCGCTGCACGACGGGCAGCTCCACATCGCCGAGCCGTTGCTCAAGGGCTATCTCAAGCAGGATCCGTTCGACGCGCGCGCGATCCGCATGCTGGCGGAGCTGGCCGGGCGGATCGGGCGCAACCAGGACGCGGAGAATCTGCTGCGCCGCGCGCTCGAACTGGCCCCCGCCTTCACTGCGGCGCGTGCCAATCTCGCGCTCGTCCTCTATCGCCAGAACCGCGCGCCCGAGGCGCTGGTCGAGCTCGACGAATTGCTCGCGACCGAGCCCGATCATATCGGCCATGCCAATCTCAAGGCCGCCGCGCTCGGCCGGCTTGGCGGGTTCGACGCGGCGATCGCGCTCTACGAACGCGTCCTCGCCGCCGCCCCGGATCAGCCGCGGGTGTGGATGAGCTACGGCCATATGCTCAAGACGGTCGGGCGGCAGGCCGACGGGGTCGACGCCTATCGCCGCGCGATCGCGGCCGAGCCGACGCTGGGCGAGGCATGGTGGAGCCTCGCCAACCTCAAGACCGTGCGCTTTACCGATGCCGATCTCACGGCGATGGCGGCGGCACGAGCGGGCACCGATCTTGTCGAGGACGATGCGCTTCACCTCGATTTCGCGCTGGGCAAGGCTTATGAGGACCGCGGCGACGCCGACATCGCCTTTGCGCATTATGCCGCCGGTAATGCGATGCGGCGCGCGCAGCTCGGCTACGATCCGCAATTGCTGACCGATATGGTCGACGCGATGATCGCGGTGGCGACCCCCGATTTCTTCGCCGCGCGCGCGGGCTGGGGATGCCAGGCGCCCGATGCGATCTTCATCCTCGGGATGCCGCGTGCGGGGTCGACGCTGATCGAGCAGATCCTCTCCAGCCACGGCCAGGTGGAGGGGACGACCGAGCTTCCCGATCTGCCCGCGATGGTGCGGCGCGTATCGGGCTATCCCGCGGGGCTGGCCGCGCTCACCGCCGAGGACGCGGCGGCGCTGGGCGAGGAATATCTGCGTCGCGCGGCGGTGCAGCGGCGCAGCGGACGGCCGTTCTTCATCGACAAATTGCCCAATAACTGGCTGCATGTCGCGCTGATCCGGCTGATCCTGCCCCATGCGCGGATCATCGACGCGCGGCGCGATCCGCGCGCCTGCTGCTTCTCCAATTTCAAGCAGCATTTCGCGCGTGGGCAGGCGTTCAGCTACGGGCTCGACGATATGGGGCGCTATTACCGCGATTATGTGCGGCTGATGGCGCATCTCGATCATGTGCTGCCGGGGCAGGTGATCCGCGTGATCCACGAGGAGCTGGTCGACGCGCCCGAGGCCGGGATTCGCGCGTTGCTCGACCGGCTCGATCTGCCGTTCGAGCCTGCTTGCCTGTCGTTCCACGAGACGGAGCGCGCGGTGCGCACGGCGAGCTCCGAACAGGTGCGCCAGCCGATCTTCCGCGGCGGCGATGCCGCATGGCGGCCGTTCGCGCCCCACCTCGGCCCGCTGGAGGCGGCGCTGGGCGACGTGGTCGACCATTATCCGCTGGCGCCGCGCTTCGGGTGAATTAGCTCAAGCCGGGCATGACGATTAGATGAGCTGATTGCTTCGTTGCAAAACTGTCACGGTCGGCGCGGTTCGCGCGATTGTCGGTGCGCGGCGATTGACCTGAGCCGCGCCGCATCACAGTCTTGCCGTTCCACAATAAAACAGTCTCCGGGGGGAGCGTGATGACAAGTTTCGAACGCCGCGTGCTGGTCTCGCTTTTTGCTTCGGTCGCATTTGCCGGCCCCGCCTTTGCGCAGACCGCGCCCGCCGAGAGCAATGCGCCCAGCCGCCCCGCGGCCAGCGACGCGATGAGCGACATCATCGTCACCGCGCAGAAGCGCGACGAGAATATCCAGACGGTGCCGATCTCGATGCAGGCGCTGTCGACGCGCAAGCTCGATCAGCTCAACATCTCGAATTTCAACGAATATACCCAGCTCCTCCCGTCGGTGGCGTTCCAGACCTCGCAGCCGGGCGTGACGACCGTCTATATGCGCGGCGTCGCCTCGGGCGGCGACGGCAACCACTCGGGCTCACTCCCCTCGGTCGGCAGCTATCTCGACGAACAGCCGGTGACGACGATCGGCGGCACGCTCGACATCCATATCTATGACGTCGCGCGGATCGAGAGCCTGTCCGGCCCGCAGGGCACGCTCTACGGCGCGTCGAGCGAGGCGGGGACGATCCGCATCATCACCAACAAGCCCGATACCTCGGGCTTCTACGGCCGCGTCGACGGCGAGCTCAACACCGTCAACAAGGGCGGCGTCGGCGGCAAGATCGAGGGGATGATCAACGCGCCCTTCTCGTCGAACGTCGCGCTGCGCGTGGTCGGCTTCTACCAGAAGGATGCCGGCTATATCGACAATGTGGCGGGCACCCGCACCTTCTGTGGCACGCCGATCAAGGATCCGAACGATCCCACCGTTACCATTGGCTGTCTCAAGGACGGGATCACTCTCAACAACAAGGCGCTGGTAAAGAAGGATTATAACGACACCGAGACCTGGGGCGGCCGCGCCGCGCTCAAGGTCGATCTCGACGACAATTGGACGGTGACGCCGACGGTGCTCTACCAGGAGCAGCGCAGCCACGGCAGCTACGGCTTCGATCCGCGGGTCGGCGACCTCCAGGTCCAGCATTTCCTGCCCGAATATCGTCGCGATCGCTTCATCCAGGGCGCGCTGACGATCGAGGGCAAGGTCGGCAATTGGGATCTGACCTATGCCGGCGCCTATCTCGATCGCCGCGATACGCAGTCGAGCGATTATACCGATTATGCCGAGGCCTATGACAACCTCTATCAGAAGCAGGGAGGTCTCGCCGGCTATTTCTATTATCGCGATGCCGCCGGCAACACGATCAACCCGCAGCAACGCGTGATCGGCACCGATCATTTCAAGAAGATGAGCCAGGAAATCCGCGTCGCCTCGCCGAGCACCGAGCGGTTCCGCATCGTCGCCGGCGCTTTCTACCAGCGCCAGTCGAACCTCATCCACCAGGATTATCGCATCGCCGGGCTCGCGCCCGAGCTGTCGGTCAACGGGCTGCCCGGCACCTTGTGGCTTACCCAGCAGCATCGCGTCGACAAGGATTATGCGATGTTCGGCGAGGCGAGCTTCGACATCCTGCCGAAGCTGACGCTCACCGCGGGCGCGCGTGCGTTCATCTACGATAACTCGCTGATCGGCTTCTTCGGCTTCGGCCGCAATCCGGCGGCGGATGAAACCGGCATTCCTTACACGGCATTGCCGCATAACGCCGCTGGAAGCTCAAAGACGGGCGTTGCGGCTTGCTATCTCACCAACGGGCAGAGCCTGAAGCAGATGGTGGATGCCGGGCAGAATCCCGCGCCGTTCTTCCCGGCAACCGTGGCGGGCGGGCCTTGCACCAACCTCGCAATCGTTTCGGGTAACGGGCTGTTGCCGAAGCGGACGCAAGGGCAGGGCGTCACCTACAAGTTCAACGCGACGTGGAAGCCGACCGATCAGCTAATGCTTTACGCCACCTGGTCGCGCGGCTTCCGTCCGGGCGGGATCAACCGGCGTGCCGATGTCAGCAATTATGCGCCCGATTATCTCACCAATTACGAAGTGGGCTGGAAGACGACGCTGCTCAACGGCATGCTCCGCTTCAACGGCGCGGTCTATCAGCAGAATTGGGACAGCTTCCAATTCGCCTTCCTTGGCGTGAACAGTTTCACGATCATCCAGAACGGCCCGAATGCGCGCATCCGCGGCGTCGAGATGGATGCCAGTGTCAACACCGGCCCGCTCGCGCTGACCGTGGCCGGCTCCTATACCGATGCGAAGACGCGGCAGAATCTCTGCCTCGGCGCCGATCCGACCTTCACCTGCACCGGTATGCTCGATAGCGGTCAGCGGAACATCGTGTCTGCGGCTGCCGGCACGCGGCTGCCGATTACGCCGCAGTTCAAGATCACCGGCACGGCGCGTTATACGGTGCCGCTCGGAACGTCGGCGAAGGGCTATATCCAGGCGCTGGTTTCGCACCAGAGCTCGGCGGCCTCGGATATCCGGTCGGCGGTTTACGCGCCGGGCACCGGCGAAATCATCAACCCGGCGGCACAGCTCGGGCGGCTGCGTGCCTATACCACCGGCAATCTCGCGGTCGGGGCGGAAATCGGCAGCAATTATACGCTGGAGGTCTTCGCGCAGAATCTGTGGGATGAACGCGGCGAAATCTCGCGCTTCCAGGCCTGCGGCACGTGCGGCGACCGGCCGTATATCGTGCCGATCCAGCCGCGCACGATCGGTATCCGCGCCGGCGCGAAATTCTGATGGGAGGGGCAACCCGGCGCCTCCGCGCGCCGGGTTGAACGGAAAGGACGGGGCTTCGGCTCCGTCCTTTTTCTTGTGCGTCAGCCCGGCATCTCGACACAGGCCGTCATCCCAGCTTTCGCCGGGATGACGGCCTGGGCGGTTGTCTTGACGGTTTATTCTGGGAAAAAGTGGCAGGGGAGCTCGGATTCGAACCGAGGGCCTTCGGTTTTGGAGACCGACGCTCTAACCAGCTGAGCTACACCCCTACGCGGAAAGCGCCCCCTAACGCGCCGCGTCGCATCGGGCAATAGGGCAGTCGCGATTTACGCCGCTGCCGATGCGTCCGGGCGGCGCGCGCGGCGGATCAGCGCGCGGGCTTCCTCCACCGGCAGCGGGCGGCCGAAATAGAGCCCCTGGATCTTGCTGCACCCCAGTTCGCGGATCAGGTTGAGCTCGGCTTCGGTCTCGACCCCTTCGGCCGTCGTCGAGATGCCGAGGCTGCCCGCCAGCGCGACCACCGCGCGGATGATCGCCAGCGCCTCGGGCATCCCGCGCGAGGCGCCCTGCACGAAGGTCTGGTCGATCTTGATCGAGGAGAAACGCGTGCGGCTGAGATAGCCGAGCGCCGAATAGCCGGTGCCGAAATCGTCGAGGCTGAGGTGCACGCCGAGCCCGATGACCTGTTCCAGCACGGTCACCGCGCTGCTGCCCTCGCGTACGAAGGCGTTTTCGGTCACTTCCAGCTCCAGCCGGTGCGGCGGCAGCCCGGCATTGGCGAGCGCCTGCGCGACGACGGTGACGAAATTCGGATTGTGCAGCTGATCGGGTGAGACATTGACCGCGATCCGCGCATCGCTCGGCCAGGAGGCCGCCTCGGCGCAGGCGGTGCGCAGGACCCATTCGCCGATCGGCTCGATCAGCCGCGCGGCTTCCGCCAGCGGGATGAATTTCGCCGGGGGGATGTTGCCGAATTGCGGGTTCTGCCAGCGCAGCAGCGCCTCGAACCCGGTCAGGCGGCCCGAGCCGGCCTCGACCACCGGCTGATAATGCAGCGACAGCTCGTTGCGATCGAGCGCCTGGCGCAGCGCGATCTCGAGCACGCGGCGCTCCTCCGCGTCGACATGGAGCTGCGGCTCGTAGCAGCGGAAGACACCGCCGCCGGCATCCTTGGCGCGATAGAGCGCGAGGTCGGCCGAGCGGATCAGGTTTTCGGCGCTCTGTCCGTCGCGCGGCGAGGTCGCCACCCCGATCGACGCGCCGATCCACAGGACATGCTGGTCGATCTCATAGGGCGCGGACAAAGCGTCGATGATCGACTGCGCCAGCTTTTCGACGCGTGCCATATCGGCGGCGTCGCGCACCACCACCGCAAATTCGTCGCCGCCGAGCCGGCCCACCGCCTCATTGCCGGTGACGAGCTGTCCCAGCCGCTCCGACACGCGTCGCAACAGCCGGTCGCCGATCGGGTGGCCGAGCGTGTCGTTGACCGCCTTGAAGCGATCGAGATCGATCATCATGAACGCCGATCGCGAATCCCATTGCTCCGCCTCGGCCAGTGCTTCGCCGAGCATCTCGTGGATCATCAGGCGGTTGGACAGGCCGGTCAGCGGATCGAAGCGCGCCATGCGGTTGATCTTCTCGGCAGTGACTCGTTCCGCCGTCACATCCGAGGCGACGCCGCGGAAGCCGAGGAAATTGCCGTGATCGTCGTTGCGCGGGGTGGCGGAAATCTCCCACCAGCGCTCCTGGCCGTGGACGAACACCGGCATGACGAGATCGCGGAAGCTTTCGCGGCGCTTGAGCTTGTCGGCGAGTTGTCGCAGCCCGGGGGAGAAATTGCCCGCCTCCCACATCGGGCCGGCGAGCAGCTTGAGCAGCGGCGTCCCCTCGACCTCGGCCGGCTGAAGTTCGAGCGCGAGCGCGAAGCGCACCGAGGCGCGGATCACACGGCGCTGCGCATCGGTTTCCCACAGCCAGTCGGCGCGATTGTCTTCGCTCTCGCCGAGCAACAGGCTGACCGTCTCGTCACGCTCGGTGAGCGTCAGCTCGGACCCGCGCAGCAGCACGAGCGCGCGGGCGCGCGAGACGCAGCCGACGATAAGGATCGCGGCGAACAACAGGGTGCCGGCTGCCGCGACGAAGAGGTGCGTTACGATCAGCTCGGCCGCCACCATCAGCGCGATCCCGCCGATGAAAGCGACCGCGGCGGGCACCAGCGGGGCGAGCGCGACCGCAGCGGCCGACATCAGCACCGACAGCACCATCCACAAGGCGAGCGCGGTGCCGGAATCGACGTAACGGTCGAACACCATCACCGGGACGCCCCATACCGCCGCCAGCGCGGCGCCTTCGAACACGGTGTTGCGCAGATCGGCGATGCCGGCCAGCGCGCCGGGGACGGCGCTGGTGCGCAACCGCCTGACAGCGATCGCGGTGCCGACGCCGGCGGCGACGAGCCCCCATAGGCCGAGCCACGACAAGGGCAGATGCGGCGCGAACAGCATCGCGACGATCGCCGCGCCGACCAGATTGGCGGCCAGCATGAACATCGCCATCTGCCGGCCGGCAAGCAGCTTGGCGCCCCGGATCCGCGCCCAGGCGGCGGGGTTCTCCCCTTCGGACAAGCCCAGCAGCGGCCCAAGCGGGATGGCCGGGTGACGAACGGTCGGTGGCTCGGCGATGTTCACCGGCCCGATATAGGGGAACTGTGTTGACCAAAGGTTTCCCGACGCAACGCGTTCCGGTGCTGGCCGCGATCGCGGCAAGGGATAGCGTGCTCGCCCCGACGTGTGGGGAAATTCCGTTCCAGATTAACCGTTTATGGGAGTGGGGGATCAATTGTTTGCAAATTGAATGGGCGTTCCTTTGGCATGAATTGATATAATTTTGTCATGTCCTGCCGGCATGTTTTGTTATAATTAGTTAATATCAGAAGAATTATTGTTTATTTATAATGATTTGTACTTCTGGATCGTAATACCGAACGGGGGTCTGCATTGTGACGGCTCGGTAAGTGGCGTTGTATCTGAAGCATCACCAATGTGACCATTCCACCGGGAAGTTTTCCGTGGGTCGCTGTCATCGATCCTGCAAGATCAACGAAGATTCGTTCTGCGGGACACGCTCGGACAGAGAGGTGATGCCATGATTGCGAAACGTAACGGCGTTCTTGCCATATCCTTGCTCGTCATCGCATTGCCGGCCGCCGCGGGGCCGGTCACCGTAAGGGCGCGCGCCGATCAGGTGCGTACGATGCGGGTCAGTTATGCCGATCTCAACATCAACAGCGACGCGGGGCTGCGTCAATTGATGCAACGCGTCAAAGGGGCCGCCGAATGGGTGTGCGATGTTTCGACCTATATGCATGTCCCGCTCGACGAGCAGATGGCGGGACGGACCTGCTATGATGCGTCGCTCGCACGCGCCCGCTCGGATATCAGCGCGATCCAGCAGCGTGCCCAGAACGGCCTGTCCGCGCGCGGCGAGATCGAAGTCGCGCAGCGTTGAATCCGCCTCGACAGCAGCGCGGCGACATGTGATCCATGTCGTCGCGCCTGTCTGCGATTGCGTGCGCGGTCGCCGGCGGATCGGTTTGCGTAAGCGTAATCTGTCATCTGCGCCATAACAGAGGCGGGTCGGCTGCGTCGGGTGACGCGTGTCATGTGCCATTTCGCGGTTGGAGGGCGCGACATGAACGCTGGCCTGCGGAGGATTTTCATCCTCGTCTTCGGCGATCCGGAGTTGCTGGATATCGCCGGCCCCGACAAGGTTTTCCCGAGCGCGGCGGACGGGCTGGTGCAATTGGGGGCGGCCGACGAACCGCTCTACAGCGTCGATCTGTTCTCTCCCGACGGCGGGCTGGTCCGCACCCGTCAGGACATCCGCGTCGAGACGATGCCGATCCACGATCTGGCGCCCGGCGAATGCGATACGATCATCGCCGTCGGCGGGCGCGAGGCCGCCGGTCGCGATCCCCGCGCGATCGACTGGCTGCGGCGCAATCATCCGCGCGTGCGGCGGATATCGGCGATCAGCGTCGGCGCCTTCGCGCTAGCGGAGGCGAGGCTGCTGGACGGCCGCCGCGCGACGACGCATTGGAGGGAATGCGCGACGCTTCAGGCGGATTATCCCGCGATCAGCGTCGATCCCAAGGCGGCCTTCGTGGAGGATCGCGGGATATGGACATCGGCGGGGATGACCGCCGGAATCGATATGGCGCTGGCGATGGTCGCGCGGGATCACGGTCACGAACTCGCGCTGCTGGTCGCACGCGATCTTGCGGCTTTCCCGCACCGGGCGGAGGAACCGGTCGGGAATCCGGCCGAGGGGCCGATCGCGGTGTTGCTGCGGTGGATCGTCGAGCACCCCGGCGACGATCTCCGGGCGGAGCGGCTGGCCGAGCGCGCGCATATGAGCCTGCGCAATTTCTATCGTGCATTCGAGAATGCGACGGGCGATTCACCCGCCGAGTGGGTCGAGGCGCTGCGGGTGGAGATTGCCAAGCGGCTGCTCCAGCGCACCTCGCGGCGGGTCGAGCAGATTGCCTGGGAGGCGGGGTTCGCGAGCTATCAGCGGATGCGTCGCGCATTTGTCCGCCGCGTCGGCATCGCCCCCGGCGACTATCGCGCGCGCTTCTCGCCGCCGCATCTGCATGTGGCGGAAATCGATCCGGGGCGTTTCGCCGATACGCTGGCGGCGGAGAATGGCGCGAGCGAGGTCACGCCGATCGCCGGGCGCTTGCGCGCGAAATGCGCCGGCTGACGGCGATGCCTGCGCCCCCGCCTTCGCGGGGACGCAATGCCGGCTCTTACGCGGCGATCGCGTAAGGCTTGATCTCGCCGGACAAATAGAGCTTGCGCGCCTTGGCGCGGCTGAGCTTGCCCGAGCTGGTGCGCGGCAGCGTGCGCGGCGGGATCAGCTCGATCACGCAATTCATCCCCGTCACCGCGCGCACGCGATCACGGATCTCCTCGCGCAGCCGGGTCCGTTCGGCATCGTCGGAGGTGCGGCATTGCACCAGCACCGCCGGCGTCTCCTCGCCCCCGGGGGTGGTGATCGCGAAGGCGGCGATATCGCCCTGCTTGAAGCCGGGGAGCTGCTCCACCGCCCATTCGATGTCCTGCGGCCAGTGGTTGCGGCCGTTGACGATGATCATGTCCTTGGCGCGGCCGACGATGTAAATATAGCCGTCGGACATATAGCCCATGTCGCCGGTATCGAGCCAACCATCGTTCATGCAGGCGGCGGTCGCGTCGGGATCGCGGAAATAGCCAACCATCACCGACGGCCCGCTGCACCACACCTTGCCGATCGCGCGCTCGGGCAGCGGGGTGCCGTCCTCCTCGCGGATCTCGACGCGCATGTCGCGCACCGGCTTGCCGCAATTGACGATCGCGCGATAACGCTGCGGGCGATCTTGCCCCGCGGCGACCCCCGAAAGCTGCGTCTCCTCGACCAGCTCGACGCGGATGCCTTCGCCCGGCGGCATGATCGACACCGCCAGCGTCGCCTCGGCGAGGCCGTAGCTCGGCAGGAAGGCGCTGGCCTTGAACCCCGCGTCGGCGAAAGCGTCGACGAAGCCCTGCATCACGTCCGGCCGGATCATGTCCGCGCCATTGCCGGCGAGCCGCCAGCGCGACAGATCGAACCGGTCCGACGCACGCGTCTGGCTGGAGATGCGGCGCGAGCAGATGTCATAGCCGAAGGTCGGCGAATAGCTGATCGAGGTGCCCTGGTTGCGGCTGATCATGTCCAGCCACGCCAGCGGGCGGCGCGCGAAATCCTCGGTCTTGAGGTAATCGGTCGACACCTGATTGGCGATCGGTGACAGGAAGCAGCCGACCAGCCCCATGTCGTGATACCAGGGCAGCCACGAAATGCAGCGATCGCTGTCGATCAGCTCCATGCCGTGCCCGTGCGCGGCGAGATTGTTGAGCAATGCGTGGTGGGTGATCGCGACGCCGTGGGGGAAGCGGGTCGAGCCGCTCGAATATTGCAGATAGGCGATATCGTCGCCCTTCGCCGTGGGCAGCGCGACCGGGGTCGGCTCGGTGGCGAGCAATTCGCCCCAGTCGACGCCCTGCACGCCGCCCGCCTCGGCGGCGGCGCCCGCCATCACCGCCAGCTCGGGCGGATAGATCAGCATCGTCGGGTCGCAGCTCGAAAGCTGGACGCGGAGCTGGTCGATATAGGATTCCTTGCCGCCGAACGAGGTCGGCAGCGGCAGCGGCACCGGCCACGCGCCGGCATAGACCGCGCCGAAGAACAATGCGGCGAATTCGGTGCCGGTTTCGGCGACCAGCGCGATGCGGTCGCCCGGCTTGATCCCCGCAGCGACTAGTCGCCACGCCGCGGCCAGCGCGTCGCGACGCAACGCGGAGAACGGATAGGCGCGGGTCAACGCCCCGCGCGCATCATGGAAATTCAGCCCACGGGTGCCCTGCGCCGCATAATCGAGCGCCTCGCCCAGCGTCGCGAAATCCGCGAACCGGCGCGGCAGCGCATCCTGCGTGGGGGTCGATTGGAGGGTAGTCATTCCAGAATTTAACCTTTCGCGCGCCCCTTCCCGGACGCAAGCTCGCGCAATGGCGGCCCTTCCGCGCCCGGCGCGTTCAAATTCGTTCGTCACTGTGGCAACAACATGGCGTGACCCGCGAACGCCACGCTTTGCCCCGCCCGCTCGATGCTGCCGCGCTCGATCAGCTCGCCTTACGCTATGTCGAGCGTTTCGCCACCACCCGCGGCAAGCTGGCCGATTATCTGCGCCGCAAGGTGCGCGAACGCGGTTGGCAGGGCGCGCCGGTCGATCCGGCGGCGGTCGCCGAGCGGATGGCGGCATTGGGCTATGTTAACGATCGCGCCTTTGCGGCGATGCGCGCGGCATCGCTCGCGCGGCGCGGGTTCGGCGCGCGCCGCGTGGCGCAGGCGCTTCATGCGGCGCAGATCGACGCCGAGGATACTGCCGCCGCGCTCGCCGAACTAGCGGAAGAGCCGGGGGCGGAGGCGCAGCCGCTGCGCGCGGCGCTGGCCTTCGCGAAGCGCCGTCGCTTCGGCCCGTGGGCGCGCGAGGCGCCCGATGCGCGGCTGCTCGAACGCCAGGTCGCGGCGATGATTCGCGCGGGGCACGCGCATGCGCTGGCGCGGCGAATCGTCACCAGTCCGCCGGGTGTGCCATTCGAGGGCGAGGAATGAGCCGCCCCCAATGGTTTCGCTGTTGTACACCGCGCCAAAGATGCTAGCGTAACGATCGTTGGGGGACGGGTAAAAATACGTGCGTAGCGACATGCCTCGCGATGCGGATGACCGCGAACAGGAGACAGGCGTGTCCGACGCCGAACCGGCTGTGCGTGTTTCGGGCACGCTCAAATGGTTCGACGTGACGCGCGGCTTCGGCTTTCTCGTGCCGGATTCCGGCGATACCGGCGACGTGCTGATCCATTTCAGCGTGCTCCAGCCGCACGGCCGGCGCAGCCTGCCCGAGCGGACGCGGGTCGAGGCGATCGCGGTCAAGCGCAATCGCGGCTTTCAGGCGACCGAGATCCTGTCGATCGACACCTCGAACGCGGTCGATCCCGCGCCGCCGCGCGATACGACCCGCGTCGATCCCGCCGCATTGCTCGACGAGGCGGGCGACTGGGAGCCGGTGCTGGTGAAATGGTTCAACCGGCTCAAGGGTTATGGCTTCCTCGTCCGGCCCGACGGCGATCAGGACATCTTCGTCCATATGGAAACGCTGCGCCGCGCCGGCGTTCAGGAGGTCGAGCCCGATCAACGGCTGCGCGCACGCGTGGTCGACGGGCGCAAGGGGCCGCTCGCGGTCGCGGTCGCGCTGGAGGACTGACATGTGGCGGATCGTGGCGGGGGCGATGCTTGCGGCGCTCGTCGCGGGCTGCTCGGGCGGCAACGTATCGGCATCGGCGACGACCTCGGGTGACGGCTCCGGAGGCGCGGGCAAGGGGAATGCCGCGCTCGTCACGGTGACGGTGCAGAGCAGGAACGGCGCGCACGTCTTTCAGGTCGAGGCCGCGCGCACCGCCGCGGCGCAGGAGCGCGGGCTCATGTTCCGCACCGATGTCCCCAAGGACGGCGGGATGCTGTTCGCGCCCTATCCGCCCGACGGCCCGCCGCGCGCGGCGAACTTCTGGATGAAGGACACGCCGAGTTCGCTCGACATCCTGTTCATCCGCCCCGATCACACGATCGCGCGGATCGAGGAGAATACCGTGCCTTTCTCACAGACGCTGATCTCGTCGGGCGAGGCGGTCGCGGCGGTGCTGGAGATCAACGGCGGCCGCGCCGGCGAGCTCGGCATCAACGAGGGCGACAAGGTAAGCTGGGATAGATAGCCGCAGGAACTCCCCTCCCTTCACCAGGGAGGGGAGAGGGGCGCGAGGTATTGAAAGCGCGGTTGAAGCCTCCGCGCTTCGGGGCTAAGCGCAGGCGCATGGGCATCAATCTGAACCCCTTCACCTGGTGGAACGGCGCGACCGTCGGCACCTGGTTCGGCCTTCGCGGCAAGACGCGCGTCGGCGAGGATTCGCTCGGCAACGTTTATTACGAGGGCGGGGCGGATACCGCCGGCCGCCCGCGTCGCTGGGTGATCTATCGTGGCGCGAACGACGCGAGCCGCGTCCCGCCCGAATGGTTCAGCTGGCTGCATCATCATGTCGACGACGTGCCCGATCGTGCGCTGCCCGCGCCGCGTCGCTGGGAAAAGCCGGCGGTGCCCAACATGACCGGCACCGCGCTCGCCTATCGTCCGCCGGGCGCGCTGGAGAAGGGCGGCGTCCGCGCGCCTGCGACCGGCGATTACGAGGCGTGGAGCCCCGAGGCGTGAAGCGTGCGCTGGCGGCGGGCGCGCTCGTCGCCGCATTGGCCGGGGTCGGCCTGTGGCAGGGGAGTCGCTGGCTCAACGGCGGCGCGACCAAGCCCAATACGCCGGAGGTGTCGCAGGCGGTTCCCGCCGGTACGAATGCATCGGGCGGCGTCACGACCGTCGGCGGCGACAGCGCCGCGGCCGATGCCGGGACGACGCCGATGGCGCAGCGAGTCGCGGTGATCGGCATCCTCAACAAGCGCAACGGCGTCAGCCGTGAGCTGACGATGAAGCCGGGGCAGGCGGTTCAGGTCGGCGATACGATCGTCCGCCTGCGTGCGTGCGAAACCACCGCGCCGTGGGAGCAGGAACAGCTGACCGGCGCGTTCGTCCAGCTCGACGTGCGCGGCGTGGACAAGGCGTGGCACCGCGCCTTTTCAGGCTGGCTGTTCAAGGAACGGCCCGGGCTCAACGTGGTGCAGCACCCGGTTTACGATGTCTGGGCCAAAAGCTGCACGATGTCCTTCCCGGCGAAGGGCGCGGAGACCGACGTGATCGCCGCCTCCACCGCGAAGAAATCCGCCGGCGCCTCCGCCGGGGCGAACAGCGACGATGCCGCGCCAGGCGACGATGCGCCGGTCGCCGAGACCAAGCCGGCCAACGCCTCGCCCAGCAACACCATGTAATCGGCGCGATCGATCTCGACCGCGCCCAGCGAGGCGAGGTGTTCGGTCATGAACTGGCAATCGAGCAAGGTGAACCCGCCGGCGCGCAGCCGGGCGACCAAAGCGGCGAGCGCGACCTTCGAGGCATTGGTCGCGCGGCTCACCATGCTCTCGCCGAAAAAGGCGCGGCCGAGCACGAGGCCATAGAGCCCGCCGACCAGCGAATTGCCGTGCCAGCATTCGATCGAATGCGCATGCCCGGTCTCGTGCAGCCGCAGGAAGACCTGTTCGATCGAGCGGTTGATCCAGGTCTCGGGGCGATCGCTCGCGGCCTCGGCGCACAGCCGGATCACCGCGGGGAAGGCGCGGTCGGCGGTGACGCGGAAATGATCGGCGAGGATCGTCTTGCGCAGCGAGCGCGACAGGTGGAAGCCGTCGAGCGGCATGATCGCGCGGCGCCGCGGCTCGACCCAATAGACCCCGGGCGCGTCCCGCCCGTCGGCCATCGGGAACACGCCGACCGAATAGGCGCCGAGCACCATCGCCGGGTCGAGCCGTTCGAAGCTCATGAAGCGAGACGTCGTTCGATCCTTTGCCAGATATCGAGGAAGGCTGCCGCCGCGGCGCTGCGCGGCGCGGCTTCGCCTACCGCGCGATGCGCCGCGGCGGATGCCTCCACCACGCTTGCCATCGGGATGACCGGCCAGTCGGGCCGCGCCGCCACTGCCTCCTGATGCATCCGCCGGCGGCGATCGACCAGAGCGTGGACCGGCAACGTCGCGGTCTTGCCGCCGAGATGCCGTTCGACCTCGTCATAGGCGCGCTGCGCGAGCGGGGAGGGGACGACCGGGATGACGATCAGATCGGCGGCGCGCGCCGCCTGATCGGCGGTCTCGGTCAGTCCCGGCGGGCAATCGAGGATTACGCGGTCGTAGTCGCCGAGCCCGGCGATCAGCTTCGACAGCCGCTTCTTCTTGTCCATTTCGCGCAGCAGATGATCGAGCTCGCGCAACGAGGCGTCGGCGGGGAGCAGCTCGAGCCGCTCGACCGGGGTGTCGCGGATCAATTTGTGCGCGTCGACCTCGCGCGAGAAGGCGGCCTGCGCGCGATCGCGCTTCGATTCGCGCCCCAGGATCCAGCTTGCCGCGGCCTGCGGATCGAGATCCCACAGCAAGGTGCGCCGCGCGGACCGCGCCGCCGCGCACCAGGCGAGATTGACCGCCAGCGTCGTCTTACCGACGCCGCCCTTGAGGCTATAGACCGCGATTGTCGCCATAGGCCGAAGGTGCCGCGCCGCGCGGCGGCTGGCAAGTGCTCGCCGTCAAATGAAAAAGGGCCGGCGTATCGCTACGCCAGCCCGTGTGATGGGAAATGTCGACCGGTTAGGACTTGCAGCTCTGCTCGCCCTTGCCACCCGCGGTCAGCGTGATGTGCGACGGATCGCCGGTCAGCTTCCAGCCACCCTCGGCGACCAGCGGATCGCCCGCCTTCTCGGCCTTCAGCGTGGTCGGCGCGCCGTCCTTCTTGGTCTTGACGATCGCCTGCTTGTCGCCCTGGAAGAAGGTGACATAGACGAGGCTGTTGTCCTTGCAGCGGAAGGTCTTTTCAGCCTTGATCGCCGGCGGCAGCTCGACAGCGCCCTTGTTGGCGAGCTGAGCGGCCATGGGATCGGGGTTGGTGTCGATCACTTCGGCCTTTTCCGGCTTCGAATTGCAGGCGGAAAGCGCGACCAGCGCGACGGCGGCGGGAACGAGGAAAAGGGTCTTCATAGCGTCGCGACGCCATACCCGCGGCGGGGCTATCGTCAAGGCGGCAAAACCGATTCGCGACAATATTTATGCCCCAAATGTCTCGTTTTGCCGCGCAATCATGCGAGAAACCCGGCCAGCGCATCCCATTGCGGCTGTTTGAGCTCGATTTTCACCGTGTGGAGCGGGCTCGACGAGGGCAGCGCGACCAGCGCCAGATCGCGCCCCGCGAGCAGCGGGCGGCCGAGCCGCAGCGCGGTGCCGCCGTTGAACGCCACCGCGCGCAGATCGGGCAGCGAGTCGGTCAGGGTGGTGAGGTCATTGGCGTCATGTTCGCGGATCGCGGCGTCGGTGCTGCCGATGCGGCGGGCGGAGGCGATCACGTCCCACAGCCCGATCCGCGCCTCGCGCAGCGCGGCGAGTCGCGCTTCATAGCGCAGCGTCGCGAGGTCGCGGCCGATCGCATGGCCGACCAGTCGCCAGAACTGATTCTGCGGATGCGCATAATAGCGCTGCTCCGCCAGGCTGCGCTCGCCGGGCAGGCTGCCGAGGATCAGCAGCCGCGTGTGCTGGTCGACGACCGGGGGAAAGGATGATTTCCGTGTCATGCCAAAGTCTAACTCTCCGTCGCCTGGGCTCAAGACCGGGGCGACGGCGCAATCGCGCTGTCTTTAGCCCCTGAAAGTCCGAGCGAGGTTGCCACGCGGCGCCGGGCGCGCCATTTCATGCGTCATGCTCACCACCGCCCGCGACACGCTTGCGCTGATCGGCAACACCCCGCTCGTCCGGCTGAAAGGCCCGAGCGAGGAGACCGGCTGCGACATTTTCGGCAAATGCGAATTCGCCAACCCCGGCGCCAGCGTGAAGGATCGCGCGGCCCTGTTCATCGTCGAGGATGCCGAGGCGCGCGGCCAGCTCAAGCCCGGCGGGACGATCGTCGAGGGCACCGCGGGCAATACCGGGATCGGGCTGGCGCTGGTCGCCAATGCCAAGGGCTATCGCACGATCATCGTGATGCCCGACACCCAGTCGCGCGAGAAGATGGATACGCTGCGCGCCTTGGGGGCGGAGCTGGTGACGGTGCCGGCGGCGCCCTATTCGAGCCAATATCATTTCGTCCACACCTCACGCCGCATCGCCGAGGCGACGCCGGGCGCGATCTGGGCCAATCAGTTCGACAATATCGCCAACCGCAAGGCGCATATCGCGGGCACCGCCGAGGAGATCTGGGCGCAGATGGACGGGCGCGTCGACGGCTTCACCTGCGCGGTCGGCACCGGGGGCACCTTTGCCGGGGTCGGCATGGGGCTCAAGGCGAAGGACGAGAAGGTGACGATCGCGCTGAGCGACCCCTTTGGCGCCGCGCTCTATTCCTATTACGCCTGCGGCGAACTGAAGGCCGAAGGGTCGTCGGTCGCCGAAGGGATCGGGCAGGGGCGGATCACCGCCAATCTGGAGGGCGCGCCGGTCGACACGCAATTCCGCATCCCCGATCAGGAAGGGCTCGACTGGGTGGCGCGGCTGCTCGACGAGGAGGGGCTGTGCCTCGGCCTGTCGTCGGGGATCAATGTCGCCGGCGCGGTGCGCCTCGCGCGCGAGCTGGGGCCGGGCAAGCGGATCGCGACGATCCTGTGCGATACGGGTTTCCGTTACCTTTCCACGCTCTACAACCCGGAATGGCTCGCCGACAAAGGCTTGCAGCGCGGATAACATTGTAAAATTCGACAAAGGCACGATGTTGCGTTACCCTCGCGCGACGGATGAAGACCGAAATACCTACCCCTAATCAGACAGCAGCGAACCAGACGGCACAGCGCGTGCGCGTCGGCATGATCGGCCTTGCCGCGGTCGTGCTGCTGATCGGGCTCGCCAGCGCGATCTTCAGCGCGGCGAGCCACGAGAAGCCCGTCGCGACGATCGACGCCCCGAAGGCGGAGGCGGTCGCCAATATGACGCTGGCCAACAATACCGTCCCGGCCGCGACCGCGCCGAACGAGCCGCTCGCCGAACTCGGCGTCGCGCCCGCCACGACCAACGGCGCCGCGCCGGCCACGCCGCACCACTGAGCGCCCGATGCAGCACGATCCGCTGCTTCCCTTGGCCGTCAGCCGGAGCTGATCCGACATGACGACTGATTCCACGATGTCCGCGCGATCGCCGGGGAAAAATGGGGAAATCGCCCCCGTTTCCCCAATTGTCCCCGATTCCGGCGCCCTCATTGCGCGAACGGAAGTGGAACAACATTGCCCCGCGCCCATGTTCGAGGGAGGAAAACCCCCCGATTAGGCGCGTTTTCCCCGACTTACCCCAGATTTCCCTTCCCATCCCCGAAGAGCCCTGATATCTATCAGAGCTGCAGAGGGGCGGACTCGCTGTATTCAATCTTCGCAAGCACCGGGCGGCCGGGGTGGCCGATTTCCGGGCCGGAGAAGCGCGTCCGTCGCCGGGTGAGGTGGGCGTGTCGGAAAGGGTCGACTATCAGGGAAAGGGTATCGCGCTCGTCGACGAGAAGTCGCGGGTTGCCATCCCGAACACCCTGCGCGCCATGCTCGCGAAGAATTCCCCGCGCGAAGACGGCAAGGACGGCGGCACCGTCATCATTGCCCCGCACCCCGAGCATCGCTGCCTGATCGCCTACGATCCGAAGTTCGTGCCCTTCTGGAAGGCGCGGCTCGAGCAGCTCGATGCCGCGCAGTTCGAGAAGAGCGGGCGCACCGATTACAATATCCTCGATCGCGCCGGCGGTGCCGAGCCCTTGCCGTTCGACGGCAGCGGGCGGTTCATCATGCCGGCGTTCGAGCGCAAATATGCGCGGATCGACACGCTCGCCGTCTTCTACGGATCGTTCCACTGGATCACGATCTGGAGCCCGAAGATCCTGATCGAGACGCCGGGAATCGACCCGTTCCTCAAGGAATATGTCGAGTTCGCCTGCGAGGAAAAGGGGTATGCGCTGTGACCGCGCCGGCCGACCCCCATATCCCGGTGCTGCTCGACGAGGTGCTGGCGGCGCTTGCCCCGGCGCCCGGTGAGACGATGGTCGACGCGACCTTCGGCGCGGGGGGCTACACCCGCGCGCTGCTGGCAAAGGGCGCGCGGGTGTTCGCCTTCGATCGCGACCCCGATGCGATCGCCGCCGGGCGTGCGCTGGAAAGCGCCGAAGCCGGCCTGATCCTCGTGCCGGCCGAATTTTCCGCCCTGGCCGGCGAGCTCGATGCGCGCGGCGTGCCCCCGGTCGATGGCGTGGTGATGGATATCGGCGTCTCGTCGATGCAGCTCGACCGGCCTGAGCGCGGCTTCTCCTTCCAGGGCGACGGGCCGCTCGACATGCGCATGTCGCAATCGGGGCCGTCGGCGGCCGATTTCGTCAACACCGCGGACGAGGCGCTGATCGCCGACGTGCTGTGGCGTTACGGCGAGGAGCCGCGTTCGCGCCGCGTGGCGAAGGCGATCGTCGCGGCGCGCCCGCTGACCACCACCGGCGCGCTGGCGCAGGTCGTGCGGCGTGCGCTGGGGCATCGGCCGCACGACAAGAAGGATCCGGCGACGCGCGCTTTCCAGGCGATCCGCATCCATGTGAACCGCGAACTGGAGGAGCTCGCCCGCGGGCTCGCCGCGGCGGAGCGGGTGCTGGCGCCGGGCGGGCGGCTGGCGGTGGTGACGTTTCACAGCCTGGAGGACCGGCTGGTGAAGCGCTTCCTGCGTGAGCGCAGCGGATCGACCCCGGCGGGGTCGCGGCACCGGCCGGAAGCGCGCGAGGCGCGGTCCCCGAGTTTCGAGCCGGCGGCGAAGGCAGTGCGCCCGAGCGCGGCGGAAGTGGCACGCAACCCCAGGGCGCGGTCGGCGACGCTGCGCACCGCGCGGCGCACCGCCGCCGCGGCCTGGGATGCCGGTGTCGAGTTTGTGGAGGCGTAACGATGGCAGCGACGTATCGATTGAAAGGTCTGGGTTGGTTCGGCGGCGTGGTGATCGTGTCGCTGGGCTTCTATCTGGTCTCGCTTCAGGTCGCGGCCGAGCGCAAGCGGCTCGAGCAGGTCAATGTCCGCATCGGCCTCGCCCAGCGCGATATCCGCGCGCTGGAGACCGAGTTCGACGTGCGCTCCAACCTGACCCAGCTCGAACGCTGGAACGGCGACACGCTGGCGCTCGCCTCGCCGACCGCCGGCCAGTTCGTGCGTGACGAGGGGCAGCTCGCCTCGATCAGCTTCGACCGTGGCGTCCCGGCGCAGGTCCCGGGCCAGCAGCAGGGCGCAGTGCGCACCGCGTCGCTGCTCGTGCCGTCGTCGCCGGGGCCGGTCCGCGCTGCTGCGCCGGCGCCGGTGATCGACGAGGCCCCCGCGGTGGCGGTCGCCGCCGCGCGGCCCGCGACCTTGATGAAGGTGTCGGCGCATAGCGGCGATGCCGCGCCGCGGCTGATCCCGGCGGTGGTGATGCACGGCGATCTCGCCGACGCGACCGTCGCGGCGCGCAAGGCCAAGGCGAAGGATAAGCCGGCGGCCGACCGGCCCGCGCCGAAGCTCGCGGCGGCGGTGGTGATGCATGCCGAACTGGCTTCGTCCGCGCCGATCTCGCGCAAGGCGAAGGCGGTGGCGATGCTCGACAAGTCGCTGCTCAGCGACACGACGATGGGCGATCTGGCGAGCGGCGCGCGCGCCGAGGCACGGCGGCTGCGTTGACCTCGCTGGTCGCGCGCCCTGCTCGATCGGTAAAAGCCAGCGAGGCGCGCCACGCGCTGCTCGCGACGCAGCATCTGCGCCTGATGATGCTGATGCTGCTGTTCGCCGCCGCGGTGACCTTGGTCGTCGGGCGGCTCGCGTGGCTCGCGATCGAGGGGCGGCCGACGCGACCCGCGATCCTCGGCGCCGCGCCGCGCGGCGATATCGTCGATCGCAACGGCGAGCCGCTCGCGCGGACGATCGACGCCTGGGCGATTGGCGTCCATCCCGATCGCCTGCTCGGCGACCGCAGCGAGATCGCGCAGAAGCTCGCCGATCTGATGCCCGATATCGGCAGCCAGCAATGGTTCTACGCGCAGATCACCAAGAAGGTATCGTTCACCTATCTCAACCGCCGCGCCAGCCCCGCCTTGGTCGAGGCGGTCAATGCGATCGGCGAGCCGGGGATCGTGTTCGAGCGGGAGTCGCAGCGGCTCTATCCGCAATCGTCGCTCGCCGCGCATGCGCTCGGCTATCTCTCGACCGACGGCAAGGGCATGGCCGGGATGGAGCGCGCGCTCAACGCGCGGCTGACCGATCCGGCGCAGAACGGCACCCCGGTGCAGCTGTCGATCGACAGCCGCGTGCAGGCCGCGATGGAAAGCGAACTCGGCCGCGCGATGAACGACATGCAGGCCAAGGGCGCGGGCGGGATCGTGCTCGACGTCCACACCGGCGAAGTGATCGCGATGGTCTCCTTGCCCTATTTCAATCCCAACCGCGTCGGGATGGCCGGCACCGAGGAGCTGCGCAACAACGTCACCCAGTCGGTCTACGAGCTCGGCTCGACCTTCAAGCCGATCGCGATGGCGGCGGCGATCGATTTCGGCGTCGTCACCGACATGAGCCGCCGGTTCGATGCGACCGCGCCGATCAAGGTCGGCGGCTATACGATCCACGACGATCGCGGGCACGAGCAGAAGCGCTGGCTCAACATCCCGGAAACATTGATCTATTCGTCGAACATCGCCACCGCGCGGATCGCCGATGAGGTCGGTGCGGAGCGGATGCAGACGATGTTCCGCCGGCTGGGCTTCAGCACCAAGCCTGATATCGAACTGGTCGAAAAGGGGCGGCCGATCTGGCCGACCTATTGGGCGCGCACCACGGTGATGACCACCGCTTACGGCCACGGCATCGCGGTGACCCCGTTGCACCTCGCGAGCGCCTATGCCGCGCTGGTCAACGGCGGGATCTGGCGCCCGGCGACCCTGCTCAAGGCCCAGCCGGGGCATGAAGCCAAGGGGCGCCGCGTGCTCCAGCAATCGACCAGCGACCGGATGCGTCAGCTGCTGCGGCTCGTCGTGCTCGACGGCACCGGGCGTCGCGGCGAGGCGCCGGGTTATCGTGTCGGCGGCAAGACCGGCACCGCCGAGGTGGCGCAGCGCGGCGGCTATGCCCGGAACACCAACGTCTCGACCTTCGCCTCGGCCTTCCCGATGGACGCGCCGCGCTATGTCGTGATCGTGATGATGGATTCGGCCAAGCGCGTGCAGGCCAATTCGTTCCAGACCACCGCTGCCTATACCGTCGCCCCGGTGGTCAGCCGGGTGGTCAGCCGCACCGGCGCGCTGCTCGGGGTGATCCCCGATGATCATCGCGACATCGACGAAAGCGACCTCAATCCGCTGCTGTGGAAGGCGCCCAACAAAAAAGAAGAAAAAGGGAGCGCGGAATGAAGCTCGGCCAGATCACCGGCGGAAACGAAGCCGCGCAGGTGACCGGCTTCGCGATCGATCATCGCAAGGTCGCGCCGGGCAATGTGTTCGGCGCGTTCGAGGGCCAGCGCGTCAACGGCGAGGATTATATCCCCGCGGCGATCGCCGCCGGCGCAGTCGCGGTGGTCGCGCGGCCGGGCGCGACGGTCGAAGGCGCGGCGCATATCGCGAGCAGCAACCCGCGCGCCACCTTCGCCGCGCTCGCCGCGACCTTCTTCGCGCCGTTTCCGGCGGTGTCGGTGGCGGTCACCGGTACCAACGGCAAGACCTCCACGGTCGAGATGACGCGCCAACTGTGGCGGATGGCCGGATATCATGCCGCCTCGATCGGCACCCTGGGCGTCTCGACCGCAGACGATCAGGTGACGACCGGGCTCACCACCCCCGATGTGGTGACCTTCCTCTCCAATGTCGCCGGGCTGGCGCGCGAGGGGGTAACGCATCTCGCATTCGAGGCGTCGAGCCACGGCCTCAGCCAATATCGCACCGAGGGCGTGCCGGTGGCGGCGGCGGCCTTCACCAATCTGAGCCGCGATCACCTCGATTATCACGGCGACATGGCGGCCTATTTCACCGCCAAGCTGCGGCTGTTCTCCGAAGTGCTGAGCGATGACGGCACCGCGGTGGTGTGGGTGGACGACCCGCAGTCCGAACGGGTGATCGATCTCGCCCGCGCGCGCCGCAACAAGCTGGTGACGGTCGGCGAACATGGCGACACGCTGCGGCTGGTGTCGCGCGATCCGACCTTGCTCGGGCAGGGGCTGGTGATCGCCGCCGAGGGGCGCGAGCATAAGGTGACGCTGCCGCTGATCGGCGCCTATCAGGCGGCCAATGCCCTGGTCGCGGCGGGGCTGGTGATCGCCACCGGAGGCGATGTCGCGACGACGATCGCCAATCTGGCGCGGCTCCAGCCGGTGCGCGGGCGGCTCGAACGCGCGGTGATCGCCCCCAGCGGCGCACCGGTCTATGTCGATTATGCGCATACCCCCGATGCGCTGGAGGCGGCGATCGCGGCGCTGCGCCCGCATGTTGCGGGGCGGCTGATCCTGGTGTTCGGCGCCGGCGGCGACCGTGACGCCGGCAAGCGCGAGCCGATGGGGCAGATCGCCGCCGCGGCGGCGGATATCGCGATCGTCACCGACGATAATCCGCGCAGCGAAGATCCGGCGGCGATCCGCGCCGACATTCTGGAGGGCGCGCCCAACGCGCTCGAAATCGGCGACCGCCGCACCGCGATCGCCGAGGCGATCCGCATGGCCGGCGCGGAGGATATCGTGCTGATCGCCGGCAAGGGGCATGAACAGGGCCAGATCGTCGGTGATCTCGTCCTGCCGTTCGACGATGTAACTGTCGCAAGGGAGGTAGCGTGAAAAGGAAGATCAACATCCCCGCCCGTCCGTTCGCCCAGGTGGACGGCGAGAAGCGCCCGCGCGAGCGTCGCAAGCTCGGGCTGCGATACGAACTGGTCACCGGCGATGCGGTGAGCGGGCTGCGTTGACGCGGCCCTGATCCTATAGCCGGGTAATGACGCTCTGGACCTCAGCCGAGATCGCGGCCGCCACCGGCGGCACGCCTTCTGCCGACTTCGCCGTTTCGGGGGTCGCGTTCGACAGCCGTGAGATCGGCAGCGGCGATCTGTTCGTCGCGATGAAGGGCGCGGAAACCGACGGCCACAAATTCCTCGATGGAGCCTTCGCGCGGGGCGCGGCGGGTGCGCTGGTATCGCAAGATACCGCGCACCCTTACGTCCGCGTCGCCGATACCTTCGCCGCGCTGGAGGATCTGGGCCGCGCGGCGCGGGCGCGGATGCAGGGTAAGGTGATCGGCGTCACCGGGTCGGTCGGCAAGACCTCGACCAAGGAGGCGCTGTTCGCCGCGCTCGATCGCGGCGCGCGCGGCGCGGTGCATCGTTCGGTCAAGAGCTACAACAACCACACCGGGGTCCCGCTCAGCCTCGCGCGGATGCCGCGCGACACGCGCTTCGGCGTGTTCGAAATGGGGATGAGCCACGCCGGCGAGCTCGCGCATCTCACCACGCTCGTCCGGCCGCATATCGCGATCGTCACCGCGATCGCCCCGGCGCACACCGAATTCTTCCCCGACGAAAGCGCGATCGCCGATGCCAAGGGTGAGATCTTCCGCGGGTTGGAGCCCGGCGGGGTGGCGATCGTCCCTTATGACAGCCCGCATCGCGACCGGCTGATCGCGGCGGCCACGCCTTATGCCGCGCGGATCGTCACCTTCGGGCGCGATGCCGGCGCCGATGTCCACCCGGTCGAGGCGATGCGGCTGGCGAACGGCACCTTCGTCACCGCCAGGGTCGGCGAGCGAGAGCTGAGCTTCACGATCGCCCAGCCGGGCAATCATTGGGTGTCGAACGCGCTGGCGGCGATCGCGGCGGTCGATGCGGCGGGCGGCGATCTCGGGCTGGCGGGGCTCGCTTTGGGCGAGCTCGGCGGGCTGCAGGGGCGCGGCGAACGCTTCACCGCGACGGTAAAGGGAGGCGAGGCGCTGGTGATCGACGAGAGCTACAACGCCAACCCCGCCTCGATGGCGGCGACGCTGGCGGTGCTGGCGCACGAGCCAGGGCGGCATGTCGCGGTGCTGGGCGAAATGCGCGAACTGGGCGAGGCGAGCGACGCCTATCACGCCGCCTTGGCCGAGCCGGTGCTGGCCGCGCACGTCGAAACGGCGCTGCTGGTCGGCGAAAAGATGACACCGCTGGCGGAGGCCCTTGAGGGGCGCGTCGATTTCGTCCATGTGCCCGATGCCGCAAGCGCGCTGGATCGTCTGGCTCAGATGATCGCGCCGGGCGATGCGGTGCTCGTCAAGGGATCGAACGGAGTCGGGTTGTCGCGCGTCGTCGCGGCGCTCGCCGGGGGCGTGTAAAAGTGTTGTACCTGATCGCCGAGAGCCTCGGTTTCCCGAGTGTCCTCAATCTCATCCGCTATCTTTCCTTCCGTACCGGCGGCGCGGTGGCGACGGCCCTGTTCATCGGGCTGATCATCGGGCCGAAGTTCATCGGCTGGCTGCGCGTGCGGCAGGGCAAGGGCCAGCCGATCCGCGCCGACGGGCCGCAGACCCATCTCGCCAAGCGCGGTACGCCGACGATGGGCGGGCTGATGATCCTCACCAGCCTCAGCCTCGCGATCCTGATCTGGATGGATCTCAGGAATCCGTTCGTCTGGGCCAGCCTGTTCGTGACGCTCGGCTTCGGCGCGATCGGGTTCATGGACGATTACGACAAGGTGACCAAGGCGACCACCGCCGGGATACCGGGGCGGGTGCGGCTGCTGCTCGAATTCCTCATCGCGGGCGCCGCGGCGTGGATCATCAGCCAGGAGAACGGCACCGGGCTGTTCCTGCCGTTCACCAACCGTTACTATCTGGAATTGGGGTATCTTTACCCGCTGTTCGCCGCCTTCACGATCGTATCGTTCGGCAATGCGGTCAATCTGACCGACGGGCTCGACGGGCTGGCGACGATGCCGGTGATCATCGCCGCGGTGGCGTTCATGATCATCGCCTATCTCGCCGGCAACGTGAAGTTCGCCGATTATCTTGGCATTCCGCACGTGCCGCGCGCGGGCGATCTGGCGATATTCTGCGGCGCGATGGTCGGGGCGGGGCTCGCCTTCCTCTGGTATAATGCGCCGCCCGCGGCGGTGTTCATGGGCGATACCGGCAGCCTCGCGCTCGGCGGGGCGCTGGGGACGATCGCGGTGATCGCGCATCACGAGATCGTGCTGGGGATCATCGGCGGGCTGTTCGTGGTCGAGGCCTTGTCGGTGATCATCCAGGTCGCGGTGTACAAGCGCACCGGCAAACGCGTGTTCCGCATGGCGCCGATTCACCACCATTTCGAGCAATTGGGCTGGAGCGAGCCGACTGTGGTGATCCGATTCTGGATCATCGCCTTGGTGCTCGCGCTTGCCGGGCTGTCGACGTTGAAGCTGCGGTGAAAAGGATGCGCACATCCTTTTCACTGCATCCCCGCGCAGGCGGGGATCTCATGCCGCAAGCACATGCGACCACCCCGGCGCAGGCCGGGGTCCAGCATCGGGCCGGTCGTACCTGGACCCCGTCCTTCGCCGAGGTGGTTACAGGGTGCGGGAGAACGGGCGCATGATCGTCTCCTCCTCCTGGCGCGGCAAACGTTATGCGGTGCTCGGTCTCGCGCGGACCGGCGTGGCGACGGTGCGCGCGCTGGTCGCGGGTGGCGCCGACGTCACCGCCTGGGACAGCAACGCCGACCGGCGCGAGGGGATAGAAGGCGCGACGATCGCCGATCTCGATACGATCGACCTCGCCGGGTTCGACGCGCTGGTCGTCTCCCCCGGGGTCCCGCTCAACACCCACCCGCTCGCGGCCAAGGCGCGCGCGGCGGGGGTGGCGATCACCGGCGATATCGAGCTGTTCGCCGAGGCGCGCGCCGAGCTGCCGCCGCATAAGGTGGTCGGCATCACCGGCACCAACGGCAAATCGACCACCACCGCGCTCGTCACGCATATTCTGAAGCAGGCCGGCATCCCCGCGCTAATGGGGGGCAATATCGGTCTGCCGATCCTCGCGCAGGCGCCGCTACCGGTCGGCGGGGTCTATGTGCTCGAACTGTCGAGTTATCAGATCGATCTGACCCACAGCCTCGACTGCGATGTCGCGGTGCTGCTCAACCTCACCCCCGATCATCTCGATCGCTACGACGGCTTCGCCGGCTATGCCGCGTCCAAGGCACGGCTGTTCGCGATGCAGTCGCCCGTGCATGAGGCGGTGATCGGGATCGGCGACGTGCCCTCGGCCGAGATCGCCCGGTCATTGTCGGCGCGCGCCGAGCACCTCACCAAGATCGCGCCGGGCGTATGCCTCGATCAGTCGCGCTGGCCGAGCCTGCAAGGGCCGCATAATGCGCAGAACGCGCTCGCCGCGATCGCGGTGGCCAAGGCGCTGGGCGTCGACGAAGCGACGATCGATCGCGCGCTGGAGAGTTTCGCCGGCCTCCCGCATCGCATGGAAAAGGTGGGGGAAGTGCGCGGCGTCGCGTATGTCGACGACAGCAAGGCGACCAATCCCGAAAGTACCGCGCCGGCGCTCGGCGCCTTTCCGCGGGTGCATTGGATCGTCGGCGGGCGCGCCAAGGGCGACGATCTCGACGCCTGCCGCCCGTGGTTCGATCATGTCGTCCGTGCCTATACGATCGGCGAGGCCGGGGCGCGGTTCGCCGCGATCCTGCGCGACGTGATACCGGTCGAGGAAGCGGGGACGCTGGCGACGGCGGTGGAGCGCGCGGCGCAGGCGGCGCAGCCGGGGGAAACCGTGCTGCTGTCGCCCGCGGCGGCTTCCTTCGATCAGTTCCGCGACTATGAGCATCGCGGACAGGCATTTCGCGACGCGGTGGGGGCGCTGGCATGAGCGAGGAAAAGGCCGAGATCCTGAACGAGGCGGGGCTCCGTGCGCGGCTCAAGGGGCGCGGCGGGCGCGGCGATCGTTCGCCGCTCGGCACGTGGTTCTGGGATACCGATCGCGTATTGCTGCTGCTGACGCTCGGGCTGATCGCGGTCGGGCTGCTCGCGGTGGCGGCGGCGAGCCCGGCGAGCGCGGTGCGCTATTCGGGCGAGCATATGAAATTCCCGCCGCTCTATTATTTCTGGCGGCAGGTGATGTGGGTGGCGGTATCGCTGCCGGTGCTGTTCGTCACCTCGATGCTGCCGGTCAACACCGCGCGGCGGCTCGCGGTGCTCGGCTGCGGCGTGTTCGCGGGGCTGCTCGCGCTCACCCCGCTGATCGGCGTGACGGTGAACGGCGCGCGGCGCTGGATCGGCTTCGGCGTCGCGCAATTCCAGCCGTCCGAATTCCTCAAGCCGTGCTTCATCGTCACGATCGCCTGGCTGCTCTCGCTGCGCGCGCGCGACCAGGACCTGCCGGTCACCACGATCACCTTTGCGATCACCGTCGCGGTGGCGGGGATGCTGATGCTCCAGCCCGATCTGGGGCAGACGATCATCTTCTGCGCGGTGTGGCTGGCGCTGCTGATGATCGCGGGCACGCCGATGCGGACGATCGCGGGCTTCGTCGCGATGGCCCCCGCGGCGCTGGTCGCGGCCTATATCTTCTACGGCACCGCGCGCGCGCGGATCGACGCCTTTCTGTTCCCCGATGCCGAGGGGACGGGGGCGAGCGACCATTTCCAGACCAACGCCGCGCATGCCACGCTCACCGCCGGCGGGTGGACCGGCACCGGCCCCGGCGGCGGCACGGTGAAATTCGGGCTTCCCGAAGCGCACACCGACTATATCTACTCGGTCATCGGCGAGGAGTTCGGGTTGATTGCGTGTATGGTGATCGCGGTGACGTTTCTGGCGATCGTGGTGCGCGTCTTCGTGAAACTGCTCGACGAACAGGATAATTTCAAATTGCTCGCGGCCGGCGGGCTCGCCACGCAGTTCGGCGCGCAGGCGCTGGTCTCGATGGCGGTCAACACCGGCCTCGCGCCGTCAAAGGGCATGACGTTGCCGTTCATCAGTTATGGCGGTTCATCGATGGTCGCGCTGTCGATCGGGATGGGCCTGTTGCTTACCTTCACGCGGCGCAATCCGTTCCTGCTGCGCAGCCCCTATGTCACGCGCTGGGGGCCGCTATGACGCGCCCGCGGCACTTCGTTCTCGCGGCGGGCGGTACGGGCGGGCACATGGTGCCCGCTGCTGCATTAGCCGAAGAACTGATCCGGCGCGGGCATCGCGTCGCTCTGGTGTCCGACGAACGCGGGGTGCGCTTCCCCGGGCTGTTCGACGGGGTACAGACGCATGTGCTGCCCGCCGGGCGGTTCAGCGGCGGCCCGGTCGGCTGGGCCAAGGCGGCGCGCGAGATGTGGCGTGGCCGGGCGATGGCGCGCCAGCTCTATCGCACCTTCACCCCGGCGGCGGTGATCGGTTTCGGCGGCTATCCCGCTTTCCCGGCGCTGGCGGCGGCGTTCGCCGAGAAGATCCCGACCGCGATCCACGAGCAGAATGCGGTGCTCGGGCGGGTCAACCGGCTGGTCGCGGCGCGGGTCGATGCGATCGCCACCTCTTATGCCGAGACCCAGCGATTGAAGCCGAAACTGCTCGGCAAGACGCATTGCGTCGGCAATCCGGTGCGCGACAATGTCCTCGCGCTGCGGGCGAAGCCTTATCCGCTGCTCGAGGAGGACGGCATCTTCCGTGTCCTCGTCACCGGCGGGTCGCAGGGGGCGAGCGTGCTGAGCCAGGTGGTGCCCGACGGGCTCGCGCTGCTCCCGGTCGCCTTTCGTCGCCGGCTGCAGGTGACGCATCAGGCGCGGATCGAGGATATCGACGCCGCGCGCGCCAAATATGCCGAGCTCGATATCGCCGCCGATCTCGCGACCTATCTCCCCGACCTGCCCGAACATCTCGGCTGGGCGCATGTCGTGATCGCGCGTGCCGGCGCCTCGACGATCGCCGAACTGACCGTCGCCGGGCGCCCCGCGATCCTCGTGCCCTTGCCCTCGGCGACCGACGACCACCAGACCGCCAATGCGCGCGAGATGACGCTTGCGGGCGGTGCGCGGACGATCGCGCAGCGCCAGTTCACCCCGTCGGAACTCGCCAAGCAGATGCAGAAACTCGGTCTCGATCCTGAAGCGCTCGAAAATGCCGCGGGTCGCGCCCGCGCCTGCGGCAAGCCCGATGCGGCGCGCGATCTGGCCGATCTGGTCGAAAGCCTCGACGCGCCGAGCATCGCGCTCCCGGTCGGCCCGGTGGTGCGCAAGGAGGCGTTCGCGTGAAGGGCGTCCCCACCAATATCGGCACGATCCATTTCGTCGGCATCGGCGGGATCGGCATGTCGGGGATCGCCGAGGTGATGAACAACCTCGGCTATGCGGTGCAGGGCTCGGACGTCGCCGAAGGCTATGTCGTCGAGGGGCTGCGCGCCAAGGGCATCGCGGTCGCGATCGGGCATAAGGCGGAAAATCTCGGCGATGCGGCGGTGGTCGTCACCTCCACCGCGATCAAGCGCGGCAACCCCGAGGTCGAGGCTGCGCTCGAACGCCGCATCCCGGTGGTGCGCCGCGCGGAGATGCTCGCCGAACTGATGCGGCTCAAATCGACCGTCGCGGTGGCGGGGACGCACGGCAAGACCACCACCACCTCGATGGTCGCGGCGCTGCTCGATGCGGGCGGGGTCGATCCGACCGTGATCAACGGCGGGATCATCAACAGCTATGGCAGCAACGCCCGGCTGGGCGACAGCGACTGGATGGTGGTCGAGGCCGACGAAAGCGACGGCAGCTTCCTGCGGCTCGACGGCACGATCGCGGTGGTCACCAATATCGATCCCGAGCATCTCGATCATTACGGGGATTTCGAACGCGCTAAGGCGGCTTATGCCGAATTTATCGAAAACGTGCCCTTCTATGGCGCGGCGCTGCTGTGCCTCGATCACCCCGAGGTGCAGGCGCTGATCCCACGGGTGCGCGACCGGCGCATCGTGACCTATGGCTTCGCCGCCTCGGCCGACGTGCGCGGGGTGAATGTCGTGCCTTATCCCGGCGGCAATCGCTTCGAGGCGATCATCCGCCACCGCGACGGCACCGCGCGCTCGATCGAGCATATCGATCTGCCGATGCCCGGCCGCCACAATGTCCAGAATGCGCTGGCAGCGATCGGCGTCGCGCTCGAACTCGGTATCGACGATGCGACGATCCAGAAGGGGTTCGAGAAGTTCGGCGGGGTCAAGCGCCGCTTCACCAAGGTCGGCGAGGTGCGGGCGGACGACGGCGTGGCGACGATCATCGACGATTACGGCCACCACCCGGTCGAGATCCGCGCGGTGCTCGCGGCGGCGCGCGAGAGCGCGGCAGGGCGGGTGATCGCGGTGGTCCAGCCGCACCGCTACACGCGGCTCGCCAATCTGATGGACGACTTCCAGAGCGCGTTCAACGACGCCGACATGGTCTATGTCACCCCGGTCTATGCCGCGGGCGAGGCGCCGGTCGAGGGCGCCGATGCCGAGGCGCTGGTCGAGGGGCTCAAGCGGCGCGGGCATCGCGCGGCGGCGACGGTGGCTGATGCCGATGCGCTCGCTGACGTGCTCGCGGGCGCGGTGCGCGGCGGGGACCAGATCGTCTGCCTCGGCGCGGGCGATATCACCAAATGGGCCGCCGGGCTCGGCCCCGCGATCGACGCGCGACGATGAGCGTCGCCCTCGCCTTGCCCGAGGTCGCCGGCCGGCTGACCCCCGATGCGCCGCTTGCGCCGCTCGTTTGGTTCAAGGCGGGCGGCGCGGCGCAATGGCTGTTCGAGCCGAAGGACGCCGACGATCTTTCGCGCTTCCTGTCGCGGCTCGATCCGGCGGTGCCGGTGATGGCGCTGGGGCTCGGCTCCAACCTGATCGTGCGCGACGGCGGGGTGCCCGGCGTGGTGGTGCGGCTCGGTAAGCCCTTCGCCAGGGTCGAGGCGATCGATGCGACGACGCTGGTCTGCGGCGGCGGGGCGAGCGGCATCCTCGTATCCTCCACCGCGCGCGACGCGGGGATCGCGGGGGTGGAGTTCCTTCGCTCGATCCCCGGCACGGTCGGCGGGTTCGTGCGGATGAACGGCGGCGCGTACGGCAGCGAGACCGCGGATATCCTCGTCGAATGCGAGGTGGTGCTGCGCTCGGGCGAGCGGCGCGTGCTGGAGGTGGCCGAGCTTGGCTATACCTATCGCCATTCCGACCTGCCCGAAGGCGCGGTGGTGGTGAGCGCCACCTTGCGCGGGCGGCCCGGCGAGCCGGCGGCGATCCAGGCGGAGATGGACCGTATCGCCGCGTCGCGCGAAGCCTCGCAGCCGCTGCGTTCCAAGACCGGGGGCTCGACCTTCAAGAACCCGCCGGGTGAGAAGGCATGGGCGCTGGTCGATTCCGCGGGTTGCCGGGGGTTGCGCATCGGCGACGCGCAGGTAAGCGAGAAGCATACCAATTTCCTCATCAACCTCGGCGGCGCGACCAGCGCCGATATCGAGGCCTTGGGCGAGGAAGTGCGCGCGCGGGTGAAGGCCAAAAGCGGCGTCGCGCTCGAATGGGAAATCCAGCGGGTCGGGGTGGCGAAATGATGCGCGCCGTCCATCCGTGGAGCAAGAAAGGGCAGGGCTTCGCCAAGCTCAGCCCGAACGATATTTGCGGTGGGGCTATCGCTCATCCCGTTCGCCCTGAGCTTGTCGAAGGGCTGTCTTTCTTCGTGCAGCGGGCGGCGCCGTCTGCGGCACGGCCCAATCCCAAAACATGGGATAATCGCGGCGCGATTCGCCCTCCGTTGAAGTTCCGGCGTACAAGCTGGCGAGGTGGTTGCTCCCCGATAAGATGGAGAAACGGGCTCACGATTGACACCGGGCCCAAGCATCGAATGGAGAGCAACCAT
>JAFIGU010000060.1 GCA_017849555.1 Sphingomonas sp. | reverse complement strand
TCGAAACGACGCTGTTCTCATTTTGCAGCCCGTCGCGGGCGGCGACCTCGACGATTTCGACTGCAGGCAAGACTTGCTCCCTTCAAAAAACATAGTATCCTAAGTAAATCGTCGCCGCAACCCGCGCCATTGCCGTCGGTGCGGGTTGCGCGGGGCGATACAACACCGTCTAAACGCGTTCATGCGGTCCATCGAGTTGATCATTCATCTGTTCCAACGATTCTGCTGGCTCGACGAAGGGCTTCAGGCGCGCGTCCACGAGCGCGGCTGGCCCGATATCAGCCGGCCGCAGTCGATGGTGATGATCAACATCGTCAGCGGGGTCACCCGCCCTTCGGATATCGCGCGCCGGCTGGGGGTCTCGCGTCAGGCGATCCACACCACGATCGCGCAGATGATCGACAAGGGCGTGGTGACGCTGGAGGACGATCCCGACGACGCGCGCCACAAAAGGCTCGCGCTGACCGCGTTCGGCGAGCGGATGCGCAACGACGCGCAGGCCGCGATGACCGAGCTGACCGGGGTGCTGGCCGCGCGGATCGGGCAGGAACGGTTCGATCAATTGCTCGAAACCCTGGCGGCGGATTGGGGAAAGCCCGTATGACGCCCTGGACGATCGTCACCTCGCGCGCCGCCATATTGCCGGATGCCGATATCGATACCGACAAGATCCTCCCCGCGCGGTTCATGAAGGGCCTCGACCGGCGCGGGCTGGGCGCGCGGCTGTTCGCCGACATGCGCGCGATCGATACGCGGTTCGCGATCGATCCCGCGGCGCGGATTCTGGTGGCGGGGCGCAATTTCGGGTCGGGCTCGTCGCGCGAACATGCGGTATGGGCGCTCGCCGATCACGGCATCCGCTGCGTCATCGCGCCGAGCTTCGGCGGGATTTTCAGCGGCAATGCCGCGACCAACGGGTTGCTGCTGGTCGCGCTGGCGGGCGACGATTATGCCGCGCTGCTCGATCGAGTGGAGCGGGCGCCCGATGAGTGCATCACGGTGAGCCTCGTCGATCGCACCGTCATCGTCGGGCCGCTCAACCTGACCTTCGCGATCGACCCCGATCTGCGGCAGGTGTTGCTCGACGGGCTCGACGATATCGACCGCACGCTGCGGCACGCTGGCGCGATCGACGCGTTCGAGGTCGAGCAGGCCTGATCCGGTTTTCGGGAAAGCCTATCCCCGTTCGCCCTGAGCCTGTCGAAGGGCTGCCCTTCTTCATGGCAAGAAAAGTGCAGGGCTTCGACGAGCTCAGCCCGAACGGGGGTGGTGGGTCGTTAAATCTCCGCCGGATCGATAAGCCGCCCGGCGATCGCCGCCGCGGCGGCCATTGCCGGGCTCATCAGATGCGTCCGCCCGCCGGCGCCCTGGCGGTTCTCGAAATTGCGGTTGGAGGTCGCCGCGCACCGCTCGCCCGGCGCGAGGCGATCGGGGTTCATCCCGACGCACATCGAGCAGCCCGGCTCGCGCCAGTCGAACCCCGCCGCGCGAAAGATCTCCGCTAGTCCTTCCGCCTCGGCCTGCTGACGGACCAGTCCGGAACCGGGGACGATCATCGCCTTCACCCCGGCGGCGACATGTCGCCCGCGTGCGATCGCGGCGACCGCGCGCAGATCCTCGATCCGGCTGTTGGTGCAGCTGCCGATGAAGACGCGATCGATCGGCAGCCCGGCGATCGGCTGGCCCGGGGTCAGCCCCATATAAGCGAGCGCGCGTTCCTGCGCGGCGCGGTCGAGCGGGTCGGCGGCGGTGCGCGGATCGGGGATATGGTCGTCGATCGCGATGACCTGCGACGGGTTGGTGCCCCAGGTGACCATCGGGCGCAGCATGTCCGCCGCAACGGTCATCTCGCGATCGAAGCGCGCGTCGGGGGCGCTTGCGAGCGCGCGCCATTGGGCGACGTGGCGATCCCAGTCTGCGCCCCGCGGCGCGCCGGGGCGGCCCTTGAGATAGGCGAAGCTGGTCTCGTCGGGCGCGATCAGCGCGGCGCGCGCGCCCATTTCGACCGCGAGGTTGCACAGGGTCATCCGTCCTTCCATCGACAGCGCCGCGATCGCCGCGCCGGCGAATTCGACGACATGCCCCAGTGCGCCGTCGACCCCGATCGCGGCGAGGATGCCGAGCGCGAGATCCTTGGCCGAAAGATGTGCCGGCAGCGCGCCGGTCACGGTAAGCCGCATCGACCGGGGTTTGCGCAGCCGCAACGTCTGCGTCGCGAGCACATGTTCGATCTGCGAGGTGCCGATGCCGAAGGCGAGCGCGCCGAACGCGCCGTGGGTCGAGGTGTGGCTGTCGCCGCAGACGATCGTCATCCCCGGCCAGGTACGCCCCTGCTCGGGGGCGACGACATGGACGATGCCGTTGCGCGGATCGCCCATCTCGAACCGCTCGATCCCGTAGCGTTCGCTATTCTCGACCAGCCGGGCGAGCTGCGCGCGCGCCTCCGGATCGGCGACCGCGGCGATGCCGTCGGCCTGCGCGACGGTGGGGACATTATGGTCGAACAACGCCAGCGTCCGCCGCGGCTGCCGCACCCCGCGTCCGCGCGCCTCGAGCCCGGCAAAGGCCTGCGGCGAGGTGACTTCGTGGAGCAGATGGAGGTCGACGTAGAGCAGGGATTCGCCCCCGTCGTCGAGGATGCGGTGGCGATCCCAGATGCGATCGAACAACGTGCCGGTCACACGATACCGCGGCGCTTGAGGTCGGCGATCGTCGCCTCGTCATAACCGGCATCGCGCAGCTCGGCCTCGGTATCCGCCCCGACCTCGGCCGGCGCCGGACGCCGGATCCCGCCCGGCGTGCGGGTGAGGCGCGGAAACACCCCCTGCATCGGCAGATCGCCGTGCCGCGCGGTCTCGACCGAGACGATCGCCTCGCGCGCGGCGAAATGCGGGTCGGCGAGCATGTCGCGCGCGCCGAACATCCGCCCGGCGGGCACCGCATGCTGCTCCATCAGCGCCTCGACCGCCGCGACGCTCTGCCCGCGCGTCCAGTCGGCGATCAGCGTATCGAGCAATTCCTGATGCCGGCCGCGCGCATTGTGCGTCGCGAAGCGCGCGTCGTCGGCGAGCTCGGGGGTGCCCATCGCCGCCGCGAGCCGGCGGAAGATCGCATCCTGATTGGCCGCGATCAGCAATTCGCCGTCGCTGCACGGATAGACGTTGGACGGGGCGATGCCTTTGAGGATCGATCCCGATCGCGCGCGGACATGCCCCGCGGCGACATATTCGGGGATCAGCCCCTCCATCACCTGCAGCACCGATTCGAACAGGCTGACGTCGACGATCTGCCCGCGCCCGCTCTTCTCGCGCTCGTGCAGCGCAGCCAGTGCGCCGAGGCAGCCGTACGTGCCCGCCAGGCTATCGCCGATCGAAACGCCGAGCCGGGAGGGCGGACGATCGGGAGTGCCGACCAGCGCGCGCCACCCGCCCATCGCCTCGCCGATCCCGCCGAAGCCGGCACGGCGCGCATACGGCCCGGTCTGGCCATAGCCCGAGACGCGCACCACGATCAGCCGCGGATTGGCGGCGCACAGATCGGCGGGGTCGAGGTGCCATTTTTCGAGCGTGCCGGGGCGGAAATTCTCCACCAGCACGTCGGCGCCGGCGATCAGCCGGCGCGCGATCTCCTGCCCATCGGGGGTGCGCAGGTCGGCGGCGACCGACCTTTTGTTGCGCGCGATCACCTCCCACCACACCGGCGGGTCGCCCGCGCCCCATTGGCGCATCGGATCGCCGGTCTTCGGCGGCTCGATCTTGACCACCGTCGCCCCGAGATCGCCGAACAATTGCGCGCAGAACGGCCCCGCGATGAGCTGCCCCAGCTCGACGACGCGAATGTCCGATAACGGTCCCACGGCTTTCCCCGAAAAAACTTAGAATACTAATTATATCGCTGCGCGACCGCGCGCAACCCCGCGCCGCGCCGGATCTTCAGCGGCGCAGCCGCCCCGCGACATCGACCAGCCGCGTCACCAGCCCGTCGAGGATCGTATTGGGCAGCGGCTCGGCCAGCGCGCGGCCGGGGGTGAAGGCGCTGCCGGCGAGCGGGACGGCGAGTTGCTCGGGCACGACGATCATCTGCACCGTTCCCAGGATCTGCCGCAGATGCGCGAGCGCGCGCATCCCGCCGAACGGCCCGATCGAGGCGGACATGATCCCCGCCGCCTTGCCGCGAAACGCGGTGAGCGCGACGAGCGATTCGCCCTCCGACGGGCGCGACGCCCAGTCGATCGCATTCTTGAGCAGCGCGGGGATCGAGCCATTATGCTCGGGCGAGGCGATCAACAGCCCGTCGCACGCCTCGAATGCCGCCTTCAGCCGACGCGCATCGGCCGGGCAAGCATGCTGCTCGATATCCTGCGAATAGACCGGCAGATCGAAGGTCGCGAGATCGATCATCGCGGCTTCGGCGCCCGCTGCCGCCACGCGCGCCGCGCCCAAAGCGGCGAGCGCCATATTGTGCGATCCCTGCCGCACGCTGCCCGATATCACCCCGATCCGCACCGTCATCACCCGCTCCTCAGATATGTTAGTTATCTAAGGATCACGACGAAGACGGGCGCGGTCAAGCCCTCCCTTCCGAATCGTCGTCGTTGAGATGGGGCAGGCGGCGCGCCTCTTCGGTGAGATTGGTGATCACGCGGCGCAGCAGCCGCTGCAGCGTCTCCACCTCGTCATCGGTCATCCCCGCAGTCGCGACCGCGTGAACCTCGGCATTGAGCGGGGCGAGCTTCGCCTCGAGCGATTTGGCGATGGGGGTGAGATAGATATGGATCTTGCGCCGGTCGATCGCGCTTTTCTCGCGGCGGATCAGCCCCGACGCCTCCAGCCCCTTGAGCGCAACGACGGTGGTGGGCTCGCGCATCCCGACGCGCTCGCTCAGCTCGCGCTGGGTAATGCCGTCCTCGATCCACAATTGTCGCAGGAATCGCCACTGCCCCGCCGAAATATCGTGTTGCAGCGTATGCCGCTCGAGCAGCCGCGAGAAATTGCGGAACACGATACGCGTGAGATAGCCGATGCTGTTCTCAGGATTCTTGTAATATTCCGCTGGTTGGCGAGTGGGCCGCTTCTCGGTCAAGGCCTGTTCTCCGGATGTGGGCCGCATCGCATAAGATTATGGGCAATGCGCGCGGGCGGCAATACACAAACCGGAAGCTTACGGAACGTTCATTTGTTTTGCGGCGAGACGCGATCATTGTCGACACGATCGTATTCCGCCTGGATTTCGGCCGGCGGATCCTCGTCGCCCTCGCTGGGCAAGGTTTTACCGAGCGTCGCCGCCCAGCGTTCCAGCCATGTCACGCCGTCTTTTTCGGCATAAGTATCGCGGGTGCGATAGGCGCGGTCGCGCATCGCCTGGTCGATCGTCACCGGGCGCAGCCGCGCCGTGCGCAGCAATTTCAGCAAGGCATCGAGCGTATCGGCGTTGAGGCGCGTGCAATGGAGCAGCATGATATGGGCGATGTCGCGCCCGAACAATGCCTTGGCGCTCTCCTGCGACCATTTGATGCGCATCGCGGTATAAGCGAGATAGGTTTGGCGGATGCGCGCCTGTCGCGCGACGTCATGTTTGGCGATCGCGTCGTCATACGGTTCGGCGAATTCCCAATCTTCCGCGTCGATCGTCACCGGCGCGACGCGATAGCCGTGATCGCGAAGCCAGCGATTGATCCAGTCGCGCACCGCCAGCGGCGAGCCGGCCTCGAGATAGGGGTGACGGAACCAGCGGAGTTTCTTGCCGTGCGCCTTCATCAGCGGGCGGGTGATCCGCTCGCCGCGTTCGATATCCGCAGCATAGGCCGCGGCGCCCAGGCTATTGGGCGAGCTGTGCGAAAAGGTGTGGTTGCCCAGCAGCATCCCCGCGTCCAGCCAGCGCTTCAGATTGTCGACCTGCCGGTCGTGCTCCGCGCCTTCGGCCTTGCTTTCGTTGACGAAGCCAATCGCGGGGACATGATTCTCGCGCAGCTTGCGAAGCAGATCCCGGTTGAGATCGTCGATATAGCCCTGGTTGGTTTCGATCGTCAGCGCGGGGAGATCGTCGAAGGTCAGCGCAACCTGTCCCTCAAGTTCGCGCGCGGTCGCCGGCGCGGCGGCAAGCAGCGCCAGCGCCGCCAGTGCGCGCGCCCAGTTCGATGTCGCCAAACTCGCCCCCTGTCGATCGAGCCGTTTCTATCGCGCAGCGCCATTGCGCCCGCAAGTCACTCAATTGACGTAAGGTTCGCCGGCAATCCAGCTTTGCGCGACCGCGCCGTCGGCGGTCAGGGCGATCAGATCGGCGCGCAACCCCGGCGCGATTCGCCCGAGTTCGCCGGAAAGGCCGAGAAAGCGCGCGGGGGTCTCGCTGGCCATCGCGATCGCCGCCTCGCGCGTCGCGCCGAGCAAGGCGACCACATTGGCAACGGCATGCGCCATGCTGAGGTTGGCGCCGGCGAGCGTGCCGGCGGCATCGATCAGCCGGTCCTCGCGGACCAGGATCGTGCGTCCCTGCAGGTCGAATTCGGCGATGTCGGTGCCGATATTGGGCATTGCATCGGTCACCAGCATCAGCCCGGCCGGTCCCTTGAGGCGCAGCGCGAGGCGCAGCGTCGCCGGGCTGACGTGATGCCCGTCGACGATGATCCCGCAGGTGAGGTCGCTGTCGAGCGCGGCGCCGACCACGCCGGGCTCGCGCGAGCCGAGCTGCGACATCGCGTTGAACAGATGCGTCACCCCGGTCAGCCCCTCGGCGCGCGCCGCCGTCACCTCTTCGTAGCGGGCGTCGCTATGTCCGACAGCGACCGACGCCCCCGAGGCCACCAGCCGCGCGATCATCCCCGGCGCGACGCGTTCGGGCGCGAGCGTGATGAGCATCCGTCCGCGCCGCGGCGCGGTGAGGATCGCCATCGCCTCCTCGTCGAGCGCGCGCATCTTGTCGGCGCGGTGGATGCCGCGCCGCTCGACGTTGAGGAACGGGCCTTCGACATGGATGCCGAGCACCCCCGGCACCCCCACCGCGATCGCCGCATCGACCGCCGCGATCGCGCGCGCGATCACCGACAGATCGTCGCTGATCAATGTCGGCAGGAAGCCGGTGGTGCCG